>JBCDLC010000031.1:0-40415 GCA_038745855.1 Pseudomonadota bacterium | reverse complement strand
CGGGCGCGAGATGGAGGTCATCTCGGCCGAGCACGCGGGTGTATAGCTGCTCGCCGAAGGGGCGGAGCTCTTCGATGGTGTCGGTGATGTTCGACATTTGGTGGAAGCTTATCACGGGCGTGGATCGGTCGGATAAGCGCCGAGTTTTTGCAACGATTACAGGGTGCGGGGCGTGGATAGGCGCGAAGTTATCCTACACCTGTGAGTGTCCTGCGGGGCAGCGCGGCGCGGTCGTTGCGACTGGGAAAGGCCCAGAGCCTTCAGCCGGATCCATCGCGTCGCGGAGGGCGAAGCCCGCAAGCCCAGCGGGGGATCAAAGTGTAAAGCGGGGGATCAACGCAAAAACCCTTAGCGGCAGGTGTCGCCAGGGCCCATATCGAAGTGGAAGTGGTCGCGGTGGGCGGCGTTGTAGTCGGGGCCGAGGCTGACGGAGAAGAGGCGGCATCCGCCTTGGAAGACCTCGCGCAGGAACCGGCCTTCGGGGGTGTCCTTTCGCCAATGGTCGATGACCCGTATGATCCGGCCGTCGTCGAGCCGGAACCCTGACACATCGATGGCGTTGGCTGTGGCGTGTTCGGACCGGCGCCGCGAGCCCGCAACATTGCGGCAGGCGAAGGTGCCAAACGTATCGATCCGCGTGAGGGACGCGCCCAGGATCTCTTCTGCGAGGGGCCGCGCCACGTGGCGCTCCCAGATGTGCACCGCTGCGGCCTGGGCGCAGGTCATGCGCAAGACGGCGGCGCCGCCATAGGGGGTGAGCGATTTCTGGAGCGCCAGGGCATTCCTGAAGCCGCAATTGCGCCCGGTTTCCCTGTCGGGGATGCGTTCATACTCCAACCCGCCCGCGTCCAGGGCGGCAAAGCAGGCCTGGGGGCTGTATTTTGCCCGTGTCAGCTTGCCATAGGTCGCAAAGCCGATGGGCGCGCGCACGTCGAGCGTCCGCAAGGGATTATGCTGGGAGGGCAGGGTGTAGTGGAGCGCGGTTCCGATGACGAGAACGGCCACGAGAAACGCGCCGATGGCCTTCGCCCGGTCTGCCGATGACAGCTCTTCCTTAACCAAAGCGCCCTCTCTGCTAAACTGGATCGAGAGAATCGATCATAGGCTTGCGCCAGAATGCGCCGCGGGGAGGCAGACACCATGTCCGACACCATCGACCAGGATCCCGGCAGGATCGTCAATGAACCCCTGAGCGAGGCGCTTTCCAAGCGATATCTTGCTTACGCGCTCTCCACGATTACTGCGCGGGCGCTGCCCGATGTGCGCGATGGGCTGAAACCGGTGCAGCGGCGCATCCTCTACGCCATGCGCGAGCTGAAGCTCAACCCCGACGGCGCCTACCGGAAATGTGCGAAGATCGTTGGCGAGGTGATGGGGAACTACCACCCCCACGGCGACAATGCGATCTACGATACGCTGGTGCGCCTCGCCCAGGATTTCTCGGTGCGCTATCCCCTCGTCGATGGCCAGGGCAATTTCGGCAATGTGGATGGGGATGCCGCGGCCGCCATGCGCTATACCGAAAGCCGGATGACGGATGCGGCGAAGCTCCTCCTAGAGGGGCTCGACGAAGACGCCGTGGATTTCCGCGACACCTATGATGAGCTGAATTCCGAGCCCGTGGTGCTGCCTGCGGGCTTTCCAAACCTCTTGGCCAATGGGGCGACGGGGATCGCGGTGGGCATGGCAACGTCGATCCCGCCCCATAACGTGGCAGAGGTGATCGATGCCGCTCAGCTCCTGATCAAGACGCCTGACGCCAGCACCGATGCCCTATTGAAGCTCGTCCCCGGGCCCGACTTTCCGACGGGCGGCGTGATCGTGGAGCCGCGCGGCGCGATCCGTGAGGCCTATGAGACGGGGCGCGGGAGTTTCCGCCTGCGCGCGCGGTTCGTGGTTGAGGATCTGGGCCGCGGCACGTGGCAGGTGGTGGTCACGGAGGTTCCCTACCAGGTTCAGAAGGGCAAGCTGATCGAACGCATCGCGGAGCTGATCGAGGCGCGCAAGGTGCCGCTGCTTGCCGATGTGCGCGACGAAAGCGCGGAAGACGTCCGCCTGATCCTCGAGCCCCGGTCCAAGACCGTGGACCCCGAAGTGATGATGGAGAGCCTGTTCAAGCTTTGCGATCTCGAGACGCGCTTTTCGCTGAATATGAATGTCCTGCACCAGGGCGCGCCCCAGGTGATGGGGCTCAAGCCGGTCCTGCGGGCCTATCTCGACCACCGCCGAGAGGTGGTCCAGCGCCGCGCGAAGCACCGGCTTGGCAAGATCGAGCAGCGGCTGCACCTGCTTGATGGGTATCTGATCGCCTATCTCAACATCGATGAGGTGATCCGGATCATCCGCGAGGAAGACGAGCCGAAGCAGGAACTGATCGACCGGTTTACGCTCACCGAGGTGCAGGCCGAAGCGATCCTCAATCTCCGTTTGCGGGCCCTGCGCAAGCTTGAAGAGATGGAGATCCGTAACGAGCACAAGGCGCTGTCCGATGAGCGTGAGAGCCTCAACGCGCTCCTGGGATCGGAAACGCTGCAATGGGGCAAGGTGTCGGAACAACTCGCAGAAGCGCGCAAGGCGTTTGATCCATCGACGGAGCTGGGGCGCCGCCGGGCTGGATTTGGCGATGCGCCGGACATCGATCTTGACGCCGCGCTGGAAGCCTCAACGCCGAAGGAAGCGCTGACGGTCGTGCTTTCGGCCAAGGGGTGGATCCGGGCCATGAAGGGCCATGGCCTCGACACCGAAGCGATCAAGTTCAAGGACGGGGACGATCTGTTCCTGGCCAAGGAGGTCTGGAGCACCGACAAGGTGATCATCCTTTCGAGCGATGGCAGGGCCTTCACGCTGACGGCGGACAAGCTGCCCGGCGGGCGGGGGCATGGGGAGCCGATCCGCCTCTCGATCGACCTGGAAGACAGCGTTGATATCGTGACCTTTTTTGCGTTCCGCGAGGGACGGAAGCGGATCGTCGCATCCGATGGGGGCTATGGGTTCATCGTCCCGGAGGAAGAGCTGATCTCCACGCGCAAGGCGGGCAAGGCAATTGTCACCGTGGGGTCCGATGGGCGCCTTGTCGTCTGCGAGATCGCCCAGGGAGACCATGTGGCGGTAATCGGCAGCAACAAGAAGCTTCTTGTCTATGAAGCATCGGAATTGCCGGAGATGCCCCGCGGCAAGGGCGTCAAGCTCCAGGCCTATCGCGGCGGTGACACCCTGAAGGATGCTGCTGTGTTCGATAGCGAGGACGGACTGTTCGTCATCGATCCGGCGGGCAGGCACAGGGGGATCCCCGAGTGGCGGGAATGGATCGGCAAACGCGCCCAGGCCGGCAAGCTGGTTCCGAAAGGGTTTCCAAGGTCTGGCCGATTGAACGGATAGGTGCCATTGGGATTTAACCCAGGTCGGTCAGGATCAACGAGGAAAGCGGGAGCATCCGATGGAAGGTCTTTATATCGTAATCGGTATCGTCGTTCTGCTCGTGATCGGCGTGATCCTGATCTACAACGGTCTGGTCTCGAAGCGGCAGCGCTGTAACCAGGCATTCGCCGATATCGACGTACAGCTCAAGCAGCGCCAGAACCTGATCCCGAACCTCGTCGAGACGGTAAAGGGCTATGCGGCCCATGAGAAGGAAACCCTCGATGCGGTGATCAATGCCCGCAACACGGCCGTGGCGGCGAGCGGTCCGGACCAGCAGGCCCAGGCCGAGAGCCTTCTCCAGGGCGCGCTGGGCCGGCTGTTTGCGCTGGCCGAGGCGTATCCGGACCTCAAGGCGAACACAAACTTCCTCCAGCTCCAAGACGAACTCTCGGTGATTGAAGACAAGCTTGCCGCGGCGCGGCGCTTCTACAATTCGGCCGTCCAGGACTACAACACGGCCCGGGAACAGTTCCCCGGCTCCATCATCGCCGGCATGTACGATTTCGAAGCCCGCGGCTTCTTCGACGTGGGAGAAGCCAGGGAAGCGCTCTCGATCGCGCCGAAGGTGGAGTTCTAGGCGCAGGGCGCGGATAGGAGAGTGGAGTTGGGGCAGGGTTGGTCAGTGCGCTCTGCTGGTTGGCTGGTAGGTGCTCGCAGGAAGCAGCCGGTCTGCTAGTCGCTTTAGACGTCTACTGTGGGCGCAAAAGGAGACGTTAGACTTTAACCCATCCGTCCTTATGCTCCGTCAAAAGGAAGCTGATGGGGACAAAGGGTGCGTTTAAGCTGGAATGAAATCCGCGCGCGAGCGGCTGCGTTCGCAACCGAATTCGCTGATGCCGCTTATGAGAAGGGCGAAACCCAAACCTTCTACAACGAGTTCTTCAACATATTCGGGGTCAAGCGCCGCTCAGTCGCAGCCTACGAGCGGCGGGTCGCCAAACTTTCGGGAAACACCGGTTTCATCGATCTTTTCTGGCCGCAAGTCCTGCTGGTTGAGCAGAAAAGTGCAGGCCGCGACCTGACAGCAGCACGGTTTCAGGCTGAGGACTATTTTCTCGGCCTGAAGGAAAATGAACGCCCGCGTTACATCCTGGCCTGTGATTTCCAGACGTTTGACCTCTACGACCTGTCGGAACGCACTAAGTACAGCTCTAAACTGGCCGATCTGCCAGACCATGTGGAGCGCTTCGGCTTCATCATGGGCGTGCAGAAAGTCGCCTTCAAAGATCAGGACCCGGTCAACATCCAGGCCGCCGAGCTTGTTGGAAACCTGCATGACCGGCTAGAGGATGCGGAATTCACGGGCGACGACCTCGAGCGCTTCCTCGTCCGCATCGTGTTCTGCCTATTTGCCGACGATACGGGTGTTTTCCAGCCGCGCAACCAGTTCCTTGACTGGCTCGAACAGCGGACCGCCGAGGATGGCTCCGACCTTGGCGGCAAGCTGGCGCTATTATTCCAGACCCTCGACACGCCGGAAGACCGCCGCGAGACCCGCCTCGACGAGGATCTCGCCGCATTTCCCTATATCAACGGCGACCTATTTCGCGGGGCGACGCGTATTCCCTCCTTCGACACGGAGATGCGTACTGCCCTGATCATTGCAAGCCAGTTCGACTGGTCGCCGATCAGCCCCGCCATTTTCGGCAGCCTGTTCCAGTCGGTGATGGACAAGGATGAGCGCCGAAAGGCGGGCGCCCACTACACGACCGAGAAAAACATCCTGAAAGTGATCAACCCGCTCTTCATGGATGGCCTGTGGGCGGAGTTCGAAAGCATCAAAGCGAGAAAGCGGAATCGGGATGGTTATCTTCGGACCTTTCACAAGAAACTCGGTGAACTGAACATTTTTGATCCGGCCTGCGGCTGCGGCAATTTCCTGATTATCGCTTATCGAGAATTGCGACGGTTGGAGATTGAAGTTCTCAAAGCGTTGCTCTCAGGTCGGGAAGAGGATTTGGACCGTTTCGGCGTAGGCGGACTTTCAAGGGTCGACGTGGACCAATTCCACGGCATCGAGATCGGCGAGTTTCCGGCCGAGATTGCCCGGGCGGCCATGTGGATGATGGACCACATCCTGAACAATGAGCTCTCACGCGCCTTCGGCCAGAACTATGCCCGCATCCCGCTGAAGAAGTCCGCGAACATCGTGCGCGGCGACGCGCTGGAAATCGACTGGGCAACCGTGATCGCGCCGGAGCGCTGCGACTATGTATTAGGGAACCCGCCCTTTGTGGGTGCAAAGTACCAGAGCGTCACGCAGCGCCAGCAGGTGCGTGATATCGCCCAGCTTGGCGGGTCTGGCGGCACGCTGGATTTTGTCTGTGCATGGTTCCTGAAGGCGGGCGACTATGTGAACCGATCAGACCTTCCCAAAGGTATTACCTTCGTGGCGACCAATTCCATCACCCAGGGCGAACAGGTGGCCCAGCTCTGGCCCCTCTTGTTCGAGCGTCACGGTCTGGAGATCAGTTTCGCCCACCGGACTTTCGCGTGGGGGTCGGACGCCCGTGGCAAGGCGCATGTGCATGTGGTGATCATCGGGCTCGTGAAGCGCGAACATGAGCCTACCGAAAAGCGGCTCTTCTCCTATCCCGACATCAATGGCGAACCAGAGGAGACGGGGCATAAGGTCCTGACCCCCCTTCTCACAGATGGATCGGGGCTGGTTGATCGCCATCTCGTCATTGAAAGCGTGTCAAATCCCTTGAACGCACGGGGCGAAGTCGTCATCGGCTCCAAGCCGATAGATGGCGGATACCTCATCATGACGGGCGAAGAACGCGAGCGGTTCTTAAAAGACGAACCAAGCGCAGCGCCATTCCTCCGGCCGTATGTGGGCTCACAAGAGTTTCTGAATGGCGGCGAGCGCTGGATTCTTGCCCTTCACGACATCTCACCGGAGCGACTCCGTTCAATGCCCGCAGTTGCCGAGCGCGTACGAAAAGTGCGCGCTTATCGCAAAGGTGAAGTACCGCATAGGCTCAGGCCCAAAGCCAAGCTCGTTCAGCCTGGAAGTTCGGCCCATAAACTTGCAGAAACTCCAACGATGTATCATGTCACGGTGGTGCCGGATCGTTCATTCATGGCGATACCGAAGGTCTCGTCGGAGCGCCGTGAGTACGCGCCTATGGGCTGGCTCGAACCGCCTACAGTTGCCAGTGATCTTCTCTTTGTTGTTCGCGACACCACCAAATCCGACTTCGCCATCCTGCAATCCGCCATGCATATGGCCTGGCTGCGTACAGTGGGCGGCCGATTGGAGAGCCGCTACCGATACTCTATCAGTATGGTCTACAACACCTTCCCCTGGCCCGACCTCGACAACAAGTCCAAGGCCACTCTCACCGGGACCGGGCAGGCCATACTCGACGCCCGCGAGAACCATCCCGGTGCGACGCTGGCCGATCTCTATGATCCCGACGCCATGCCGGCTGACCTGCGCCGCGCCCACCGCTAAAACGACCGGGCCGTGGACCGGCTCTACCGCAAGCAGCCCTTCGAAAGCGAGCGCGAACGGGTGGAGTTCCTGTTCGCCCGCTATGAAAAACTCCGCGCGCTGCTGATGAAGAGGAAAGGCAAACGCTAACGTCTCCTCCCGGGATCAACCCAGCCGCGCTGCGATGGTTGGCCAGGAGGCGCGAGGGCCAAGTTAAGCCGTCTGGGTCGTGTTTTACTCGAACTCTTCCTGGCCCGGATTTGGTGCTAGGCTTATGATCAGATTGCGTTTCTAGCCCTCAACGACTGCACACCCACACGGCCGACCTGTCGTTTCCCTCCAGCGTGCTGGGTCTGAACGGTTCAGATAAGCGCTATCCATAGGGCTTTTGTCATGATCTCTTTCATGCGTGCCGAAGCCCGGTGGCTGTTTGCGGGCTTCTTGCTGACGACGTTTTCCGGTTTTGGGCAGACGTTCTTCATATCGCTGTCGAACACGGCGCTCAGGACGCGATTCGACCTCACCCATGGCGAGCTTGGGTTGGCCTATGCTGTCGCCACGCTTGCGAGTGCGCTGATCTTGCTGGAGTTTGGCAAGATCGTCGACCATGTGAGCACGCGGCGGGCCGCCTTGATCGTGGCGCTAGGGCTGACGGCTGCATGCCTCGTCATGGCGCTGGCCGATGCGGTCTGGATGCTGGTGCTCGCCTTTCTGGGGCTACGCCTTTTCGGGCAGGGGATGATGGGCCAGGTGGCCATGGTGGCGGTCGGGCGGTGGTATGAGGCGAACCGGGGCAGGGCTGTGAGCCTGGTCTCGCTCGGCTATCCTGCGGGCGAAGCGGTCCTGCCGAGCCTTGCCGTTGCAGCGATGGCGCTCTTCGGTGACCGCAGCATCTGGTTCATGGGCGCGGGTGCGGTCAGCCTCCTTGCGATGCCGCTCCTGTTCGTGCTGCTGGCACAGGACCGGACCCCGCAAGCTGCCCATCCAGATGTGCCATTGGCTACACCACGCGTCGCCAGCCCGCCCATCCCCTGGCGGCGCCGGGATGTGCTCGGGGAGCTGAGCTTCTACGGCATGTTGGCGGGTGTGCTGTGCCCGGCCTTCATGATGACCGGTTTGTTCTTCCACCAGCTCCACCTGGTCGAGATCAAGGGCTGGACCCCGGCACATTTTGCCTTGGGTTTTACGGCATTTGCGGTGACACAGGTTGTGAGCGGCTTGATCTCGGGCGCCCTTGTCGACCGGTTCAGCGCCCGGGTCATGTTGCCGGTCTATCTCGTGCCCATGGCCCTTGGACTGCTGCTGGCCGCAGCGCTTTCCGGCCCGTGGGTCGTGTTCGCCTTGATGGTGCTGATCGGGCTGACGGGCGGGGCGGCCTCGACGGTGATGGGGGCGATCTGGCCGGAACTCTTCGGGCCGGCCCATCTTGGCGAAATTCGTGCGCTGTCCTTTTCCGCCATGGTCGCCTCCTCTGCGGCCTCACCGCTGATCACGGGTTTTCTGATCGATGGGGGCATTCCATTCCCGACCCAGCTTGCCGCCATGGGCGCCTTCGCCCTCTTGGCTTGCGGCCTGATGGTGCTTATTCAGCCTCGATTGGATGCGATTGCCAGCGGCAAGGTCTCGCCGCGCCCCGTTTAGGAAACCCGCCATGTCTTCGCCTGTCGTCCGCTTTGCGCCATCGCCCACCGGCCGTCTCCATGTGGGCAATGTCCGCACGGCCCTGATCAATTGGCTCTTTGCCAGGGGCCATGGCGGCACGTTCATCCTGCGCATCGATGATACCGATACTGAGCGCTCGACCGCAGAATTCGAGCAGGGCATCGGTGACGACCTCAAATGGCTCGGGCTTTCCTGGGACAACACGTTCAAGCAATCGGGAAAGTTCGCCGACTACGACGCAGCCGCTGACAAACTGCGAGAGCAAGGCTTGCTCTACGCCTGTTATGAGACGGCAGACGAGCTGGACCGGAAGCGCAAGATCGCCCTCAGCCGTGGCCGCCCGCCCGTTTACGACCGGGCCGCCCTTTCCCTGACAGACGCGGAACGGAAAGCCTTCGAAGCGGAGGGCCGCACGCCCCATTGGCGGTTCAAGCTCTCGGGCGAGCGTTGCGTCTGGGACGACCATGTCCGCGGTGCACAATCGATCGACACGGCCTCGATTTCGGACCCGGTTCTGATCCGGGGCGACGGCTCATATCTCTACACGCTCCCGAGTGTCGTCGATGATATCGACGCGGGCATTACCCATGTGGTCCGCGGGGAAGACCATGTGACCAATTCCGGCGCCCAGATCGAGATCTTCAAGGCGCTCGGCGGTGAGGCGCCAGCCATGGCCCACACGCCGCTCCTGGTGGGGGCCGATGGCCAGGGTCTGTCCAAACGCCTCGGCTCTCTTTCTGTTCGCCAGCTCGCCGAAGACGGCGTCGAGCCGCTGGCGCTTGCCAGCCTTCTTGCCAGGATCGGCACGTCTGATGCCGTCGACCTTGCCGATAGCCTGGACGCCCTTGCCGATGCCTTCTCGTTCGACAAGATCGGCCGCGCCCCAGCCCGCTTCGACGAAACGGAACTCTGGGGCCTCAATGCGGCACTCCTGCATGGCTCGCCCTTCGATACGGTGAAAGACCGCTTGGCCGATCTCGACCCCCGCGCGGCCCACACGCCGCTCTTCTGGGAAACGGTTCGCGAGAACTGCCAGAAGCTCTCCGACGCAAAGGCCTGGGCGGACATCGCCTTTGGTGACATCGAGCCCGTCGTCGACGACGAGGACCGCGCGTTCATAGGGGCCGCCGCCGATAGCCTCCCGGCCGGTGACATCACCGCCGAAACCTGGAGCGCTTGGACGAGCGCGCTGAAAGCCGATACCGGCCGCAAGGGCAGGGGGCTTTTCATGCCCCTTCGCAAGGCGCTCACGGGCCGTGACCATGGCCCGAACATGGGCGCCATGCTGCAACTGATTGGCCGGGAGAAAGCCGCCGAGCGCCTCACGGCAGCCTCAGCGGCATAGGTTCTTAGGGTCAGGCGCCCGTAAAATTCGCCTGGCGCTTTTGCAGGAAGGCGCTGACGCCCTCGCGGAAATCCGTCGTCCGGCCCGCCACGCGCTGGGCCACCCGCTCCTTGTGGAGTTGGCCCTCGAAGTCGGTGTCTTCCGCATCCCAGATCAGACCGCGGATCATCGAGAGCGCTTGGGTCGGCCCGTTGGCGAGGCTCTCGGCCGTCTCCTGCGCTGCACCCATGAGCGCATCATCGGCGACCACCTGGTTCACAAGGCCCCACTCGAGGGCTTTTGCGGCATGCAGCTTGTTCCCCATCAGCGCCATTTCCATGGCCCGTGCCCGTCCGAGCATGCGCGGAAGCAGATAGGTCGACCCTCCGTCGGGCACGAGACCGATCCGCCGGAACGCCTGCAGGAAATAGGCGCTTTCGGCCGCGATGATGATATCGCCCATGAGAGCGATGGAACATCCGACCCCCGCTGCAGCGCCGTTGACGGCCGTGATGATGGGATGGGGGTGCTCCTTCATCGCCATCACGAGGGGATTGTAGTGGCTGTCCAGGGCGGCGCCGGCATCGAACTTGTTGGCATTTCCTCCGTCGCTGCCCGCTTCCTCGCGCATCCCACTGGCGCCGAGATTGGCTCCTGAGCAGAAGCCCCGCCCCGTACCGGTGACGATCGTGGCCCGGGCCTCATCGGCGGCCCGATCGAGGGCGTGCAGCAATTCCTCGGCCGTATCGATACCCGCTGCGTTCATGGTCGATGGATCAGCGAACGTGATCGTCGCAATCGGGCCTTCGAGGCTGTAGGTGATCTTTTCATAGGCCATGGGGTCCTCCGGTCTTTTCTTGGCTGTGGCTCAACGCTTCGCAATCACAATAGCCGATGGTCCGGCGATTGGAACCTGTGACCCAAAGGCACCCGGGAAAAAGCGCACCCGCAGAAACAGCGGTCAAAGACGGGCACCCGGAATGCCATTTACGGGCTGCAGAATTGCGGTAATGTTCATGCGGAGTGGGCGGCGAGCCTTTACCCTGAATGCTTGGAGGAAATGATGGCTCTAGAAGGCGGAAGCACGGACACGAACATGGCGACGATCCTCGAGCGCCAGAAGCAGGCCCATATCCGCGACGGAATCCCTTCGCTGGAGAAACGCATCGATTGGCTCGACCGGTGCATTCACCTCCTTATCGACCATGGCCAGGAGATCGAAGACGCCATCGCCGAGGATTTCGGCCACCGCTCCAAGGACCAGTCCCGGTTGACCGATGTTGCCGGCTCCATCGACGCGCTCAAACACGCCAAGAAGCACGTGGGCAAATGGATGCGCCCCGAAAAGCGCAAGGTCGAGTTCCCCCTCGGACTGCTCGGTTCGAAGGCGCAGATCATGCACCAGCCCAAGGGCGTGGTCGGCGTGATCAGCCCCTGGAATTTCCCGGTCAATCTCACCTTCACACCGCTCGCGGGCATCTTCGCAGCCGGCAACCGCGCCATGATCAAACCCTCGGAATTCACCGAGAATACCTCCGAGCTGATGAAGACGATGTTCGCCAAGGTCTTCACCGAAGAAGAAGTGGCGGTCATCACGGGCGGGCCGGAAGTGGGCGCCGAGTTCACTAAGTTGGCCTTCGACCACATCATCTTCACGGGCGCCACATCGATTGCCCGCCATGTGATGCGCGCGGCGGCGGATAATCTCGTCCCGCTCACCCTCGAACTCGGCGGCAAGAGCCCTGTGGTGCTCGGCCAGTCCGCCGACATGAAGAAAGCAGCCAGCCGGATCATGGCGGGCAAGACCCTGAACGCCGGACAAATCTGCCTCGCGCCCGACTATGCCTTCGTTCCCGAGGGCAAGACCCGCGAATTCGTCGGTGAGGCGACGGCCGCCGTGGAGCGGATGTTCCCCTCGGGCCTCAAAGACAATGACGACTACACCTCCGTGATCAACCAGCGCCACTACGAGCGCATCATGGGCTATATCGAGGACGCCCGCGCCAAGGGCGCCGAGGTGGTCGAGATCAATCCCAAGGGCGAGAATTTCGACCAACAGCCCCACCACAAGATCCCGCCCCACATTGTGGTCGATCCCACCGACGACATGACGGTAATGCAGGACGAGATCTTCGGCCCGGTTCTGCCCATCAAGTCATACACCGAGACCCGCGAGGCGGTGGCGTACATCAATGCCCATGACCGTCCGCTGGGCCTCTACTATTTCGGCGAGGACGCGGCAGAGCGGGACATGGTGCTCGACAACACAACGTCGGGCGGTGTCACGGTCAATGACGTCATCTTCCACGTGGCCCAGGAAGACCTGCCCTTCGGCGGGGTCGGCCCTTCCGGCATGGGCGCCTATCACGGCCATGACGGGTTCAAGGAGTTCTCGCACCAGAAGGCGATCTATACCCAGACCGGCAACGAGATCCTGGCCATGATGCGCCCGCCTTACGGCGAGAAATTCCGCAAACAAGTCCAGGGCCGCATCAAGGCTTGATGCTTTTTATGTTTGATCTCCCGCTGTGCTGCGGGCTTCGCCCTTTGCGACGCGATGGATCCGGCTGAGGGCTCTGGGCCTTTCCCGGTCTCAATCAACGCGCCTCCCCCGCCTTGTGGGGTGCGAGGATCAGCGATCGATGAAATCGATCGCCCGAGCACGGATAGGGGGCGGGGTCACCGCCCGCACAATGCGCCCACCACCCGCATACAGCCCTAAAACCCTTATCCCCAATCAAAACTTATCCCACACTTATTTCGCTCAACACCCTGTATTCCTTGAACTCTACCTAAACTTATCCTCCCCCTGCGCGGCAGTGGTATACTGCCCTCCAATGTCGAACATCACCGACACCATCGATGAGCTGCGCCCGTTCGGCGAGCAGTTGTATACCCGCGTGCTGGGCCGCGATGATCTCCATCTCGCGCCCGATTTCCTCACGCGCGCGGCGGCCGCACGCCTGAAGGCCGGCATCGCCATGCTCGAGTCCTGGATCAGACGTGTGCTCATCCTCCTCGCTCTCGAGATCGAACCCACCCTCAGCAACGATGACCACCCCCACATCCGCTACGCCCGAGAGCGCACGCTCAGCCCACCAACCCAGTCCCTCCGCATCTTCCCAAACGGCGCCCCCTTCGACCGCACCCGCATCGAAGCGCTCAAAGCCAAATCAAAAGCCAAATCCCAATCCTATCCCGGCCACATCCAGCCAAGCGGCCCCATACTCGCCGCCCCCCTCCTGAACCGTCTCGCGGCCCTGAAAGCCCTGATCGATGACCCCGCTGCTAGAGCCCGGCGCCTCGCCTACCACCTCGCAAGGCGCCGCCCCGGCCTCCTGCGCGCGCCCCCCTACAGAGGCCCCCACAGCGGCCAGCAGTTCGGCACCGAACCCGGCGCGCTCCACGACAGCTTCGCCGTCGCCATCCTCGAACAAAGCCGAGCGAGACCCCCACCCCTGGGCCGAGCCCCCAACAACAACCCCAGAATCCGCCACCTCTAACCCGCGTGCGGAAACGCGACCGGCTGCCCGAAATCCAGGCCTGCGCCCATTTCAGCGCGGAAAAAGAGCACAGCCGAAAACCAGCGCCCCGTCCCGACGCAAAGCGTCGCAAGGCCGACCGGCCGCCGGCGCTCCTGCGCCGCCCCCGCGGAGGCGCCACGCGCCGTGAGCGATATCAACAAGCCATAAGACCAATGGGAGAAATTCAGAAACACCGGATCAACATTTATCGAATATTGATAAATTCCATGGAACACGCTATGGCTCACACCGGACAAAGGAGTGCCTCGTTCCCATGCCCTTGCGGACCCTTCTTTTCTCGCCCAACGGCCGGATCGGCCCACGGGACTTCCTGCGCGGCGTGATCCTGCTGGTCGGGGTCAGCATCGTGAATCAGGTGCTGAGCGTCTACGGAAGCCTTGCCTTTGCGCCGGTTTCCATCGTGGTCAGCCTCGCTGTTTTCTATGGCTATATCTGTGTCTACGGAAAACGGCTGCACGACCGGGGGCTATCGGCCTGGCTGTTTGTGCTGATTTTCATCGCATACCTGATCCTCGACATGGTGGTGCAATCCATACTGACGCCCCTGCTGGCGCCGGGCGCGATCGAATTGCAGGAGGGGATGGCCGACATGCTCACCCGGGGCCGAATGGAGGATGCCGTGGTGTTCATGCAGGATCTTGCCCGTGAGATCCTGTTCACGGCACTCCTGTCGCTCCTGATCACCAATGCCGTGCTTGCCTTCCTCGTTGCGCGCTTGCAGGGCGACCCCGGTATGAACCCCCATGGTCCGCCCCCCGGAGGCGATCAGACGTTCCGCTAGCCGCAGCCTCCAGCGCCATCACCGAGCCTTTTTCGAAAGACCAGACGCCCACCATGATCCCCGCAACAGCCGCCCACGCCCCCACTGAAACGCCTCTGGCGCCAGACATGCCTGGCGGGAGCGCGGCCATGTTCAGCCCGATCGATCCGGGCCGCCCCTGGATCGATGACCCCCGCGATGCGCCGGCTGCGATGCGCTGGGGGCCCAGCTTTCTGAACCCGCTCGGGAAAACGACGCGGCTCCATTTCACGCGCGGGTGGACGGCCGTGTTCATGGTTCGCCTGGCCGCTTTCACGATCCCGCCGGTGATGCTGTCCTTGTTGGTCGCTGCGGGGGCAAATGACGCGGCAGCCTTGGTGCCGCCCCTATGGACCGTCCACCTGGTCATCCTGGTGACGGCTTTGATGTCTGCGGCGCTGCACCTGCGGCGTTTGGCAGACGCCCGGCGTAGTCCGCTTTGGGCGGTCCTCGTGCTGGTCCCGGTGATGTTTGGCGCGCTGGGGTTTATCGGCGGAACCGTCCATGGCAGCGCGGCGTATCAGAAGGCTGTCGAGGCGCAGGCCGCTCCACCAGAAGCAAGGATTACACAGACAGGCGAGCGCAACCAGGCCACCCAAGAGGCCAGGAGAGGCGCCAGGGGAGAAGGCAGGCGCGGGAGGCAAGGAGAACCGCTCGATGTGACCGAGGTTTCGGCACGGTCCCATGCGCTTCAATCCGGTTTGAATGCGGCGCTGGCTGTCTGGGCGCTCCCGTCGTTTCTCGTGATGCTCTGGACACTCCTCTGGGTGGCCCGCCTGCCCAATGGCGGCGGCACAATCGCCAGCCGTGTCACAGCCATGCGCGCGAAGGAAACGTCAGGGGTATCCTGAAGCGACCGTCTTGCAGGGCCGCTCCGAAATTGGGGGGGCAGCCGTGTTGCCCGTCAGGTGTCGCGTTCCTGGTCTTTCAATTTCTGCGCGTCAGCGGCCTTGTGGGTGCGGTAAAGCTCCCAGACCATCAGTGCAATGAAACCGCCGAAGACCACGCCGAACTCCACGAGAAATGCAATGCTCATAGTGCCATATTCCCGTCAGGACACCACCCGGTCGGGGCTCAAAAGATCCTGTTCCCGCGCCTTTAGCGTGAGGAGAAGGTCCAACATTGTTGCGCCCGGTCCAAGCCGTCCGCCAGCCTGCTCTGCCTGGATTTCAGCGGGCAGCGCATCGACGAGGAATTGGCTCTCCGGCAGGGGCGGCGATGCATCGGCAGTGTCGGCGAGGTACCCAAGCGGCCAAGCCTGCATCACCAATTGCAGCTTCCGGCTCCCCGGAACGACCGCCCGCCGGGTGACCGAGTCAAAACCGTTGGCGGCAATCTGGCTGCCGATCTCTCGGTATATGAGACCCGCAGCCTTGATCGCCGGCCGGCATCGGGAGGGCAGGTATTCCAGTCCGGAAAAGCCCTTGTGATAGAGCCGTTCAGCCTCTTTAAGCAGCCGCCGGGTCGCCACGCGAAGGGGCGCGGAAGGTTCTGGCGCGTCGAGCCAGTCTGCAGGGTGAATTGCGGCTTCCCGCAGCCAGGCTTCCGGCAGGTAGAGCCGTCCATTTCGCGCATCCTCACCCACATCCCGGGCGATATTTGTAAGCTGCATCGCCGTCCCGAGATCGCAGGCCCGCGCAATGGCTGCCCGGCTCCTCGCGCCCATCAAAACCGCCATCATCGCGCCAACAGTCCCAGCAACGCGCGCCGCATAGGCCCGAACATCGGCAAGGGTTTCGTAGCGCCGGCCGCCGATGTCCCAGGCAAATCCCTCCAAAAGGGCCGCCGGATAGGATTGCGGAATACCGTGATGGGTCACAACGTCTGCGAAACAGCGGTCTATGACCGTGTCGAAAGGCCGTCCGGAATAGGCCGCATCCAGGCGCTTGTGCAGCATGGCAAGGCCCTCAGCACCAGAATCCGGTCCGGCATCGGGACAATCAATGGTGTCGTCAGACATCCGGCAGAAGGCATAGATTGCAAAGGCACCATCCCTCACGTCGGCGGGCAACAAACGCGAGGCGGTGTAGAAACTCAGCGAGCCATGGCGAATGATCGCCCGCAGCGCTTCAACATCGGCGTGCGGCAGCGAGAGTTTACCCATCCGTCCCACTCCCTGCCGGTGTTCCACCTGCATATGCGTGCCCTCGGATCGCCGGGATCAGCGGCTCCAGCGTCCTGGCCGACGAAAGCACACTCGGAACGCCGGCCCCTGGATGGGTTCCTGCGCCCACGAGAAACAGACCCTCGGCCTTTTCGCTCCGGTTGTGCGGCCGAAACCAGGCACTCTGGGACAGGATCGGCTCAAGACAGAAACCGGCACCGCGGTACGCCCTGTATCGGGTCACGAAATCCCGTGGGTCCATCATTCTCTGGGTCACGATGTGCTTTTCGAAGCCGGGAAGAATGGTTTCGTCGAGGCGTTTGGCAATCCGCTGCCTGTAGGGCTCGGCCATGGTTGCCCAATCGGTACCGGAAGACAGGTTCGGGATCGGTGAGAGGGCGTAATAGGTGTCACAGCCCGGCGGCGCCAGTGACGGGTCGATCTGCGTCGGCCGATGGACATAGAGGCACAGATCATCGCTGAGCGACCTCTTATTGAAGATCGAGCGCAGCAGTGCGTTGAAGTCGTCCCCCATCACCTTGGTGTGTTGACCAACGCTGTCATAGCGCCGGTCGAGGCCGAAGTACCAGACGAAGACTCCCATGGAGTACCGCGCCCGCTTGAGGCGAGCCGGCGCCCACCGGTGGGCCGGATGAGCCCTCAGAAGCGCGTTATAGGTTGTCGCGCTATCGGCGTTGGAAATGACGATATCCGCTTTCACCACCGTTCCATCGGTGAGCTTCACGCCCTGCGCTTGGCCGCGCTCAACAAGGATTTCGTCCACATCCGCCTTGTAGCGGAAGCGCCCGCCATGGCGTTCAATGAGATCGACGAGACCTGTCACCAACGCCCCGGTCCCGCCCATGGGGAAATGCACACCCCACTTCCGTTCCAGCGACGGGATCATGGCATAGGCCGAACTTGCGGCCAGTGGGTTACCGCCAATGAAGAGCGGGTGGAAACAGCAGATCTGCCGGATCCGCTCATCTTTCACGAAACCAGAAACCACACTGTAGACGGGCCGGAGGCCGCCATGGCGAATAAGATCCGGTGTGACCTTCAGGAGGTCGGAAAGATAGGTGAAGGGAACGTGGCCGAGTTGATCGAAGACAATCGCGCGAAGACGATCGGAGTGGCGCATGAAAGCGCGGTAGCCCTCAAGGTCGCCTGGGCTGATTGCAGCAACCTGCCGCTCCATCGCCTCTGCGTCGCCATTGTAGAAGAACATCCGCCCGTCATTGAACCGGATATTGTAGAACGGATCGATCGGGCGCAGGTCGATATAATCTTCAAAACGCTCACCCAGAAGTGTCCAGAGATCGTTGAAGAGCTGCGGCACGGTAATCACCGTCGGGCCGGCATCGAATGTGAAACCGTCCTGGCGGAAAACCGACGCACGCCCACCGGCATTTTCCAACCGCTCGAGAACCTCGACGCTGTAGCCCTTGGCAATCAGTCGAACGGCGGCCGCGAGCCCGCCAAATCCCGATCCTATGATGACGGCCTTCGATCGGCCCGCGCCGTCGCTCGGCCTCGACGCCGCTGCATACGGCACATCCGCGCTTCGTTTCTTGTCCCCTGTGGGGCCGGACAGAGCATCGTAAGTCGTCAGCATGTGCGCCTAGTAAACGCTGTATCGGCGAGTGCTGCAAGGAAAATGACTAACGCAAAACGAGTGTCACGGTTTCACCTTGCCTTGGAAGGCTCATTCGGCCGGCGCTGTTTCAATGAATTGTTCGACCGTTTCCCAGACCCGTTGGGCATCCTGCTCGTGGGCAAGATGGCCCACACGGTCGAGCCTGACAGACCGCCCCTGGGGTGCGCGGGCGGCCAGCCGGTCCCCATCGCTGGGGTCGACCGCGGTATCCTGGCTGCCCGAAACAAAAAGGATGGGATTTTCCAGCTGACCAATGCGGGCCTCCGATTGGGTCAGATCCCAATTCGCCATCAAACGGAGCGTGCCCGACACATGGCCCCTGCACCTCAGCAGCGCGGCATATCCGTCGATGAAGCGGTCATCGGGCGCACCGCCGGTCTGTTCAAGCAGACTCGCAACCCGCGACCGGTTCTGGGCGCTTTGGGACAGAATATGCGCGGTGACGCCGCCGAGGGTCAGGAGTTGGGCCGTCACTGGAAAAAGGGCCTGGGCAATACCGGGGAAGGGGGTCAGGGCGCCGTTCAGGCTGACGAGGCGCCGGTCCCGCGCCGACAATTTCCGAGACAGGGCAAGCATGACGGCCGCGCCCGCGGAATGACCGATGATGACGCCTGGGTCGAAGGCCATGTCATCGAGCAACTCGACAAGCGCGGTTGCGATATTGTCCTGGCTTGGCCGGAGCGCGGGCGGCGTTTGGGTGAAACCATGGCCCGGCAGATCGATTGCGATCACTTCATGGTCCGCCGATGCCAAGGTCAGCATGTCCATGAAAGAGTGGGTCGAGGCGCCAGTGCCATGGATCAGGAGCAGGCGTGGCCGCCCACTGTTCCCGCTTTTTCCGAGACGCTGGACATGCCAGGTGATGCGGCCAACCTTGAAGAACCGGCTCGCTTCTGCATGGGGCCAATGGGGCGCAAGCTGTATGAAGGACGGCGATCCTGGACGGGCAGGGGGCGGTGTCTGCAGCTCCGGCATCTATGGGGCGGCCTTCAGATTGGCTTGCACAGCCCCCGAAATCAGCCCGGCGGACGCGAACGGCAAGTGGCGATATTGCGCATTCAGGGCCGCAGCGACGGTTTTTGCCCGCTCGCTGGGGCGCCGGGAGGTGTCGAAAAAGAGCGTCCTTGCATGACAGGACGCGGCTTGCCGGGCGGCGCTTTGAAGATCGGTCTCTGCTGCGGCGGCGTCCGTGCTGCCATCGAGGGCAACATTGCCCCGACCATCGGAGAGGATGACGAGGAAGGGTGATCGGCCCGCACGAGCCTCCCGGCGCGCGAGGTCGCCCGCCATCAACAGTGCGCCCGCGAGCGGTGTGGTGCCGCCGGAGGGCAGGGCGGCCAAGGCGCGGCGGACCCGGGTCAGGGCCCGCGTTGGCGGCAGCAGGCACTCGGGCTCGCGGCCCCGGACGGCAATCAGCGAAACCTGGTCGCGTCGGCTGTAGCAATCGGACAGCAGGTGCTCGATCGCCCCCTTTGCTTCGCCGATCCGGTTGAGTGCAGAAGACCCCGATGCGTCGACCACGAAGATCACGCTGGTCTCCCTGCGATGGCGATATGTTTTCACGCGTAGATCGGAAGGTCTCAGATGCAGGTGAGTGGCGCTAGGTCGCTGCCGGCTGCGCAATTTCTGAAATGGCGCAGCGCATTGCAGGGTGGCCAGAAGATCGATCCGGCCATCTCGCTTTCTTTCCCTCGGCACAGGGCGGTCGGGTCGGCCATTGTCCTGTTTCCGTGCCTCCATCCCGGCGCGACCGGCCTTGGCCTGGCGCGCCTGCTGCAACGTTCCGTTTGTCGCGAACCCATCAAGGACGCGCGCGAGGGCGGCCGAGGACACCGCTTCGATGAGCGTGTCTTCCAGCGGGCGATCCACCGTTTCGCTTTCCTGATCATCGGCTGGGTCGTTGGGTGCCTCTGGAAGGGGATCCTCCGGGCTGTTCGCTTCTGCCTCGTCATCCTCGGGGCTTGGAAGCGCCCGTGCCCTATGGGCCAGAACAAGGCTCGCAGCGGCCTCGATATCTTCGTTGCAAACGGTGACACGGCCGTCCTGGGCGGCAAAGGCGCGGGCCGCTCGCAGTGTGAAGAGGGGGGCGCGCGCTGATTTGATCCCCAGCGCGCTACAGGCGCGGGCGATGGCTTCGATGGTCTCTGGCGGGACCGTAATTCTGGGAAGAAGCGCCCGCGCGTCCTGCACTTGGTCAGCCCGTGTCTCCAGGCTACCGATGCAGCGCGTCGGTATGCCATCCAGTACAACCTGGAAGGCTGCACGGTCCGTGAGAACCGGCGCCACACGCGTTTCCTCCTCGCCGCCTTCCAGCATGACGAGCGTAAACGCAGCCGACACCTCACAGGACAGACCGGCCTGCTCGATCTGGACGCGCCCCTGGTCCATCGCAGTCCCCAGGATTGCCGCTCTTTCCGCTGGGAGCATGTCGGCCATGCGCGCAACGAGTACGCCGCCATCGGCGCGCGTCATGAGGCCAGGCTCGGGGATCAGTTCGCCTGCTGAAAGGGACCGGTCGATAGCGACAGAGCCCACAAGCGCGCTGGTGGACGCGTAGGCAGGTGCCATCACCAGCGGTACAAGCCCGGGCATCTGTCCCATCAGCCCGTCCAACCAGGTCTTCTGCGCATGGGCAGAGCCGCCCACCACATGCACACCGCCAAGACCACGCGGATCGATCGCCAGCAGAGTGGCAACCTCCGCCGCTTTCGACCACCGTTGAGCGCCGCGGGCGTAGACGGCCTCAAGCGATGCCGCTCCGTCATCGCGGTTTGCCGCCGTGCCGATATCCTGCGGGTTACGCCCCACCGACACGATCTAGGAAACCGTCTCAAGCGCACGCTGGATGCGGATCGCCGCGCCGGTTTCGTCCAGCGGATCCTTGCGCAAGCGGTGGCCGAGCACGAAGGGCGCAACGGTCTTGAGATGGGCAGCAGAGATCTCGGATTCACCGTGGAGGGCTGCCAGCGCCCGCGCGGCACGGATGAGCGTCAGCTCACCGCGCAGGCCATCGGACCCGACGGCCAGGCAAATACGGGCGGCCATCTCGACGATGGCATCTGGACGTTTTGTGTCCTTCAGACGGTGCTGGGCCCGTGTAATCATTTCCCGAAGCTCGGCATCCTCCGCGCGCCACGTCTTGACCATACCATCCGGATCCAAGTCGAACGCGTCCCGGCGCTTTATGATCTCGACCCGGTCTTCGATCGCCTCTGGCGTCTGCACCTCGACCGAGAGCCCAAACCGGTCGAGCAGTTGTGGGCGCAGATCGCCTTCCTCAGGATTGCCGCTCCCCACGAGTACGAAGCGGGCAGGGTGGACTAGGCTCAAGCCTTCACGCTCAACCGTGTTGACCCCGGATGCGGCCACATCCAGTAGCACATCGACCAGGTAATCATCGAGCAGATTGACCTCATCGACATAGAGATAGCCCCGATGCGCCTTCGCCAGGAGGCCGGCCTCGAACCGCATCTCACCGTTGACCAGGGCCTGTTCCAGATCCAAGGCGCCGAGGACCCGGTCTTCGGTTGCGCCGAGCGGTAGGGTGACGACCGGCGTCATTTCCTCAACGATCTTCGGCGTCTTGTAGATCTTCCCGTCGCGCCCTGGATAGTCGGGCGCGGGGTCTGCAGGATCGCTGCGAAACGGGCAGCCCTTCACGACAGACTGCACGGGTAGCAGCCCAGCGAGGGCCCGGATCGCCGTGGTCTTGCCCGTGCCCCTATCGCCCATGGCCAGGACGCCGCCGATCGTTGGATCGATCGCCGTCAGAAGTAGCGCTGTTTTCAAGTCATCCTGGCCAACAATGGCCGAGAAGGGGAAGGCAGGCATGGGCAGCCGCACCTCTCTGCGTTGCGTGAGGATCAGAACAACACGACCCTGCGGAGTGTTCAACCGATTGTCGAGCGAATGTGGGCGAGTTCGAAAGCGTGCATCGGGTGATGCTGGCTTTTACTTCGCTGATTCCTCGCGGATATAGGCAATTACGTCGGCCCGGTCCTGGGGCTTCGGAAGGCCGGCGAAGGACATGGTTGTGCCGGGAACGTATCGCCGGGGATTTTCCAGATACTCGTACAGTGTCGCTTCGGTCCAGAGGATGTTCGCGCCCCGCAAGGCGCGTGAGTAATTGAAACCCGGAACGGCCGCCGATTGCCGATCGATCACGCCGTGGAGCGATGGGCCGACCCCGTTGAGCCCAGGCCTGACCACGTGGCAGGATGTGCACCGGGAAAACACGCGGCGCCCCGCACGGGCATCGCCCGACAATGCTTCGTAGGCCGCGAGCGTCGCAGCACCTGCCGTTTGGGGCGGGCCCGATGGCGCAGCGATTTCAGGCTCGACTTGCGTTGCGCGTTCCTTTGCATCAAAGGGGTCAGTACCCTCCGCCGGCGAAGACCCGCCACAACCAGCGAGCAGGGCGGTCACCAGAAGCGCAAGCCCCGCAACCCAGACAGGCTGAGGCCAAACCGGTTCAGCCCTGACCGGTCGAGCGCTTGCGCCTCTCGCCATATTCGACCTCCGACAAATCCGACCGGGCCGAAGTGGCCCTGGCGAGTGAGGAAGTATGGGCTCGGTTTGTGGTGTTCAACGCGGCGTATGCGTACCGATGACACGGTCGCGGTGTTCGGCAATCTCGGCGGCATGGCGCTCGAAGTAACGAACGATCCAGATCGCAAATTGATCTGGCGTGGTGCGGATATTCTGCTCCAGAACCGTAAGCCCAATGGTCGCAACCGCCGATGCTTCGTCCGGATTGAGAACGGCGGCCGCGTCACTGATGCCAAACAGCACATGGACCAGTTCATTCTCGATCAATCCGTTTTCCAGCGCTTCTTTGTATCGTGCCTGGAACCCCGAATGCAGCGTTGCCCGTATGCCAAGTTCTTCATGCAAGCGCCGCTCACCGGCGGCCACTGTATCCTCGAACGGGCGTGGGTGACCGCAGCACGTATTCGCCCAACGTCCTGGCGAGTGATACTTGCTGTCGGCGCGGCGCTGGAGGAGCAATTCACCCGTCGACCGGAACAGGAACACCGAAAACGCCCGGTGCAAATCACCGCTAACATGGGCCTCAAGCTTTCGCGCAGGGCCGATCGGCCGGTCAGCCTCGTCCACAAGGATCAGCTGTTCGGCCGCTTCGGGGATGCCGGCACTCGGTGTGGTCTTCTCATCAAGCACGGTGTGTCCTCCGCTCCGCGCATCGAATTTCTGAGGCCGCACATTGATGAAAGCAACTATGGGTGTCAATGAATAACCAAAACGCACCTTTCGCGTGCGCAGGATCGAATTCGAGGCCAGCGCACCTGGCAATAAGGCGCCTGACCGAGACTGGAGGGTTGAACATGCAGCGTCCACTGTTCGCGCGGATCACACAGACGGTTGCAGTGCTTGCGCTGGGGGCGTGCGCGAGCCTCGACCTCGGGAGCACTGCCGATCCTGATGTGGTCCCGACCGGCGCTGTTGCAGAGGAAGTTGCAGCGGCCGCGGCGGTAACCGCGTTCGAAGAGGATGCACCCGCCTTCATGTCTGCAAGCCGCGCGCTTCATGAGCGGTTGTTGGTCATGGATAGTCACCTCGATACGCCTGCCGTTCTGGAACGGCCCGGGTTCGATATTACCGAACGCCACGACCCCTTGACCGATTACTCTCAGGTCGACCTTCCGCGCATGGTGGAAGGCGGCCTGGATGGCGGTTTCTGGGTCATCTACACGCCGCAAGGGCCGCTCTCGGCAGAGGGATACGCGTCGGCCCGCGACAGCGCCTTGTTGAGGGCCGTCGCGATCCAACGCATGCTCGCAGCGCACCCGGAACACTTCTCGATCGCCGTTCGCCCTGAAGATGCCGCGCGGATCCACTCGGAAGGCAAACGCGTCGTTTACCAGTCCATCGAGAACGCCTATCCGCTGGGTGAAGACATCACGCTGCTGGAAACGTTCTACGACCTCGGCGTTCGGATGGTCGGGCCCGTCCATTTCCGCAACAACCAGTTTGCAGACAGTGCAACCGACATCGAAGGCCCTGAATGGCAAGGCCTGTCACCGCTTGGCGAAACCCTCGTACGCGAGGCCAATCGTCTTGGCATGATCATCGATGCGTCCCACGCCCATGATCTGGCCTTTGACGATATCATCGAACAGTCCGCCACGCCGATCGTGCTCTCCCATTCGGGCACCAAGGCCTTGTTCGATCACCCCCGCAATCTGGACGATGAGAGGCTTCTTAAATTGAGGGAAAACGGTGGCGTGATCCAGATGAATGCCCTTGGCGCCTATCTCAAGGCGCTGCGTCAGGAACCGGCGCGCCAGGCGGCCCTGCGGGAAATCTTCGTTGAGCTCGCTGCGCTTCCCAAGGATGCGCCGCAGTCAGCCCACGATGAACTCCTGGCCCGCCGCCGCGATGTCGATGCGCAATATCCTGCTGATCTCGCTGATTTCGAGGACTTCATGGAACAGCTTCTCCACGCGCTCGAGCTGCTTGGTCCTGCCCATGTGGGGATCGGTGCGGATTGGGACGGCGGCGGCGGTGTCATCGGTATGCGCGACATCGCTGCTTTCCCGAAGATCACGGAACGGCTTTTGGCTGAGGGCTATTCTGAGGATGACCTGGAGAAGATCTGGGGCGGCAATCTGCTGAGACTGCTGGCCGAGGCGGAGGCGCACAAGGCAACGCTCCTGGCCAACGCGGCCGATGCTGCGCCGAGCCCATAAGCTCAAGCGCGGTGGCCGATATCCTCTGATACCGGTCCGGCATTCCGGAACGCACGCCGCCTTTGTTCCTCTTCCCAACTGAGCGCTATGGGGAACGGACGGTCCCGGCTTACGAAATGGCGTAGGGCCAGGAACCACCCGCCGGTCATGAAAACAATCGCTGCGTTTCCCCAGATCGATCCGAAAATGCTCCACGCCGATACCGCAACGAGCGGTGAGAGCAGCAGGCCGCCGACACCGATCAACAAGACCTTCAATGTCCATTCATGCATGACCAACCCCCTCGCGAACTTTACATCATAGTAAGGTTCCCACGGGTCAAGGCCGAAGCTTGGGTTGGAGCCCGATTTGCAGCGAGATCAAGCCTTTCCAGGCGAAGAAAACGGATGCCCCGCAGAGAGCCCACCGCAGACCGGGATCGTCTGGCCATTCACATAGGAGCTGTCATCGCTCGCTAGGAATACTGCGGCTGCAGCAATTTCTTCGGGTAATCCATAGCGGGCGAGGGGATTGAGCTGACCCAGCTTCTGTTCTGACCCCCTGTCCCGAGCAAGATCGAAGATCGGTTTCGTCATGCCGGTTTCGATAAGCCCTGGCGCGATGGCGTTCACCCGGACGCCCGTGCCGTAAAGCTGATAGGCGAGCGTCTGAGCCAGGCTGATCACCGCTGCCTTGGATGCAGCATAGGCCGGCCCGCCCGCATTCGAGCGCAACCCTGCCACCGACGCAGTCATGATCATCGACCCATGCCCCTGCTTCACCAAGAAGGGCGCCGCTTTCTGCGCCATCAGGTAAGGTCCGATCGTGTTGACCCGAAGGATCTCCGAAAAGAGCTCTGCCGATGTGTCTGCAAGCCCCGCCAACCCGCCCGATATTCCAGCATTCGCATAGGTCACATCGAGGCTGCCGAACGCTTCTAGCGTCGCCTCAATGAGCGCGGCCACGTTGGCATTGCTCCCCGCATCGATGGTCTGTGTCACGAGCGGCGCTCCGTTCGGCGCCCTCGCCGCAGTCTCTGCCAAGCCATCGGCATCCCGGTCCGCGGCCATGACCTTGGCGCCCTCGCCCAGGAACCGCAGAACGGTCGCCCAGCCAATACCGCTGCTGGCGCCCGTCACGATTGCGGTCTTGCCGGCGAGCCTTTGGGTCGCTTGCCCGCCCAGTTTTTCCCTTGCGCCTGCCCGTGTGGCCATGCTGCGATCCCTCCAATGGTCGTATCGGTCCATCTCTTCTGATACGCTTTTTGACATCACAAGACAGGATCGCCAGGAAGGGCGGCCAGTGGCAGGGAGAAACGGGGCGATGGTTTTCAAGAATGACGCGTGGCTTTCGACCGTCACCGAGGAGATCCTTGAGCCCGATCGCGAAATCGTCGACCCGCACCACCACCTGTGGCCCGTCGAGCCCATGGGCTATAATCTGCCCGAACTGCTGGCCGATGTGGGATCGGGTCACAAGGTCGTGCAAACGGTCTTCATGGAATGCGGCGCTGGCTATCGCGCGGATGGCCCGGATCATCTCAAACCGGTCGGTGAAACGGAATTCGTCGCAGCGGCCGCCGATAAAGCCAAGACCCAGGGGGCAGGGGTCACGATCGCGGGCATTGTGGGGCGCGCGGACCTCACCTCGGCCCATCTTGACGAGGTGCTCGACGCCCACGTCGAAGCGGCGGGTGGGCGCTTTCGCGGGATCCGCCATGCGTTGGCGCGGGCCGATGACCCTTCTGCTTTCCGGATTGCCGGGGACGCGCCCGAAGGCCTCTCCACCGATCCAGATTTTCGCAAGGGCGTTGCCAGGCTGGGCGAGCGCGGTTTCACCTATGATAGCTGGCACTATCATTGGCAGAACCGGGATTTCCTAGACCTCGCCAGGGCTGTGCCGGATACAACCTGCGTGATCGATCATTTCGGTACGCCCGTGGGTATCGGCAGCCATGCTGGCAAGCGCGACGAGATCTTTGCCGCTTGGACGGACGACATGGCTGCGCTGGCAGAGTGTCCCAACGTGGTCGCAAAGCTCGGCGGGCTCGCGATGCCGGACAATGGGTACGGTTGGGACAGCCGGGAAACGCCTGCAACGTCGGAAGAGATCGTAGGTGCCCATGCGCGCTGGTATCACCATATGATCGCCTGCTTCGGGGCCGATCGGTGCATGTTCGAAAGCAACTTCCCCGTCGACCGGTGGTCGATGTCCTATCCGGTTTACTGGAACGCCATGAAGATCATCGCCGCAGACTATACCGAGGCCGAGAAGTCAGCTCTTTTCGCGGGGACCGCACGCCGCGTCTACAGCCTCTGAGCTCCGGATATACACACGAAGCCAACGGCGGCCCTGCCAGACGGTTCCAGACGATTTCGACACGAACAGAGGGCAGACGATGCCAGCGACCCAACTTCTGAACGACATCAAGATCTGCGATCTTTCAACCGTTATCTTCGGCCCCTACTGCACCCAGACTTTCGCGGATATGGGGGCCGAGGTCATCAAGGTGGAGCCTGAGCATGGCGATGATTTCCGAAATGTCGGCAAGCCCGCCAAGACCCGGAGCATGGGCCCGTGTCACCTGACCATCAACCGGGGGAAGCAGTCCGTCGTTTGGGACCTGAAATCTGAAAAGGGACGGCAAGCCCTCAATGCACTCATCGCCGAAAGCGATGTCGTGATCCACAATATCCGGCCAGATGCCATCGCGCGGCTCGGGCTCAGCTTCGAAGCGGTCAAGGCAATCAAGCCCGACATCGTCTACGTGCATTGTCTCGGCTTCGGGGCCGAAGGACCCTATTCGGGCCGGCCCGCCTATGACGACCTGATCCAAGGCCTTTCCGGGGCCACCAGCCTGCTTCCCCGGGTCGATGGCAACCCGAAGCCTCGCTTCCTGCCCCTTGCGTTCGCCGACAAGGTCTCGGGTCTTCATGCGGCCTATGCGACCTTGGCGGCCCTGCACCACCGGGACCGCACGGGCGAAGCGATCCATGTTGACGTGCCGATGTTCGAGTGCATCACCCATTTCCTGCTGGAAGAGCATTTCTATGAGGCCGTGTTCGACCCGCCGATCGGGCCCTGGTGCTACCAGCGCCAGGTGGATCCTTGCCGCCAGCCCCTGCAGACCGCCGATGGCTGGATGGTGCTTGCTCCCTACACAGACCCCCGTTGGATCAAGGTGTTCGACGTTTTCGAAGCGCCCGATGAGCTCAAGGATGAGCGGATCAATTCACGGCGCGGGCGGTACTTCAACATGGACTACCTGATGGAGCGGACGCAGCATTACCTGCTGGGGCGCACCACATCAGATTGGCTCCAGCGCTTTGCGGACGCCGATATTCCCGCCGCCCCGGTCAACGATATTTCCGACTTGCCGAACGATCCCCACCTCAAGGCGTCCGGCTTCTTCCAACGCCGCGAGCACCCGACCGAGGGCCATTACTGGGAACCGCAACCGCCCGTTCGCTTCCATGGTGTTGCCCAGCGTGCGATTACGCCCGCGCCCCGTATCGGCGAGCATACCGAACTCGTGCTGCAAAGCCTCGGCCTGTCAGACGTCTGATATGGGGGCTAGCGGCGCCTACGGCTCAGACCTGGCACCGTTGACGAGAACAGTCGGTCATCGCCGATATGGCAGGGCCGGTCCAACCCGCCTCGGATGCGCTCTAGTCACAACTGGTCAATCGGAAGGGAAAGGCCCATTCAGCGGGTGCCAATAGGGCAGGTGAGGGTGGCGAAGGTCAGAGCATCCGTGGGTCGAATCGGCCGGGCGCGTGCCATCGTTTCCCATCACCTTCATGGGCTTGTTCTCGCCCTGACCGCTGAGGGAGCCGCCAGTCGAGCGGTCGACGCTGGTATCGGTTTGCTTCTCAACCATAGTGATGATCCTTTCTCTGAACCATTCCCGGGTAAATCTACGCTTGGCTTCCCGCGACGACATAGGCCGCGTGTGAGCGCCGTCGCGCAAAAATTCGAGTGTTCCTACACTTTGTAGTTTTGCTCGCTTCGCGTGCCTTTCGAACCGGCGCCGGGCGTCTGCGCTACCGCCTCCCGCTCTTCCGCTTTTACGCGCTGCCAAAGCGCTTCCTGCTGATCGAGATCGAGGCTTGCGAAACGCTCCCCCCTTTCCGACGCGAGCGTCTCCATACGCTTGAACCGGCGTTCGAACTTGGCGTTCGCCTTCCGCAGCGCGATCTCCGGATCGATCCGGAGGCGCCTTGAGAGGTTCGCGACAACGAAGAGAAGATCGCCGACCTCTTCCTCGAGATTTTCGCGGTCATTACAGATCAACGCGGCGCGGACTTCGGCGGTCTCTTCCATAAGTTTCTCGAAGATCGGCTCAGGTTGCGTCCAATCAAATCCAACGCGTGCGGCCCGTTTCTGGAGTTTCTCGGCTCGCATGAGCGCGGGCAGGGCGAGGGCGACGCCATCCACGGCACTTACTGATTGGTTGTTGCCTTGGGCGGCCTGTCTCTCAGCCGCCTTCATGTCTTCCCAAGCTGTTTTCTGTGCGTCGGCGGTTCGGCCATCCTGTGCCGCGAAGACATGGGGATGCCGCTCTAGCATCTTGTTCGTAATCGCTTCAGCCACGTCTGATGCCGTGAAGCTCTGTTCCTCAGCGGCCATCTGACTGTGGAAAACGACCTGGAACAACAGGTCACCGAGTTCCGACTTCAGGTCGTTACTGTCACCCCGTTCGATGGCGTCAGCCACTTCGTAGGCCTCTTCGATCGTATAGGGCGCGATGGAGGCAAAGTCCTGCTCGATATCCCAGGGGCACCCGCCATCCTGGGACCGGAGGCGGGCCATGATCGCCAGAAGGTTTGCGAAGGCTGTTCCAGCCGCCCGGTGGGCTTCGGTGGGGTCCAGGGAATCGAGGGGCTTTGGACCTGTCATGGTGAACTCCTTTCACCGGGAGATGGCGACCAAGTGTGAGCGCGCCCTTGAAGCCGCATCGCCATAGGCGAATGCTCCCATGCAAGCAAGAGCTCACTATAAGTGGGTTGTGCAGAACGGTCGCGGCGCCGTCAGCCGCTCCAAGGGCCGACGCCTGTCAGTCGCCACCCCCGCCCATGAAGCCGAGATTGCGGCTGTCGAAATTCGCAAGGTTCGGCAGGGCTGCCGAAAGTTCCCCCTCGTCGAGCCCGAACCATCGCCCGAGCGTGGCCGCGTATTGCTCCACCGATGTCGAGGGGATCAACCGGCCGCGACTATCGGTGTACCGGTTCGACCCGGGCGTCGGCGCCGCCATGGATCCGTAGATATCGCCGCCCTGGACGTTTCCGCCCATGACCATCATGTACCCGCCCCAGCCATGGTCGGTGCCGGCACCATTTTCCACCAATGTTCGCCCGAAGTCGGAGACGGTGAACAGCGCAACCCTGTCCCAGTCGCCCTGGGCAATCATTGCTTCGCGGAAGGCGGCGAGCGATGCCACGATGTCGTTCTGCAAACCCGCGATACGGCCAGCTTGGTTGTTGTGGGTATCGAACCCGCCCGTTTCGACAAAGAAGACCTGGCGATTCACATTCAGGAGGTCCCGCATGCCGATCGTCTGGGCAACGGTTCTGAGCTGGTTGCCGAGGCGGGAGCCGGGAAAGGGGAAGTCGAGCGAGACCGCTTGTTCCGACGCTTCCCGGAACTGCAGCGTGATGCCCACGCCATCCGCCTGTATCTGTTTCACGTCTCGCGCGTAGAGGTTGCCCTGATCGACCGGCGCCAGGCGCAGGAAATCGAGGATCTCCTCCCGCGCCGCATCATACCGGGCGTTCCCTCCGAGATAGTCGCGCCGGTCGACCATATCGACATTCAGCCCGCCATTGCCCGAAGGTGCGCGGAACGGCACGACCGTATCGCCGAAGAGGAACACACTGGCGCTGGACGTTGTGACCGCTGAAAACGCCCGCTGCGACCCGGGATCCGACCGGGCGGCGGCATCGGCAAACAGCCCGCCCCATCCCGCGCGGCTTCCCTCGACGCCCAGTGCCTCCCAGGTCGATTGCTGGTCGTTGTGGGAGAACAGGCGCTTTGGTTGGGCGGCCGAACCGTTGTTGAACGTCTGCCGATCGATGGGCTCGATCAGTGGACCCACATCGCCAACAACAGCCAGGTCACCGGCGTTGAACATCTCCTGCAGCGGGCCGAACGTCGATGGCATCCCGAACTGCCGTCCGCCAAACCGGCCCGGCGAGGCCAGGTTAAGCGGCAGAAGGTTTTCTCGAACCCGGCTCGCGCCATGCCCACCCATGATCGAAGACCGTGCCCCCCTCAGGGCATTATAATTCTCCCCATCCCGAGGAATGATCGTGTCGGCATGGTCCAGCCCGCCGCGTAGCATGACGCAAACCAGCGCCTTGTAGCCCGACGTATCTGCAGCGAACGCTCGTTGCTTGGTCAGCGCGGCAAGCGTGCCTGTCCCCGCTGCGGCAGAGACGGCGGTCATGCCCGTGATGAATTTTCGGCGATTGATGTAAGCCATTGGGATATCTCTACTTTTACGCTGTTACTAACGGGCGATTGCGAAGGCGGGGGTGTTGACAGCGATGAAGATCGCCACCTCCACGCGCTTGCGGCGATCTTCGTCCAGGGCCTCCTCGCGGAGCGGCATCGCCGTCACCGCATCGATCAGCTCCTGCCGACTGGCCGCCGTCATCTGCCCACCGGCGAGGAAGATGTTGAGGTGATCGGCCAGCGCTTGGGGATTGTCAGCCAGCCCGATTTCAGTGCCGTAGTCGGGCCGGAACGTGTTCGAATTGTCCTGGGTTGGTGTGCGGTCGAGGATGTATTCGGCCATGAAGTTCGCGTAACCGATCGCGGCGACAGAGTTCGCGATCTGGAACTCCGGAGCGGTCAGCCCATTGCTGCCGGTTTGGGTTTGGGGTGCGACATAGCCCGGCCGGTAGAAATTGAAGACCGACGGCGAGCGAAAAGGGTGCTGGCCAAGCCCGCTGTCGGGCGCTGATGTATCCCGCAAGCGCCGCTCGTTCTCGGCATTGATATTCGAGACATCGAAAGCGCGTGCCCAATGGACGAAGCGGATCACTGGCTCGCGCACCTTGCCTTCCTGGGGGGTGATCGTGCCATCGAACAGGCTCTCGTCCAGCAGGATCGCCGCCACCAGGGCCGCCATGTCGCCGCGCCGTCCTTCACCGAACACGCGCCCATTCGGCGCCGTGAACCGCCCTGCATCAAAGGCTGCAGCGACCCGCTGCACATAGTCCGGAGATGGGTTGCTCGCGGTCAGGCGCTGGATCATGCGCGTTGCGAGAAAAGGGCCCACATTCGGATGGCCGTGCAACGTATCCAGTGCGATGGAAATGCTTTCACGCCCTGGCGTATTCGGCGGAATGGTCGTGCCGAGGAACGATTTCTCCAGCTGCGAATGCTGGTCGTCGAACATCTGCATCGGCTTGTACATCGCGTCCGCATCCGCACCGTTCCCATTGAACTGCCCACCGGCCTGGGCAAGCCCCGTGAACACGCGCGCGAGCCCGACCACATCATCATTGTCGTAGGTCTCAAGGGGGACACCGTCGGCGCCCGTTCGCTCGGTCCCATCGGGGTTGAGCTCAATCAGCCCAATGGTGAAAAGCTGCATGATCTCGCGGGCATAGTTCTCGTCCGGCATCCGGCCGGACCGGGCATCGCCTTTTCGGTTGCGCAGATAGGTCAGGTATTGGCCCATCATCGGCGCATAGGTGATGTCCTCGATCAGCTCGCGGTAATTGCCAAAGACGTTCTCGCCCAACTGGTCGATGTAGTAAGCGATCTTCTGGGACTCTGTCCGGCCGCCGCTCAACAGATCGGAGGTCACGATAATCTGGGACAGGGCGAAGACCGTGCGCATGCGCACCTGGTCATCGGCCTGGATGAAAGCATTCCAGGTGAGCGGGCTGTTGGCATCTGGCGGAAGCTGGCGCCCATTGGCCTGGAAGCGCTGCTCAAGCGGCGGCAGGAAGCGGGTTTGACCCTTCGCCATCTCTCCAGCTAGCCAATCGGCAGCATCCTGTCCGACCAGCCTATTGATCTCACGCTGACTGGCGCCAAACGTTGCCCGGTTCAGGAAAAGGACAGCCTCGGCTTCAGTTCGGATCAACGTGCTCGTGGGGCCTTGCCCAGCGCTGCCGGGTGGCGGCGGAGGCGGGGAAGGGGGCTGCGGAGACGGTGCCGGCACAGGTGGCGGAGCAGGCGGCATCGGCGCGGGTGTTGCCGGTGGAGGCGTTGGAGCCGGTGGCGACGGCGACGGTGTATTGGTCGATGGCGGTGGTGGCGGCGTTGCGGGCAACCCCTCGCCACCGCCGCCACCACCGCCGCACGCTGCCAGCAGCGCCAGCGCCGATACACCCAGAACGGCCCTAAGAATTCGTCTGTGACGCCGCATGAAAATCCCTCCAATCGCAAAGCAATCGAAGGCTCGATACCGAACGCCGGGCAGGGCGACCGCTTAATTCGGGCTCATGACCTTTTCGAAATCGTCGTTAAGCCCCGTTAGACCCTTGCAGATGCGTACCAGTCGCATGTCTAAGCGCATGCATAGGCCCGCGAATACTCAAACGACATTGATATGATGGAATTTTATCAAATGGCGACGCAGCGGGTCCGCGCAAGCCAAAACGCGCATAATCTGTATTATGAGAAATCAGTCACACGGAAACATCGATGGCGATACCGTCATAGGCCGGCTCAACACCCTGAGGCAGCTCGCGTTTCAGCGTTTCGTAGTCCAGATCCACATGGAGGTTCGTCAGAACCGCCCGACGCGGCCCAACCTGCGCAACCCATCCCAGCGCCGTTTCAACGTCGGCGTGGCTGGGATGCGGCGTGTAGCGCAGCGCATCCAGGATCAACACCTCTACGCCTTCCAACTCTGCGAGCGTTTCTTCGGGCAGCGCATTCACATCGTTACAATATGCAATCGGCCCAAACCGAAACCCAAGCGATACGATCTTCCCGTGCTGTTGGCGCAGCGGTAGCGCTTCCAACACACCGCCAGGCCCCTCAATCGCGCGTATTTCGCCTGGAACCAGATCCGCCTGCCGGTCAAGGATCGCGGGATAGCCGCTCTCGCCCTCGAACACATAGCGGAACTTGGGCAACAAGGTCGCCCGCGTCTCGGCATCCATATGCGCTGGAAGCGGCTTGCGCATGCGGTAGGACAATACGCGGACATCATCGATCCCGTGGGTCTGGTCGGCATGGTCATGGGTGAACAGCACCCCGTCGCATGCCGTGAGCCCCACATCCAGAACCTGTTCGCGAAGGTCAGGCGCGGTATCGATCAGGACCTGTGTCGGCCGTTCAGAACCCGGCGAGAAAAGCTCCACAAGGGCGCCGCAACGCCTGCGCCGGTTCTTCGGATTGTTCGGATCGCAAACGCCCCAGTTCCCATCCACCCGCGGCACACCCCCCGACGAGCCCGTACCCAGAAGTGTGAGACGCAAGGTGCGGTTCATGCTGCACCCACCTTCCAGAACAGGCGCCGGGCATTGGCCTCGGTCACACGGAGCACCGCATCCACCGACATACCTTTGATCGACGCCAGGGCTTCGGCCACGTGGGGCAGATAGGCCGGCTCGTTCCGCCGTCCGCGCCACGGCACCGGCGCCAGGTAAGGACAATCGGTTTCCAGGATCAGCCGGTCCATCGGCACATCGGCGATCACCGCTCGCACGTCATGGGCATTCTTGAACGACAGGATGCCCGAGACCGAAATGTACCCGCCAAGCGACAGCCCGCATGCGGCCAACTCTGGCCCGCCCGTATAGCAATGCAGTAAAGGCACGAACGGCCCCTTCCCATACGCGTCCTGCAACAGATCGATCAGCCGGCCATCGGCCTCCCGCGTGTGCAGGACAATCGGCAACCCCGTGACGCGTGCGGCCTCAAGATGCACCTCCAAGCGCGCAATCTGGTCAGGTTCGGGGCTATAGCCATAGTGGAAGTCCAGTCCGGTTTCTCCGATCGCAACCACCTTCGGGTCCTCGGCCGCCTCGATCAGCGCATCTGCCGTCAGCGTCCGGAAATCCTTGGCGTGGTGAGGATGCACCCCAACCGTACACCAGACATCGCGATGGGCACGGGCGATCGCCAGAACGCGGGAAAACGCATCAAACCGGTCGCAGATGGCGAGAAACCGCTGCACCCCCGCCTCCCGGGCGCGGGTCAGAACGTCATCCAGGTCGTCTTCGAACGCTTCGGCGTGCAGGTTCACATGGGTATCAAACATGGCGCCCTTTCTGGCGCTGCTTAATACGCGGCTGCCGGCTTTTGAAGACCTGCCAGGAGTTTCGCAGCGGTCTGCGCCTTGTCCATCTTGTCCTCGCGCGCTTCAGCCAACGTCCGAGACATCCAGAGCCACCGCGCCGCTTCGGCAGGCGTTTTCTCGGCTCGCCGGGCCAATCCCATCAGCAACCGGCCCGAGAAGGCGTCAAACGCCTCGTCGGAGGCGGCGGCCTGCTGCGCCGCGTCATTGATCGTGGCAGGCGACAGTCTTGGGAGCCCCTTCAGCACGGCACCCGCACAAGCAACCGCCGATCGAGCCTTCGGCGTAGCCCGCAACAGCGCAAGCCCCGGTCTGCCAGGCGCCAACGCTGCAATGGTTTTCGGGTCTTGCTCTCCCGTTCCAGCAATCACCGCTTCGGCGTCATCCTGCGCGAGCGGCCGGAGATAGAGCCGCCGGCACCGTGACCGAACCGTCGGCAGGATCGGTGACGTCCCATGGTAGATCAGAAAAAGGATGGCCTGGGCTGGCGGCTCTTCCAGGGTCTTGAGCACGGCATTCGCCCCCGACCGGTTGAGCGCGTCCAGCGCATCAATCACGCCGACCCGCCAGCCGCCCATCGCAGGGGCCAGGGTGAAGAACTGGATGAGGCTGCGCACCTGGTCGACTTTGATATCCTGGGGCAGCTTGCCCTTGTCGTCGGGCGTCCTCGTGATCCATCGCAAGTCAGGATGCCCTCCAGACCCCATGAGCTGCACCACCGGATCATCGGCCGGTGCGTCGAAGGGCGACCCACCAGACGCGCTAGGGTCGCCCACGTCCGGTGAGCCCTTCGCGCCCAGAAGAAATCCCGCCAAGCGCCGCGCCAGTTGCGCCTTCCCGATCCCGGATGGTCCTTCAAGCAGCCACGCATGGTGCAGTCGGCCGCGGGTATGGGCATCGAAAAACGCCGCTTCCGCATCCCGGTGCCCGACCAGGGGCCAGGCCGTATCCCTATGCTGTTTCGCCACGTTCGCCCGGGGCCCTTCAGCCGTTTCAGATTTTCAGTCTCTGGTCGATAGCGCCCAATGCGCGCTCCAGCAAACGCTGCGGCTCGGCCAGCGCATTCAGTACAACACAGCGGATAGATTCCTCGGCCGCAATGTCCAGAAAGCCCTGCCGCACAGCCCGATGAAAATCGAGATCGCGCCCCTCGAACACATCGCCGTCTCCCGCAACGCCGCCATCCCGGCAGGCACGCCGCTCCAGCAGATCCTCAGGCGCCGCATCAAGGATCAACGTCAGGTCCGGTTTCGCGCTCGCCGTCACGATCGCTTCCATCGCCACGAGTTGGGACATGGGCACGCCGCTGCCGATGCTTTGATAGACCCGCGTTGAATCCGCATACCGGTCAGAAAGCACCACCTGCCCATCCGCCAACGCGGGCGAAATACGCTGCGCAATATGGTCGGCCCGTGCCGCATTCATCAGCAAGGCCTCCGCCATCGGTGTCCAGCGGTGCCCACCAGGCGGCGTCAACACCAGCGACCGAACCGCCTCGGCCAGGGGCGAACCGCCCGGCTCGCGCGTCGCAACCGTATCAACGCCGCGTGCCGTAAGCGCTGCCACAAGCCCCTCGATCAGGGTCGACTTCCCGGATCCTTCGCCGCCTTCGAGGGTGATGAGCACACCGCGCATAGCCTTGACCTCGCGTTCTGGGCCGCCTCGGCCACATGGGCTTCCGTGGCCTTCTGGGCCTAGCCGCCCTCGATCATCAGGCGAAGCCCTTCGAGCGCGCGCCCCACAAACCCGACCGCCGGCACGTCCTCTTCCGCCGTCAACGGCATACGAACGGGCGCCTTGCCCTCGACCTCGATCACCAGGTCCGCAAGCGTCGTTCCTGCAACAACCGGCGCTTCAATCGGCCCGTCATACTCGATACGGACGGCCGCTTTCTCCATCGCCCGCTTGTGACCGCTCACCGTGATGCCCCCCTCAAACGTCACCGGCACCGTGGGCGCATCCCCCATCCACACATCGAGCGCCGGCAGGTCGAGCCCGTCGGCTGTCAGCGTCTTGATGTCGAACGCGGAATAGGCGGTCCGCATCATCCGTTCCGCCTCCCGCGCCCTGGCATTCGCACTTTCGAGCCCGTTGATCACGATGATCCGCCGTGTGCCATCCCGAACGCCCGATGCCGTCAGCCCATAGCCAGAGACCGAAAGATGCCCCGTCTTGAGCCCATCAACGCCCGCCATCGTTCCCAAAAGAGGGTTCCGGTTCGATTGTTTGATCCCGCGCCACTCGTATTCACCCACGGCGTAGATCTCGTAGAACTCCGGGAAATAGCGGATCTTGCGGGCCGCCAGCTCGGCCAGGTCGATGGCAGACACCCTGTGCTCGGGACCATCCAGCCCCGTCGTATTCGTAAAGCTTGCCGTCTCCAGGCCGATCTCTCGCGCGAGCGCCGTCATCTCCCGGGCAAAGGCCGGCTCGCTGCCTGCCAGCCCCTCGGCCAGCACGATGCAGGCGTCATTGCCGGAAAGCACGATCACACCCCGCAGCAACTCCTCGACGGTCGGTGTATCGCCAACCCCAAGCCCCATGGTCGACCCGCCCGAATTCCACCCGCCCCGGCGCCAGGCATCCTCGGAGACGGTGAACTTGTCGGTCAGCGCGATCTCGCCGCGTTTCACCCGGTCGAGCACCGTGTACACCGTCATCATCTTGGTCATCGAAGCCGGGATCATCGGCGCTGCGCCATTTTTCTCGAACAGCACTTCACCGGTCTCATAATCCATGATCACCGCATGCGTCGCCGGCGTTTCGATGATCTGCGCCACAGCCGACCCGCAAAAGGCACCGAGCAGCGCAACAACACATCCCAGCCGCCGGCACCCTTTCATGAACGGTCGATCCATCACTTCTCTCCCGCGCGCTGCCCATTAGCCCCGTAACACGGGCTTAGGCATCCAACCGGGCGAAAAAGCGGCGCTTTCCGGTGCAGGTCAAGGTGCCCAACGGGCCGGTCAGGGATTGGAGACCACGAGCCCTTCACCCATGTTCCGGCTTACCAGATCGGCCTTCACCGCCTCGGCGCGCTGCGTGTCGGGCCAAGGCCCCACCAGCACCCGGAAGAAATCAGCACCGTTCACCCGCACGGGACGCACGGCCACGGGCAATCCCGGCGACAGGGTCGACTTCAAACGCTCGGCGTTCGAAATGCTCGAAAAGGCCCCCAACTGGACGAAGACAGAGCCCTGGGCATCGGGCCGCACCGCCTGCCTTGCACGCGTCGCCTCGGGCACCAGCTGTGTCGGCACCGTCCGCGTTGGCACCGCTTGCGCATCACCCGAAACCGGAGACGGATCCACGGCAACCGGCGCTTGAGGCGGCGCCACCGCGGACGGGCCCTCATCCGTGCCCTGCACCGAACCCGCCACAGGCGCAGGCCCAAGATAGCGCACGCGTACTTCTGTCTCACCCTGGTCGACGAAATCCAGCGCTTCAGCCGCCCGGCGCGAGAGGTCGAGGATCCGGCCCTCGATAAAGGGTCCGCGGTCGTTGACCCGCACCACAACTTCCCGGCCATTCTCCACATTCACCACCTGCACGAGGCTCGGCAGGGGCAGGGTCGGATGCGCCGCCGTCAGCGCATTCATGTCAAAGGTTTCGCCATTCGCCGTCGGCCGGCCATGGAACGCCTCCCCATACCACGACGCCATGCCCACCTCGTCGAACGCCGGGCCAGCAACGGGCGTGATCGCCGCCGCGGGGCCCGAGCGGCCACCAATAGACGGCCCAGCGCTGGTCGCAGGCTGCGGTGCAGGGCTCAGCGCCTCGGATGAGGACATGGACGCGGAAGCCAAGGACGAGGAAGACACTGGCGCTGCGGGCGCAGGCGCTGCGGGCGCGGCATCCGCAACCGCCACATCCCCTGCCCCATTATCGGGGCGGATTTCAGGATAGATGAATGCGATCCGGGCGCGTTCCCTTGACACCACACCGGCGGTCCGGCCGCCCTGGTGAGCCTCTACGCCAGCGGTTTCGCCCCGCGTGCCCCCCTGCCCCGCATAGACAACCGGCGCGGCTGACCGGCCCTGCGCCTCGGCGTATGCGCTGAATGGCGCGCCCGGAGGCTGTGCGGACGCGGCGCAAACGGCGCCGAGCATGACCAGTGCAAGCTTTCCGCGATGATGGGCCATGGGGTGCCACCCTTTCGTTCTGAACGGTACCAGCCGGACTTCCGCCAGCGGGCGCTCTCTTGGCGCGAAAACATGCTTAACACAGGCACGGTGAATGCCCCTTGACCAGGCACGCTGCAATTGGGCCGGGTCCGTTAAGCCTCTATCGCGAAGCGCCGCACCCAACCCCTCCAATCGGGCCGTTTTTGGGCAATCCCAGCACGCCCAGTTGGCACGTTCCCAGCGCCCCACCCAAGCTGGCCGGTGTAGCGGAACGGGTTGCCTGAGGCAGCAAAGGGCGCCTGCACGCCGAACGGGGTGTAGAGATACTGGTCCGTGACCACGCCCGAATTGTCCACCATGGCGATCACGTTGCCGAGCCGGTCGGGATGGTAATAGTGCCGCGTGCTGCCAACCACCATAGCCACGCGCTGGTCGATCCCGGCCCCCGGCACATAGCGCACAGTGATGGTGCCGGAATTGTCCATCTCGGCGATTTCCATGTCACCGGCATGGATGAAATGGGTCTTCGTCCCGCCCACATCCTTCAGAACAGGTCGGCCACGGGCATCATAGCGATAGGTGGTCGTCGTCCCGCTGACCGATGCCGTCTCGAGCTGATTGTCAGACGTGTGTGTATAGACCGCTCCACTCGGCGCCGTGCGCATATTGCCATTGGCGTCATAGGCGAGCATTTCGCCATTGACACTCGGATACTGATCCAGGGTGTTCGCAGCGCCATAGTCGACAATCTGATCCACTCCGGGATTGTAAAGCCAGGTCGGGTCCGATGACTGCGTAGAGATCAGCTTGCCGGACTTGTCGTAGGTGTGCGTGAGCGTCACGTTCGACGACGTGCTGAACGTATGCGCTTCGGACGCCAGGTCGCCATCATCGTCGTAGGTGTAGTCGATGCGCGAGACAGGGTTGCTCGTACTTCCGCCAAAGATAATCGCGGTGACGCGGTTCAGCGTGTCATACTCGTATTGAGCGAGGCGATAGTCTCCGGTCCCGGCGTAGGTGGCGAACCCGTCCCCGCAAGCATTGGGTTGAGAGGCGCAAGTGCCGTTACCATTGGGATCCGCCCAGACCCGATAAAGCCGCCCCATATCGTCGTAGACGTACCGAGCCGTCCATCCATCAGGCCAGACAATGGCCGTCCGGTTGCCCATGGTATCGTAGAGATATTCGGTATCCCGGCTCTGACCGCCAAGGTTGGGGCGATCCTCTTTGATCAGATCTCCGAATTCATTGTAATTGAACGCGATGTTGTAATTCGTCCCATTGGACCAGATCGCATGGGCTTCCCTCTCATCGTCTGACAGCGTGTAGGAGTAGCTGAAAGACCCGTCAGGCGTTCGCGGGGCACTCTTTTGATAAATGGGTAACTCCGT
>JBCDLC010000030.1:0-40667 GCA_038745855.1 Pseudomonadota bacterium | reverse complement strand
CGCCGCCGCGCCACCTACCTCAGCGCAGGCCTCCCCCTTCCCCACATCTGACCAGCCCCATCCAAAAGACGGCAAAACCCAACCCAACAACCGACGCGGCACCCGCCCCGGCGGCCAAACCTGCTGGCAAAAACAAAAAGCCGCCACATCCCACCCAAAATTCAGCGCCCTGTCCCGACGCAACGCGTCGCAAGGCCAAAACCCGATCCATCGCGTAGCGGAGCGCGCCGTGAGCGACTTCAAAAGGCAACGTCATCTACCCTTCGAGAGACAGTATCGTGGCCCCTAGCCTTCCCGGACAGCTTCAATCCAGAGCGCCGCGGCCTCCCCGCCCAATTCCAGCGGCTCGACCCGTGCGCCATTTCCGCCATGTCCCGCCCCGCCCTGGATCATCCGTGCCAGGTCCCCCGCTTCTTCCGCACCGATGGCTGCGCCCAGCATGCCCTCCATACGCCCGCGATAGGCATCAATCTCAGCGGCCATGCCATCCAGCCAACCCGTGATATCGGCCTCCGAATACCCCTTGCGCCGCTCATAAAGCTGGCGAGCGCCACCATGGAGGTGGGCTGCCAAACCGCCCGCCTGCACCGCCGGCATGAGGTGGGTTTGCGCTGCCCCAAACACCTTGAGCGCGCCTTGCAAGGCCGATTGGGCGGGCCCTGTCTTATCCGTGTCTGCTTTGAAAAGTGATGCAAAAAGGTCCTTCGTTGCCGGAATAAATCGGCTGTCACGCACCCGGTTCAGGTGCTGCAAGTGCCCCGAACACTCCCGGGCAATCGCGCCCCCCGAAAGGTGCACAATGGCTTGGAAACGCCCGCCAGGTTTCAGGACCCGCGCCACTTCCCTGGCAGCGGCCTCCCGGTTGGCATATTCGAACCCGAATTGGCTCACCACACGATCCAAAGCACCATCCGGAAAGGGCAACCTGTCAGCACTGGCAACCACACCAAGCGCCCTCGGAACCGTGGAACAAGCAGACGCCACCGCATGTTCCGAGATATCGAGCGCAAACAAGGCCGGCGCCCCAGCCGCATCGGCATGCTTGAGCGCCGAACCGGCCCCACACGCAATATCGAGCACCCGGGCGTCCCCGATTTCCGCGAATGCCGCCCGCCATATCGCAATGAGTTCGTCGCTGGTTTCGATGCCAACGCCAGCAAACACCTCGCCCGTGTCGCCCGCCGTTCGTCCCCTCCAGTAGTTGGACCAGTCAGCCCTGTTCTTCGATGACTTTCCCATTTCGCTTCCGGTTTATAGTATTTCCGCGTCACCCCAAGCCCCAGAGGCCAAACACAAGAGACCCAAAACACTTTTCCATGCGAAAACCGCCCAAAGCCATGCCCCCCAAGGTCCCAAACGCTCAGGTCTCAAACGCCCAGGCGCTTGGCATTGGCATTGCTGCCTATAAGCAAGGCGCGTTCGAAAAAGCATGGCAGATGCTCTCCGGTCTCGACCACGCTCAAGCCCTCAATGTCGCCGGTGCATCCGCCCAAAGGCTCGGCCGGTTCAAGGACGCAGCGGCAGCCTTCGAAACGGCCGGTCGCCTTGCACCAAACGACCCGGACATCGCCAACAATAGCGGTCATCTCGCCTTCGATATGGGCCATCTGGAACGCGCCCGTGCCGACTTCAGCCGCGCACTTTCAGCCCGGCCAAATATGGGTGCTGCCCGCATCGGTCTAGCAAAAGTCGCAGCGGCCCGCTCAGATTGGCCAGATGCCCTCCAGCAATGGACGCTGGCGTCCAAAACCAATCCGAACAGCGCCCAAGTTCGTTACGGACTTGGCACAGCGCTTTTGGAAACTGGCGACGCAGAAAGTGCCCTCGGCATTTTTTCACAGCTACAGAAAGAAATCGACCGTCCGGAAATCGCCTTCATGAAAGGCCGGTGCCTGGTTGAACTGGATGATATTGGAAATGCGCAGCACGAATTACAACGCGCCCATATTGGCGCCCCAAGCGTCCATTCCCTCAGAGCTCTGGCAAACCTCCATTGGATGCTCGGCGATACCGCTAGCTTCCACGCACTGATCGACCAAGCACCGCCAGCCCTCGCTACGGCTGCCATCAAGATCATGCTCGAGGCGGAAGAGCCGCAGAGGGCGAAAGCGCTGTGGGACAGGTATTTCAGCCAAACGGAACCCGGCGCCGAAGGATGGACTCTCGCCGCCCAGATCGCGCGTTTCGAAGGCGACGGAACGGCTGCGAAAACCGCCGCCGATAAAGCGCTCAAACATCAACCCGACCATTCGGCGGCTCTCGATACTGCCATCGTTGCGGCCTTGATGTGCGGGAATCCGAAGACCGCCCTGCCCCTCATTGATGCGCAGCGAAAACAAGAACCCTTCGCGCAGAACTGGATTGCCCATGCGTCCGTCGCTCACAGACTCAGAGGCAACACGTCGGAAGACCCGGAGCACTTGAATGACGTCGACCGCTTCGTCCGCGCTTATACGCTCGATGTGCCTGAAGGCTACGGCAGTCTCGAAGCGTTCAATACCGCGCTGGCAGAGTGTCTCCGGTCCCTGCACAAATTCACGACCAGGCCGCTCGACCAATCCCTAAGGGGCGGAACACAAACCGCCCGGAGCCTTCTCGATCGGGATGAACCCGTCATCCGCGCCTACATCAAGGCCCTCGATCGGCCGATCCGTGACTATCTGGAAGCGATCGGCCAATCTCCCGACCATCCGACAACATCGCGGAATAACGGGACATACCGATTTCGTGGGATGTGGTCGGTTCGTCTCCTCGGGAGCGGCTTTCACGAACCGCACGTTCACCCCGAAGGTTGGATCAGCTCTGCCTACTATGTCGCCGTTCCAGAAGGGACCGAAAAAGACCTGGACAAAGCCGGTTGGATCAACTTCGCAGAACCGCCCTACCCCACAATTCCGGCACTTGATCCGCTCAAATGGATCGCGCCAAAACCCGGAACCCTTGCACTTTTCCCCTCATACATGTGGCACGGAACCGCCCCGACCAAAGCTGGCGCCGAGCGGATAACCGCCCCGTTTGACCTGATACCCGGATAGATCGCTGCTTTCCGGCGTAACTGTTTGCCCAAGTCAGTGATCACCCAAATGAAAACAGGCCCCCGAACCGGAGGCCTGCCTTCGAAAGTTCCTTTCGGCGATCCGTCTTAGAACGTCGCTGTGACCCGTCCGAAGAACGTCCGGCCCAGCGTGTCGTAGGTCGCTGGATAGGTGTTCGACTGTTCAGCAGCGTCGTCCCCAATGATCACGAAGTCTTCGTCGAGAAGGTTCTCGATACCAAAGGTGAGGCCGAGATTGTCGTTGACGTCGTAGAACAGCGTCAGATCGAAGATGTCGTAGGCATCGACGCCTGGGACACGAAGGTCGATCTGGCTTGGGTCGTCGGTGAACTGGAAGACATCGTCTTCGACTTCACTGATCCGTGTCCAGCGCAAGCGGGCACCGTATGGTCCCATGCCCCAATCGAAGCGGGTGTTGAAGCTGAACTCAGGTGTCGGCTCACCCACGGTGTCACCATAGAACCCAACGCTTTCAATCGGATCCGCATTCGGGAGCGGCACCAATTCGTTGGAGTCTGTCCAGGTGATCAGGGAGTAGATCCCGAAGATGCCGTAGTCGCCGGTGTCGTAGGAATAGTCGACCGAGAAGTCGATGCCGTTCGTAGACAGTTCAGCGGCGTTCCTCGAGAAGCTGTCGAAGGTGTTAACGGTTCCGTTCGGGAACCGGCGGATAGCTCCGCAGAACTCCGACACGCCTTCGAGATAGCAAAGATCGAAGATCGTTTGCGACGGCACGGTCGAGATCACATCCTCGATCGTGATATCGAAGTAATCGATCGTGATCGCAAGGTTGTCGATGAAGTCCGGCTCGAAGACCGCACCAATCGTGATCGTCTCCGCAGTCTCTTGGTTGAGGTTCGGGTTACCGCCAAAGAGACCTTCAATCTGACCGTTGACCTGGAGCGGCTGACCGGTTGCACCGGCCGGAACAGCGGCCGAAGCAATCGGGTTGTTCTCACAGTTCTGGCGAACCGTGGCCTGCTGCTCTGCAGACAGCCCATCGAAGCCGCCGAATGATCCGCCCGAGCATGGGTCGGAAAGACCTGGGAAGCCATTGACCTGCGGCTGGAACAGCTCACCGATGTTTGGCGCACGAACGGCCTGCTGGAACTGCGCCCTGAAGCGGTATCCTTCAACCGGTGTGTAGCTCAGACCGGCAGCATAGGAGTCAACCGAACCAACGCCGCTCGTTGAGTAATCCGAGATACGGTATGCGCCCGTGAACGTCAGATCCTCAGCAAGAGGTGCGCCCTGGACCAATGGCACATTTACCTCACCAAAGATCTCGTAAACGTCGAAGGAACCTTCGATGTCTGGGGCCTGGTTAAAGCCAACAACATCCGGGCCGAGACCCGCGCCGAGCGTCTTCAGGGTCTGCTCCCGGTATTCGGCACCAACAGCAACACCGATTGCGTCTTCAGCAAATGGGCTCGTTGCGCCGAATAGATCGCCGTTTGTGGCGACTGAGAGGATTGCCTCATCCGTTTGACCGGTGATCAGACCCGTCACAGCGACTTCGTCGATCACGTCTTGGGAAATGCCATTCTCTTCAAAGATGTTGGCACGACCTTCCGACACAGCGGCCTGGTAGGCGGGAACGTTGATGTTACCCGTCTGGCTAATCGCCGATTCTGCTTGACCATAGGAAGCGAACACGTCCCAGAACCAGGTCTCGCTGAACTCGCCGCGCAGGCCACCATTGATCTGGAAGCTATCGTTCCGGATGTCAGAGAGACGACCACCGGTTTCGAGGAACCGGCGACCGGTTGACAGCGTCGCATCCGGTACACCGTTTCCGTCGGCATCCGCTCCGCCGGAAATTGCAGTCAGCGCAGCCAATGCCTCGGGATCATCCGCAAGGAATGGGTTGTCGAGGTTGATCGTCAACGTCTGGAAGGCCGGTGTAGGCGCCAGAAGCTGCTCGGTCTGGGACGAAACGAACACGGCCTGGGCGTAAGCCTCAATCGTATCCGTAATATCGTACGTGGCCGAACCATAAATCGAGTACCGTTCCTGCGGAATCTGCAGGTAGTTCACCGGCGCATAGTTATAACGGTTCGTGTTTGGCCCAGAGTTGATGAACGGAAGAACGCCAGGACCGTCGGGGTTGAAGATGAAGCCGAAGCTGTCAGTCGTACAGAAGGTCCCATCAGCACTCGGGGTCGTACCCTCAACGCCACAGGGCGGTTCGATACCAAGAATATCGGTGTAGTTGACATCAAAATCGAGCGCGAAGGTCGACGGAATATTGACCGAGCCTGACTCTGCGAACGGGTTGCCAGCGCCCTCATCCACGAGGGTGAAGACGGCTTCGTCGCGATCGCCCTGGAGGATCGGTGCACGGTCTGTGAATTCGAGGCTCAGAACAGCGTTACCGCGGTCATTGTCGAAATTTCCGCCCATCGTCAGCGATGCGGTGAAGATCTCGCCGTCGCTTTCTTCGGTGATTTCGTATCCGGCGCTCGCCTGGATACCTTCGAAATCTTCCTTCAGTTGGAAGTTCACAACGCCTGACACGGCGTCAGAACCATAAACGGCAGAGGCACCACCTGTGAGAATGTCTACACGCTCAACGAGAGCGGCAGGGATCGTGTTCAGGTCGACGACGCCGGGGTTCTGGTTGGACGTGACGTAACGGCGACCGTTGACGAGAACCAGCGTCCGGTTGGCGCCAAGACCACGAAGGTTGACCGTCGCTTCACCGATGCCCGGGTTGTTCGACGTTGAGTCGAAGCCTGGAATGACCTGCGGGAGCGTATTCAGGAACTGCTCAGCGTTGACGGTGTTCGACAAGACCAAGTCGTCTGCACCAACGGTGGTGATCGGGCTGGATGCCGTCAGCCCCGAGTTGGCGATCCGCGAACCGGTGACCGTAATGGTCTCTTGGCGTGCTTCGTCGCTGTCTGTTGCGTCCTGGGCGGCTGCGAAGCCCCCTGCTGCCATCGCAGCGCCCGCAAAGACTGATGTCGCCAGAAGGCGGGTCTTCCATGTATTGCCGTTCACGTGTGAACCTCCGATTTGATCGTTGTCACCCGGGCCTCACCCCTAGGTTTGCCGTATGCCTAGGAGACGCCACACGAAAACGTCAACGACCGGTGACATTTCCTTCATAGAAACGTCCAAGGTGTGTCATTAACGCCATAGTTCGGAGGTCGAACGGGGGCTTCAGACCGCAAAACAGGTCAAATGCGGAAGAATTATGCCCCCACCCCCTGGATAGGAGAGCAAGCCCATCCCGCTGAGGCACGTGGCGATACCCCAGTTTCGAATCGTGTTTGCGGGTTTGAGTGGCCTACTCAGCGGCTACTTGTGCAGCTACGACTGTGTCCGCATCGTTCGCTGCTGGCACCGGGTTGGAAAAGACCATTGCACCATCCTGGATCGGTCCTTCGCGGAACATCTTCCGATCCTTGGCGAAATGCTGCGGGTTCAGCCACGGCTCCCGGTCGCCCTGTTTCGGGAACAGGTGAAGCGACCGCTGCATGTATCCCGCTGGGAAGTCCTCGATCCAACGCCGCTCAGGCATCGACATTTCCGCTGGACGAAGCGTCGGTGTGAACTGGCGCTGACCGGTTCGATCGAGTTCGTTGATCAGCCGGCAGGCATATTCTGCGATCAAGTCCGCCCTCAGTGTCCAGGAGGCGTTGATATAGCCGAACGTGCTGATGAGATTAGGAACGCCGGAGTATCCGATGCCCTTGTAGGTCCAGGTCTCCGAGAAATCGACGGCCTCTCCATCGACTGAGAACTCGGCCCCTCCGAGCACTTCCAGTTGGAGGCCGGTTGCGGAAATGATGATGTCAGCATCGATCCGCTCGCCCGATTGGAGCACGATGCCATTGGCGTCGAAGCGCTCGACATGATCGGTGACAACCTCGGCCTTGCCGGTGCGGATGGCCTTGAAAAGGTCGCTATCCGGCACGAGACAGATGCGCTGGTCCCACGGGTTGTAGGCCGGCGTGAAGTGCCGCTCGACATCGTAGCTGTCACCCAATTCGCCCCGCACCCGTTTGAGGATCTGATCTTTCACCTTGTCCGGATTTGTCCGGGTGAGGTCGTAGAAATGTTGCTGGAAAGCGATGTTCTTCCAACGGGTCAGCTTGTAGGCGAGATTGTCAGGAAGTACGGCGCGCAGGGAATTTGCGATCCAGTCTTTCGCAGGCCGGGAGACGACATATGTGGGCGACCGCTGCAGCATCGTGACCTTGGCGGCCTTTTCAGCCATCGCGGGAACAAGGGTCATGGCCGTTGCGCCCGATCCCACCACGGCAACTGTCTTGCCTGAATAGTCCAAATCCTCTGGCCAGAATTGCGGATGCACGATCTGTCCGCCGAAATCGTCCTGGCCTTCGAAGACCGGCATGTGTCCGGTCTTGTACTTGTAATACCCCGCACACATAAGCAGCACGTTGGCCGAGACCTCGATCTGGGATCCGTCGCCTTTCTCAACGGTGACTGTCCAGACCGCTTTCTCGCTGTCCCACGCCGCATGCCGAACCTGATGGCCGAAGCGGATGTGGCTCTCGACATCATATTCCTTCGCCGTCTCTCGGATATACTCAAGGATCGAGGGGCCATCGGCGATGGCCTTCGCCGCTCGCCATGGTTTGAAATTGTATCCCAGCGTGTGCATGTCGCTGTCCGAACGTATCCCGGGGTAGCGGAAGAGATCCCACGTTCCGCCAAGCGACGACCGGCCTTCCAGGATCGTGTAGGACTTTTCGGGACACGACTTCTGGAGATGGACGGCGGCCCCGATGCCGGAAAGCCCGGCCCCTACGATGATGACGTCAAGATCCTGCGTTGCGCTCATGTGTATAATCTGCCGCGTGATGAACGGCGGCACCTCCCACCTAACGGGTATCAAACTTCAAAGACTGACACCAGCGTCACTTTGGCCGCGTAAAGGGCACGCATTCACGACCTGATCAACACGGATTTCCAGTCGCCTGGCGACAATCCACTGAGTGTGTGCCGTCCGATCTGGCAGCGGATAAGGCGCAGGGTCGGCAAGCCAACGGCAGCGGTCATGCGCCGGACCTGGCGGTTTCGACCTTCCGTGAGCGTTAATTCCAGCCAGGCATATGGAACGGTCTTGCGCACGCGAATGGGCGGGTCGCGCGGCCACAGTCCCGGCGGCTCGCTGATAAGTCTCACGTGCGCCGGTGCGGTCCGCCCGTCTTTCAGCTCTACCCCCTGTGCCAGTCTGTTGAGCGAGTCGGGCTGCGGCGTTCCCTCGACCTGCGCCCAATAGATCTTTTTTGTCTTCCGGCGCGGCTGGGTGAGTTGGGCCTGCAGTGCACCGTCATCTGTGAGGATAAGCAGTCCCTCGCTGTCGCGATCGAGCCGGCCCGCTGGATAAACGCCGGGACAATCGATGAAGTCAGACAGCGTTTTCCGCGCCGTTTCCTGCGTTCCTCGGTCGGTGAACTGAGACAGCACCCCGAAGGGTTTGTTGAAGAGTAGGATTGGCACGCGGCCCCTCCACCTCAGCCGGCGCGATTTCGGTCTTTGCCCGATTGAACAGGCTCTACTGGGATGACGCGCCCGGGGTTCATGATCGCCGCCGGGTCGAGCGCACGCTTGATCGCTTGCATGGCTTCGGTGGCGACCGGTGCGCGTATCCCCACCAATTCGTCTCGTTTCAGTCTTCCGACACCGTGCTCGGCAGAAATCGAGCCGCCATGGGCGATGGCTTGGGCGTGGACAATTTCCGTGATCGTTTCAGACAAGCCCCGAAGCGTCGGCGCGTGAACGTCTTTCGGTTCGCAGGCAGAATAGTGGAGATTGCCGTCGCCGACATGGCCAAACGCCACCACCTCCGCGCTCGGGGCGACCTTTGCAATGGCCTTTTCTGTGGCGGCCAGGAATGCTGGGATCTCCGAAATGGGAACGGAGACGTCGTGGTTTACCGACGTTCCGAAGGCGCGTTTGGAAAGGGGAATGGACTCGCGCATGGCCCAGAAGGACTTGGCTTGTGAAAGGTTCTCCGCGATCACGGCATCTTCGAGCAGCCCCTCGTCCGACGCTGCGCTCAAGGCCGCTTCGAGCACCTCTCGTGCATGGGTCTCGCGGGACATTGAAATCTCGCAGAGCACACGCCACGGTTCGGCGCTTGGGAGCGGGTCGCGCATGCCCGCCATTTCCGCCTCAACCATGCCGATGGCGTTGGCCTGGATCAGCTCGAAGCTGGTCACCGTGTCACCAGCGATGTCCCGCATGAGCGCCAAGAGCGCAACCGACTTATTGGCACTCCCACACGTCATCCATGCGGTGGCCTTTGCCGTTTTCGGGAAGAGCTTCAACGTTGCGGCTGTAATGATCCCCAGCGTTCCTTCCGCACCGGCGAAGAGGTGCTTGAGGTCGTAACCTGTGTTGTTTTTCCGTAGCGCAGACAAGCCATCCCAGATGGCGCCGTTCGGCAGCACGACCTCCAGGCCGAGAATGAGGTCTCGCATCATCCCGTAGCGCAAGACAGCCACACCCCCTGCGTTGGTCGAGATCAATCCGCCAAGGGTCGCTGTGCCTTCCGAGCCCAGCGATAGGGGGAACAGACGGCTCGCTTCATCGGCTGCCTGTTGGGCGGCGACCAATGGCGCCCCTGCCTCGATGGTGAGCGCGTTGTTGATGGGATCGACCGCGCGCACAGCCTGCATCCGGGAGAGGGACAGTGTGATCTCACCATGGGGGGTGCCGGCATCGACCAAGCCCGTATTGCCCCCCTGCGGACAGATTGCGACGCCCATCTCGCAGCAGAGCGCCACCAAGGCCGCCACCTCATCAGTGGAGGCCGGTTTCGCCAGAAATGGCGTATGTCCGCGGTAGGTGCCTCGCCAGGGGGTCGCAGCAGCGTCAAGCTTCTCGGGGTCCTGGCTCCATCCACCCTCCCCGAGTAACGTCCGAGCCCGGTCGAGGAACGCAGTAGGAAGATTTGCCGTGAGGGCGTGTCCATCGGCCATTAAACTCTCCAATGGGCCTGCGTCGCGGCGCGCGATCACACGATGCCCATAATCTCCACATAGTCAGTTGGGATGCTGCGTTGTAAACATGTTTGGTGGCTTTGGAGGAAACCCGTAAGAATGGCTGGAAATGAAACGTTCGTGAGGGGACTGTTGACACTGTCGCTGATTTTCATCGCCCTCATGGGAATTTATGCGCTTTGGGCCGATGAGCTGACCGCCGCCTTCTGGAAGACCGCGCTCAGTTTTGGAATTCTGCTCGTTCTATCATTCGCAATCCAAGCCATGAGCCGACCTGGCGACCAAGGCCGCGGAGATAGGGGCTCAGGCGCCCAAACCTGATCCAGACCGCTCGCAGGGTCTAAACGCCCGCGCCAAAAACTCGGGAGTAAATCGTTTCCACGTGCTTGAGATGATGGCCATCGTCAAAGAGCCCATCGATGACGGAAGCCGACAAGTGTTCGGTCACTGCGCTATCACCCTTGAGGAAGCCTTGGAAAAGACCTTCGCGGGGCGGCTCGGCCTCCCACGTCTTCATCGCATTCCGCTGGACAAGCCGGTATGCGTCTTCCCGCGATACGCCTGCTTCCACGAGTGCGAGCAACACCCGCTGCGAATTGTGCAGCCCGCCCAGGCGGTCGAGATTGGCCTGCATTCTCGAGGGATAGACGATCAGATTTTCCACAACACCCGCGGCCCTGTGCAGGGCGAAATCGAGATGGATCGTTGCATCGGGTCCAATCCCACGTTCCACGGAGGAATGCGAGATATCCCGCTCATGCCACAAGGCGACGTTCTCAAGCGCTGGCGTTACAGAAGACCGCACGAGACGGGCGAGCCCTGTCAGATTTTCCGTGAGGACAGGGTTGCGCTTATGGGGCATTGCTGAGGAGCCCTTCTGGCCCTCGGAGAAATACTCCTCCGCTTCCAGCACTTCGGTCCGTTGCAGGTGCCGCACTTCCGTTGCGAGCCGTTCGATTGAGGATGCGATGACGCCCAGCACCGAGAAGAACATGGCATGGCGGTCGCGCGGGATGACCTGTGTTGACACCGGTTCCGGCACCAGTCCCAACCGCGTTGCCACATGGGCCTCAATCGCCGGATCGACGCTCGCAAACGTCCCGACGGGACCGGAAATCGCACAGGTCGCGATACCGGCCCGGGCGATTTCCAGACGGGCGCGCGCCCTTTGGAACTCGGAATAGAAGGTCGCCAGCTTCAACCCGAACGTCGTTGGTTCGGCATGGATCCCATGGCTCCTACCGATGGTGAGCGCCGTCTTGTATTCTTCAGCGCGAGTCTTCAGAGCCAGGAGCAACCGGTCCAACCCCGCAAGCAAGAGGTCGCTCGCCCGGGTCAGTTGCACCGCAAGGCAGGTGTCGAGGACATCCGAAGAGGTCAGTCCCTTGTGCAGGTGACGCGCTTCATCGCCCACGTGTTCAGCAACGTTGGTCAGGAACGCGATGACATCATGCTTCACCTCTCGCTCGATTTCATCGATCCGAGCGACATCGAAACCAGCGCGCGCCCGGACAGCGTTGACCGTGCCATCTGGGATCTCCCCGCGAGCCTCCATTGCCTCCGCAGCGAGCGTCTCGATCTCGAGCCAGATCCCGTATTTCGCCTCCTGTGACCAGATGGCGGTCATCTCCGGCCTCGCATAGCGCTCGATCATACTCAAAATCCTTCATCAACGCCGGGCAGCCCACTCGCCGGTCGAGGTGTGCCGTTGCACTAGACCTGCTGGCTGCATCTGACCAGCCCGCCTCCACGTGGGCCGGGTGCGAATGATACCAGACGAGGCGAGTGCTGCCCCCAACGGTTCAAGCAAGGTGCGATACAGAAGAAATATTCGTCGCCAGCTTTGGGTTAAACGCACAGAAAAGGCGTGTTTACACTGGTGTCAGTCTTGGCCCTCAGTTAAATAAAGGGGCGTTGCCTACCTCGAATATCGGTGAGACTCCAACGGTATCGAGGCTTGGGCATTGGATGACCGGACCGGCATGAACGCCGTAATCCACTGGGGAGAAGACCGTGAAGTTGAAGTTCCAAGGGTCGACCATAGCGTCGTTTTCAGCCGCCTTTCTGCTGGTAGGCGCAGCCGCAGCACAGTCGGCCGATGTACCGCCGAACGCCGAGCCCGGGCGTTGCTATGCGCGGGTATTGATGCCCGAGATTACACGAACCGTTACTGAGACCGTGCTGGTGAAGCCAGAATCCAGCGAGATCCGTCTTATCCCAGCCGAGTTCGAGACCTACACCGAGGAAGTCCTAGTGAAGGAACAAACCACCGAGTTCGTCACCATTCCGGCAACCTACACAACCGAGACCGAACAGGTTCTCGTACAGCCTGAATACACCGAGTCCGTCGTCGTTCCGGCCCAGTTCGAGAACTTTACCGAGGAAGTCATGATCCGGCCAGCCTACGTGACGTGGAAACCCGGCTCTGGCCTCTTCGGCCGCGCGGACGTGCCTTCACAATCAAACCTCTCGGGCAGCAACGCGTCCGTGGCTACCGGAGAACTGCTCTGCCGCGTGGAAGTCCCCGCCCAATTCGAAACCGTCACGCGAACACGGATGATCTCACCTGAACGGACAGACGTCCGCACGATCCCGGCCCGCTTCGAAACGGTGACACGACAAGTCGTCGCCACGCCGGCCCGGATCGAAGAGCGGGTTGTCCCCGCCGTCTTCGAGACGGTGCGCAAGCGTCGCCAGGTCTCTCCCGCACGGCAGGAGACCATTGCGATACCGGCGCAATACGAGACCGTGGAACAACGTGAGGTGGTCGGCGGTGGCGGCCTCGAATGGCGCGAAGTCCTTTGCGATACGAACGCCTCGGCTTCGAAGATCCGCGAGGTCCAGGCCGCGCTCACAGATAGCGGTTATCCGACACTGATCGACGGCCGCTTCGGACCAAGCACTCTGCGCGCCATGGAAGCGTTCCAGCGCGATCGGGACCTACCAGTCGGTTACCTGACCATTGATACCGTCCAGGCGCTCGGGGTGAACGCCTACGACTAGACGCTCGGAAAACGTCACTCGGAAGGAGCGCCGGTTTGTTGATCGGCGCTCTTTTTTCGTGGTGCTGGCTCCGCGCCTGGCGCGGCCATATAGTTGAAGTATGTCTGGATATGCACCCTTGGACGGCCTGGCTTCTACGGTGGCCGCGCTGACGATCATTCTGCTCGCCATTGTCTCCCTCGCCGGCACTTCCCGGCGAAAGCAGTCGGTGGAAGCGGGAATGGCCGGCATGCAGGAGCTCTGCGAGCTCACAGGTATCTTCGATCCGCGGGAACTCCAGGACGTTTTCGGCCCGCCAGACATGGACCGGCTTTGGCGCAAGGTTCGGATGGTCGACATTGACGCCGCGCGCCGTCCGATGGGACACCTCATCAGCAATGACGCGATCGATGGAGCGGCGATCGCCATGGCGGCCGCCAGCTTCTTTGTTCACCACCCGCTGGTCGATCTTGCCCTGCTGATCGCCCTTGTCGCGCAGGCTTCGGGTTGGCTCGCAGCCGCTCGCCTTCCCCGATAATGTGCGCGGTTCTTCCCTAAGGGTGCGAACCTGCCTAGAGGCTTGGTGCCATGAAACTCTGGAAAATGAACGGCGCAGGAAATGCATTTGCGATCTTCGATGGCAGGAGCCAGGCGTTCGATCCTGATGCCGACAAGGTCCGCCGCCTGTCTCAGGAACTATCCGCTGACCAGATCATCTCCCTCGAACGGGATATGGAGCGTGACGTTTTCATGCGCATCTGGAACGCAGATGGCCAAGAAGTGAATGCCTGCGGGAATGCAACCCGCTGTGTTGGCCGGCTCCTTCTTGAAGAGACGGGCGCCAATACCGTCACGATCCGGACTGAAGCCGACACCTTGAAAGCCAGTGAAGCCCCTGGCGGCCTTGTCACTGTAGACATGGGCTCGCCCCTGCTCGGGTGGACGGATATTCCGCTCTCGGAGCAAATGGACGTGCGCGGGATCGACCTCAAGATCGGCCCGATCGACGATCCCATCCTTGCCCGCCCCGCCGTTGTCTCCATGGGCAACCCCCATGCGGTCTTCTTCGTGAACAATGTCGAGGCGTACGATATCACGGCGATCGGTCCGCTGGTCGAGGGCCATCCGGTTTTTCCTGTCGGCGCCAATGTCGGCCTTGCCCAGATAATCGATCCCCAGACGATCCGCCTCAGGGTCTGGGAGCGTGGAGCGGGGCTCACGAAGGCCTGCGGGACGGGTGCGTGTGCCGCCCTGGTCTGCGCAGCCCGCGCGGGCAAGACCAAGCGCAAGGCACGGCTTATCCTCGATGGCGGCGATCTCACCGTGGAGTGGCGCGAAACCGATGACCGGGTGCTGATGACCGGTCCGGTGGAGCTCGAATTCCAGATCGACGTTTAAGGGCGCGCGACGCCCCGCGCGATATGTCTTGGCAACGCCGCACCAGAGCCCTAACCACCCGGTTGAAAGAGGCCATGAGGGGCACCCCAGTGACACATCCGCTCAGGATCGGCACGCTTGGCGCGGCGCGCATCACCCCAAATGCGTTGATCCACCCTGCCCGTGCAATCGGCGGCGTTGCGATCACCGCCGTTGCAGCGCGCGATCGGAAAAGGGCCGAACAATTCGCAGACGCGCATAGCATCAACACCGTCCACCTGGACTATGCGAGCGTGATCGCTGACCCAAACCTCGACCTCATCTACAATCCACTCCCGATTGACCAGCACGCCGCATGGACCATCGCCGCCCTCGAAGCGGGCAAGTCAGTCCTCTGCGAGAAACCCTTCGCCATGAACGCTGTCGAGGTCCGCGCCATGCTGGCAGCAGCCCAGACGTCCGGAAAGCGTCTTATCGAAGCGTTTCATTACCGATATCATCCCGCCTTCGAGACCTGCCTTCGCTGGGTTCAGGAGGGCCAGATCGGAAAACTCCAATCGCTGCAGGCCATCTTCAATGTCACCATCCGCGACGATGGAAAAGAGATCCGTCACAGACCGGAGAATGGCGGCGGCGCCATGATGGATCTTGGCTGCTACCCCGTTAGCTGGGTCCTCTCCCTCGTGAACGCCGCCCCGATAAATATCGCAGCGGAAGCAACGCTGACCCGCTCCGGCGTCGACGAACGCCTCTCAGGTGTTCTCCAGTTCGAAGATGGCGTATCGGCCACGGTCTCAGCCGATATGGGGCCAGGCGTTCAGACCCGCGCCGCGCTCACCGTTTCCGGCTCGGAAGGCGAAATCGTCTTTATCAATCCGCTAGCGCCACACATGGGCGCATCCTTGGTCCTCAAGCGAAAAGGCCGCGCCGAACAGCACGCGCGAATATCGCCGATCACAACCTACACCCATCAGCTGGCAGCGGTTGTCCACGCGCTCAACACGGATGCGGGCCCTCTTCCGACCGAGTCGTCCGATGTGTTGATCCGTCAACAGGAAACGCTCGATGCACTCTACGCTGCGGCGGGCCTCGCACACCTGCGCCAAACCCCGCCAGCGAAGCTGCGGGACGGGCGAACAGAGGCTTGATCTCCCCCCTTTCCGCAGTACGATCACACAGCACGGAAAGGGACATCCATGCTGCGTCGAGTGTTGCTGTATCTGATCGCGGGTTTCCTGCTTCTTGGCGAGGGACACGCCCAGCAGCGCATCGCGCTCGTCATCGGAAACAGCGACTATGCGCAAACGGGCTGGGACCTCAGAAACCCGGCCAATGACGCCGAAGCGATCGCACGGTCGCTCACCCAGGTCGGGTTCGAGGTGCAGGTTAAGACCGACCTCACTCAGAGGCAGATGCAAACAGCGTTCAAAGAGCACGGCGACCGGCTTGCCATCGCTGGAGAAGATGCAATCGGGTTTGTTTTCTATGCCGGCCACGGCGTCCAAAGCCAGGGCCTGAACTACCTCATCCCCACGGATGCAGAGGTCTACACAGAGGCCGACATCTGGGCCCAGGCCCCACGGCTGGATAACCTCTTCAGAAACCTCGAACGCGCCGGGAACGCGACGAACTTTGTCGTCCTCGACGCTTGCCGAAACAATAACCTCCTGCAATCGAACCGGTCCGCACCGGCCGGTCTTGCGAGTGCCGGCCGTGTCCGCGGCACCTTGATTGCCTATTCCACTCAACCTGGAGCGGTTGCAGAGGACGGGGCGGGCGAAAACAGCCCCTACACCAGCGTTCTCGCATCCGTTCTGCGCGAACCGGGCCTTTCCGCCGAAGATCTGTTCCGCACCGTGGCAACCCGTGTCGAAGCCCAGACGAACAATCGCCAACAACCCTGGACAGAGAGCGGCCTTCGCGGAGAACAGCGCTTCTGTTTCGCAGGCTGTGACGTCAATGCTGGTGTGATCAACGAGGATGCAGCGTTCGGACGTGCCGTCGCCGCTGGCACAGATGAAGCACTCTCGGACTTCCTTGGAACCTTTCCGAGTTCCCGATACGCAAATCAGATCGAAACCCTCCGCCAGTCCCTGGCCGAGACAAGCCAAGCCCGCACGGCCAGCGCGTCTCGAACATTCGGTGCACGAGATGCAGGCACGGCGGCGGCGGGCCTGCAGCGCGCCCCGGAGCCCGCAATCCCTGTGCGCACCGGGGCCGTTTTCGGAACCATCCTAAGAAACGAGAATGGTCGAGACTGGGTCGTCACCCAAGTGGCGCCAACCTCTCCATTCAAAGGCAAACTCATCCCCGGCGACGTGCTCAAGAAAATTGATGCAGCGCGTATCGGCACGATTAACGATCCCGCTGCCCGCATCGAAACCACTATCGCTGAGCAGGAACGTGTGAGCCTTATCGTTGACCGCAATGGCGTGCCGTTCAGCGTCATGGTCCGCTGACTGTTCCAGATATCATCAAGGGGGATCTCTCATGAAACGTCTCACCATCATCGCTTCCCTAGCGTTGGGAGCCCTCTCCGCCTGCGAGACGGGTATCGACGTCCCGGTTGCATTGCCCGCGCAATCCCAAGAAGCCGCTAACCTTCGCAATATCGTGGTGCTCGACTACCAGGGCAGCGACGGAGCTGGTTTCGCACAGGCCCTGGAAGCCGCGCTCTCGGGAGCGACCTTCGATGGCGCGCGCTACTTCAACGTCACCAGCCGCCAGGCACTGTCGGGTATGACCGGCATAAGCGGCGCCTCGGACAGGGCGATCGCCGCTGCTATCAATATCGGCTCACAGCTTGGCGTCGATGGGGTCTATTTCGGCGACATCACCCAGGTCGATTTCGATCAGACCTCCTCCCGCGTCGAGCGCTCGCGCTGCATCGAGTTCGACGGCCCCTTCGATTGTGAGAAGCGGGAAAAATACATGACCACCTGCTACAACTCAGTCGCCACGTATACCGCCGTGCCCAAGATCGCGAGCGTTGCGACCGGACAGGTCGTCTATTCGAATACCTTTACCGGCAGTCGAACGGGCTATCATTGCGACGGAGACGTCACGGTCGCCAAGGATCGCGACACCCTGCTTGCAGAAGCCAGAAGCGACGTACTGGACCAGGTGCGCAAGGCGGTCGCCCCGAGAAATGAGCAAGCGAAGGTCGACCTCGAAGAGTCTGCCTCCCTCGGCGGTCCAGGGGACCAGGAGCTTTTCGACGGCGCAGTCGCTTTCGCGAAAGCCGGCCGCATGGATCGCGCCTGCGGATCGTGGGAGGTCTTGCTCGACAAATATCCGACGGTGTTCGAGGTCGTGTACAACACCGCAGTCTGCGCAGAGGTCAGCGGGGATTTCTCGCGCGCCATCGATATGTACACCCAACTCGATGCGGGGCTGACATCACCGAATCCGAAAGTTTCGAAAGCCCTCACGCGGGTGAAGGGACAGTTGAACGCCACAAGCTTCTGAACTTTAAGGCCGACCGGCTGGGCCAATGTTGACGGTGTTACGGGGAATACGCGCCTCGAACGCAGTAAGGCCCATTGACAGCCTGCATGTAGTCGAGGGCAAACAAGGTCATGACGACCACTTCCTTGAGCGAGGCAGAGCCATCTTCCGATAGGAGTGGCCCACCCCTGTTATCTGTCCGCGACCTGACGGTCTCTTTCGACACCCCGGACGGCGTCATCCGGGCCGTTCGGGGGACATCATTCGACATTGCGCCAGGCGAATGTCTCGGCGTTGTTGGAGAAAGCGGCTCTGGCAAGAGCCAGACAGCCCTCGCGATCATGGGATTGCTCGCCGAGAACGGCCAAACTGCCGGCGCCGTCCGCTATCGCGATGAAGACTTGCTGAACGCCAGCCGGGCACGCATGCGGGAAATCATTGGCGCCGATATCTCGATGATCTTCCAGGACCCGCTAACGTCGCTCACTCCCCACATGACGGTCGGTGCGCAGATGCGGGAAGGCCTCGCGCTTCACAGGGGTCTGAAGGGTGAAGCAGCCAATAAGCTATGTATCGATTGGCTCGAACACGTGCGCATCCCGGAAGCTACCAGGCGGATGGACCAATTTCCGCATGAGCTTTCAGGCGGCATGCGCCAGCGAATCATGATCGCGATTGCCATGTTGTGCGAACCCAAACTCCTGCTCGCAGACGAGCCAACCACCGCGCTCGATGTCACCGTGCAGGCCCAAGTCCTCGACCTGATGGATGAACTCAAACGGGAGACCGGCACGTCCATCGCACTGATTACGCATGACATGGGCGTCGTCGCCCGCATGTGCGACAGGGTCATCGTCATGCGCCACGGGGAGATTGTCGAGCGGGGCACTGTCGATGACATTTTCTACAGCCCCCAACATGACTACACCAAGATGCTGCTGGATGCGGTTCCGAGAATTGACGATCCAAACCGCCATGGCCGCACCAGTCTTGGCCCATCACCCGACCAAACCACCCCTCCCCTGCTCGAAGTTGATGATCTCAAGGTCCAGTTTCCGGTCGCCACGCCGAGCGCGGGCTGGCTCGGCTTGTTTAGAGGCACCCGGGATCTCAAGGCGGTGGATGGGGTAAGCTTCACCCTCCGGCCCGGCGAGACACTGGGCATCGTTGGCGAAAGCGGTTGCGGAAAGTCCACCCTCGCAAGGGGTGTGCTGCAATTGGTGCCGAACACCGCGGGCACGGTGGCATGGCTTGGTACCAACCTCGCAGAAAAGCAACGCGCAGACATTCGTGATTTGCGGAGCGATCTTCAGATCGTCTTCCAGGACCCACTCGCCAGCCTCGACCCGCGCATGACCATCGGCCAATCGATCGCCGAACCGCTCACCGTGCACGCGCGCCACCTCACGCCTGCGGGCCGCGAAGAGAAAGTGCGCGCCATCCTCCCAAGGGTTGGCCTCGACCCCGCTCTGATCAACCGCTATCCGCACGAGCTGTCTGGTGGACAAAACCAGCGCGTCGGCATTGCTCGCGCCATGATTGTCGACCCCAAACTGGTCGTTTGCGACGAGGCGGTGTCCGCCCTTGATGTCTCGGTTCAGGCCCAGGTCGTAGACCTGCTCATCGCGTTGCAGAAAGAGTTCGGGCTGGCCATGCTGTTCATCAGTCATGACCTGTCCGTCGTCCGCGAAATCAGCCACCGGGTCATGGTCCTTTATCTCGGGCGGGTGATGGAACTGGCCGACCGCGAGGCCATCTACTCAGATGCGCAGCACCCCTATACCCAGGCCCTGATTTCCGCCGTGCCGCATCCAGACCCGAAGGCCGAGCGCGGCCGCGTGCGTGCGAAGCTCGACGGTGATCTCCCCTCCCCGCTCGATAGCCGAGCAGCGCTTCGTTTCATGAAATCGAAGCGCATCGACGATCCGCTCACCGACCAGTACAGGCCGCAACTCATCGAGATCGCCCCGGGGCATTGGGTTGCAGAGCACGACCCGTTTGACGGCGGACCGGGGCTGGTCGCACCCAAGGCATAGTCGCCCAAATCCTGGGCACAGAGGCGGTCGCTAAACCCCTCCGAAAGTCGGGGCTTCCGTCACCCGCTATGGTGGTATAGTGTCAGAATGACGCAGACATAGTGTGCTGTCGAGACGGCGTGCAGCCCGTTGAACATGGAGGATCATGCACATGTCCCAGGCGAGTTCGGCCCTCGAGGAAAGCTGTGCTGCACATGGACTTCGCATGACGGGTCAAAGGCGCCTCGTCATCACGCTCATCGCAGATGCCAAGGACCATCCCGACGCAGTCCAGCTCCATGACCGTGCCCGCGCCGTCGATCCCACGGTCTCTTTGGCGACGATCTACAGAACGCTCAAAACGCTCGAAGCTCTGAATCTTGTTGACCGGCACGACTTTGGAGATGGCCGTGCCCGCTATGAGCACGCCGAGAAGGGCCACCATGACCACTTGATCGATCTCGAAACCGGCACTGTGATCGAATTTCAGGACGATGAGTTGGAGTCGCTGAAAGCCAAGATCGCCGAACGACTAGGCTACACGCTGAAAGAGCACCGGCTCGAGCTCTATGGCAGCGCCAAACGCTAGCACGCCGAATCGAAGGCGCTAAACGAGTGTGGCTGCCTGCGCGATCGCGGTTCGCGAGCGCGAAACGCGCCTTGGCAAGCACCGCAGATCGACCGTTTCCACCACAGGCGGAAACGGTCTGTTGAGGGCGCTGTAGGACCCCCTACTCGGAGATCGACAGAACGGCTGACGAAGCCGCTGCTGTCAACTCGCCTTGGTCCGCATCAAGACTTTCTGGCCGCAACACGGTCGGATAGGCCGCTTCCAAAGCCGTCAGTGCTGTTCGAATGGCGCCTGCAGCTTCCGCATTTGCGGCCTCAATATCGGCCTCAGCGCCTTCGAAGGCTGTCAGTCCGGCTTTGTAAAAACCATACCCGTCGAGATACGGCTCGTAGGAATCGGTGCCGGCCGCGACACGATACATGTCGGAGGCCCGCTCGATCTGGTCCACCGCCACACCGGCTGCGACGACCCCACTGGAGCGGCCGTCGTCCGGCGATTTCTCCGCAGCCGCGCGCAGGGTTGCAATAATATCATCGGCGCGGCCGGAAATCTGCTCCGCGGTTTCACCTTCGAAGATCGCCGCTGACGCATCAGACAGCTTCGAGGAGAAGTCCTCCACACCGAGGGTCTCGAAAACCGGCGCCATATCGGCCAAGACTTCTGTAACGGGGTGCGCGAACATCGCCGATGCCGCATCGGTCTCGCCCGCTGCATACGCGTCTCTCGCCGCGATTATGTGCGCTTCGGTGATGGCGAGTGCCGCGTTGTAGACGATGGCATCCGACGTGGCGGCTGCGATCGAAACGCCGCCTTCGCCCTCTCCGCCTTCACCTTCTCCCTCGCCTTCGCCGCCTTCGCCCTCTCCGGCCACTGCGCCGAGTTCGGCGCCTTCCGCCACAGCGGCTTCAGCAACGGCCTCAGCTGCCTCTTCCGGCGCCTCGGCGGGCTCTCCAGAACAGCCGGCAATGAGCCCCGTCGCAACAGCCCCGCCGAGACCCAGCGTTGTCCAACGTTTGAATTTCGTGTCCATGCTCTTCTTTCCTTCGACCCAGCAACACGGTTATCTGGCTCAAATGCGAACTGCTCGCAAGGGATATGGATCATGCTTTTGACGATTTCTTCCGTCCTCGATGCGGACACGTTGGACGCTTTGCCATCCCTATTCGAAGCTGTTGCCTGGAAAGACGGCCGAAAAACGGCTGGTCGCACCGCTGCCGCCGTGAAAGACAACACCCAGGCTGACCTTACGACGCGTTCTGGCGCAAAGCTCCGCACGCTGCTCAGGACAGCGATCGGACGACACCCCGTCTTCCGGGCCGCTGCTCGCCCGAAACGTTTCTCCAACCTGCTGGTCAGCAAGACCCGCGACTTCGGCGGCTACGGCACCCACGTTGACAACGCGTTCATGGGAGAGGGCACCACCCGCATAAGGACGGATCTGTCATTCACGCTCTTTATGTCAGACCCAGACAGCTACCAGGGCGGCGAACTTTCGATCGATCAAGCTGGCCTCACCCAGGATATCAAACTCCCGCGCGGCGACCTCATACTCTACCCCTCAACGTCCCTGCACAGGGTCTGTCCCGTGTCAGACGGCGAACGCATCGTCTGCGTCGGCTGGGTACAGAGCAGCATCCGGGACGGCGATTTGAGGGAAATTCTCTTCGATCTCGAAAACCTGAAAGCCAGCCTCGCTGGGCAACTCGATCCCCAATCGGCTGAGATGCTGTACTTGTCGAAATCAATGGCGAACTTGATGCGAAAGTTCGGCGACTGACCACTCAGCGAGCTAACCTGACTCGCAGATCTCCTGCCCCTGAGAGATCAGGCGAGGCTCAAACGGCCAATCTCACACCTCATCCATCAAACGGGCTTTCAACGCGAAATACCGGTCTATCTGGTCCGCCTTCATGTCGCCATTCAGTTCCCGGGACAGAAAGACCTTGAACATCGGCTCACCCACAGGGTCGTAGAAATGGATGGACAAGGATCTTCGTCCCTGGAACGGACGGTCGATAAAGGCGATGTTCTGCACGCCATGCTCGGCGATGTGACCGCCAAACCCACTCTCTCCAAAGAAGTGATAATAGCCGTCGTGTAGGAAGATTTTCGGCAGCACCGCCGAAGTGCCCGTGATCACCCCGTTGCCTTCAGTGATGAACAGAACCGCGCCCCAGTCCGCAACGTCATGCAGTATCTCCTGCATGCGAGCGCCAGGTACGACTTGGCACCCGCTCTCCGGCAGGTGCCCTACGAGTGCGAACGTGGACATCCCCTCCTCACGGGCCAGGCGCTCGAGAAACCCGTCGAAGGTCTTCAAGCGGTCGCCAAGGGATATGTCTGTGCTCGTGACCATGGGAAGATGGCCGGCGCCCCAGATCACGGGGCGCCAACCTGAGAAACCTAATTCAGGTATCCAGCTGCCTCGGCTTCTTCAAAGAGCTGAGGGAAGACGCGCCCGGCCAGGCCAGGTTGGCGAACGCTTTTTGCCGCTTCCAGATTGTCGAGCTTGCCTTCGCCCTTCACGACGACGAGACCAACCATTCCGGCAGCGTAGTGTGGAACGCACTGGTAGCCGTAAACGCCAGGCTTTTCGAATGTGTAGGAGATCGGCTTGTTGATCTGGCTATTCCATTCGGCAGCGCCTTCAGGGATCATGCCGTCGATCGATGCGGACTGGTGAGACAAGTCGGTTGGCACCCACGTGACTGTGTCACCAACATTCACCTCTGTAACCTTTGGCAGGAAAACCTGACGCTCACGCCGGTTGTCCGGGTTGACGTTCAGCATCTGGATTTCGATGGTTTTCGGCCCATCGCCATCGGTTGCAGCGGCCGCTTCTTCGGCGGGTGCCTCTTCGCCGGCTTCTTCCGCTGGTTCAGCCGGTGCAGCGGCTTCGGTCACCGCAGCTCCAGCGTCTTCAGCAGCGGCTTCGAGACTCTCACCCGCTGCGGCGGCCGCATCCTCGGTGCCTTCAACCACATCTTCAGCGGCCTCAGTGACCTCTTCAGCAGCCACTTCAACCGTGTCAGCGGCCTCCGAAGCTGCGGTCTCGGCAGCTTCGGAAGCCTCTTCAGCAGCGGCGGCTGCGCCTTCCGCTGCCGCGGCCACATCGGTCGTTTCTGTATCTGCCGCCGGCGCTGGTGGTTCACTACCGCCGCCGCAAGCTACCAACGCGAATGCGCAAACCGTTGCTGCCAGGGTGAATTTCAGTTCTTTGGATGACATCGTTTCTCGTCTCCCGATCCATAAGATGTGCCTGCGCCCCTATAGTGTGGGCGTTGCGAGCCCTCTCTGCTATAATAAGTAGTCGCAGTGACGGTTGCAAACTGGGATGGCGGTACTGTCCCTTTCATTCAGCACCCCATGTGTCGGCCTGCGTGTGCGCCGGCCTGTTATAACCATTAATACGTGTCATAGACGCAAATCGATCACAGGCAAAGTATTCCTCGCTTCAGGCCCCAAGCGCCGTCACAGGAACCGATGAGAAGGGAAGCCAACCCATGCCAACCGACATGTCAAACTGGCATTTCAGCCAGGAAGACGATCCTGCTACCCAACGGTGGTTGCCCACCTTTTTAAGCCCGTTTGGCGTGACCCCGAGGCTACATTTCACGCGCGCCTGGACTCTTCTTTTCTTCGCCAGAGTGCTGGCCTTTGTGATCCCCCTCGCGATGGTCATGATCCTCGCAGCCGCTGACCCCAGCATCAGTGAAGAGGATGATCGAGATGGCGGGTTTGGAGGCCTGTTCCTGATGACAGTGCTACTCACGGCGCTTTTGTCTTTCGTCCTTCACCTGCGCCGTCTCCGAGATGCCCAGCGGTCCCCCTTCTGGGCGGGTCTTGCGCTGGCCCCGATCTGCGCGGGAATGATCGGCTTTTCGATGTTTGCTGCGTCCGGAGCGCAGGACTACACGTTCGCTCTTGACCTCGATAGGCGCCAGGCCGTCGGCATTGAACGCCGCCAGATGGCGGTCGATGCCAATCGCCAGTCCGTTTATAAAACACTCGCCAGGGATATCTTCCTGAGCATGGTCGAAGACGAGGTGCGAGCGAGACAGACAGGCAAGGCAGGTGTCAAATCCGCAGCGCGTCTCGTGTCTGAGCCGCAGGCGGTGACAGCCGCGCTCCAGCGCGCCGGGCTCATGCTCAGTCCGACCCAACGTGAACGTTTTGACCGCTCGCTTGCCTCAGAGGCGCGTGGGGCAACGTCGATGACCGTAGTCTTTGGTGAGTTTCTTGATGATACGAGCGCGAGGGGGCTAAGAGAGGACCGACGCGAGGTTGGTGCCCGCTGGCGACGTCATTTCCCCAACATTGACATCACTGAGGTTAGCCAACGCCAGCAAGCCGTGATGACCGGTGTCTTCGGTTTCCTCATGTTTTGGGCGCTCCCATCCCTTTTGGTGATGCTATGGTCGCTTTTGTGGCTCGGTCGCCTGCCAACTGGCGGTGGGACAATTGCTAGCCGCATGGAAACACTGGCGTCTATGGGTGCGCATTGATCGCACACTCAAGCGTGTAATCGGGTGAGGAGCGAGCGATGACCGATCAACATGATGCCGACGGTTGGGCCGGAGCGCGCGGGGCACTCTGGGCCAGGTATGCGGGGCGCCTGGACGCCATGATGGCGCCGGTCAACCATCCGCTCGTGGATGCGCTTGCACCCGAGGCGAGCGACAAGATCGCCGATATCGGCTGCGGCGGCGGCTCCACGACGGCAGCCATTCTACTGAACGGCCCCGAAGAAACGCGCATCTCGGGCTTCGATGTGTCACCTGATCTGATCACAAAAGCCCGGGCGCACTGGGCAGAGATATCCGCGGAACACCCAGACCTCGCCCCTGGCCGCGCCGTCTTCCATCTCGCCGATGCCGCTCACGCCAAACCGGACGACGGCCCGTTCGACCGCCTTGTCTCCCGGTTTGGGGTGATGTTCTTCGAGGATGAAGCCCGGGCCTTTTCGAACCTGCACGCGTGGCTGAAGCCCGAGGGCAGGTTTGCTTTTGCCGTCTGGGCCTCCCCGAAAGAAAACCCATGGATGAGCACCGTGAGAGACGCGGTGGCGGAACACATTGATCTGCCTGCGCCCGATCCGGAAGCGCCGGGCCCGTTTCGCTACGCCGACGGCATACGTTTCAAGGCACATCTCGAGGCCTGCGGGTTTTCTGGCGTCGAAATCCGGCCGTGGCGCGGAAACCTTGCGCTTGGCGGCGGCCTGAGCTCCGCCGATGCCGCCGATTTTGCGCTTGGCGCATTTGCCATCGCCAACCCGCTGCGAGAACAATCAGCCGCGGTCCAGAAAGCGGTCCGATCAGGACTGGAGACTCGCTTCGGCCAGAATCTGGACGCGTCCGGCCATGTCGCGATGGCCGCACATGTTCAAATCGTCACGGGCCACCGTCAGTAGCCGCGCTGCTCTTCGTAAGGGCATCCCTGGCCTGACCGACCATCTCCACCAGGGCTCGATGCATGTCCGCAGGCGAGGTCAGTTCCTGATCGAACCAGATCCGGCGATGATCGTCACCCAGCGCTATATCAATCCCCGCCGGATCGATCCCGGTCAGCCGCCACGGCCCGTCAGGCGCTGCCGTGAATGCTCTGGCATAGAGCGCGACGGCATCGGCATGGTCGTCGTTCATGTGTTCGCGCGCACCGGTTTCCCGCGGTCCCCAATCCGCATCCTCGTCGACCTGCACGGAAAGATCGCTGCCCACCATTCGGTATGCCCGGCCAAAGCCTGCGATGTAGCTGCCCGTCTCAACAACCAGACGCCAAAGACTGAAATCCTTGAAGTCGATATAGAGTGCCGCCTTGGGGTGGCGGGCGAGGTAGCGGTCCCTTACACGAGTATGATCATCGCCTTCGCACCGGACGAGCCGACCCAAGACGGTCAAACGAGCATGGGCCAGGGGATCGCCCTTGCCCACCTCCCCAACCATGAGAGAGATCGGACGGTCGGCGCCAAGCGCATCGTCGCGGCCGGAAAGCGCTGACGTCGGAAAGATCGGCGCCCCATCAATATCGGTCGCCAGTCCCACCCGGAACACATCTGGCGCCCCGTCCCGCGTCAGTATCGCCAGCGCACCGAACCGGCTTGTCCGCAAGAGAGTAGACGCGTCCCGGCGCGCGGGCTCGTCAACGGGTTGGAACAGGGTCTTCTCACCGCTCTCACTCATCGCTGCTCCTCTCGAGTCTGGAAATTGTGCGTTTGCAGCAACACTGCACCGAATTCGACACGATTGCATGCCTTTTGGCCCGATATGCGGCACAGTGCCACTGAAAATCAATTGCACCTGGGACCGATATCCCCTACCGCACGCCACATGAAATCGTCTTCACAAGTGCGCAATTGGGGAACTACCATGTCGCAATCCTCCCACATCAAACCCGCTTTCTGGAGCGCTTCGGCCCTCGCCCTCATGTTGGCTTTCCAGCCCAGCGCCATCGCCCAAGACAGCGACGAACCAGAAGCGGACAATGCCCAGGAAGGCGAGTTCCTCGGAACACTCACACTCGGTGAGAGCAAGCGGGAAGTCCGCACCGATACGCCTGTTCCGATCACCGTCATCGACAAGCAGGAGATCGACGACCGGCAGGCCTCAACCATCGCCGAACTGATCGACTCGGTCCCCGGCGTGACACTGGTAAACGGATCCACCCCCTCGGGCTCAGGAATCAACATTCGCGGGTTTGGCGCCAACGGCACGTTCGGCACCGACCAGAAAGTTGCCGTCGTCATCGATGGCGCCAACACGGGCGGCGAGGAACTCTACCGTATCGGCACCCAACTCTTCACCGACCCATTCCTCTATCGCAGCGTTGCGGTCCAGCGCGGCACCGTCGGCAGCTACGAATACGGCACCGGCATCGTAGGCGGGATCGTCCTCCTCGAAACCATCGACGCATCCGACCTCACCGGCGGAGACCCCGGTTTCAACGCCGCGCTCACAGGCGGATACTTCTCTAACGGCGACGGCCTCAACGGTTCAGCCACCCTGGCCTGGCAGCCCACCGAAAACCTCGAACTGCTCGGAAACTACAGCTACCGTGAGCAGGACAATCAGGACGATGGCGACGGTGAGGAGATCGGCAACAGTGCATTCGAACTGCCGTCCTTTTTGCTGAAAGGCCGCTACACGTTCGGCGCCAACAGCGACCAAAGCATCACCGCCAGCTTCACCCAGACTGAAACGGCAGAGCGGGACGTCCCCTACGACACCTTCTTCACGACCACCGACGCTTTCGGCAACGTCGACCGGGATATCCTCAACCAGACCGCCTCGCTGATCTACCGGTTCCAGCCGGTCAACAACGACCTCATCGATCTCGAAGCGGCCCTCACCTACGCCAACCAGGAAATCGACGGCTCCTTCATCACCGGAAGTTCGCCGCTCGAAGCCAATCCCTTCTTCGGCCCCGTGATCCGCAGGCTCGGCGACGCCGATCACCAGTTCGAAACCACGCGCCTGACTGTGAAAAACAAGTCTTTCATCGATACGGGCATCATCACCCATGACCTGACGTACGGCGTCGATATCTTCGAGCGGAAGCGCGAAGACGAAGAAGCGGCCCCAGGTGGCACCGATGACCGGATCGCCGTCTTCCTGATCAACGACATCGGTATCGGGCAAGGTTTCTTCTTCACCCCCGCCATCCGGTTCGAAAGCTCCGAGATCCGCGGGTCCATCCCAGATCCCAACGCGCCGCCGCAATCGCCGTTCGCGCCTCCAATGCCGACGCCAGAGATTAGCCGGAAGGTCGAAAACCAAGCCCTCGTGGGCGGCGCGTCACTCCGGTACGAGTTCGAGAACGGTCTCTCCCTCTTCGGCAGCTATGCCTACACCGAGAGCCTCCCGATCATCGACGATCTGGAAAATGCGATCTTCATCGAACAGCCCGAAAAGTCCGACACCTTCGAAGCTGGCTTCTCGTTTGATCGTGTCGGTGTTCTGGCAGACAGCGACACGCTGGCTCTGAAATTGAACTACTTCGACACCAAGCTTGATGATGTCACGTCATACTCAGGGGCGCTCGAAATCGAACTCGATGGGTTCGAGCTTGAAGGCTCCTATGCGATGTCGAACGGGTTCTACATCGACCTCAACGCCAACATCGTTGACGGCGAAGAACTCCAAGCCTTCACCGATCCGACAACCATGGCGCCCGCACGCCGCGTGATCGACTGGGACCGAACGCCCCAAGACACGGTGCGCGCAACCTTCGGACAGGTTCTTTTCAATGGCTTGGCCGATGTTTCCGCAGAAGTCGTTTCAGCCTTCGATACACCTTCTGACGCAACCCCACCGAGCCCCGTCCAGGTCATCGAACCCGATGATGTCACGGTACTCAATCTCAGGGCAACAATCTCCCCACAGACGGGTGTCCTGCGTGGGACCCAACTGAGGCTTGGCCTCGAAAACGCGACAGATGAAGCCTACACCCCGCTCCTCGCCACCCGGCCAGCCGTGGGACAGAACTTCAAGATCACCCTTTCGAGGGTTTTCTGATCGCCCGTGCACCGAATGCACGTGTGATCGCCGCCATCCCGTCCGCCGGCGTTTGAGCGGGACGCCCCATGGGACCAGAACGGACCCGTGGGGCCGATCCGGCGGCGGTGCAAAATCCGCCTCACCCAAGTCAAAGGCCACCGTGCAATGTCTCTTCTGGATCCGATCTTTCAACTCGCAGAACTCGGTGGCCCGGTCCTCATGATTCTGGTCGCCGTTTCCATCGGTACGCTCGCGCTCGTTCTCAATAAGGCGTGGCAATACCAGACAGAGCGAGTGGGCCAGAATGCGCCGATCCGGCACGCGCTTGCGCTATGGGACCGAGGCGACAAGGCCGGCGCCAGGGCGGCGCTTGTGGGCTTGAGACACTTTATCGCCCCCGTCATAGAAAGCGGAATGGCGCTTGATGGCCGAACCGATGCTGCCGAACGCCTGGAATCCGAAGCTGAACAACGCATCCTGCCTCTGGAGAAAGGCTTCCGTATTCTCGATACGGTTGCCCAGCTTGCACCGCTCCTAGGCCTGCTCGGAACCGTGCTTGGGATGATCGAGGCCTTCCAGGCGCTCCAGGAAGCGGGGTCGCAAGTCGACCCTGCAGCGCTTGCTGGTGGCATCTGGGTGGCCCTCCTGACAACCGCCGCCGGCCTCGCGGTCGCCATGCCCACATCCATGGCCCTTTCCTGGTTCGAAGCCCGGATCGACAGCGAACGCGCGCTGGCCGATTACGCCCTCAAGGTTCTTGCATCGCCTGGCTTGGCGACCGAAAGCGGCATGGCCCCGTCAGCAGAAGCGTCGCCGGCACTGCCCGCACAAACGCCCCAGCCCCATGGCGCTTAAACGCGTCCGCAAACGCCGCCCGGCATCGATAACGTCCCTGATCGACGTGATCTTTCTGCTGCTGCTGTTCTTCATGCTGGCCTCCACCTTCACCCGGTTTTCCGAGATCGAGTTGGCCTCAGCCGAAGCGGTGGCATTCACGTCTACCGCAGACCGAACGATCTACCGTCTTCAGATCGCAGCGGAGGCGATGATCCTCGATGGTGCCCCGCTCACCGATACCGTCGCCGAAACCCGGCTCTCCGCGCAGGTCACCGCCGATCCAGGACTCATCCTCCTGTCCGTGACCCCAGACGCCAGCACCCAGAGACTGGTCGACGTTCTGACCCGGCTCAACGGTCTCGAAGGCGCAACCCTCCGCGTGGTGGCCGAGCCATGACCCCGCGCCGACCCAGCAGCAAACGCGAACCCGTGATCTCCCTGATCAACATCGTGTTCCTGATCTTGATCTTCTTCATGGTCACCGGCACGCTGACGGGCCAGAACACCTCTGGCATTTCCTTTGTCCAGACCGCCGATCTCGAGTGCTGCACCGATCCCAATGCCCTTGCGCTGACAGCGGATGGCCAGGTGATCGGGGAGACGGGCGCCCCGGTGGATATCAAGGGCCATATTGCAGGTCTCGATGGTGATGCCCCAACAATTCGGTTGCTGCCCGACCAGTCGCTCCCGGCCAGCGACCTTCTCGAGACGGTCAGCGCCCTGAAACGCGCCGGTGCCGGCCGCATCATCATCGTCACAGAGAACGCCGGGTCATGATCAGAGGTACAGCCTCTTTCCTGGTCGCCCTCGCCGCCCACGTGATCCTGTTAAGCCTGCTCGCGCCAAGGCCGGTCACCGCACTGATCGCGGGCACAGGCTTTGAAGTGCAATTCGGCCTTGGCACCAATGCAAGCGACTCTGCTCCCTCCACGGGCGATGCCGCAGAAGACCTTTCCCAAGGCGAGGCAGAGGATGATGCTGAGGGCACCGTCGCTGCGCCCACCGAAACTGAAGCGCCTCCAGAACCGGCATCCGAGCCCGAAGCGCCCGTGTCCGACACTCCGAGCGCACCGTCAGATCCCGCAGCTCAAGAACCGGACACAGCCCTCCCGCCCCAAACAGAATCGGAGGCCCCGGCCCAACCAGAGCCCGAGCCCCAACCTGAACCCGTTCCAGAACCCGAAGACATCGCGCCTGAAGAAGATCCCGTCACCCCTAAACCCGAGCCGGACCCGCAGCCTGAACCAGAGCCCGAACCAAAGCCTGAACCCCAATCCCAAACAGAGCCCCAGCCAGAACCGCAGCCAGCGCCTGAAACGGCTCCGGCGGAAACCCTGCCCAACGCCCAAACCAGCGACAGCGCCGGCCCTAGCCTCGGTACCGCACCCCCCTCGGACCTAACCGGCACCGGCCCCGATAAGCCCTCAACGCTTACCGGTGCGACCGGCTCCAGCGGCGCCCAGTCCGGCGACGATGTGGCGAATGCGAGCGCAGCGGCCAGCCCATCCCAGGCTGGCAACGCCGAATCCTCGAACTATGCCGGCCTCGTCATGCAGCACATCTCCCGCATTCGGCGCCCCCGCGCCGAGACGCCCGGTTCAGCATTCATTCGGTTCGCGGTCGGCAGCGACGGCTCCCTCGATCTGGCAGAAGTCTCGCAAAGCTCTGGCTCATCACGCTTCGACCGCCAGGCCCTTCGCCTCGTCGAGCGGGCAGCGCCCTTCCCCGTGCCCCCTTCCGGGGTCAACCGGGAGTTCACCATCGAGATCGAGGGCCGCTGACGGGCTGGCGCAAACTCTAGCCCCCTCCGTAGGTTTACCGGTTGTCGCCCGGCGCAGTGCCGGTATTCTGACCCCAGCAGCCCCAAGGGAGACACCCACATGTACATCGCCATGAACCGGTTCCAGATCGCCAAGGGCCAGGAAGAACGGTTCGAAACCATCTGGCGCGAGCGGGACAGCCACCTCTCCAGCGTGCCCGGCTTCAAGGAATTCCGCCTGTTGAAAGGCCCCGAACGGGACGACCACACCCTCTACGCCTCCCACACGATCTGGGGCTCGATCGATGACTTCCTGGCCTGGACAAAGTCCGAAGCCTTCCGGGCTGCCCACAAGAACGCTGGCGACAACCGCGGCGTCTATCTCGGCCACCCCCAATTCGAGGGGTTCGAACCCGTACTCGAAGAGGTCAACGCCGACGCCTGAGCCGGCACCGCCGCTTCAGGTCAGCGCATAGGGCGCGGTAAGGTCGTAGGTCGTCTGAACACTGGTGTCGGTCAGGATATCCTTGGCCGCACCCTTGTCGATGATCTGCCCCTGCTTGAAGAGCCACACGTCATCTGCATGGGCGTGCACCAGGTGCAGGTCATGCAGCACGGCAACGATGCCCCACCCGTCCCGGGCCAGAACGGCCAGCCGCTCCATCAGGGCGATCTGATGCTTGAGATCCAGCGCACTGGTCGGCTCGTCGAGGAACAACCAGCGGGCATGCCCGTCCGCCGGTGGATCCCACACCTGGGCCAGGGACCGGGCAATATCCACCCGTTTCCGCTCCCCGCCCGACAAGGTGAGATAGTTCCGCTCTGCCAGGTCCGACAGTTCCATCGCGTCCATTGCCGCAGCGATCACCGCATCGTCGCGTGCCTGGGCCGGCGTGCCAAAGTGCGGCGCGCGCCCCATGGTCACCACCTCGTGCACCTGGAATGGAAAGCTCAGCACGCTTGCTTGCGAGACCACCGCCCTGCGCCGGGCCAGATCAAGCGACTTCATCGCGCCGACCCGCTCCCCATCCAGAAGCGCATGCCCGCCATCGGGGCTGAGGCTACCCGTCATGACCCGCAGCGCCGTCGTTTTACCCGCGCCGTTCGGCCCACATAGCGCTGTAAACCGGCCGGGCTGACAGCTCCCGCTCGCCTGGTTCAGGATCGCCCGGCCCGCCCGCACAACATGCGCATTCTCAAGGACCACCGTCACCCGTATGCCCCCTTCCCCTTGTCGCGGATCAGCAGCCAGAAGAAGAACGGTGCACCGATCGCCGCCGTCACAACACCCAACGGCAATTCCGCCGGCGTGACAGCCAACCGCGCCACAAGATCCGAAAAGAGGATCAACGCCGCCCCCAGAAGCGCCGACCCCGGCAGCACATACCGGTGGTCAGGTCCCGTCACGAGGCGCACCAGGTGCGGCACCACCAGCCCGATAAAGCCGATCACCCCGCAAACCGCCGTCGCAGCGCCAACGCCGAGCGCCGTCAGCACCGCCGCCCTGAGTTTCACAACCTCGACATTCACCCCCAGCGTCGAGGCATCCGCTTCCCCGAGCAGCAGGGCGTTCATCGGCCGCGCGAGCGTAACAAGTCCGGCGATCGCCACGGCCATCAGGAAGATCGCAGGGAGCACGCGCTCCCAAACCGCGCCGCCAAGCGATCCAAGCGTCCAGAAGGTCAGGTCCCGCAACTGGGTGTCGTCGGCGAGGAATGTCATGTACCCGATCCCGGCCGCTGCAAGGGCATTGGCCGCAACGCCCGCCAGCAACATGGTCGCCACCACCACCCGGCCATCCACGAGGGATACCTGGTAAATAAGCGCCACGGCCGCCAGCGACCCAAAAAACGCAAAGATCGGGAGGCTGAACGATCCCAGCATGGCAAGCACAGGCGCCAGCGCCGTCCCGCCCAGCACGATCACGGCGACGGCCGCAAGGGCACCGCCCGTCGACACGCCAATCAGCCCGGGGTCGGCAAGCGGGTTCCGGAAAAACCCCTGCATCGCCGCGCCCGCCACGCCAAGCGTCGCCCCCACGAACAGCCCCAGGGTGACCCGTGGCAGCCGGATGGACTCGATCACACCTTTCTTAACGGCAGAAACATCCGACGCATCGACCAGGCCCAACTTGCTCGCCAACACAGCCGCGGTGTCACCAATGCCAATGTCGAGCGGTCCGAGGACAATCCCCAGCAGCGCGGCGATGCCCGCCAGCACCGCGCACCCTGCCAATACGACATAGCCGGTCTGCGCGCGGGCCGATTTCAGGGTCTGGGGCGCCGCCTCGGCGAGGCCATCACGTGCCATCGACCTCTTCCAGGGCTGCCTTGATCTCAGCGGCGAGCGCACCCGTTGCTTTCGGCGTCCGCGGGCTGAATTGCATCACTTGCACAGCGTCAATCATGAAGATGCGGCCGGTTTGCGCGGCAGTCGTGAGCGAGATCGCCGGATGGTCAGCCACCGCCTCGAGACCGCCCATGCGGGCTGCCACGAAATTCATGACCAAGATGATGTCAGGGTCGGCGGCCACTGCCGCCTCCAGCGAGATCGGCTTGTAGCCGAGCCGGTCCCCGAAGACATTTTCGCCCCCCAGCATATCGATCACGCCTTGGGCTGCCGTTTCCTTGCCCGCAGCCGTGGGAGATCCATCGCTCACGGTCGAGAAAAACAGCACCGACGGATTGTCTGGCAAGGCTCCGATATCAACCTGCGCTGCCGCCCAATCGGCTTCGATCTCTGCCGCCAGGGCCTCACCTTTCTCCTCAACCCCGAGCGCCTCGGCGACCCGGCGGGTTTTGTTCAAAATCGCGTCGACCGTATATTCGGTCTCCATCTCGACAATCGAAACGCCCGTCGCCCGGATCTGGTCCAGCGCCGTATCTGGCCCAGCCGCTCCGCTGATCAGGATCAGGTCAGGCTCAACAGAGAGAACACCCTCTGCAGAAAGCTGGCGCACATAGCCAACCTTGGGAGTGGCAAGAGCCGACAGCGGGTACACACTGGTTGTGTCAGTCGCTACGATCCTGTCGCCTTCGCCCAGCGCATAGATGATTTCCGTCAGGTCGCCGCCAAGCGATGCAACCCTCTCCTGGGCAAATGCTGGCGTTGCCAGTCCAAACGAGAACGCCAGGGCGCCGGCTGCACCGGCAATAAGTGTCTTCACGCTCAAATTCCGCATCGAATAATCTTCCTTATCCTACCCAGCCCCGCCATCAGCGCCGCAACCACAACAGAAGAAGCGGCACCCAGATCAGCGACAGGGTGATGATCCCCTTCACCGATTGGTAGATGATCCAGGCCCAGAACATGCGAGACCCTGCGGGCCGAGCACGGCCAAACCAAGGCCACCTCTTCTTTTTGTCGCCTGCATCGGAACCCTCGTCCGGGTCTGTCGAGGGATTCCCGTCTCTGGGCATTCTCAACACACCTCGCAAGTTCTTGCAACGCACTCGCAACATAGGGCGCAATCATCGTTCGGCCATGCGACCGCAACGCGCAATGCAAGGCAGCGAGGGGCGGGTGCGACCTCGAAGGAAAGCCAAAGTGCCATGCGAGCGAGCCGTCGGTCATTCTCGGCGCGGCGTCAATTGTCTCGTTGCCGCGCGATTGTCTCCACAAAGGTGATCCGGTTTCCGAACGGATCAGCAATCGCTATTTCGAGGATGCCCCAAGGCTGTTCTTTAGGGTTACCAGGCCGAGCAAATTTGTGGGCCTTGTTTCTCAGGCCTTCGACGTAATCGGCGAGACCGGTCATTTCCAGCCTGACATGACAACCCGGAGCCGCATCTCCAAAGTGTTCGGACACATGGATTTCGCAGCCATCCTTCACCAGCCCCATATAGAGCGGTAAGTCGTCCGAGAAACGGTGTTCGAACTGTACTTCGAAGCCGAGAAAATCGACGTAGAAAGCCCTAGCCATGGCCTCATCGAAACTTCGAAGGATGGGCACGGTCTTTTTGAACATGGGATACGCCCCCACAGGTTAAATCTGGTTCTTATTCACTCAGAAGACACACCTCGGCACAAGACCCGCTCCGCTTCGGTGAGGTGTGTTGCCACTATGCGCTTATTGGCTAAGAAAGACACACGGGCGCGTGGTGGGGCCCGTCGCAAGGCAGAAGCCTTTGAATAGAAGCCTTGTCACGTACCCACAAAGACGCCTCTCCCGAGAACGGGGGGTATGGAAAAGCGGGTGAACGGGTATGACAGACGTAGAAGATCCATCCAGCGTGGGCACCCTCCTTGGCGCAGACATCGACGCCATCGAAACACCTGCGCCCAGCGAGGGTTCTAAAGAAGCAGGCTCTGACACCACCCAGCGAGACGATACCGACGGGCCAATACCGGTGGGCAATTTTCTGGCGACCGGGCCAATCACCTTCTCCACGGTCCTGTTCGCGCCACCCGTGATCGGGCCCGGCCGCTCGGAAGCGGAAGACCTCGAACTCACCAACTATGTCATCGAAGCCCGGGGCGATGCCTCGGGCGGCGAGGGGATCAGGCTCGAAGGCGTCCCCGCGCCCGGCAGCGGCACGGCAGAAGGCGAGTTCGCGGGCACCGCCGGCACCTACAACATCACCATCAACTATTTTGACGAGGGCGACGGCGTCGCCACCTGGACATTGCTCGTCAACGACGCGGCCGTCGGTGATTTCAACGGCGCGGGCGGTAATTCTCCGAACGGCAATCCCGCCAGCCGCCAATTCACAACCGATCTAGCGCCCGGCGACATCATCACCATCCAGGGCGACCGGGACGATGCAGGCGAACTCGCGCGGGTCGACTCCATCGATATCGAGGAAGTCGTTATCCAGGACGTGGAGATCCGCGCAGGGGTCACAGAGGCCGAAGACCTCAACCTCGTTGGTTACCAGATCGAGACCCGTGCCGGCGTTTCCGGCGGCCAGTCCGTCTTCACCCTATCGACCGGTGTCGCGTTCGGCACATTCGTCGGCGCCAGCGGCGAGTACGAACTCGACATTGATCACCTCATCGAAAACGATGGCGTCGCCCAGTGGGACGTGGAAATCAACGACGTGGTGGTCGCAAGCTTCGACGGTGCCGGCGCCATCCAGGGGCTCGAACTCACCGAATTCATCACCGACATCACCCTTACCACCGGCGACACCATCGCCATCCGCGGCACCCGCGATAACGGCGCCCTCGCCCGCCTCGACGCCTTCCAGCTCACACCGCTCACCGCCGGCATCAATCGCGCGCCCATCGCCGTGAATGAGAGCGGCCAGATGATCGACACCGCGGTCACAACCTTCGATATCCTCGCCAACGACTTCGATCCGGACGACGACCCCATCGCCATCACCGGCTTCGTCACGCCTACGGGCATCCAGTCTGTCAGCGAGGGCCAGTCGGTCACCTTCGACACCTATGTCGCCACCCTCAATTCGGGCGGCACGGTCACCATCGACCCCAATGCCGGTTTCGAAGGCCGCATCCTGCTCGAATATGTCGTCTCCGATGGCCAGGACACAGATATCGGCGCCCTCGACGTCGACGTCTTCACAGCCAGCACCCTTCCCCCCGTCGACGTCCGCTTCGACACCAGCCCGGACGGCGCCCGCTCGGTCGAGTTAACGGTCACCCCCTCCTCCATCGCCAGCCGGTCCATCACCATTGACTGGGCCGACGGGACCCCCGACGACACCGCCACCGTGGCCGCTGGTGCCGCTGGCGTCTTCAGTCACACCTTCGCCGCCGGCGGCACCTTCGACGTCTCTGTCACCTCGGTCAGCGATGTCGGCACCCAGGACACCACCCTCACCATCGCCGCCGCCGAGCCAGGAACAGCCCCCGGCGACGGCGCCCCCCTCGCCGGCACCCCGGGCCCCAACGCCCTCATCGGCGACGGCGGCAACGACATCCTCCTCGGCGACGGCGGAGACGATGTCCTGCGCGGCGAAGCAGGCTTCGACACCCTCGATGGCGGTGACGGCAGCGATATCCTCTTCGGCGGCGCCGGACGGGACCGCTTCCGCTTCATGAGCGAGAACGAAGGCGGCGACCGTATCATCGACTTCACCCCCGGCGAGGACCGGATCGAAGTCAGCGCCGAGGGCTTTGGCGGCCGCCTCTTCCCCGGCCAACGGGTCGAACTCGTCGTCTCCACCGGCGCGGCCACCTTCAACGAGGACGGCGCCTTCCTCTACAACCCCGTTTCCGGCGACCTCTTCTACGACCGCAGCGGCGCGGGCTTCTCCCCACCGGTCCGCCTCGCGACCCTCGAAGGCGCCCCTGCCCTCACCGCCAGGGATATCGTCGTCACCGCTGACCCCGGTCTGGACCTGACCACCGATAGCCCAGGCACCGATCCCAGATCCTCCACCGGCCCCAGCTCCAGCACCGCCTTCGCCCCACCGTCCAGCGCCCCCACCGAAGCGGCCGATCAATCCCATGCCACGTCCGTCCTGGGCCGCGCCGCACCCCCGCCAGAAACATCAGAAGAAGCAGCAGCATTCGACTTCACCGCCCTCACACCCAAAGCGCCGCCCCCTGCTCCCGAACCACAAACACCCCCCACAACAGCGCCCCCCTCGGAAAGCCCAAGCCCAGAAACAGGCCCAGAAACCGGCCCCGATACTGGCCTAGACGCCACCCTGGAAGCGCTCTTCCTGGAGGCCCCCGAAGACGGCCACATCTACTGACAACCGCCCCCCACCGGGCAAATGCTCACCACCGCCACGATTGGCGCGTGGACAGGCCCCGAGCCCTATGCCATAGCCCGACGCGTCATATTCAGGAGCACGCATGGAACGGGCGCTGGCCGCGGACAGGTCGCGCCAGCCGCCCCCATTCCGTTCCCCTGGCCCACCTCCATGGCGCACGACCCTGGCGCCATCCAAACAAAGCGCCCCCGCAAGGAAGACCAAAATGGACGTCACCCAAACCCAGTCCGAAGGCCTCAGCCGCACCTTCCAGGTCCACGTCCCGGCCTCGGAACTCGAAGCCAAGCTCACCGAAAAGATCAACGAGATCCGCCCCCAGATGAACATCAGGGGCTTCCGCCCCGGCAAGGTTCCCGCCTCCCACGTCAAACAGATGTACGGCAAATCCATCATGGGCGACCTGGTCGAGGACCTGATCAAGGAGACCAACGAGAAAGCCATCGACGACGCCAAGATCCGCGCCGCCTCCCAGCCCGACATGCACTTCGACAGCGAAGTCGAGGCGGTCCTCGCCGGAAAGGCCGACCTCGCCTACCGGTTCGACGTCGACATCATGCCCGAGTTCGAGCCCGTCGACCCCGCAACCCTCACCATCGAGCGGCCCGTGGCAGAGGTCAGCGAAACCGAAATCGAAGACGCCCTCGAAAAGCTCGCCAAGAACAACACCCAATACGAGCCCCGCGGCAAGACCGCCAAGGCCCGCGATGGCGACGCCGTCATCGTCGACTTTCTCGGCAAGATCGACGGCGAACCCTTCGACGGCGGCAAGGCCGAAGATGCGTCCGTTGTCATCGGCGCCGAGCGCTTCATTCCCGGCTTTGAGGAACAGCTTGTCGGCGTGAAGGCCGGCCAGGAAACCGAACTCAACGTCACCTTCCCGGATGACTACGGGTCCGAGGCGCTCGCCGGAAAGGATGCTGTCTTCGAGGTCACCGTGAAAGAGGTGCGCGCACCAAAAACGCCAGAGCTCGACGACGATTTCGCCAAAGGGTTGGGCCTTGAGGATCTTGCGGCCCTCAAGGACATGTTCCGCGGCCAGTTCGAAGACCAATACGCCCAGGCCTCCCGCCAGAAGGCCAAGCGCGTCCTGCTCGATGCCCTCGACGATGCCCATGACTTCGAGCTACCGCCAAAGATGGTCGACCAGGAATTCGACCAGATCTGGACCCAGCTCCTGGACGAGAAGGAAAAGGGCCGATTGTCAGAGGAGGACGCGGCAAAATCGGACGGCGAGCTCAAGGACGAATACCAGAAGATCGCCGCGCGCCGGGTGCGTCTCGGCCTCGTCTTGGCGGAAATCGGGCGGCTGAATGACATCCAGATCACCGAACAGGAAGTCCAGCAAGCCGTGCTCGCCCAGGCCCGGAATTTTCCCGGCCAGGAGCGCGAATTCATCCAGGCGGTCCAGAACAATCCCAATGTACTGGCCGGTATCCGCGCGCCGATCTACGAGGAAAAAGTCGTCGACCACATCTTCGAACAGGCCACGATGGCCGACAAGACCGTCAGCAAGGAAGACCTGTTCGCCGAAGACGACACCCTATAGAGGTTTGTGCCCGGATCCCGGCTTTAAGCCTTGATTCCGCGCTGGCGCCCTCCGCGACGCGATGGATTTGGGAGCCGGTCTGCGTGAGCAGAGGATTTGATCCGGGGGGTCGAATCCAGTCGCACAAGGCCACGGCAGTGGCGCTGAGGGCTTGATGCTTTGATCCCCCGCTGGGGTCGTTTCGCTCCCTAGGCGATGGATCCGGCTGAAGGCTCTGGGCCCTTCCCAGTCTCTCCGACCGCGCCGCGCTGCCCCGCAGGACACCCACAGGTGTAGGATAACTTCTCCCCTATCCATGCCCCGCGCCCTGTAATCGTTGGGAAAACCCGGCGCTTATCCGACCGGTCTGCGCCCGTGATAAGCTCCCATCAAATGTCGAACATCACCGACACCATCGATGAGCTCCGCCCCTTCGGCGAACAGCTATACACCCGCGTGATCGGCCGCGATGACCTCCATCTCGCGCCCGATTTTCTCACGGGCGCGGCGGCCGCACGCCTAAAGGCCGGCATCGCCATGCTCGAGTCCTGGATCCGTCGGGTGCTGATCCTCCTCGCCCTGGAAATCGAGCCGACCCTCTCCAACGACGACCACCCCCACATTCGCTACTACCGCGAGCGCAAACTCTCCCTATCCACGCGCTCCCTCCGCATCTTCCCAAGCGGCGCCCCCTTCGACCGCACCCGCATCGAAGCCCTCAAAGCCAAAGCAAAAGCCAGATCCCAATCCTATCCCGGCCACCACCAGCCGAGCGGTCCCATAGACGCCGCCCCCCTCCTGAACCGCCTCGCGGCCCTCAAGGCCCTCATGGACGACCCCGCCGCCCGAGCGCGCAGGCTAGCGTATCACCTTGCCCGCCGCCGCCCCGGCCTCCTCAGGGCGCCCCCCTACAGGGGCCCCCACAGCGGCCAACAGTTCGG
>JBCDLC010000029.1:0-41451 GCA_038745855.1 Pseudomonadota bacterium | reverse complement strand
GTAATTGAACGCGATGTTGTAATTCGTCCCATTGGACCAGATCGCATGGGCTTCCCTCTCATCGTCTGACAGCGTGTAGGAGTAGCTGAAAGACCCGTCAGGCGTTCGCGGGGCACTCTTTTGATAAATGGGTAACTCCGTGCGGTAATCTGCACCACTGCATATCGTTTAAACTCATCGCTGATATTACCGTTATCCATCATGGTCACCTCGCCTAAAAATTATAGTCGAAGACGTCTAAAAATCCAAGAACTATTCAGTATTTTCCAGCCCCGCGCGCTAAGTCCTAGGGAAAAATCAGCCAAGGTCAGCTAATTTATATCGCACCCTAATCTCCAGAAAAAACCTCCAAACCCTATTTTCGAAAATTCCCAATCAAAAACTTCAGCAAGCATAAAGAGAAGCTGCTCTGCACTCTCTGCACGTATTCCCTCAACTCCTCGCTGTATGGAGGAGACCGCCTGTAGAACAGTTTGATCGGGCCTCAGAACATAGTATTTTCGAATGTTTGGATTATCGATTGAAGCCAACGTGGACTTGGAAACTAAGTCTATAGAAAATATATCCGTACCCTTTCCTCTTCCATAGTATATGTCTAGCTGCAGACTAACCTCAACCTCTCCATCTCCACGTAGTTCACCCACCTCATTGAGCTCGGGTATACACTGTATACTTTTCACATCGGGAGACACTTTGTCCACCTTCTTCTAGGATGCCCCCGGGGACAGCTGTATACACGTGAATATGCAGATTTGCGGGTAAAGCCCTGGTTCCAAAATTTGATACTAAAATATCACCCTGTGTGTAAGCTTTCTGCGTGGGATATCGGAAAGTTCGGCCGTTTTCGGTGTTTACCAATCCTGCCCCCGAGCTCATTTCACGGGCTCCTGATCCAACCCATTCTCTACCGAGACGCATCGTTTGAGCATACGATAGGCTCAAAGACTGTGGGTGCCTGAGGGATGCCCCAACCTCCGCATTCTCAAATATCATTTGTCTTACGAAAGCATATTGTGTGGACATCTGAGCTTCAAGTTGCTGGTCGTTCAATTGTCGTGCCATTGGTACCCAGCTTAGGCCTATGGTTGGCGCTCCTCTTGGATTAAGGGGATCGTTCTGGCGGATTTCTGCGGTTGCTCTATCATAAAGAATCCGTCTCGAGTATTTCGGCGGCCGGTTATGACCCATCCCCGGAGGCGGTCGTCCTCCGCCAGTAGCGCCACCAGATTGAATGCCGACCTTTTCCGCAATTGATCTGCCCATTCCTAACGGTCTCGATGATCCTCCCGAACTGCAAGAGTATGACTTAGCACACTTGCCACTTGGATCCGTCGTATTCACCGGATCGTTCGCAACATACGCATAGAGGTTTATCTAATCCGCGAATCCAACGGGATCAGTCTGCAAGAAGCGGCCGATCTCCGGATCATAGTATCGCGCGCGGTAGTAGTAGAGCCCGGTCTCCGGGTCGATGCGGCGGCCGTGTAGCGGAACGGGTTGCCTGAGGCAGCAAAGGGCGCCTGAACGCCGAACGGGGTGTAGAGATACTGGTCCGTGACCACGCCGGAATTGCTCACCATGGCGATCACGTTGCCGAGCCGGTCTGGATGGTAATAGTGCCGCGTGCTGCCAACCACCATCGCCACCCGCTGGTCGATCCCGGCCCCCGGCACATAACGCACCGTGATGCTGCCCGAATTATCCATCTCGGCGATTTCCATGTCACCGGCATGGATCAAATGGGTCTTGGTGCCGCCGCGAAACATCCCTTGCACGGGCGCCCTACCCCGCGTACATCCCGCCGGTCCGGAGGAGTGGCAGAGTGGTTGAATGCGGCGGTCTTGAAAACCGTTGAGCTCGCAAGGGTTCCGGGGGTTCGAATCCCTCCTCCTCCGCCACATTGTGCTTTGATCTGGTTTTTATGTTTGAGCCCCCGCTGGGCTTCGGACTGTCGCCCTTCGCTACGCGATGGATCGAGTTCAGGACTGCAGTTAGCCGGAAGGGTGCATGGAGCGAAGCGATATACACTAGCGGTCTCCATCAATAATGCCGAAGTCGCCAACACTCCCAATCAAAACTTATCCCCCAAAATTCTCGCCCAACGCTCTGTAATCATTTAACTCTCTAAAAACTTATCCTCCCCCTCCGGGCCGGTGGTATACTCCGTGTCAAATGTTGAATGATCCCATGTTTCTCCGGCACAAGGATGTCGTGTGGCCCGTGTTCTGGCCGCTTTTCCTGTGGGCCTGCGGGCGCTTTCACCGCGTCGCCGAAGCGCTCAATGCGCGCGGGATCTACATCATGGAAATCACCATCAACGCGTGGGGCACGATCAAGATCACCCGCGCCATGTCCGCCAAGGACTGGCGCCACGGCCTCTACGCCCGAGCCGGCGCCTACGACCAATTAGAGCCACTTGTCGCCCAGAGGGTCCACGACCAAAATCCCACCCCCGACATCGCCGCGCTCAACATCATCTACTGGCGCGCAAACACCATGCGTACCGCCTTCAAAGCCTGGACCCAGAACTACTGCGACGCGCCTCAACGCCTCGCAACCTATCTCAGCGCAGGCCTCCCCCTCCCCCACACCTGACCAGCCCATCCAGAATCCGAAAAACCAAACCCAATAACCGACGAGGCCCCGCCCCGGCGGCCAAACCCGCTGGCAGAAACAAAGGACACCGCCCAAAACGACCACCACGTCCTCAAATCCCACTTAACAACCAGCGCCCCGCCCCGACGCGCAGCGTCGCAAGGCCAAAACCCGATCCATCGCGTAGCGGAGCGCGCCAGCGCGCAGCCCAGCGGGCGATCCAAGCATAAAGCCCGTCGGCGCGAATGCGCCGCCCCCGCGGAGGCGCCACGCGCCGCGAGCGAAATAAACTGCCCCAAGCCGAGAGGGAGAAATTCAGAAAGCCCCACAGTCTTGAACCCGATCCATCGCGTAGAGGAGGGCAAAGCCCGAAGCCCAGCGGGGGATCAAAACAAAAACCAGATCAAAGCATCAATGCGGGCGGGTCTCGTCCGGGTCCGTCAGGTCGTCCCAGAAGCGGCGGACGCGCCCCAGAAAGCCCTCGCTCTCGGGATTGCAGTCCGCACCTGAACACTCGCAGAATTCACGCAACAGCGCCTTCTGGCGGGCGGTGAGGTTCTGCGGGGTCTCCACGAAGATCTCGACATAGAGGTCACCGGTGGGCTGGTTGCCGCGCAGGTTGGGCATGCCCTTCCCCCGGAGCCTGAGTTTACGACCGGTCTGGGCGCCTTCGGGGATCGACACGCGGGCGCGGCCACCATCGATAGTCGGGATTTCGATGTCCCCGCCGAGCGAAGCGGTAACCATCGGAACCGGCGCCCGGCAATAGAGGTTGGGCCCGTCGCGCTCGAAAATGTCATGCTCGGGCACGTCGATGAAGATGTAGAGGTCGCCACGGGGGGCGCCGGCCGAGCCGGGCTCCCCCTCACCCTGGAGGCGGATGCGGGTGCCGCTTTCGACCCCGGCCGGGATCTGGACATCGAGGGTGCGGTCAACCCGAACCTGGCCCGTGCCGGAACAGGTTCCGCAGGGATTGGGGATCACCTGGCCGCGGCCCGAGCAGCGCGGACACGTGCGCTCCATGGTGAAAAAGCCCTGTTGCGCGCGGACACGGCCGGCCCCGCCACAGGTGCCGCAGGCTTCTGGGCTCGTGCCCGGTGCCGCGCCCGATCCGCTGCAGGTGTCACAGCTATTGAGGCTCGGGATGGTGATCTGGGTATTGAGCCCGCGAAAAGCGTCCTCAAGACCGACGTCGAGATCATAGCGCAGGTCAGACCCGCGGGCGGGCCCGCGCCTCCGTCCGCCCCGCTGGCCGCCGCGCCCGCCGCCGCCAAAGACTTGGGAGAAGATGTCCTCGAAAATATCGCCCGGATCCATGCCGCCGAAGGGCCCGCCGGCCCCTGCCCCGCCTCCGCCGCCTTCGAACGCGGCATGGCCAAACCGGTCATAGGCCGCGCGTTTTTCAGCGTCCGAAAGGATGGCATAGGCTTCGCCGACTTGCTTGAACTGCGCCTCGGCCTCGGGGTCGCCGGGGTTCTGGTCCGGGTGGTATTTCAAAGCGAGTTTCCGGTAGGCCGATTTCAGGGCCTTGTCATCGGCGCCGCGGTCGACGCCCAGGATCTCGTAATAGTCGCGTTTGCTCATGCTCTACTTCGACCTTTGGGGCTTGGCGCTCGGGCCTGTCGCCGGTTCTCATATGCCGCGCCGAATGGGAATTGGCCCGCGCAAAGTCCTATGCGCAGTCCAAATATTCTTCGGCTCCACGGAGGATTTGGGGTGATGCGGCCCCGGTTGCAAGTTGATAGGCTGACCGAAAGGATCACGGCATGGCGATCGCCTTGATCGAAGACAGGCCAGCGATATCAGACCATGGCGCCGTCGGTGGGCAGATCCATGAGGATGCGGCCGGTGAGCTCCCAGGTGGCAGGCGCGGTAACAATGTGGGCCGTCATCGCGTGGGCATCGCGGAACCGGCGCTGGATCGCGCTGTTCGTGTAAACATCCACACCGCCGGCAAGGTCATGGGTCATGCGGCAGATGTCGGCGCTCGTCCGGACCATATGGGTGCACGCCATTCGAAGGGCGCCGCGCTGGTCGACTGGAAGGGCGCCGGTGGATTGGGCAACGGCCCAGGCCCTGTCGATCTCGTCGAAAAGGTAAGCCCGCGCTGCGCGCCAAGCCGCTTCCTGTTTGGCGTATTCGGCCTGGATGACCTGGCGCTCGGAAAGGGTCTTGGCCGAGCCCTGGTTCTTCTTCCGGGTCGCAAGCGCCTTGAAGTCATCGAGCGCGCCACGGGCATTGCCGAGGGCCGCGCCGGCGACCCCGAGGGCGAGAAGGCCAAAGGCAGGAAACGCGTAGAGGGCGCCGTCGATGCGGGGTTTGTCAGAGAGGAGCGACACTGTCCGGCCCTTGGGCACGCGAATGTCGTTGACGGCGATGTCGCCGGAACCAGTGCCCTTGAGGCCCATCGTGTGCCAGGTGTCGAGCAATTCGGCATCGCTTGCGGGGAAGACCATCATGCGGTTTTCCGGCGCGCCACTATCGAGGCGCTTGAGCTGTCCATCCGCGTCCGTCACGATCGCACCGCCGCACAGCCAGGTGCAATTGGCAGAGCCGGATCCCCATTGCCAGCGGCCTGTGACGCGGTAGTGGTCGCCCTCGTCGACGGCCTTGCCCATGGGCGCGAAGACACCGCCGGTGATGATCGCGGGATCGCCGTAGATCTCCTCGGCAAATTCCGGCGCCATATAGGCGGCGTTCATGGCGGTGGTGGCCCCGATCATCGCGCACCAGCCGACGCTGGCATCGGCAGTGGCGAGGATTTCAACGGTTTCCACGATCTCGCGGGGGCTGAGTTCGAGCCCGCCATAGGCCCTTGGTGTGACCATCCGAAAAACCCCGGCAGACGCGAGCGCGGCCGCAAGGTCTGCCGGCAGGCGCCGGCCCGCCTCGATGTCCTCGATCCGGGCGCGGATCGACGGGACTATGGCCGCAGCAGCAGCCTTCACATCGGGGTGGTGTTCGGTATCAGCCATGGCGCATTGGTCCTCCTCGGACGAGTATGCCTGAACCCCGGGGGATCACCAAGACGTGGAATTGGAGGCCTCTTCGCCCTACCGGAAGACCTTCGGGCGACGCGCTTGCCAGCGCTCGTCGGCGCGCTTCAACGGGCCTTGCAGTTTCGAGGGTGCCATTGCGTAGGTCGCGTGGCGAAGAAACGCCATGAGTTCGGCGCGTTTGCCGGCGGTCGCGAGATCATCGGGGGTCAGGACCTCGCCGATATGGACGGGCATGCGCTTGCCACGCTTGCGGTTCACTTCGCGGAAGATCAGGGCGAGGCGCAACTCAAGGGAAAGGTGGCTTGCGAGTTGGAAGAGCCTGGAATTCTGGCCCTCGAAATAGACCGGGACGACGCGCGCACCCGACTGGGTAATGAGCTTGGCCGTAAACGGCTTCCAGGTGTCATCGACGGCCGCGCGCGAGAACACCGTTGGAGCGGTGGAGACGCCACCTGCGGGGAAGACGACGATACAGCCGCCCGCTCGAAGGATCTCGAGCGACTGCTTGCGGGTGGCGATGTTGATGGCCTGGGCCGCTTTCGTGCCTGCGAAATCGATCGGAAGGATCCAACCCGACGCTTCGGGCGCGCCGTCGAGTACAGCATTGGTGAGGATTTTGAAGTCGGCGCGGACCAGCGAAAGGAGATGGCAAATCACCAGCCCGTCGAGCACGCCAAACGGATGATTGGCGACGACCACGAGCGGGCCCGTTTTCGGGATCGCGGCATGGCGCGCAACGTCGATCTCGACCCGCAGGTCGAGTAGTTTCACGGCCGCCTCGAAGAAGGGAACGTGCTCGAGATCTTCGCGGTACCGGCGATAGAGTTTCTGGATGCGCGGCTGGCCAGAGAGCCGTTCGACCGCGCGGACCAACCGCTTTTTGATCGGGTGGTCGAAATAGTCAGCGTAGGACAAGGACGGCAAAGGATCGGTGGCAAAGCCCATGGAGAGAGTGTGCGAAGGCCTGGCCACGGGTGCAAGAGGGCGGTGTCGCAAAAAGCCGCCACCGCGAGCGAAGGCAGTCTTGCGAGGATACGGGTGCAATATGACCGGCGCAGGTAGCGGCACGAACGCTTACGCGCTTATAAGGCAGGCCATGGACAAGATGATCGACACGCCGCTTTCCATCGCCGTCGCGGGTATTGCAGGCCGTATGGGGCGCCAGCTTGCAACGGCGGTCGTGGCCCGTGGGCATAGGCTGGTTGGTGGTACCGAACGCTCTGGCAGTCCCGAACTAGTGAGTGACCTCGCGCGCTTCGCCGGGGCGGAGCCGCCCCTTGGAAGAACGCCTGACGTTGACGCGGCAAAAGCGGCGCATACCGCATCAACATGGATCGATTTCACGACGCCGGCGGCCACGCTGGCTGCGATGGACGCCCTTCGGTCGACCCCTGTGCAAACTGTGATCATCGGGACGACGGGGTTCGACGCGGAAGCAGAGGCAGCGCTTCAAGGCCATGCGGACCGGTTTGCCATCGTGAAGGCCGGGAACTTTTCGCTCGGCGTTGCTTTACTGACGGCATTGGCCCGGTTGGCGGCTGAACGGCTGGGCGCGGGCTGGGATGCGGAAATCCTGGAGACCCATCACCGGTTCAAAGTAGATGCCCCATCGGGCACAGCCCTGATGCTTGGAGACGCCGTCGCCGCTGGACGAGGCGCCGCCCTGCCCGACCTCCAGGCAGCGCCCTATTGCGGACCGGAGGCGAAGCGGGAAGCCGGCGCTATCGGCTTTTCAGTCCGCCGCTCGGGCGGCGTGATTGGTGAGCACGAACTTACATTCACCAGCGAGACAGAAACCGTACGCCTCGCGCATTCGGCCATCGACCGTTCGGTTTTTGCCGATGGCGCCTTGGCAGCAGCAGAGTGGGCCAATGGGCAACCGCCCGGTCACTACGGAATAGGAGACGTACTCGGCGTTTAGGCCGGCGGCGCCTCTGGCCAGACCGGTCGCCGCTTGTTTGCGCTTGCCGCTGTTTGCCGGTCGTCAAATGTCGTGAGGGGCTTATCTTTGTGCCCATGTTGGATTTACCTGATACGGTCATCGACGAAGCGTCCGATACGCCACTCTACCGCCAGATCTACGCGCATCTGAAGGACCAGATTCTGTCTGGCGCCATTGCAGCCAATGCCCGCCTGCCCGCAGAGCAGGAGCTTGTCGAGCGGCTCGGCGTATCGCGCATCACCGTCAAACGCGCGATGAATGAACTCGCCATGTCCGGCTTCGTCCGGCGCCAAAGGGGCCGCGGTACCGTGGTTGTCTTCAATGCCGCGGCACCGACGGTGAAAGGCAGCTTCGATACGCTCATCGATGGCCTGACACGCATGGGCATGGACACCGATGTTCGCTTGATCCGCAGCGAGACGGTCGTTGCAGAACCGGCCATCGCCGAGGCGTTGGAGTTGGACATTGGGGCGCCCGTGCGGCGGATCGTGAGGCTTCGGCATCTGGAGGGAGAGCCGTTTTCCTATTTGATCACGTCCCTTCCTATCGATGTGGCGTCCGGTTTCACGGATGAGGAACTTGGCAGCGAATCGCTTATCGCCCTCCTCGAACGGTCCGGGCACGCGCCCCAGGATGCCGAGCAGACGATCACGGCCATCTCTGCGCCGCCGGACATGGCAACCGATCTGGGGATCGCGCCAGGCGCGCCGCTGCTCCGCATCCACCGGATCATGCGAGACGGGACCGATCGACCAGTTCAGGACATCACGGCCCATTACCGGGCTGACCGGTTCCAATACCAGATGCGGCTGTCTCGCGCGGGCGATAGCGGCTGGATGTGACATTCGCGCAGGGCTGCTCGCCAACGCTTCTCTAAATGGTATATCATTTGTGCAGAGAGGAGTCGGCCTTGGCGGAAACGGCGATCATTACCCTGTTGCACGTATTGGTCTTCGTCTACTGGCTCGGCGGTGACCTGGGCGCTTTCTACTCAAGCCGCTTCCTGACCGCCGATGGCGTTTCTGTCGACCGCCGCCTGTTTGCGGCCAAGATCGTCGGCGATGTGGATATGGCCCCGCGCACAGCCTTGATCCTTGCATTTCCGACGGGCTTCCACCTGGCTTCGGTCAAAGGATGGATCACGGTCGACGCGCATTGGATCTTCGCAGCCTGGGCCGCGTCGCTCGCCTGGTTGACCTTGGCCTGGTTCCTCCATGTGCAGCATGGTGCGTCAGCGACCTGGAAGAGCGTCGATCTGGCCATTCGGTGGGCGGCATTGGCCGCGCTCGCGGGCACGAGTTTTGCTGCGCTCACGGGCACACTGTCGGTCCCGGCTTTCCTCGCTCTGAAAATGCTCTTGCTCGCCACCGCGATCGGCCTTGGCCTGCTGATCCGCCGAATGCTCCAGCCGCTGGGCCCTGCCCTGGTTGGTCTCACGGGCGATGCGCCAGAAACCGCCACGCAATCGCTGGCCACAACCATCAATACCGTCCGTCCCGCCGTCATGGGGATTTGGCTTATTCTTGTCACATCGGCCCTCTTGGGCCTCTGGACGCCCACCGCTTTCTAGGAGTTGAACAGACATGCCCGATGATATGGCCGCTGCTAGCCGCGAACTGACCGCGGTCCTGAAACAAGCGCTCGGCAATGATGCCGTCAGCGATGACAGCGAACGCCGGTCGTTCATGAGTCATGATATCTGGGCGCGCGGCGAGAAGGCCGATTTTGTGGCAGTGCCTGAGACGGTTGCTGATCTGCAGGCCGCTGTCCGTTCTGCCCACGCGCGGCGAATCTCCTTGAACCCCAGGGGCGGTGGGATGTCATACACCAAGGCCTACGCGCCAGACCGGGAGCATGTGGGCGTGCTGGACCTGTCGAAGCTGGACCAGATTGTTGAGCTCAACACTGAGGACATGTTCGTCACTGTTCAGGCCGGTTGCACCTGGGCCACGCTGCATGAAGCGCTCAAGGCCAAAGGTGTCCGCACCCCGTTCTGGGGGCCGCTCTCTGGGCTGACATCGACGGTGGGAGGCGGGCTTTCCCAGAACAACGCCTTCTTCGGGGCCGGCAAATATGGATCCACCGGTGATAGCGTCCTGTCGCTGGCAGTCGTGCTGGCGGATGGGACACTTGTGCGGACGGGGACTGGCGGCACGGCGCAGGGCAAGCCGTTCTGGCGGCACTATGGACCCGACTTGACGGGTTTGTTCGTCGGGGACGCCGGCACGCTGGGCTACAAGGCCGAGATCACGTTCAGGCTGATCCCGGCGCCGGAGCATGAGGCCTGGGCATCCTATGAGTTTCCGAACCGGCGGGCCTGTGCCGAAGCGATGGCTGCGCTGATGAGGGAAGACCTGGCCTGCGAGATCTTCGGCTTCGATCCCAATCTCACGAAGGTCCGCATGGCGCGGGCATCGTTCCTCGCCGATGCGAAATCGCTGACCAATGTCATGAAGAGCCAGGGCTCATTCCTGAAGGGTCTCAAGGAGGGCGCGAAGGTCGCGATGGCAGGTCGGGGCTACATGGATGACGCCGATTTCACCTTGCACTTCACGGTCGAGGGCCGCTCGGTGGCGGGCGTGAAGGAGGAATTGGCAATCCTCGAAAAGATCGCCGAAGACCATGGTGGGAAACCGATCGAGAACTCGATCCCCAAGATCATTCGGGCCAATCCATTCGCACCGCTGAACAACATGTTGGGCCCCCAGGGTGAGCGCTGGGTTCCGATCCACGGGATTGTCGCGGTAAGCGATGGCGCGGATTGCTGGGACGCCATTGAGGCAGGCTTCGACGCCATGCGCGCTGAACTGGACAGCCATGATATCCTGACGGGCACCCTGATCACGACCTTGGGCACGACGGGCTACCTGATCGAACCGGTTTTCATCTGGCCGGAAGAACTGTTCGAGATTCACGAGGACGCTGTGGAAGACAACGTGCTCGCGAAGTACCCCCGCTACAAACCCAACCCGGACGCGACGGCGGCCGTGGAACGGGCGAGGGCCATGGTGCTGGATGTGTTTTCATCGTACGGCGCAGCGCACTTCCAGATTGGCCGGACCTATCCCTACAAAGAGGGCCGGGACCCCGATGCGTTTGCCCTTCTGGAGCGGGTAAAGGCGGCGCTCGACGAAAGGGGCATCGTCAATCCGGGCGCGCTGGGGTTGGGGTAACCCATGGCGCGGCCGTTGCGTGTTCGAAATCCGCGCACGGGCGCGCTGGATTACGAGATCATCGCCGCCGATCCGGCTGCGGTTTCAGAGACTGCCCGCGCCGTTCGCACGGCACAGGTTGCGTGGGCCGAGCGCTCGCTCGAAGCCCGTGGGCAGGCCCTGGCGGGGTTTGCCAAAGCGCTCGTCGACCATCGCCCTGCCCTGGCCGCCGCGCTGGAGGCCGATACCGGGCGGGGGCGGATCGCGTCCATGGAAGTCGACGGCGCAGTGGGGTCAATCCATGGCTGGATCGCCCAAGCGCCCCACCTCCTGCCCGATGGTTGGACCGATGGGCGACAAAACCCTGCCATTCGGCATGCACCGCAGTTCCGGCCCTACCCGGTTGTTGGCGTTATCTCACCGTGGAACTTTCCACTGACACTGTCGATGATCGACACGATCCCCGCACTTCTCGCCGGGTGCGGCGTCGTGATCAAACCCTCCGAAGTGACACCGCGATTTGCCCAACCGTTGCGGGCCGCCATTGATGCTGCGGGGCTTTCTGACGTTCTGAAGATCGTTGATGGCGATGGCACCACGGGCGCTGCTCTGATCGAGACGGTCGATGCGGTGTGCTTTACAGGCTCTGTCGCGACCGGGCGAAAGGTGGCAAGTGCTGCAGCGGCGCGAATGATCCCGGCGTTCCTCGAACTCGGGGGCAAGGACCCACTGATTGTCACGGCCACGGCCGATATTGAGCGGGCCACCGATGCGGCCCTGCGCGGCTCGGTCCTGTCGACGGGGCAGGCCTGCCAATCGATCGAGCGGATCTATGTGGCGCGCGCGATCCATGGCCCGTTTCTCGAACGGCTTGTGGAAAAGGCGAACGCAGTGCGCCTCAACTGGCCGGACATCACCGAGGGTGAAATCGGACCGATCATCTTCGACCGCCAGGCTGAGATCCTTGCTGCCCATATTGCCGATGCCCGGCAAAAGGGTGCAAAGGTGCTCACTGGCGGGACGATCGAGGATCATGGTGGGATTTGGCTCCGGCCGACCATTCTCGCCGATGTGACCCATGACATGGCGGTGATGCGCGAGGAGAGCTTCGGTCCCCTGCTGCCCGTGATGGCGTTTGATATTGTTGATGAAGCCGTCGCATATGCCAATGACACCGAGTATGGCCTTTCGGCCGCCGTGTTCGCCGGGACGCTCGACGAGGCGGAAACGATCGGGCGCCGGATCGAGGCCGGTGCGATCAGCCTCAATGACGCCGCGCTTACAGCGCTCTTCCACGAAGCGGAAAAGCACTCGTTCAAGCTTTCGGGCATGGGCGGCAGCCGGATGGGTCCAGCAGGGTTCCAGCGCTTCTTGCGCCGGAAAGCGTTGATTGCGAATACGGGTGCTCCGGCCCCACTGGCCGCCTTCGCTGAGGATGCCTGATGCCCGAACCGATCCGTCTTGAGATCAATCCGCCCTTCGCGTCGATTATCCTCGACCGTCCGGACAAGCGGAATGCACTTTCGATCGCGATGTGGGACAAGATACCAGCCTTTGTGGCGACGGCAGAGAATGATCCGAGCGTGAATGTCCTCCTGCTGGCCGGTGAAGGGGGGGCTTTTGCAGCCGGCGCAGACATCTCCGAATTTGAAACCATCTATGCGACCGAGGACACCGCGACCGCGTCTGGCCGAACCATTGCTGCGGCGCTGGATGCGGTGGAGCAATGCCCAAAGCCTGTGATTGCGGCCATCGAAGGGGCATGCGTTGGAGGCGGGGTTAGCCTTGCCATGGCTGCTGACATCAGGTTGGGCGCGGAAGGGTCAAAATTTGGCGTCACACCGGGAAAGCTTGGGCTCGTCTATCCCGCTGGAGACACGCGCCGACTGCTTGCCGCTGTTGGGCCCTCGGCAACGAAGGACATCCTCTTCACGGGCAGGATATTCTCCGCAAGCGAAGCAAAATCGATCGGATTGATTGATCGGCTGGTCGGCACGTCCCAAGCCCTCGTTGAAGCAAGGGCTCTCGGGGACGAGATCGCGGCGATCTCCCAATGGTCAGTGCGGGCGACCAAGCGGATGATCGCAGGGCTCCAGACAGGGTGGAGCGAGAAAACGCCGGAGGCTGAGGCGCTTTTCGTGGCAGGCTTTACCAACGAGGATTTCCGCGAGGGCTACAGGGCCTTTCTCGAGAAGCGAGCTGCTGCTTTCACATATCGCTGAACGCGCCTGTTCACGTTTCAAATCCAGGCGGTAGAAGCGGGGCACCGAAGAGGGCCTCCAGAGTTGCCGCAACTTGCAGGACCACCCGGTCTTCACCCTCCGGCCCGATGAGCTGGACAGAGAGCGGCAAACCATCCTCCCCTATTCCTGCAAAGAGCGCGGTCGCTGGTAGCGATGCAAAATCGGCCCACGCGGTGAAATCGGCCTGGTTCGCTGGAACATCCGCTTCAAAGGAAAAGGCCGTTTGGGGTGCAGTCGGTGCAAGGACGAAATCGAACGCATCCCAAACTGTTTTCGCAGCCTCCCGGACAGCTGAAATATGATCGTAGGCGTGCGCGCGTTTTTCCTGAGGCTGCCGCACGCCCCAATTCATTAGTTCAAGGAACGCTTTTGAGAAACCCGCTTGGTCTGGCCCGTCCCCTGTGACCCCATGTTCCTTGGCGGCCTCGATCTCCGACACCAGCAGTCCTGCGCGCCGGGATCGGGCATACGCGTAACCGTGCGGGGAAAAGGCATGCATCGACGCCCCGGCTTCCTCGATTGTTTCACAGGCCGCTTCGAATCCCGCTCGGACAGGCGCAGTCAGATCTACCGCGCCGCCGCCGTCCCAAAGGCCAATCCTCAGCCCTGCCAGCGCACGCGCATGAAGTGCGGGCGCGGGCCCCCAATCGGCGAGGATGTGCATGGCACGCCAGAGGGTTTCAACATCTCGGGCGAGCGGGCCCACATGATCGAGCGTTGTAGAAAGCGGGATAACGCCTTCGGTGGGCACGATACCGGGCGTCGGTTTGTGACCCTGTACGCCGCAATAGGCTGCCGGGATCCGTATACTACCCATCGTATCGGTGCCCAGCGCCACATCGCACAAAGCGGCGGCGACTGCGGCCCCTGAACCGCCCGACGAGCCGCCTGGGGTGTAACCCTTCCGCCAAGGATTGTGCGTCCGGCCGTACGCGAGATTATCCGTGGTCGCACCAAGGGCGCCCTCATGCATGTTCACCGTTCCCAGGACCGTGCCGCCAGAATTGCGGATGCGCTGGATCACGGGGGCATCCATGGTCGCGATCCTCTGGCGATAGGCTTCACAGCCCGCCGTATACGGAAGTCCCTTTACAGCGATATTGGACTTTGCACCCCAGCGAAGGCCTTCGCCTTCGGTCTCATCGGTCAGGTCGACGAAGGCGCCCAGACCCGGATTATGGGCCGCAATGCGGGCGCGGTAATCGAGACGGCTCACGTGAACCGCTCATCGATAAGGCGGATGGGCTTTTGGCGTACCTCGGTCTGCGTGAGCGGTGCGAGCGCGCCCGGCGCAACCAGTTCGACGCCGCAATCGATGCCGATCTTTTGTTTGAGCAGCGCCTTGAACCGTTCGGTGACGGCGGCATCGCGGCTGCCCTCCACTTCCGCATGGACGATAAATTCATCCCGCCCCGCGTCATCTCGGATCGCTTTGCAGATGAACTCGCCGGCAAAAGCAGCGTCCTCTTCCAGCAATGGACCCATCGCTTGTGGAAAGATGTTGATGCCGCGGATCTTCACCATGTTATCCGATCGGCCGAGGAAACCCTCGATCCGCTTGAAAGAGAGGCCGAGGTCGGAGCGGTCTGTCCGTACACGGGTCACGTCATGGGTGTTGAAGCGGATGATCGGGTAGATATCGTCCTTATAGAGACAGGTGCAGATCATATCCCCATCGCCGCCATCGGGGACAGGTTTGCCCGTGTCGATATCGCAGACCTCGAGATACTGGGCATCTTCCATGACATAGAGGCCATTCCTGTCCGGCCCCTCCCCTGCGATGCATCCGGTATCGCCCACGCCGTACCAATCGAAGCAATCTACCCCGCCCCAAGCATCGGAAAGCGCCGTTTTGTCCTCGCGGCCCAAATGGCCGGATACCATGCGGATGTTGAGATCCTCTACGGGATCAATGCCCTGTTCAACCGCGACCCGAGCCAATTTCTTGATGTAGTCTGCAAAGCCCACGATTACCGTGGCGCCGAAGTCTCGCATGAGTTCTACTTGCCTGGCGGAACGCGTTTCGACGCCGGTCCCTGCGGACATGAAGATCGCGCTGGTCCAGTGAATGACGGCTTCCCGCACATAATGCCCGCCATTGATCATGCCGTGGCCATAAACGGAGTGCACGACGTCATCGGGCCGAAGACCCTGGAAGCGGTAGAGGCGGCCCAGGAGAAGGTTCTGGGCCTCCCGGGACTTCGCACCGAAGAGGAGCACTTGCGGCGTACCCGTGGTGCCAGATGTGGTGTGCATGATCACCGGCGGGCGCCCATGCTCGCCCGCGCCTTCGAGACCGCCGAAATCGCCAAACGGCGGCGCAAGCGCGATCGACTCCATGATGTCGGACTTGTCGAAGCTCGGCAGGCTGGAGAGCGTATCGATGCCGCGTATGTCACCCGGTTCGATCCCAGCCTCACCCCAGAGCCTTTGGTAGAATGGGATTTGCCAAGCGCGCGCGACGCAACGCTTGAAAAGGCATTCCTGGTGCTGGCGGATTTCGTCTTCGCTTTTCCTTGCGAAATCGAGGAAGGCGTCACCCACTGGATGGTCAGATTGGAGCGCTTCCCAATCGACGGCGTTGAAATAGGTGTTGTGGCGGCGGCTCATGTCGGATCCTTCTCGATGCCGGCTGCGATGCGCGAAAGGATGCGGACATCCTCCAGCGTCTCGAGCTGGGCGATTTCCGTGATCAGGCGATCGGCGATACCGGTCCCCCGGTCTCCTTCGAAACGCGCAGCAATGCAGGTGCGAAACTTCGCCTCGTTCTGGGCTGGGGTCAGCGGATCAGCAGGCGCACCAAACAAGGTGTCGATGCGAGCGGTCACGCGTTCCCCCGACGTGAGGTTTGCCGTCACGGTTTGCGGAGTGAAAGCGGCGGGGTCACCAGAGCCATCGCTGACGACGCTAATCCTGGGGCCGAAACCAAGAATCGCGGGGTCGCGGAGGCTCTCTTCGTCGAAATCGTCGAGCCCGACGGTGCCGGACTGCAGCGCGACGCCGCCAATATGCTGGAAACATAGGCGCGCATAATTCGCGTCCATGTCCGACTTGATCGGACGACCGACAAGGCGTTCGATCAGGGGCGGCGCGGTGAGCGTGATCGCCTTGGCCGTCTCGAGGGTGACGCCCTGCTCGCGCAACTTGCCCATCAAGACGATCCCGCCCTGGGCTGCCCGTCCGGTCGGGAAAGGCTTGTGGCTGACTTCAGTGATCCGCTCGATCGCGCCCAGGTTTGCGATGACGGGGGCGAGGTCCCACTTGTCCTCGAAAAGGGTGAGATAGCCAAAGGGGCCTTCGAACACATCATGGGGGCCCGCGACACCAAGCTGCGCAAGCTCTGACGCTCGGACAGCATTGGCTGCAGCATTGGCGATCTGGACCGGGAGAGCGGGCTTGCCCTCAAGATGGGACTGCATGGTGCCTGAACAGAATGCCAGCGCGTAGCCAAGGGCATTCCGCATGTCTTCCGCGCCCAAGCGTCGCAGCATACAGGCGCCAAGGGTCGCTCCAAAGATCCCGGCAGTGGCGGGCCTGAAGAATTTGAGCGGGCTTTTAACAGCGGCGCCGAGGCCCGCCGCGCAGTCGACGGCGACACTGAGCGCAGCACCAAAGGCGCCGCCGCTCACATCGCCCCGGGCATCGGCTGTTGCCATGAGCGTTGCCAGGATGGTCGCCATTGGATGGACCACAGCGGGCTCGTGGACACAGTCGAATTCCTGGCAGTGGATCTGGAAGCCGTTGACGAAGGCCGCGTCAGCCGGTCGGCCAGAGCCGCCGCCGAGGAGGTGGGCCGCACCGCCGCTGATGTGGGCGCCCGCGCCAGCGACGTCCCTGATCGGTTGGGTCAAGGGCGCCACGCTGCCGGCCACGCCAACCCCAATCGTGTCGAGCAGAAAGGTCTTGATCGACGCCTGCGCCTTCGGGGTCAGTGTCGACCATTCCGTCTCGCGGGCGTGGGTGACGAAGGCATCGACAGCGGCAGTCATGCCAGCACCACCGATAGCCACACCGGGACGTCGGTGGGGTGCTCAAGCGCAGCGGACACCCCGGCAGCGCACTGGTCTACATTTACGCCCGCTGCCTCCATGAGCGTTCTGGCCTTCTTAATGATGGCCTCTTCGGTCAACGGGTTCTCAGGATCGCCTAAAGCGTCGGGAACTTCGAAAACACCGGTCTTACCAAAGCAGTCGTGTACCGTGAGATGGGCGCCGAAATGGGCCGGGTATGCCGCGTCAAGTTTAGGGGACACGCGAACGGTCACGCGCAATCGGATCGCTGCTAGCGCAGGATCGATCACCGCTGCCATCTCGAAGTCTCTAAGCGTCGGCGCGCCGCGGGCAATGGCAACGGCAACGCTGTGCTGGAGGGAGAATTTCGCGCCGTTGACGCTATCGGGCGCGGACCTGTCGCAGAACACGAGTGCGTCCTTGTAGGTCGCGACTTCAATTGACGCCACATCGCCCACCGTGACCCCCGCGTTATTCGCCAATAGGGCTGCGTCGATCGCTGGGTGGGCATGGCGACACGCGGGCCAGGGTTTTAGGCTGACATCATGGATGCGCCATCCCGGCCCGTAATCGGCGAGGACAGCCGAGGGGGAGGCCCCAGGGCACGTGGCAGCAAAGAAACCCTGGTGGCCATCCAGGATCGAGAGCGGTCCGCGAGCGCCGGCGCCCGCGAGCATTGCTGCGGTGACGCCAGCGCGTGCGGCGTGTGCGGTGTGGAGTTGTTTGCCGTGGCTCTGGGGCTCATGCCGGGTTTGCCAGAAGCCGGCGGATTGGCTGACCCCGAGGGCGAGCGCATGGGCCATGTCCCTGGCGTCCATGCCCATGAGGCTGGCACAGGCCGCCGAGGCACCAAAGCTGCCGCATGTCCCGGTATTGTGCCAGAGTGCGTAATGGCCCGGCCCGACCGCGCGGCCGAGCCGGATGACCGCTTCATAGCCGCGAACAATCGCGTCGAGGAGCGCATCGTCGGTCGCTGCGGTATTTGCTGCCATTGCCAAGGCAGCGGGGATGATTGTTGGGCCGGGATGCAAGAGCGCCCGCTTGTCCACATCGTCCATTTCAAGCGCATTGCCCAACGTCCCCCAGAAGAACGCTGCCGCTTCAGGCATCCGCAGATGATCACTCGCAGCATACGCAGCGAACGCGGTTCCAACTTCGGCCTGCCGTCCGATCACCGCGCATCCTAACCAATCAAGCAAATGATATCGCGCCCTGGATCGGGCATTTGGATCGACCGGCGCCAACAATCGGTGCGCCAGGGATGGCAACAAGTCGGATTCAGCGCTTTGTCCGGACATATTACCCGTGTAGCATGGACAATGACGCACCGTGAACCCGTCTTGTTATATTGGAAGCGCTTATTTCGTGACGCCGCTTGAAACAGCCATACGCACCCTCCGCGACCGCTTTGCAGGCGAAGCAAGGGTCTACGTCCCGGGCTGTACGGGAGAGCCGACCGAACTGGCTGAAGTCTTCTTTCGCGCCCCTGAACTGGCAGCGGGTCTTACCTTCCTCGGCGTTTGGATCCCGGGTATCAACCGAACCGATTGGGGGAATATTCACCCCGGCGGACGGGCTGAAACCCTCTTCATGTCGCGCGACTACAGGGCCGGGTTCGAGGACGGGCGAACAGCCTTCCTGCCACTTTCCTACACCCAGGCGTACCGCTGGCTGGAAACAACCGCCCTGGATGCGGCATTCGTGATGGTGTGCCCAATTGATGCGAGCGGAAGAGTGTCGCTTGGGATCAGTGCTGATTTTGGTCTCGCGCCCCTTGCGCGAAGCGATGTCTACAAGATCGCAGTGATCAACCCGGCCATGCCCGATCCCCGTTCGAGCGCAAGGGTGCCCCTTTCGGCATTTGATATGGTTTGTGAGACCGGTGCTCCCATCATAGAGATGCCCCAGGCCCCGCTCCCAGCGGCATTTGAAGCCATAGCCGGCAATATCGCAGGCCTGATCGACGATGGTGACACGCTTCAATTCGGTCTGGGCAACGTGCAGCAGGCGGTTCTTGGCGCCCTCACCGGTCACAAGGATCTTCGGATCCATTCGGGCATGGTGTCCGACCCCCTACTCGGCCTGATGGATGCAGGCGCCATTGCCGCGCACCCTGGCGCGATCACAACCGGCATTGCGGCGGGCACGGCACCACTCTACAGGCGCGTCGCGCGTGATCCGAGGCTCTATTTTGCGCCCGTTTCCCACACCCACGCGATCTCAACCCTTTCTGAAATTGAGAATTTCAAGGCCATCAATTCGGTGATCGAAGTGGATCTCTTCGGCCAAGCAAATGCCGAGTACATTGGCGGACGTCAGATCTCCGGAACCGGTGGTCTTGTGGATTTCCTACGGGGGGCAGCCGCTTCACCCGGCGGCCTACCGGTCGCCGCATTGGTCTCAACAGCCAAGGGAGGCGCGATCAGCCGAATAGTTCCGCGCCTTGACGCGAACGCGACCAGCATTGCCAGGGCCGATCTCGGTGTGGTGGTGACCGAGCACGGCATCGCAGATCTCAGGCTCAAGAGTATCGACGCGCGCGCCGAGGCCTTGATCGGGATTGCCGACCCGGCCTTTCGAGACACACTCTCTCGATCATGGGATGAGATCAGGAGAGCGATTTGAAAGCGGGGCCGCCACGATACCGCCAGATCGCCGACCACCTGCGGTCGCAGATTGCGGAGGGCCGGTATCGTCCCGGCGACCAAATACCGACCGAGATGGAGCTTTGTACCGAGCACGACATCTCCCGCCATACGGCCCGCGATGCTCTTCGACTCCTGACCGATGACGGCCTGATCGAGCGCCGACGGGGCGCTGGCAGCATCGTCCTGGCGACGGCCGCGCCCGCATTCGCGCAACCTATCGGCGACTTCGACACCCTCCTTCAGTATGCCAGAGACGCCCGGTTCGAAGTGGGGGTCGACCAGCCCGCAACCGATGACCACCTTGAGCGTGTCGGACTCGTGGGGCGCTATCACCAGTATATGGGCTTTCGTGGTGTCGCCGGACAAGCGCCACAAGCGATCACCGCCGTTTATGTCAGAAGTGATGTGGCACCGGACAGGGCCACGGTGAACGAACTTTCCGGACCGATTTCCGAGTGGATCGAGACGGCTCACGGCGTCAGCGTTGCCAGCGTGACCCAGCGCATGGAGGCGGTGGCCCTCGACCCTGACCAGGCGAAGCGGTTGGCGGTCGAGCCAGGTTCACCAGCGCTGAGGACTGTCAGGCGCTACAGAGATGCAGCAGGTGACGTCACGTTGTTGTCCGAGAGCCTGCATCCAGCAGGGCGCTTTGCCTACGAGATGAAGCTCGAACGCACGCGGTAACGCGAACGTCGCCTACCCCACCCGGCGCTCATCGCACAGCGTTCTCCGGTAGAGTTGGCCATCGCGGAACCAATGCCAGGTCCGGGCCCGATGCGTCCCGCCTTCCCCCATGGCAATGATCTCGAAGAAATTGGCGCCGGGCTCATCCTTCCGCTGCAGATTGAGCAGGATCAGGCCGTCATCGGTTTCCCAACTGAAGCCGTGAAAGGTCTGGGTGTCGTAGTGGAGCTTTCCGTCCTGCGGTCTGCCTTCGAAGAGGTCCCTGCGCGAGCGGCCATCTTCCCACTTGAATTCGATGTGCTGGCGGTAGAAGACGTCGCCGCCATCATCGGGAAATTCACATACGACGCGGGTCTGGTGGCGATCTTCGATCTCGGCGGCGATGTTGATGTGGGTGTAGGTGCCTTCCCAGACGCCAGCATGGGCGCGGGTGGCGGGGAACATCTCGGGCGGGTAGACCGGCATCAGATCACACCCTCCTTCCTGAGCGCTGCCGCCTCGGCATCGTCGAGCCCTGCTTCCCGGGCGATCTCGAGACTGTCGGCGCCGAACGCCTGCACGCTTGGATTGGGCTGCGGCGGCTCGTGCAGAAAGTGGATGGGCGGCCCAATATGGCGATGGCCCTCGGCATCGGTGAACACCATGCCCCGGTCGGCGGTCACCGGATCATCGAATGCATCCTTCAGGCTGCGCACCCATGACCAGGCGCAATCGATCGGCTCCAGGACCCTCTGCCAATGGGCCAGGGGTTCGGACTTGAAAGTGTCCGCTAGAAAGTCTCGGAGCGGGGCTTGCGCAGGGCCAGGTTCCAGCTTTGCGATCTCAAGAAGGTCTGGGCGGCCAAGAGCAGTCAGAAGATTGGTGGCAAACTTGATCTCAGGACCACTGAACGCGAGGAACTGGCCGTCAGCGGTTTCATAAAGATTGGTGAGCGCGGATCCCCCGAAGCTGCGCATGGTTTTGGGCGCCGGATGCGCGTCTTCTGCGAAGACCGGGCCAGTGACATTCGGCACCCAGGCGAGGGCTGCGTCGTACATGGCCATGTCGACATAATCGCCCTTTCCAGTTTGTGTGCGCCGGTAGAGCGCCATCAAAATCGCCGATAGCGCCATCAGTGACGCGGATGCATCAGCAAAGGGAATGGCTGGCATCGCGGGCTTGTCGTCCTCCAAGCCGCGGGTGAGATCGATCAATCCTGCCAAGGCCTGTACGCCGGTATCATGGGAAGGCTTCTGAGCCCTCGCCCCCGTCTGCCCAAACGCCGAGATTGAGCAGTAGACGAGGCCCGGGTTGTGCGCCGACAGGGTTTCATAATCGACAGCCAGCCGCTTGACGACGCCCGGCCGGAAGGCTTCGACCACCACATCGGCATTCTCGGCCAAGGCATGGAAGAGAGCTTGCCCCCGCGGGTCCTTGAGATTGAGCTTCAGGCTGCGCTTGCCCCTGGCAATGTTGCGAAACCAGACCGAGACACCATCAGGCGTTGTCTGGCCGATGACGCGGGTCGGCTCGCCAGTGCCATTGGCGGGTTCGACCATGATCACATCGGCGCCATGGTCAGCCATCATCATCGTCATGTGCGGCCCGGGAAGGAAGGCGGAAAGATCGAGAACCTTCAACCCATCCAGCTTCATGGCAGGAGCACGCTCGAATGCTCGCCAAGCTTGGGGGCCCGGCTAGGGGCTGGACGCTCGCCATTGATACGGAAGGGAGACGCCAGGACGCGGACGCCCGCGTCCCTGTCAGGATGATCAACCGTCGCGGTCATGTCCACATGGCTGATATAGGCGCTGTCCAGCGCTTCAGCGATGTCGAGAACGGGCGCAAACGGAACCTTTCCGCCGAGGATCTTCACCCAGTCGTTGGTGTCCTTTGCCCCCATCACAGCATCGACGGCATCGCTGAGAGCAGAGAGGTTTTCCCGGCGCGAGGGAACATCACGGAAGCGCGGGTCGCTGCCCAGATCGCAGGAAGTGAGCTGGCACCACAGATCCCAGAATTTCGGGGTCTGGCACATCAGCAGGCCCCAACCGTCCCTGGTCTTCACCAATTGACTGGGCGTGATCGATGGGTGGCTGCCCCGCGGGAGCCGCCCTGTGACGTGGCCCTGGTTGAGATACCAGGTGGCGGGATAGGACAGTTGGTGGAGGGCTGTATCGAACAGGCAAACATCGAGGTCACAGCCCTCGCCCGTCCTTTGGGCACCGAGGATGCCCGCCAGGATGGCCGTCGCTAGTTGGCTGCCTGTGTGGAAATCCACCATCGAGAGCCCAAAACGCACCGGAGGCCCATCTGGCTCACCGGTCATCGACATGAATCCCGCTTCGGCCTGCATCAAGTAATCATAGCCGGGCCAGGCGGCCCGCTCACTGTCGCGGCCATAGGCGGAGAGATGCGCGCAGACGATCCTGGGATTGACCGCCTTGAGGTGGTCGTAGGTCAGCCTAAGCTTGCCGGGCTGGTCGCCGCGCAGATTGTTCGCGACCGCATCGGCCCCCGCGACAAGGGCCTCAAACGCGGCTCGCCCGCCTTCGGTCTTGAGATCCAGAGCAACCGATTTCTTGCCTAGCGAAAAGGTCTGATAGAACTCGCTGTCCCCCTCACCCAGGAAATACGGCCCGACACTGCGGGACACATCACCGCCCCGCCCAGGGTCCTCGATCTTAATGACCTCAGCCCCAAGATCCGCAAGCAGCATGGTCCCATAGGGGCCCGCACCATACTGCTCGATAGACAATATGCGGACACCTTCGAGTGGACGTTTCATCGTTCATCTGCCTGTGGTGGGAGGAGCTCGCCGATGCGGCTCAGCAAGTCGTAGATCGCGTCAGGCGGTGCTCGACCGTTGTGAAAGATCTCTATCTCGACGCCATAGAACTGAGAGATATTCGGCATGGTTACATCAGACCGGATTCCGTTTCACGAGCTGTTTGGCGATGATGATGCGTTGCATTTCGTTGGTGCCTTCACCGATGCACATGAGCGGGGCATCGCGGTAAAGGCGCTCGATAGGATACTCCTTGGAGTAGCCATAGCCGCCATGGATGCGCATGGCTTCTGTGGCCACTTCGACGGCGGTCTCTGAAGCGAAGTACTTCGCCATGCCCGCTTCCATGTCGATCCGCTGACCGGTGTCATAGGCCCGGGCAGCATCCTCCACGAGCAGTTCGGCAGCGCGGGTCTTCGCGGCCATCTCGCCCAGCTTGAGCTGGATCGCCTGGTGCTCGCAGATCGCCTTGCCCATGGTCTTGCGGGTTTGGCTGTAGGCGACGGACTCCTGAAGCGCCCGCCGGGCAATCCCGACCGAACGGGCCGCAATATTGATCCGCCCGATTTCAAGGCCGCCAGTCGCCATGAAGAAGCCCTTACCCTCTTCGCCGCCGATCAGGCACAACTCGGCATCGCACTCGTAATTGTCGTAAACCAGTTCACCGCTATCGATCCCCTTGTAGCCAAGCTTGGAAAGCTTGTTTCCATTGCGAACGCCCGGAAGGTCCTCCCGGGTCTCGGGGTCCTTGGTCTGGGTGATCAGGATCGACATGCCCGTGTAACGGGGTTCAGCGCTCGGGTCTGTCTTGCACAGAAGCGCGACGCAATGGCCTTGGATTGCATTTGAAATCCAGGTTTTCGCGCCTTCGACCACATACTTGTCGCCAACACGTGTGGCCTTCGTTGTCAGGGCCTGCAGGTCGGTGCCGGCATTTGGCTCCGTCAGGGCCAGCCCACCCCGGATCTCACCGGTTGCAAACTTCGGAAGCCAGTACTGTTTCTGCTTCTCTGTTCCAAAGCGCTGAACGATCTGGGCCATCATCAAATGGGAATTGAAGATCCCCGTAAGGCTCATCCACTCCTCGGAAATACGGGTAACGATCTTCGCATAAAGCGATGCCGACAGGCCGAGGCCGCCATATTCGGGATCAATCAGCGCTCCGAAAAGGCCGAGGGCCTTCATGTCCTCAACGAGTTCGTCGGGATAGATATCGCCATGTTCCAGTTCCATGGCGACAGGTTTCACTTTCTGCTCGAGCCACTTTTCGATCGCGTCCAGCATCAGACGCTCTTCCTCAGCCCCCTCGGGTAACAGAACGGCGGTATCAGGCATGGGTATCGTACTCCAAAAAAGGCTCAGTAGGTTTCGATCTTGTCTTCGACGGCGTGCCCCTTGGCAGGGATCAGCATGTTGCGCTTGAACGTGCACACCATGGTTCCGTCCTGATTGTAGCCGCGGGTCACAATGGTCACGATGCCCTGCCCTGGCCGCGATCGGCTTTCGCGCTTCTCCAGTACTTCGCTCTCGCCGTAGATGGTATCTCCCGCGAATACGGGAGCTGTGAACTTCACCTCATCCATGCCGAGATTGGCGATCGCTTTCTGGCTGCAATCGGTGACACTCATTCCGATAAGAAGCGCTAGCGTATACGGGCTCACGACCAGGTTCTTCTTAAATTCCGACGCCTTGGCGAACTCGGCATCGAAGTGCATCGGATGCGTGTTCATCGTCATCAGCGTGAATATGTGGTTGTCGTACTCGGTCACCGTCTTGCCTGGACGGTGCTCGTAAATGTCCCCTTCGTGGAAATCCTCGAAGTACCGACCAAACGTTTCACGGAACCGATTCGGACCGACCTCTTTCACCGTACCAACCATCATTGACCCTTTGCCTGTCCGGCCGCAGCCAGCACACGTTCTGCCGCCAGCACCACAGGCCGGTCGACCAGTTTTCCCTTGTGGAGTACAGCGCCTCCTTCGGCTGCGTCCATCGCAGCGAGGACGGCTTTCGCACCCTCGATATCTGCCTCGCTGGGCGCGAAGACCGCGTTCACCGTACTGATCTGGGCCGGGTGAATACAAGCGCGACCGGCGAAGCCAAACGCTTTGGCCCGGGCTGTACTCTCCGCGAGGCCGCTCTCGTCCTCTACGTCGAGAAATGGGACGTCGTACGCCGGCACACCAGCCGCGCCACACGCCCCGGCGATCGTACCGCGTGCAACGGTCATTGCGCCCCAGTCTCCGAGATCGGCGCCAAGGCTCGCAGAATAATCCGCGCCACCGAACAGAACCCCGCCTCGGCTCTGTTTTGCGATATCGAACGCCCGGCGGAGGCCCCGGCCACTTTCGATGACAGCCATGACTGGAGCGGCTTCTCCGGTTGCCTCACGGACGATCTCGATATCGATGCCCGTTTCAGCCTTTGGCACCATGATGAAGGCGGGCGTCTCTGCGCTCTCTGAAATCGCAGCGATGTCCGCGCATCCGTCCGACGTTCTTGGGCTGTTGATCCTGATCCCCAAAGACGCGCCCGAGACCGATGTGGGTAGAGCTGCGAGGGCTGCTTCCCGCGCTGAAGCCTTGTCCTCGGGGAGAACAGCGTCCTCCAGATCGATAATCACCGCATCGGCGCCCGCTTTGGCGGACTTCTCGAACCGGTCGGGACGGTTGCCAGGGACAAACAGAAGGGATCGGAAAACGGCTTGCATTGGCCTTGTCGCAGCGAGTTGCAATTGTCCGGACAAATTAGGGCGCTTCATTCACTCCGTCAAATGACGAAACCGTCGCAAGCGGTTTCGGCTCAAGCACCGTTCCCAGCGTCGTGTTCCACCGGTTGAGGAAGCCAAACATCGAAATCACACCGACAATCTCGATGATCTCAGCATCGGAAAAGTGCGGCCTCAATGCGGCCAGGTCCGCGTCATCGGTCTCGTTCGGCACCCGCCCGGCCTTCATGGCGAGCCCTATGGCAGCCCGTTCGGCGTCCGTGAACAAGGGACTGTCTTCGAACGACCAGACAGCTTCGATCTTCTCTTTCGCAACGCCCTGCTCAGCGGCACCATGCGCGGCATGGGCCGAGCAGTAGAAACACCCTGCTGCCTTTGATGCTGCCTCGCCGACCAGCCGCTTAAGGCCCGGATCAACAGTGCCGGCACCATAAACGCCCGCAACCAGCGCCCACATTCCCTTCAGGATGGCTGGCGAATGGGCCATGACAAGCGCATCATTCGGTGTGAAACCCATTATCTTAGCGCCCTTGTCGACGGCAGCGCGCGTTTCGGGGTCGAGCGCGTCGAGGGCGATGGGTGGGACACGGCTCAAAGGGGTCTCCAGTTCCGTTTGGGGGGGATGTGGTTAGAGACCGGGCGGAGGGACATGTTCTGCGAAATGGGCCGCGACCTGCTCGCGCGTGGCGATCCAGACATCGTCATGGCCAGCCACATGGTCGAGGAAGGCCTTGAACGCGCCGATCCTGCCGGGCCTGCCGATGATCCTGAGGTGCAGCCCCAAGCTCATCATCCGCGCGCCCTCCGAGCGCGCCTCGCCGCGCAACCAATCGAAGGTTCGCTTGGCATAGTCGAGCCACATGTCCGGCGTGAAACTCGGGCTGAGCCAGAACTTCATGTCATTGCTGTCGATCGCATAGGGCAGGATGACCATCGGCGCCCGCGCGCCGTCTACCATCTCGACCATGTCCCAGTAGGGAAAGTCATCAGAATAATCGTCCATGTGGTACGTGTAATCCTGCTCGAGCAGAAGTCGGCGGGTGATATCCGTATGGAGGTAACGTGACAGCCACCCCACAGGCTTGCGTCCACAGGTGGCCGCGATGCTCGCCGTCCCCTTTTCGATAAAGGCGCGCTCGGCCGCTTCGTCCATGAACGCGGTGAAGGCCCATTTGTAGCCGTGATTGCAGGGCTCGTCGCCGCGCCCCACCAGGGCTTCTGCCAACCAGGGCGCCTTTTCGAGCGCCTGACCACAGACGGTCCACGTGGCGGGCACCCCCGCATCATCGAGCAGCTTCAGAACCCGCGGCGCCCCCCGGTTGATGCCGTATTGATAGTTGCTCTCGTTGCCGTGGATGCGGATCGGCTTGCCGGGCACAGCGCCCAACTCGTCGACTGGCTCTGGGCGCTTGTCGCCCTCATCGACGCGGCGCTCGGCCCCTTCTTCGACGTTCACCACGATAGACAGAGCGAGGGATTTACCACCCGGCCAGGTGAAGCCAAGGGGCGCGGGGTCTGGAATAGCGTCTGTCATTATTGGAGCAAAGCCTCGGGGATCGGAAAGGTCACGTCCGGGGTGTTGTTATCGATGTCGCGCCACAGCCGCCATCGCCCGTCGGCGCTGCGCTTGAAGATCACCAGAGAGCGCCCGGAATCGCGGACCGGCTCACCCGTCGCTTCAGGGCTTTCCAGCCACCACCGTGCGATCTGGAACGCGTAGTCACCATCGATCGTGCGCTCTTCCCGTTCGAAGACAATCACCGCTTCGCCGCCCGCTTCCCTGGACGTCCTGAAATAGTCGAGGATCGCCTCCCGCCCCTTCCGGGCCGGCTGGTTACGGGTCATCAGCCAGGCATCGGGCTCATATAAATCAGCCATGCTCTCGAAGTTTCCCGCCTGGTAGGCGGCCCGCCAGCTGGTCGAGAAGGCGCCGAGGGCAGCGAGATCATCCTCAAGCGGCGGACGGGTTTCGCAGCTGGCCAGGACCATCAGCGACAAGGCAACGACTCCGGCAAGTCGCCCCCTCCGTGGCCCCTCCAGTCTCCCATTGGCCATCAATGGGGCTCCTCGCCGCCCGATACGTTCATGCTTTCAGCCGTGATATACTGGGCATCATCGGTGCAGAGCCAGGCCACAGCATTGGCCGTGTCCTCTGGCAGTCCCGGCCGCCCCATCGGGATCCGAGCTGCCATGGCCTCGAGGTACGCCTCGACACTTTCAGCGCCGACCACCTTGGAGAAATACTCATTCTGCCAAGCACCAAGCCCGGTCGTGACATGGTTCGGGCAGACATTATTGACGGTGATCCCGTGCCCTCCGAGTTCTACGGCCGCCGACCGGACGAGACCGACGAGGCCATGTTTCGAACTGGTGTAGGCCTGGGCGTGGGGGAACCCGGACTTCGCAGCCTGGCTTGCAATGTTGACGATCCGTCCGCCTTTACCCTGCGCGACCATGGTCTCGGCCGCCGCCTTCACGCCGAAGAACGCGCCGGTCAGGTTCACATCGATTACTGCTCGCCAATCGTCCTCTGTGACATCGAGGAGCGGCTTCATGATGTAGCCGATGCCGGCATTGTTGACCCAGATATCGAGGCTGCCATGGGCTTCTGCGGCATGGCTCGCCAAGGCCCGGACCTCCTCCAGCGATCGCACGTCACACACGCAGGTCGAGCTTCCAACGCCAGCTTCGCGGAGTTCGGCAGCAATAGCCTCCATCTCGGTCGTCGAGCCGATATGCTCGGCCCCGGTGGCGGCATCCCTCGACGTCCCAACATCGGAGATGACGATATTGGCGCCATCGGCCGCCAGTCGCCTGGCAATGGCCTCCCCGAGACCCTTCCGCCGTCCAGACCCCGTGATGACCGCCGTCTTGCCACTCAATTTCGCCATCTCGCTCACCCGAGTTTGTCGGTGAGTATGAAGACGAGATCATCGGCCATTGATTGAAACTCGCCTGCGATCTTTTGCATGGTGTCGGTGCCGACTTCTCCACCAAACCCGTCCATGTCATTCACGTCGATAATCTCGATATATTCGTAGGGCGGCTTGTCTTCGCTCCCGAGCAGGCCAACCGATTTGAACACAGCGAAGTCATCCACCGAGCGGAGCCCATTCACCGTGGGGATATCCGTCGTTTTCGCCCAAGCCTCATAGTCTTCGATCGCGACGCCGGGCTTCAGATTGAATAGTGCGACAATTTTCGTTGTCATTGGCAGGGTCTCCCGTCTAGCAGTCGGCTCGAAATGGTATATCTTTTATGCAGACGCAGAAGCGGGTGTCGAGCCCGGCTGCCGTCTTAGGCGCACGACGAGCGTGCTCGCGAACGGAGGCCCCCATGGCGGATACGGAAACCCTAGAGCGCAAGCCCATCACCTATGACGGCCCGCCGGATTACCGCGTTGTCGGCCGTCACAGCGTCTATCCTGACACGAGCCACGACGAGATTGCGCGCTTCAATTTCCTGGCCCAGATGAACCGTCACCTCTCGACGAAGGTCATGCCCGGCGTCGCAGAAGCCTTCCAGACCCGTATCAAGCCCGCGCGGAAAACCCCGTTCAAATCGCGCCACCAGGTTCGCAAGGCCCTCACCAAGGACCCGATCTGGCAATGGTGGTCCGCCCTTCGCCGCGCCACGATGGAAACCCGTCAGCAAGCGGGACGCTGGGTGACCCTTCGCCAGGCCGATCGCCTAAATGGCTCGGTTGCCGCGCTAACAGAAGGCGATGATCGGCTGAAATTGAACCCGGCGATGCCCCTGCCTCGGGGCGTGACGGCCATTGATCACCATTGTATGCCCGGCAGCTACCACACCGAACTGGTGCCCGGCGATGTCACGGGCGCCGCCAACTACGATGCCGGCATCTTCGCCACCACAGGCGGCATGCTGGGCCGATACAATGATGGCGGCGGCGTCGCAGTTGCCCAATGGGTGAAGCGCAAGCTCGGCGATGACTTCAAACCCAAACGGATCCTCGATATCGGCTGCGGGCTCGGCCACAACGTGCTGCCGATCGCGGAAGCGTTCCCCGATGCAGAGATTGTCGCTGTTGATGTGGGCGCCCCCATGCTCCGATATGGCCTCGCCCGCGCGAAATCGATGGGCATCGAAAATGTCTTCTTCATCCAGGACGATGTGACAAACCTGGCCCAGTTCGAGGATGAGAGCTTCGACTGGATCCAGTCGACCATGTTCCTCCACGAGACCAGCTACAAGACCATGCCAATGATCTTCGCCGAGACGCGCCGTCTCCTGAAGCCCGGCGGCATCGTCCTGCATGTGGAGCAGCCCCAATACGCCGCCGATATGCCGCTCTTCGAGCAGGCCATGCGCGACTGGGACGCGTTCTACAACAACGAACCCTTCTGGACGAAGATGCACGAGATTGATCTCGACCAGTGGATGGCAGATGCGGGCTTCGGCGCTGACGAGCTGATCCATGACGGTGTTGCTGCGGTCGTCGACAAGGACGTGTTCCCCGATGCGGCAGATGACGATGGCGAGGATTATGGCCGAAAGGCCGCCTGGCACGTTATCGGCGCACGGAAGGCGGCCTAGGGGATGGCAGAGCTTGATCCGATCGCCCTCGCTGGCGCGAAAGCGAAGGGCAAACGCCCCTGGTTCCTCGAAAACCCGGACACCGAGCGGCTGATGAACATCACCCTCGCCCTCGTCCAGGAGGTCGCGGTGATGCGCGAGCGGCTGGACACGATCGAACGCTTGCTCGCGCGCGGCGATACGGTGTCGGCAGAAGCGATTGACGCGTTCGAACCCACCAAGTCAGAGGCCGACGCCCGCGGGCTCTGGACCCAGGAATACCTGGCGCGGATCTTCCGTATCCTGCAGCAGGACCGCGAAGCGCTCGATCGCGGTGAGGAAGAAAGCTCCGAACAGGTCGCCGACGAGTTCGCAAAGGCGGATTGACGGACGCGCCTGTCGCAGCCAACGTTAGCGGATTGATAACCGTGGCCACGCACGGTGATGAGAAAAGTTCGAGGCTTGCGACAGTTTCGCCATCGTCGACACGGCGGACCTTGCCTATTTTGCGATCGCCACACATCTTGGTTGTGGCTTGTTCTCTCGCGGAAAATTTTCCAGTGAGCGGGCTCATAGACATGAATGGACCAGAATAGCGTGGCAGCCGAAGCTCTCTACGATCCTGAGCAAGACTACAGCTCATGCGGCGTTGGGTTCCTCACCCGAAAGGACGGCAAGCAGACCCATGATGTCCTGAAGAAGGTCCATCAGGCCCTTTGTGCCGTGCCGCACCGGGGCGGTATGTCGTCCGAAGGTGTCGGGGATGGGGCCGGAATTTCCATCGATATTTCAGAGGCTTACTTCTCGAAGCTCACCGGCAAATCGCTCAAGCAGGGGGAATTCGGGGTCGGTAACTTCTTCCTGCCTGAGAACCGAAAGCACCGCGCCAAAGCCATCAAGCTAATAGAAGAGGCGTTCGCAAAGGCCGGCATGGATGTCCTCCTCGAGCGTCCGGTGCCGGTCGACCACTCCACCATCGAGCCGCGCGGGGTGAAACTGCAGCTTCCCATTCGCCAGTGGGTCTTTGCAGCGCCCAAAGGCCTGCGCGGTCAGGACCTCGACAAGGCGATCTACCAGGTCATTCTGGACATCGAGGCGGTGGCCTACACCACGCCAGACCTCGAGGAACTCTATCCGATCTCCCTTTCCGCCAACATGCAGGTGCTGAAGGGGCGGCTGAACTCATGGGAGATCGTTCCCTACTTCACCGATCTGATGGACCCAGACCACGCGATCCATTCTGTCTATTTCCACACCCGGTTCTCGACCAACACCGATCCTCACCCGTCCATGGCCCAGCCTTTCCGGTTGATGGCGCACAACGGCGAGCTGAACACGGACAAGAAGAACCGGCTTTCGGAAACTGCGGTGGCGCTCGCCAAGAACAATCGTATCATCCGCCCCAAGGGCCAGTCCGATAGTTGCCGTCTCGACCAGACGCTGAGCTGGCGGGTCAACATGGACCAACTTGACCTGGTGACAGCGGTCGTCTCCATGATGCCGCCTGCGTGGGAGAACGATTTCACGCTCTCTCCCCGCGTCCGCGCCATGCTGGAGTTCTTCTCGCTCTATGAAGAGAAGAATGACGGCCCTGCAGCGCTCATCTTCGGAAATGGCCGTTATATCGGCGCCCGGCTAGACAGGCTCGGCCTTCGGCCACTGCGATCGGTCGAAACGGCAGAGTACCTGGCCGTGATGTCCGAGGCTGGCCAGGTCGATTTTCCGCCTGAGGACGTGCTTCGGCGCGGCCGCATCGAAGCGGGCGGGATGCTGGTCTATGACCATGAGCAAGATGAAGTGCTCGACACCAAACGCGCTCTCGAGATGCTGGCCGAGCGGGAAGACTATGAAGCGCTCCTGAAGGAGGCCAGTTTCCATGTCGAGGATTCCGACGACGCGGTCACCGACGCTGAAGTGGCAAAGGCCGTCCGGTACAAGGGCGGGCTGAATACGGCCGCCCGCTACGTCGCCTATAACCACAACCAGGAGAGCTTCAAATTCCTGATGGACCCGATGCTCGCGAACGGGACCGAGAAGGTCTCGGCCATGGGCTACGGGAACGCCATCAATGCCCTTTCGGACAATGAAGGCGGTATCGCGAAATACTTCTCCCAGCGCTTCGCCCAGGTGACCAACCCGCCGCTGGACTCCATCCGCGAGAAGGACGGAATGACGCTCCGCGTGGCCCTCGGCGAGAAGCCTCACCAGGGGCCGACGGGCAAGAAGCAGATCATCATCGACAGCCCAATCCTGCGCATGACACAGCTCATGAAGATCCGCGCGCAGAAGGAGACGCCGGTCGCTGAGTTCTCGATGCTCTACACCCCGGTCTTCGACGACACGGCAAAAGCTGCCAAAGCCAATGAAGCTGCCCTTGTGAGCGCGATTGATGCACTGGCCAATGAAATTGTGGCCTTCGCCGATGCGCAAGGGGGCATCGCGATCGTTACAGACCGTCATGTGAGCGCCGACCGGGCTGCAATCCCGATGACGCTCGCCGTCTCGGCCATCAACCAGCGCCTCATCGAAGAGGGCTTGCGTCTGCGGGTCTCCATAATCGCCGAAAGCGGGCAGATCAGTTCGCCTCATCACATCGCATGCGGGCTCGGCTTCGGTGCTTCGGCGATCTACCCCCTCGGCGTTCGGATGCGCGCAGAGGAAAAGTTTGGCACCGATGCCGCCGAAGCCTTCGGCAAATTCAAGAAGGCCGCTGAAAAGTCCCTCATGAAAACAATGGGCAAGGTCGGTCTGTGCACGGTCGAAAGTTATTCCGGCGGGGAGTTCTTCGAACCCAACTTCCTCGATACGGACGACCCCGTTCTCAAGCGCTATTTCCCGAACATGGTCACGCCCGTCGGCGGGGTACAATTCGACACGATCGCGAAGTCGGCAACCGCCTGGCACGCCCGCGCCGCTATCGTCGAGAAAGAAGCCGACATCCCAATGCTCGGCCTCTTCAAGGAACGCGCGGAAGGCGCAGGCCACTCCTACGGCGTCACCGCCGTGCGCGGCTTTGTGGACATGACCGAGGAAAAGGTCTCCTTCGCCCCCGGCGACGAGGACGCTGAAGACCTCCGCCTCCTCACCTATGACGAGATGTACGACGCGTTCGGCCTCGACAAGACCGCCTACAACAACACAAGCTTCGACAAGCTGACCCCGGCACAGATCGACACGTTCGAGATCACGCCGGGCTACAGGGCCTTCTCGCGAATGATGAGCGAGGAGCGGAAGCAGCGGCCGGTGGCTCTGCGCGATGTGCTGCATTTCCCGGCCGACATCACGTTCCTGGAGGATGCTGCGGCCATTAAGCAGGAAATGATGCTGTTCAATCGGGCGGGGAACAAGGATTTCAGCATCCGTGGCCTGGAGGTCACCCGCGACGGAACCGGCTATCGCCTCACGCTTACCGGCCCCAAATCCAAACCGAAGCGCGGCGGCATGGGCAGGCTCAACGCGCTTGCCCAGACCCTGCTCGAACGGTTCAAGGACGACATCACGGACTACTCGATCGAAGGCGGTGCGCTCCGCATTGAGGTCACGGGCGAAGGCGAGGACTACATCTCGCGCATCGTCCAGGCGCCCGATCCGATCGACGTGTCAGATGTCCAGCCGGCGTCGGAAATCACGCCCCGCATTGCGACAGGCGCGATGTCCCACGGTGCCCTCGTCGCCAGGGCACACGAATCGGTTGCCCAGGGCACCAACATGGTCGGCGCCATGTCGAACTCCGGCGAGGGCGGCGAAAGCTTCTCCCGCTACAACACCCTGCGCGCCAGCCGGATCAAGCAATTCGCCTCGGGCCGCTTCGGGGTCTGGGTCGGCTACATCGCCGATCCCAACCTGGAAGAGATCGAGATCAAGATCGGCCAGGGCGCGAAGCCTGGCGAAGGTGGACAGCTCCCGGCCAAAAAAGTCACGGTCGCCATCGCAGCCGCCCGCGGCGGCACGCCCGGCGTCGAACTCGTCAGCCCGCCGCCGCACCACGACACCTACTCCATCGAGGACCTGGCCCAGCTCATCCATGACGCCAAGGCCGCCCGGGTCCGCGTCATCGTGAAACTCGTCTCCTCCGAGGGCATCGGCACCATCGCCGTCGGTGTCGCCAAGGCCGGTGCTGACGTGATCAATGTCGCTGGCAACACGGGCGGGACGGGCGCAGCTGCTGTGACCTCCCTGAAATACACCGGTCGGGCCGCAGAACTGGGCATCGCCGAGGTTCACCAGGCCCTCTGTGCCAATGGGATCCGGCAAAAGGTGAGCCTACGCTGCTCGGGCGCCATGCAGACTGGCAGTGACGTGGTGAAAGCCTCCCTCTTGGGTGCTGACAGTTTCGAATTCGGCACCACGGCGCTCATGATGCTGAAATGCGTCATGGCGAAGAACTGCAATGTGAAGTGTCCGGCCGGGCTCACCACCAATGCCGAGCTGTTTGACGGCGACCCCCGCTCCCTCGCGCAGTATTTCCTCAACATCGCCCATGAGACCCGGGAAATTCTCGCCTCGCTCGGCTTCAGATCCCTGGATGAGGCGCGCGGCCGCGCCGATCTCTTGCATCTGCTCGACCATCCCCGGTCCGTGGGACAGTTGAATCTGCGCCGTATGCTGATCGACTATCCCGAAATCACGGTCCAGGATCCCACCTATCTCGAGCGCAGCTTCGCTGTGGACGATGGGCTCCTGGAGAAATTCAGCACGTCGATCGTCGAAAAAGCACGCCCCCGGTACAAGGCCCGTAAGCCAATTACGCTGAACAACCGAGACAAATCCGTGGGCGGCCAACTTGCCGCCGACATCGAGCGGGCCCTCAACTACGAAATCCCGAATGCGGGGGACCTCCCCGCCGTACACACCGATGATCGCGGCCGGAAACACCTCAAGCCCGGCAGCCTCCACATCCTGACCGATGGCTCAGCCGGTCAGAGCTATGGGGTCTTCTGCAATGACGGCATGGTCATGGACCATTGCGGCACCTGTAATGACGGCGTCGGCAAGGCCCAGTCGGGCGGGATCATCATCGTTCGGTCACCGGCCGGCGGCAGCCCTGAGACGGGCGAGAATGTCCTCATCGGCAACTTCGCCCTGTTCGGCGCAGGCGGTGGGCGCACCTATGTCGAAGGCCAGGCGGGCGACCGGTTCGCGGTCAGGAACTCCGGCGCGGTCGCCGTTGTCGAAGGCGTCGGCGATTTCTGCTGCGAGTACATGACCAACGGCGCGGTGCTGAACATCGGCGAGTTCGCCAAGGGCTTCGGCAACGGCATGTCGGGAGGCTTTGCCTACCAGTACGATCCCGAGGGCAAGTTCAGCGGCTATGTCAGCCACGACTCCGTCAATCTCCACGATCTGAAAGAGGCGACAGACCTGGCCGCGCTGCACAGGAACATGGTGCACCACCTGCTGGAGTGCCACGTAGAGGCCACGGGGTCGGCCAGGGCACAGCGCATCCTTGATAATTGGGAGAGCGAGATCAGCCACTTCCGCTGGCTCATGCCGCGCGCCTTGCTCCAGTATCAGGACTATGAGGCCATTCTGGCGGCAAAATCCCGGAAAGACTTGGTCGAAGAACTCGCAACGGCCCTCGCCACCCACCAGATCCAGCGCCTCAAGGAGTCCTGGAAGGCCGAAGAGCCCGTTCTCCAAGGCGCAACCCCGTCCTATGGGGAAACCGACACCGACGAGATGTATCGGTTGATCAACAGCTACACGGTGCTCGAATTTGCCCAGACGCAAGCCTCGAAACACCTCAACCGGGCGCGGCAGGACACCGCCACCGACAAGGCTGTCCGCAATCTAGTCCTGACAGAGGATTTCTCCCTGATGGCGGCGCTGGCCAAGCATGCTCGCACGGCCCTTGCAGACTATACCGACGCAGACCTTGCCGCACTCATCGCCAATAAACGGATCACGGATTTCAAGCTGGCGCTCGCCAGCCGCGATATCCGGTCCATGGACAATCCAGCCACCGATGACTGGATCGTCTTGCAGAGTGAGAAAAACCGCGAACAACTGGGCCGCATTCCAAGCTTTGAGGAAATCTTTGCTCGGAACGTGCTCACTGAAACAACGGCCCGCCTGGCTGCAGAATAGACCCGCCGAATACCGCCATGAAACTTCCCTACATTCCCGAAGACGCGCCCTTTTCCGAAGACCAGAAGTCCTGGCTGGCAGGCTTTTTGGCCGGCCTCCACTCGCGCAGCCTCATGGCCATGGAGGCCGCCCCGGCAAAGAGTGCTCAGGCCGCCCTGCCCATGGATATCCTCTTCGGCACCCAGACCGGGAACGCCGAAGCCGTTGCAACGGAAGCGGCAGACCTTGCCAAGGCGAACGGCTTCGCGCCCCGCATGACCGACCTCAACAGTGTCGATATGGACCGGTTGTCGGCCATGAAACGGCTGCTCGTCGTCGTCTCGACCTATGGCGAGGGCGAGATGCCAGACAATGCGGACATCTTCTGGGAGGCCCTGTCGGGCTCCACCGCTCCCCGTCTCGAAAGCCTGAAATATGGCGTCCTGGCCCTTGGCGATACGAACTACGATGAGTTCTGCCAGGCCGGAAAGCTCATCGACCTGCGTCTGGAGCAACTGGGCGCCTCACGCCTGACACCCCGGGTCGACTGCGATGTCGACTATGAGGAACTCGCCGAACGGTGGGTGCAGGACGTGATCCCCCTCGCTAAGGAAGGCCTTGAGCCCGATACCGCAAGCGCCCCCGTCCTTGAGGTCGTCAAGAAAGCCGACACCGGATGGGGACGGAAGAACCCCTACCCGTCCAAGACCCTTGAGAACCGCCTGCTTTCAGGGCCGGGCTCTGACAAGGAAATCCGCCACTTCTCCTTCGATCTCGGAGACAGCGGCATGACCTATGAGGCCGGCGATGCACTCGGCGTCATGCCGGTGAACACGGACGAGATCGTTTCCGGTATCCTTGAACGTATAGGCGCGGCGGCCGATGAAGTGGTCGCTGGCCAGGATGCACCCCTCGGTGACCTTCTGAAATATCGGCTGGAAGTCCGCACGCCCCCGCGCAGCGTGATCAACGAGATCGAGAAACGCGCCGGCCATGACGAGCTCTCCCACATCGTCTCGAACGGCGACAAGGAAGCCCTTGAGGCCTTTCTCTGGGGCAAGGACACGCTGGATCTGTTGAACCTCAATCCAGGCCTCGCCTACGACCCGGCCGAGTTCGTAAGCTGGCTCAAGCCGCTACAGCATCGCGCCTACTCGATCTCATCGAGCCCCAAGGCCCATCCTGGCGAGGTACATCTCACCGTTGCCGCTGTCCGCTGGACCCACGACGACCGCGTCCACCAGGGCGTTGCATCCACCTTCCTGGCAGACCTCTGCAATAGCGGCGACGAGACGCCCATCTTCATGTCGCCGAACAAGTCGTTCCGGATACCGACCGACAATGATGCGCCCATGGTCATGGTCGGGCCCGGCACGGGCATCGCCCCCTTCCGCGCCTTCCTCGAAGAACGCCGGGAGATCGGCGCGAAGGGAAAGAACTGGCTCTTCTTCGGCGACCGGACCCATGCCGACGATTTCATCTACGAAGACGAGATTGGCACCATGTCCGAAGACGGCATCCTCTCCCGGCTCGACCTCGCCTTCTCCCGCGACCAGGCCGAGAAGGTCTACGTCCAGAACCGGATGCGCGAGAATAGCAAGGCCCTCTTCGGCTGGCTGGAAGATGGCGGCTATTTCTACGTCTGCGGCGACGCCACACGCATGGCCAAGGACGTCGACGCCGCCCTCCTCGAAATCGTCGCCCAGGAAGGCGGCCTCTCGGAAGACGGCGCCCTCGACTATGTCGCGATCCTCAAGAAAGAAAAACGCTACCTCCGCGACGTGTACTGATGCCCCTCAAAGCGGCGCCTCGGTTCCAATCGAAGCGCCACCTCCCTAAGCCGGCTCTTCAAACACCATGATGTGCGCCTCGGAGAATTCCTTTCGGACGGCCTTCAGCGGGGCGTAGGCCTCGCTGTTATAGAAGGCATCCAGGGACGCCCGGTCCGGCCATTTGGACACCACCGCGCTGGTGCCATCGAATAACCCGCCCTCCAGGCTTTCAACACCCGGGCCGCGGATGATGTACTCCCCGCCATACTGACCGATCAGGGCCGCCGTCGGCGCACCGTACTCGGCCATGAAGCGCGCGCGGTCATTAATCTTGGCGAAAACGATCATGTAAGCGGCCATGGGTGTCGCTTCCTGTTTGGAGTGGTCCTAAAAAGATATATCTTTTTCACGGCTCGTCCGGTCAAGGGCTCACACCGGCTGGCTGGTGGTTCTCCCCAACCGACTTCCAAGAAAGGCCTTTCGCCATGAAACTCCTTCGCGCAGCGACCCTCACCGTCGCCGACCTCAGCCGGTCCACCAGGAACTACTGCCAGTATTTCGACTATTCCGTCATCGAGACCGGCGAAGTGCCAGAGGATCTTGCCGCGTCCTGGGATGCCCCGGCGAGCGCTGGCCGTCCCTACGCGATTCTCGCCCCCAGCTCCGGCGCCGAGATCTATATCCGCTTCATCGAACAGCCCGCTGTCGCCGAATTCCAGGCGCTCCGGTCCTATGGCTGGAATGCCATCGAGATCTGTGTCCAGGACGTGCTCGCCGCCAATGCCAGGGTCGAAGACAGCCCGTTTGAAATCATCGGTCCCCCCCGCGAGATCGAAGGGCTGGACGCCATCTATCCGATGCAGGTGAAAGGCCCGGACGAGGAAATCGTCTACCTCACCCAGATCCGCGATGACCTCCCCGCTTTCGACCTGCCGCGCGCCGCAACCCCGATCGACAAGCTCTTCATCCTCGTGATGGGCTGTTCGGACATGGCCGCCTCCCTCGACTGGATGGTCACCCATTGCGGGCTCGAGATCGGCCGCGAACGGATGGAGATCGTCTACACCATGCTCGCCAAGGCCTATGGCACACCGACGGAGGATCTTCACGCCATCTCCACCATGATCCACGGCCGCGACGTTTTCCTCGAACTCGACCAGTATCCACACGCCGCCATCGCCCGGCCCCACCATGACGGCATGCTCGTCCCCGGATGCGCCATCGGCACACTCTGGCATCCCGATTTCGCCAGCCTCCCCGGCCCCTGGCTCAGCCCGCCCACGCCCCGCGATGGCCCCATCTACAAAGGCAAACACGTCGCCACCCTCAAGGACCTCGACGGCGCGCTCATCGAAATGGTCGAAGCCTGATGCATCTCGTCACGATCAAAGCCTCCATCGACCACAAACCCCGCGCCAGCGACTTTGCCCTCATCGAGACAAGTCGCCCCACCTGTCCAGAAGACGGCCTGCTTCTGCGCACGGTCTATCTCTCCCTCGACCCCTATGTTGGCTCCCGGCTGCGCGGCCGCCACATGGGCGAAGCGCCCCCTGTACCCATGCAGGAGCCGGTCCCCGGCGCGGTGGTCGGTCAGGTCATCGAAAGCCGTACGCCGGGCATCACAGAGGGAGACTGGGTCCACACCATGGAAGGCGGATGGGCCGAAATCATCGCCGTCGAGGCCGCCCATGCCCGCAAGATCGACCCCAGTATCGCGCCCCTATCGGCCCATGCCGGCGTCCTCGGCATGCCCGGCCTCACCGCCTGGTCCGGCATCACCCAACTCGCCAAGGCCGGTCCCGGTGACACCGTCCTCGTCGACGCAGCGGCCGGTCCCGTTGGGGGAACCGCCGGACAGATCGCCCGGATCAAGGGCGCTGACCGGGTCATCGGCATCGCCGGCGGCGCCGAGAAATGCGCCCTCGTCACCGGCACCTACGGCTTCGATGCCTGCATCGACTACAAGGCAGAGGGCTGGAAAGACGCCCTTGCCGATGCCCTCCCGGACGGGCTGTCGGTCTTCTTCGAGAACGTCTCCGCCGACATGGCCATGCTCGCGCTCGGCCACGCCCGACCCTATGCCCGCGGGGTCCTCTGCGGCCTCGTCGATGCCTACCATGCGGGCACGCCAAGCCAGCACGCCCTCAATGCCGGCATGATCATCGGCAAGCGCGCACAGCTTTCCGGTCTCGTCGTCTATGACTTCTATCCCCGCTGGAACGCGTATGTCGCCGAGGCCGCCCCCTGGATTGCCGACGGCCGCCTCAAGTTCGAGGAAGACCGCGCCGAAGGCCTGAGCGAGGCCCCTGCCCTGTTCGAGCGTCTGATGGACGGCCGCAACATTGGCAAGGCCATCGTCGCCGTCGCCCCGGAGACCGTCTGACCATGTCCCCGATCCGCCCGCATATCCGCCAAAAGATCCGTAAAGCCTATGTCGATGGCCCCTTCGGCCAGGTCCACCTGAGAATCGCCGGCACCCCGACCGATAGCGGCCCGCCGCCCCTCATCTGCCTGCACCAGAGCCCCAAATGCGGCCTCGAATTCGAGGCGTTCATGGCCGCGGCCAGCGAGACCCGTCAGGTCATCGCCCCCGACTATCCCGGCTACGGCATGTCCGATCCCCCACCCGCCGAGGAAGAGGCCACCATTCCGAACTATGCACGCGCCATGTGGGCCACGATTGACGCGCTTGGCCTCACAACGGTTGATCTCTTCGGCAACCATACCGGCGCCAAGGTCGCTGCCGAGATGGCGACCCAGCAGACGGCCCGCGTCCATGCCATTGCCATGGTCTCTGCCGCGATCCTCACCGACGCGGAGCGGGAGATGTTCAAGGACATGTTCACCCCCATCCCCCTCGATGACGCCCACACCCGATTGACCACCAGCTGGGCCCGGATCCATGCGCGACGGGGCCCAGGCCAGACCCTGGAAATGCTGGACCGCTCGCTCTTCATGAACATGACCGGCGGTGAGGCCTACGAGTGGGGCCATGTCGCCGCATTCGCCTGGGGCAAACCCTTCGAAGATGCCCTGGCTGCCCTGCCCCAGCGGATCACCCTCCTCAATCCCAGCGACGACCTCACCGAATGCACCCGCCGCGCCGCCCCCCTCATGCGCAATGGCGAAGTCATCGAATGCCCCGATTGGGGCTACGGCTTCATGGATGTCTTCACCCAGGACGCCGCCGCCCTCGTCCTCGGCAAACTCGACCAATCATGACGATTTGATCCCCTTGATGCTTTGATCCCCCGCTGTGCTGCGCGCTGGCGCGCTTCGCTACGCGATGGACTTGGGAGCCGGTCCGCG
>JBCDLC010000028.1:0-42475 GCA_038745855.1 Pseudomonadota bacterium | reverse complement strand
GTGTGGCCGGGGTAATTGCGAGACTTCGATCGTGCGGCGGCCTTGAGGGCTTCGATGCGGGTGCGATCGAAGGGGGCGCCGCTTAGGGATGCGGAGGGAGTGTGTGGGTGGAGAGAGGGTCCGCTCTCGGTAGTAGCGGATGTGGGGATGATCGTCGTTTGAGAGGGTGGGCTCGATTTCGAGGGCGAGCAGGATCAGCACGCGGCGGATCCAGGACTCGAGCATGGCGATGCCGGCCTTGAGGCGCGCGGCAGCGGCCCGCGTGAGAAAGTCAGGCGCGAGATAGAGGTCATCTCGGCCGATCACGCGGGTATAAAGCTGCTCGCCAAAGGGGCGTAGCTCTTCGATGGTGTCGGTGATGTTCGACATTTGGCGGGAAGCGTATCACGGGCGCAAGCCCGTCGGATAAGTCCTGCGTTTTCGCAAGGATTACAGGGCGCGGGGCGTGGATAGGGGCGAAGTTATCCTACACCTGTGGATGTCCAGCCGGGCGGCGCGGCGCGGTGGGAACGACCAGGAAAGGCCCAGAGCCTTCAGCCGGATCCATCGCGTCGCGGAGGGCGACGCCCGGAGCCCAGCGGGGGATCAAGGCATCATGCGGGATCAAAGCATAAAGAAAAACCCCCGAGCGGGGTGCTCGGGGGTTTCAATGTGTCTGTGGCTTCGCCGTGGGCGATTAGCCGGGCATCACGACCGTGTCGATGAGATGGACGACGCCGTTCGACGCGTCGACATCTGTCGCGATGATGTTGGAGGTGTTGCCGGCGGCGTCCGTCAGCACCGGCGCGCCATCAACGATGGAGGCTGTGAGGGTCGCGCCGTTCACCGTGGTGATCTCCAGCGTGCCATCCTCTTCGCCAGTGATGGCGGCGACGAGGTCGGCGGCTTTCACTTCACCGGCCACGACGTGGTAGGTGAGGATGCCTGTCAGCGTCTCTTTCTGGTCAGGTTGGACCAGCGTTTCGACGGTGCCCTCGGGGAGCTTTTCGAAGGCGCTGTTCGGCGGCGCGAAGACCGTGAAGGGCCCTTCGCTGTTCAGCGTGTCGACCAGACCTGCTGCGGTGACGGCTGCGACCAATGTGGACAGGTCTTCGGTGCCGACAGCAACCTCGACGATCGTGCCGGGGGCATCGGCTTCGCCGGTCACCGCATCGGCGGCGTCCTCAGCCATGTCCTCGGCCTCGTCCATCATCTCCTCGCCGGCGCTCGCGGCCTCTTCGGCAACCGCTTCTGCTGCTGGCGGCTCTTCTGCAACGGCTTCGGCGACTTCGGCCGGTGCCGCATCGGCTGGCAGGGTATCATCGGCCGCTTCGCAGGCGGCCAGTGTGGTCGCACCGAGCAAAAGCGCTGCGAGCGAGGTGTTCGATAGAAGGTTCATGCTGTAACTCTCTCTTTCCCTGCGTGATCTACGCAAGCTGTTTACGCACTGTACGCGAACTAGATTTCGCACTGTCACTAAATTTTAACCAATCGCAAGTGTGGGCATACGTCTTGTCGCAGACCACTTGCGTTCGCTAGCAGGAAGCTGGCACCGGAACTTCGAACGATTGGAAAGAAATATCACCATGACGAAGACCTGGGATAAATCCCGCCTGCCATCGCGCCATGTCACGGAGGGACCGGCGCGATCACCCCATCGCTCGTACTATTACGCGATGGGGCTGACGACGGCAGATATAAAGAAGCCCTTTGTCGGTGTCGCGTCGTGTTGGAATGAGGCAGCGCCCTGCAACACGGCCCTGATGCGCCAGGCCCACGCCGTGAGCGAGGGCGTGAAGGCAGCGGATGGGACGCCGCGGGAGTTCTGCACCATTACGGTGACCGATGGGATCGCCATGGGCCATGAGGGCATGCGCAGCTCCCTCGTCTCGCGCGAGGTGATTGCGGACAGCGTGGAACTTTCCATGCGGGGGCATGGCTATGACGCGCTGGTGGGCGTTGCCGGTTGCGACAAGTCGCTGCCAGGCATGATGATGGCGATGCTGCGGCTGAACGTGCCGAGTGTGTTCCTTTATGGTGGCTCGATCCTGCCGGGCTCTTTCGAGGGGCGGGACGTGACCGTGCTCGATGTGTTCGAGGCTGTTGGTGCCCATGCGGCCGGCAGCAAGGACATGACCGATGAAAAGCTGGCGGCGCTGGAGCGTGTGGCCTGTCCTGGGGACGGGGCGTGTGGGGGGCAATTCACGGCCAATACAATGGCGTGTGTGAGCGAGGCGATCGGCCTCGCCTTGCCCCTGTCATCGGCCTTGCCGGCGCCCTGGACCGACCGGGATGGCTATGCCCGGGCCTCTGGCGAGGCGGTGATGACCCTTTTGGAGCATAATCTCCGTCCACGGGATATCTGTACACGGAAAGCCTTTGAGAATGCCGCTGTGGTGGTCGCTGCGACGGGTGGGTCGACGAATGCGGCGCTGCACCTGCCGGCAATGGCCAACGAGTGCGGCGTGGAATTCACGCTCAGGGATATGGCGGAGGTGTTCCAGCGGACGCCATGGCTGGCCGATCTCAAGCCGGGCGGAAAATATGTGGCGAAGGACATGGGCGTTGCGGGCGGTGTTCCGATGCTGATGAAAGCGCTGCTGTCGGACGGCTTGATCCATGGTGATTGCCTGACGGTGACCGGTAAGACGTGGGCGGAGTATCTCGAGGATGTGACCTTCGATACGGAGCAAACGGTGATCCGCCCGACGAGCAATCCGCTGTCACCGACCGGCGGTGTGGTCGGCCTTTGGGGGTCGTTGGCACCGGACGGGGCGATCGTGAAGGTGGCAGGACTGGAGTCCTATCAGTTCCGGGGACCGGCGCGGGTGTTCGATGGTGAAGCGGCGTGCTTTGCCGCTGTGGAAGCGCGGCAGTATGAGCCGGGCGAGGTGCTGGTGATCCGGTATGAGGGCGCGAAGGGCGGACCAGGCATGCGGGAGATGCTCTCGACCACGGCGGCGCTTTATGGACAGGGCATGGGCGACCAGGTGGCCCTGATCACAGACGGGCGCTTTTCGGGCGCGACGCGGGGCTTCTGTATTGGCCATGTGGGGCCGGAAGCGCAGGCGGGTGGTCCGATCGGCCTCGTGGAAAATGGGGATATGATCGCGATCGATGCCGCACGCGGAACGATTGACCTTGAGGTGGATGAAGCGGTGCTGGAAGCGCGGCGGGCCAAGTGGTCGCCGCGGGTGACCGCCTATGGTTCAGGGGCACTGGCAAAGTTTGCGAAACTGGTTGGGCCGGCCCATCTGGGCGCGGTCACCCATGAAGGGTATGGCGGCGAGCGGCATGTCTACGCGGATTTGTAGGGCGGTTTATGTCGCTCAGCCTGGCTTGGTGGCGCTGTAGAGCATCGCATAACCGCCGGCGATGGGCTGTTCGGTGATCTCCTCGAGGGCGGCAGTGGCCATGGCCTCTGCGACGCCTGGGCGGGGGGCGACGTGGAAAGCGTCCAGAAAGGCGTTGAACGGGCTCCGCACCAGCACTGGCCACTGCTCCATCTGGCCGAAATCGACCGCATGGAAGCGGCCCCCACGGGCAAGCAACGCACCAGCATTGGCAATCGCGCCCTGCCAATCGGGGATCATGGAGAGGGCGTAGGAGAACATCACCACGTCAAAGCCCTGCTCTGGCGCGCCGTGCATATCGGCCACGGTCACTGTTTCGGCAAAGCCATGGACCAGTGTGACCGGAACGCGGGCCTTTTGTGCATTGGCCTCGGCGGTCTTGAGCATCTCGGTTGAGGCATCGACGCCGAAGAGCTGAGTGCCGGGATAGCGGCGGGCGGTCTGGACCAGATTGCGCCCGGTCCCGCAGCCAATCTCAAGGACGGTTTCGCCGGGCTTCAGGTCGAGGGCACCGATCATCCGGTCGCGGCCGAAGAGGTAGTATTTCCGGGACAGATCGTAGACGTGGCGGGTGTAGCGGTAGACCCCGTCCATCAGGGATCCGTGGTGATCCAGGCTTCGGGACTCTGCTTGGGGCTGGGCCTGGGCTTGTGCGTGGGCTGATTGGGGCGTCAGGGTCATGCGGTCTTCTCGTAGACGTGGAAGCCGCCATAGATCGACGAGCGATCGGACAGGTGAAGGGTTTCAGAGAGGTCGCGGAGATAGGTCCAGCGCGCATCGATTTCGGGCTTGAGCCGGCCCGTGAGGATCGAGTCGTTACCGCCCGTTCGGAAAGCGACACGGGCGCCGGTCTGGGCCGCGCGGGTCACTTCGGTCCACAGGGCATTGAGTTGGTCGTCTTTCATCCAGTCCTGGGCATCGAGGAATACGAAGCCATCGACGCTCTCGTTCTCCAACTGGGCAATCCGGGACGTGAGATCGGATTGCTGTAGGTCGACATTATCGATCCGCGCCCTGAGCGCGTCGAAGCTCTCGGCCTTCAAGTAGGTTGGCACTGCCAGTCGCGTTTCATGGTCATAGCCTCGGCCAAACGCCTGCCAGGCAAAGTAGTTGGTGGAGGCGTCGTGCCCGCAGGCAAGCCTTTCCAGCCGCTCGTAGAGGACGCGGGACATGTCTCCTTGCCCGGCAGCCTTCAGTTCCTTGTACTGGGCGGGCGGGATGCCGAGGGCGTAGATCGATACGGGCAAACCGCAGACCCAGCGGACCCAGCCATGGTTGAAGAGGGTGCCGATCGTGTTGTCGAACAGCCACCGCTGTTCATCGGCCGATTTGGCGGCCGCGATGCGCTCTGGCCGCATGCGATACAGCCGGCATAGCGCATGGACGAGGCCGATCTGCTTTCCGAGCATTCCGAAGCGGTAGAAATTCCGCGTGAACAGCCGGTAGCGCCTGCCCTGGAGCGTGCGGCCTTCCCAATAGGCGCGCGATTCCGCATCGAGGTTCGGACTGAGATAGGTGCGATAGGCGTGTTTGTTGCCGCCTTCGTTCGCGTAGCCGAAGAACCGGTAGAAGGTTTCATGGTTCGGCATCTGGCGGATGGCCGTGTGCTTTAACCGGTTGAGCGCGATATGGGCAGAGTTGAGGTCCACCGCTGTGACGCGAACATCTGCGGCCGCGATATAGTTGAGAACATTGCAACCGCCTGAAGCAATACAGACGACGTGATCGCCGTCCTTCATCTGCAGGGCAGAAATATCGACGTCGGGATCTTCCCAGATCTGCGGATAGACCAGGTTCTTGAACATCTGGGTGAACAGCAGATCGAGCATGGCCCAATGCCAGGGCTGCTTTTCCTGGGAACCGGAGATCGCGTTTTTGACCAGGTCTCCGCGTTTTTTCATGGATGCGTGCCTCTTGTCCCCACTCGCCTAACGAACGACACCTAGGGCGCCCGCCGCTTCAAGTCACCATGGGCAGGGGTGGTTTTCCCCTGGCCCATGGCGGTGATCCATCAAACGGGTTTGCGGAACAGGAGTGTCATGCGGTCGGACTCGCCGATGGCCTCGAATGCGGCCCGATCGGGCGTGCCCTCTTCAGTGTTGCCGAGACTGGGCGGCAGACGCCAGACGAAGTCCTCTTCGGTTGGCACGTCCTTCGGGTTCGCGTTGGTCTCGCTTTTTGCCTCAAGGACGAAGCCTGCCGTTTCAAAGGCTTCAACGATGAGCGTTTCCTTGACGTACCCGCTGCTCCCATCGGCCCAGTCGTCGGCGTTGGCTTCTGGCGACCGGTGCTGGACGACGCCAACGACACCGCCCGGTTTGAGCAGGGTGTAGGTTTCCGCGAGCGTTTCGTCGAACCAGCCGGTGTCGGGATTGAAGCGGTTGAGGTTATGGAGGGCGCGAATGAAAAGGACCGCGTCCAGGCTAGCTGCCATATCGCCCGAGGCGCGGGTCATTTCGTAACTGCTGACGGGTGCTGCGCCATCAATGCCCCACTCGCTGACTGTTGTGGTCCAGTTGTTGGCGGCTTCGACGCGGGCCTGGGTGTTTTCCTCATCCATGCCGAACATGGGCCAGATCTCGCTCGGGTATTGGGCCCCGACGACCTCGCCCTCTGGCCCGATATAAGGGAGGAGAATCTTCGTGTACCAGCCGCGGCCAGGGAGGGCTTCGGCGACGGTCATGCCAGGTTCGATCCCGAAAAAGGTCAGGGTTTCGGCAGGATTGCGCGCATCGTAGCGCGCGCGAACGTCATCGGGTTGTGCGGCAAGAATAGCGCTGAGTTTCTCGGCACTCGTCATGGCCGGTTTGGCTTCCGTTTCGGCAGTATCCGCGACCGCTTCCGGTGCTGTCTCGGTTTCGGCCGTCTCGGCGGGTGGAGCCTCGGCGACGGCCTCGTCCAGGTCGGCTGCCGTGCCTGCAGTTTCGCAAGCGGCGAGCAGGATAGCGGATGCCGCGGTGGTCAGTAGGGTCAGGCGTCTCATGGATGGCTCCTCCGTTGCCCGTGTCGCGAGAAATTCCACAAGGGTTATCACTGCTGAGCCGGCGTCGGCTAGGGCAGATTTCCGGGTGTGGTGGGCGCTGGCGGAGGGCGAAGCCAGAATCGCGACGAACAGAGAGAACCGGTTAAGCTGGAGGCTGTATGGATGCAGGTGAGCCTGTCTGAACAGCAAGAGGGACCTGATGAACGAGGATCGCGCAGTCTTGGACCCGCAGCTTGCATCGCTGGTTGAGGGTCTACCCGACGATTTCAAGCGTTTTGCGCGCCTGTATGACGCCGAGATCCGCCCGGCCCTTCAGGCGCGGGAGGAAGACCGTCGGCGTGCGACGAGCACTGCACGGCAAGCGACGCTGGGCGGACTGGTCGTCGGCGGCGTCGGGGTGCTGGCTGGCTTGGCGGTGTTCAACCAACCGATCGTCGCGATCGTTTCCGGCCTCGTCGGTGCCGCTGCGATTGCAATCGGGCGGTCGCCCCTCGGCAAGCTGAAGCAACAGGCGAAGGGGCTTTTCGTGGCGCCCATCGCTGAACGGTTCCAGATCGATTTCATGCAGGAACCCGGCTTTGTGGAGACAGCGCGTCACCTGCGCGATATCGGCCTTTTGCCCCGGTTCGACCGTTCGCGGTTTGAGGACCGGATGGTTGGGCAGCGAAAGGGGATCGACTTCGAGTTCTTTGAAGCGCACCTGAAACAACGGCGTACCGAGACGCGCAACGGGCGGACGCACACGAAGTATGTGACGGTGTTCAAGGGCCAGTGCTTGCGCTTCAGCTTTCACAAGCGATTTTACGGCAAGACGCTGGTGACCCGCGATGCGGGGATCTTCAACCGCTTGGGAAGTTGGACGAAAGGCTGGTCTGGCATGGAGCGGGCGAGCCTCGAGGATCCGACGTTTGAGAAAGCGTTCGAGGTCTACACAACCGACCAGGTCGAAGCGCGCTTTATCCTGACGCCCGATCTCATGCAGCGGCTGGTGGATCTTGAACAGGTTTTCAAGGGCAAGAGCCTGCGGTGCGGATTTGTGGGGGAAGAAATGCTGGTCGCGGTGGAGGGGGACAACCTGTTCGAGCCGGGCAGCATGTTTGCGCCGATGGATGATCCCAAGCGGGTGCGCGGGATCCTGGATGACTTTGCGGTTGTCTTCACGCTGATTGAAAGCGTGACCCAGGCGCGGGAGACAGAAGCGGCCGAGCGGGGGTGATGGGCCTGCGGGCTGTCCGGCCTACGCAGTGTGACGGGATTGGGGCGAAACCGCGCTTGCGATGTTCACACGGGCTTCACGGCCAGATCTGTAAGGGTGGCGGGGAGTCCATCCGATGCGCCGTTCCCTTCCCAGTGTTTGGAGATTTTCCCCTGTGACTGCCTTTCGCTTTGCCGCCATCTTGTCATCTTGCGTTCTGATTGGTGCGGGCATCGCTCCAGCGAGCGCGTCGGCCCAGGACCAGGCGCGAAAATGTACGGCGATGGCAAAAACATTCGATGCGAAGACCACCGAAGTGGAAGCACTGACCCAGGCGCGCGCGCAATCTGCTGCGGCAGCAGAGGCGGCTGGTGAGGCGTGGGAAAATGCCGAGACCGTTCGGCACTTCAGCGCTGAGCAGGCACAGGCGGCCGATCGGGCGAAAGCCGCGTGGGATACGGCGAAGGCCGACTTCCACGGCAAGGACGCCGCGCTCCGGTCCGCTGCCGCGATGCTCAATCGCGATATTGTCGAATACAATCGGGCATGTGCGCCGGAAAACTAAGGTTATTTTTCGGTTGATTGCGGAATGCGGCAAGTCGCTTGGGCAGATCGTTTGGCATCTCCCGGGGAAGGTCCATATCGAGGGAAGTTCTGCAACGCGAAAAGGGAAAGACCACCATGGCTCTCGTCACTTTGACCTTGATCAAAGCGCTCGTCGCCCTCGGCCTCGGGGCAGCCATTTTCTATAGCGCGGATCTGCTCGCCTCACCGTATCTCAAGAGCGGCCTCCGCACGCTCATCGGGCTCGTACTGGGCTCGGGCATCATGGTCGGCGCCTGGAGCATGATGGGTGCCGCCTGATCTCGCGGATGCGCGGGTCGCGAGGTAATCGACAGGTTCAAACACAAAAAAAGGGGCTGGAGAATTCCAGCCCCTTTTCTGTTCGGGTAGCCCTCCGGGTCAGGCGTTGTTGCCACGGGCGAGGAAGTACATGCCGCCGGCGAACATCAGGAGGTGGAATTTGTAGCCGCTCCAGAAGGGCCAGTAGGCGATAAGGATCACGCCGCCGAGGATGAATGCGATCCCGAAGCCTGCCGCGCGGGTAATCAGGTCTCCGACGCCGTTGCGGAAGAACCCGCCTACGATGAGCGCTGCTGGCGCCAGGATTTCTCCGAGTGCGGCCAAGGTCCACATGAGGATCGGAACGCCGAACATTTCGGCACCGCCGGCAAGGTCGTCGAATTTCTTAAGGCCCTCATACATGATGATCGCCACGAGCGGCAGACGGAGGAACCAGTGTGCATGGTCAAGGGTCGGCAATTGGCGACCAATGCGATCTAGGGAAACGACAGCGTTCATCAGTATAACCTTTCAAATCGTCTTCGGTGGATGACAATCGGCTTACGGCCGATATGTGCGAACGGATCGCATCAGAAAGTGCGACAAGCTGTCGGTGTTTTTTAGTGCGTTGTATTCGCGAGGGTTTATAGTGTGTTTTCTATGCGATATGCAAAATAAAACAAAATTGAGCCCCGCGCCGAACGGGGCGCTACCGCCGCAGAAAGCGCATTTGGCCGAGCCGTTTCCGCTTCGCCGGGAGAGGCTTCAGGCGGTTTTCACCCGGGCGTTGGCGCCGAAGGCGTGACGGGTCAAAACGGTCTCTATTGTTGAAACGAGTGCAGCTTCGTCGATCGGTTTCGGCGAAAACCCATCCATGCCCATCTCCAAGTAAGCGCGGCCATGCTCATCACCCGCATTGGCCGTAACGGCGATCACGGGGATGTCGGCCCAGGACTGGGCGCTATTTCTTATGGCGTGGAACGTCTCGACCCCATCCAGTATCGGCATCAGGATGTCCATGAGTACGACGTCGTAGGGCTCATGGTGCAAGGCATTGAGGGCGGATTGCCCCGAAGCCACTTCGTGGACGTCCATGCCGTGGGTCTCGAGGAGCATCCGAATCACCCTGCGATTGGTCGGATTGTCATCCACGAGCAGGATCCGGACGCCGCCGAGTGTCGAAGCGGGCGGTTCAGATGGTGGTTGATGGGGCGCACGCTCCGGTTCCTGGTCGTCGCTCTCATCAGGGCCGTCGCAGGCACTTGCAGGACACAACAGGGTGAGCACCGTGCCTTGGCCCGGGGCAGATTTAGCCGTGATGTCGCCTCCCATGGCGCGCAGCGACTCACGTGCCGCCCAAAGGCTGAGCCGGGTAAGGCTGTCCTGGTCGGAATGCTCTTCGCCGGGGGGCGCGAACAATTTCCGGGTTTCAGCCTGGCTTATGGTCTCATTTCTGTCGCGCACGTGGATGCAGAGCCCAGCGAACCCATTTTCGTCCAATCTGGGCATGGCCACGACCTGGACAGACCCAAGCGGGGTGTGATCGACGGCCCACCCGACCATCGGCGACAAGCATTTGCGTATCCAGGTGGCATCGACAAGGACCCGCTGCGGAACATCGGGCGACACAGCGATGTGGAGCTTCAACCCTTTGCGGGCGACCGCAGCACGATAGTTCATCGCCGCTTTTTCAAGGAGGTCGCGGACATCGCTTGACGCGGGCATCGGCGCAACGTCTGTGCCGAGCAATGCAGAAAGCGCCAGTGCCTCAGTAATCGCAGTATGGAGCACTTCAGCCCCCTCATGGATCGCCTTGGCGACCTCACGATCCCCCTCGTCAAGATCACGTCTTGCGAGGACCTTGGCCAGTCCCAGAATGTCGGTGAGGGGCGCACGAATATCGCTGCCGACAGTGCGCAACCATAATCGCTCAGCCGGTGTTCCGACACTGCCAGACATACTGCAACCCCACGCCACTGTTGCACCTTTAAGTTGCGCAGAGTTTTTAAGGAATGGTTACGATACGGAGCGGTTGATCGCTAACGTTCAGGCTAGGCGTGCCCGCTATTCCGCAACGATGGCACGGGTCGACTGACCGAAGACGATATAGAGCCAGAGACCAACCATCATGCTCGCACTGACCATCAAGGGTAATTCGGCGTGCAGGGAATAAAGCATCGCACCGAGCAACGGGCCAACGATGAAACCGGCAGGCGGTGCGGCCGCGATCAAGGTGGCGACCGAGCCCTGTTCGACGGGCGATACGGCAAGCGTTGCAAGCGCGTTCGTTGCCGGCACAACTAGCGCCGCACCGAGGCCAACAATAGCAAAGGCCACGCAGAGCGCCCAGAATGGCAGCGGTAACACGGCTGCGCCATATCCGATCGAGACGGCGGCGAGACCGATGACTAACATGCGCCTGGGGTCAGGTTTCTTCCGGTTCACATAGCCGAACTGAACAATCACCAGTGAAATGGCCATCGCCGCAAACGTCGTTCCGGCGGCCTGGACCGCATCAGCCTGGGCCAGTCCGAACCGGTCCTGGACCAACCAGGCAAGAGTTTGCTGAATGGAGCCCACGCCAACGAAATAGGTGAACAGGAAACCGAGATGGTGGAAGATCCTGGGATCCCGCACTTTCAGGCGAGGCGGCGCGGTGCCTGGTCCTGCCGGTTTTCGCGTTGGCGGCAGGAACCAGGCGAGCACCCCAGCCGCCACGAGGGAAAACACCACGGCCCCCCAAAGCGGCGCCAACGCGCCGAATTCGGCGAGCGCTGCGGCGCCGGCAGGCCCCAGGATCGATCCAATGCTCATGGCGGCACCGAGCAAGCCCATGCCAGCGGCCCGGGTCTTTGCTGTTGTGGCGTCGGTCACGGCTGCGTAGGCAGCAGGGTGGAGGCCCGGTGCCAGCAATCCGAAGGACAAGCGGGCCACGGCGAGCAGGAGAAATGCCGAGACACCGGTCACCAGCCCCATGAGCGCCGCATCAAGGGCCAGGATGAACGCCGCGTTCGTGGCTGACATGGCGATGAGCGAAAACACCATGATGCGTTTCCGCCCAACCCGATTTGCCAGGCGCCCCCAAGCTGGGGTGAGCAAGGCGTAGAAGAAGGCGGACAAAGTGAGAATGCCGGCGACCTGGATTTCGGTGAGCCCTGCGTCCCGTGCGAGCGGTGAGGCCACGACAAAGCTGATTGTCATGCCGACCCCCATGCTCATGAGCGCGAAGGCGATCACAGTCATCTGCAAGCGAGAGAGGGGTCGTAATGGCGCGGAAAGTTCGGTGTCGGGCATCAGCAGCCTTTCGTGGATCGCTATGGTAGGCCTGGCCGGGTACGCGCCAAGTGGGCGATCGGTTCGCTTAGGCTTGGTTTTCTTCCGGGCCTGCAACTCGGAGCTCGATCACCGTGCCTGGTAAGGACCGTCTTTGATCGACAGAACTGGCGCCCGCTTCACGAGTCGACTACATGCTCTGCAACTGACTTGGAGCACCGCGCCCGTGCAGAGCTTACTTTTTGCCCTTTACAATTACTTCTTCAACCCAATCCTGACCCTGCTCTTCTTTGTGCTGCTGGTCTATGTTGTGTTCAGCTGGTTGTTCACATTGGGCATTGTCAGCTATCAGAACCCGACTGCGCGTCAGATCTATGACCTGCTCGCGAGTGTGATCGAGCCCCTCGCACGACCGATCCGGAACTTCTTGCCCCCCATGGGCCAGCTGGATCTCTCGATCCTGGTGCTCGGCCTCGGCATCCTGTTCGTGAAGGACTACCTCCTGATCGAAATTATTCGCGCCGTGCCGATCTAGGCGCTCAAAGTCTCGGCCTGATCCGACAGAGGAGACAACGCGTGGTCGCCCAGCGCATCGACGGAAAAGCAGTTGCAGAGAGCCTTCGCGGACGTGTGGCGGATGCTGTGAAAACGTTGCCCGCGCAACCGGCGCTGGCTGTGGTACTCGTCGGGGACAATCCAGCGAGCGAGGTCTACGTCCGGTCCAAGGTCCGGCTTACGGAAGATGTGGGGATGGTGTCTATTCACCATCGGCTCGATGCATCGGCGTCACAGGATGCCGTCGAGAGCCTTATCGCAGAGTTGAATGCCGATCCGGGTGTGGACGGGATTCTGTTACAGCTACCCTTGCCCGATGGTCTGGATGCCGATGCTGCAATCGAGCGGATCGATCCGGCAAAGGATGTCGACGGGCTGACGGAAGCAAGTGCGGGGCGCCTCAGCCTCGGGAAAGCGGGGCTCCGCCCGTGTACGCCTACGGGCTGTGTGCTGCTCGCCAAGGCTGCGTTGGGCGACGATCTTTCAGGCAAGCATGTCGTCGTCGTCGGCCGGTCCATATTGGTCGGCAAGCCGGCGGCGTTGCTGTTTCTCGCGGAAAACTGCACCGTGACACTGGCCCATTCCCGCACCAACGACCTGCCAGCACTTTGCCGAACCGCCGATATCCTGGTGCCGGCGGTTGGCCGGCCCGAGATGGTCAAGGGCAACTGGGTGAAGCCTGGTGCAACGGTGATCGATGTTGGGATCAATCGGATCGACGCGCCGGAGCGGGGGCCGGGCAAGACGCGGCTGGTTGGCGATGCCCAATTCGATGAGGTGGCGGAAATCGCGGCCCACGCAACGCCGGTGCCCGGTGGGGTCGGACCCATGACGATTGCGTGCCTCCTCCGAAATACGGTGCTCGCGGCCTGTGCACGGCGGGGTTGGACAGTCCCCTCCGGCCTTTAGGCGCGGGGAGATTTGCGGTGGCACAGCCCCCCAGACCCGCGCAGACGTCTCGGTTCAGGCGGCTCTGGGCGCTGCAATTGGGCCGGTGTGCGCTTTGCGGAAAGAGGATGCCAGCCCACCGGGGCGAAACGGCCCATGGGTCGGTGTGGAAGAAGATGCGGCCGACGATCGACCATATCCGCCCCCGATCGAAAGGCGGCGATGATGGCGAGGCCAACGTTCAACTGGCCCATGCGCGCTGTAATCGCATGAAAGGCGACCGCTGGCCCCCATAGGCAGAGACCCGAGGCATCGCGGCGTATCACCATTGCAATGGCGTAATGTTGCCCACAGAGTGCTGGCTTGTGGCGCCAATATTACCCTAATTGAAGACACAGATAGAACTGTGCGAAGGGTGGGGCGGAAGCTCGTTGGAGGATTCGATGTTCCACTTAAACGCCTGGGCCAGGGGACTGTTGATCGGGGCGTTAGGTGTGGGGTTGGTCGCCTGCGGCAGTGGCGAGGACACGCCGGCCTCGACCGATGTGGAAGTCAGCGAGCCGGGATCCATCGTCGAGCGCTCGCGCCGGGACCAAGCGGATGCGCGCCAGCGTGAGAGACGGCGTCAGGCCTTGGCCGACGAAACGGAAGAGGATTTCGCGTACTTTAGATATCGTATCGATACGTCCGATAGCGATCCGAAAGCGTGCTTCGTCTTTTCCTCGGCGCTTGATCCGGATGCGGATTATGCGCCCTTTTTGAATCTGCGGCCCGCATCACCGCCTGTGCTCGCAGTCAACGGACGGGAGCTGTGCCTCTCTGGTATCGGCTTCGGCGAGAGCCGGACGGCGATCCTGCTGACAGGTCTGCCTGCGGGTGACGGGAGGCAGTTGCAGCGCACCGAAGAGGTGCCGATCGATTTTGCGGACCGGCCCCCCTATGTCGGATTCCGCGGCGGCGGGGTGATTCTGCCGCGTTCGGATGCTGATGGGCTCCCCATCGAGACGGTGAATGTCGACAGCGTCACCATAAAAGTCTCTCACGTGCCCGACCGATCGCTGGTTCAGAAGCGGATCGGACAGGGCCAGACCGCTGCAGAGGGCCAGTATCCCTACCTCTATGGTGAGGATGACCCCTCCAGCGTGGCCACGGACGTCTGGACCGGATCGATGGAGATTGCGCGGGTTGAGAACGCGCCCGTCACCACCGTCTTCCCCCTGCAGGACGTGATCGGGGCGCTGGATCCTGGCGCATACTTCGTCGAGGTGACGGACGCCAAGGAGGTCGCAGCGTCGGAAGGGCCAACGGCGTCGGCCCGGCGCTGGATCGTCATGACAGATCTGGCCCTGACCGCTTATCAGGGTGGACATGGGCTCGATGCCACGCTGCGGTCGTTACAGGACGGGCAGGAAATCATCGGCGCGCGTGTGGAACTGATCGCGTTCAACAATGATGTACTGGCCGAGGCGCAAACCGACGCCGATGGACGGGTCCGTTTCGGCAAACCGATCGTGTCTGGCGAAGGCAATGGTGCGCCGAAACTGCTGATCGCTCACGGTGCAAGGGGCGATGTGGCTGTGCTCGACCTCACCCGGGCGCCGGTCGACCTATCCGAATTGGGCACAGGTGGCCGCTCCGTGCCTGGAGCGATCGACGCCTACCTCTACACCGAGCGCGGGATCTATCGGCCCGGCGAAGTCGTCCACCTCACCGCTTTGGTCCGCGACCGTGAAGCGCGCGCGGTCACCGACCGTCCGGGCACCCTTACATTGCTTCGTCCCAATGGACTGGAAGCAGAGCGCATACGGTTTGAAGGCACCCGCAACGGGGCGCTGCTGAGCGATTTTCCGTTGGCAAGCGACGCGCCCAGGGGCCAGTGGCGAGCCGTGTTGGACGTGGATGGCATTGGCCGTGTCGGGGCCGTCTCGTTCTCGGTTGAGGATTTTGTACCGCAACGGGTCGGCGTTGATCTCCGCGGCGATGACAAGGCGGCGCTTTATGCTGAAGAGAGCCGCGCCATAGAAGTGGAAGCGCGGTTTCTCTACGGCGCGCCGGGGGCAGGACTGGTGGTGCAGTCCCAGGCCAGGGTGGAGGTTGCACCTTCGCCATTCCAACTCTTCCCCGAATTCGACTTTGGTCGCCATGATGAAACGTTCCGGGAGCGCATTCTCGATGTGCCGGAAACCGTGGCGGACGGTGCCGGCATTGCCACCGTCGTGCTGGAGCCCGGCCGGACGGGCGTGAATGCGGGCAAACCGTTGCGGATCAACGCGGTGGTGAGCGTACTCGAACCGGGCGGCCGCGCCGTGACAGAGAGCATGCGCATACCCTACCACCCCCGCGCGCTTTATCTTGGCACCCGGGCCAGCTTTGATCAGCGTTTGGCCGAAGGAGAGGCTGCGACCATCGAAGTGGCTGCCGTCCGCCAAGACGGCAATGCAGCGGCCGCTGACCTGAATTGGAAGCTTTTGTCGATCGACTACCACTACGATTGGTACCGTGAGGACGGAAACTGGCGTTGGCGCCGGTCTCGAACGGTCACCACCGTCAATGAAGGGACAGTGGCGACCCCAGATGGCGGCAGCGCGGAAATACCGGTCGAAGGTCTTGAATGGGGTCAGCATGAGCTTGTCATCGAAGGGCCTGACGGTTCGGAAGCAAGCCGAAGCTTCTGGGTGGGTTGGGGCGGCTACGTCTCAGATGATGGCGTGGAAGCGCCAGATCGCGTCCAGGTGTCTGTTGTCGACGAGACGGTCCGGCCCGGCCGGAATGCCGAGATCACCATCGTGCCGCCCTACGATGGCGAAGCGCAGATCGTGATCGCAACCGACCGGATCATCGCCGTGGAAACCCGGCCCGTGACCGCCGAGGGAACACGGCTCAGCCTGCCGGTCAGCGATGATTGGGGCGAAGGCGCCTATATCATGGTGAATGTGTTCACCGAGCGTGAGCCCGTTCTGGCGGCGAAACCGAGACGGGCCGTCGGCGTCGCCTATGCGCCCGTGGATATGGCGCCGCGGACCTTCGACCTTTCGATCAACGCGCCCGACGTGATCCGGCCGAGGCGGGAACAGCTGATTGAAGTGGAGATCGATGGTGGCCCGCGTGAAGGGGTCTTTCTGACACTGGCCGCTGTTGATGAGGGCATCTTGAACCTCACCAAATACCAGAGTCCCGACCCTGTGGCGTATTTCTTCGGCAAGAAGGCGCTGGGTGTTGCGCTCCACGATGATTACGGCCGCTTGCTCGACCCAAACCTCGGCCTGCCCGCCGAAGTGCGAACGGGGGGTGACCAACTTGGCGGTGAAGGGCTTTCCGTTGTGCCGGTGAAAACGGTGTCGCTTTTCTCTGGTGAAGTGGATGTGGGCCGCGCCGGCACGGCAAAAGTCCGCTTCGATGTGCCCGATTTCAATGGCGAGCTGCGCCTCATGGCGGTGGCGTGGTCCAATGAGGGGCTCGGTGCTGCCTCCCAGCCGATCACGGTCCGCGACCCTGCGCCGGCCGAACTTGTCCTGCCGCGCTTCCTGGCCCCAGGTGATCAGGCGACGGTGACAGCGACCATCGATAATGTCGAACTCACGGGCGGTGCGTTCGACGCCTCGATTGCTTCGGCGGGACCGGTCTCCGCCGGTTTGGATACGGTCTCCCGCACACTGCCGGAGGGGGCCCGGGCCGACGTACCGGTGCCGTTAACGGCCGACAATGAAGGGATCAGCAGGCTGAGGTTGTCGGTGCAGGGACCGGACAATTTCGCCGTTGACCGGGAATACCTGCTTGAAACTCGCTCGCCTTACCTGCCCGAAACGCGGGTGATCACGGAGACGATGTCACCTGGCGAAACCTTCGTCCTCTCGCGAGATCTGGTGGACGGGTTGGAGCCCGGCTCCATCGGGATGACAGTCAGCTTCTCCAGCGTTCCCGTCGATGCAAACGCGCTCTATGCGTCCCTGTCACAGTATCCCTACGGCTGCACCGAGCAGACTGTGAGCCGTGCTTTGCCTCTTCTTTATTCGGACCAGTTGGTCGCCTTCGGGGCCGATGATGGGAGTGATCAGACCCGCGCGAGGGTTCAGGAAGCGGTGAGCCGTATCCTGAACCGGCAAAGCGGGGATGGTGCGTTTGGCCTCTGGCGTGAGGGCGATGGCCATGCTTCGCCCTGGCTGGGCGCATACACGACCGATTTCCTGCACAGGGCCAAACTGGCGGGCTACGCGGTTCCCGATGAGGCCTTGGATCGCGCATATGCGGCGATGCGCAGCGTCGCAACGGGCGATGCGTGGCGTGTCTATGGGTACGACACGGACGTTTATGAAGGCGATTGGCACGACGACACCCAAGCTCGGATGATGACCCGCGCCAGCGCGTACGCGCTCTATGTGCTCGCCCGAAGCGGAGAGGCTGATCTCTCTCGCCTCCGCTATCTGCACGACCGCGGGATGGCTGAACTCGACAGCCCCCTCGCAAGGGCACACCTGGGAGCGGGACTGGCATCCATGGGTGACCGGTCTCGGGCACAAAGCGCGTTTGCCGCTGCAGAGGAAGTGCTTGGGTATGAAAATGACGGCGACTACTACCAATCTCCGCTGCGCGACCGGGCCGGTATCCTCGCTCTCGCCGTCGAGGCTGATTTCGACGAGACCGCCGCGCGCCTGGTGGAGGCCATTGGGACCGACGCTCCGGACCCCGTCGGCTTGTCGACCCAGGAAAAGGCATTCCTGCTGACAGCCGTAAACGCCCTGAATGGCGGCGCAGGTACGGGCGGCTTTGAACTGGATGTCGAGGGCCTTGGCCGGGGCAACGACAATGACCGGCGCTACTTCGTCTCTGAAGCCCAAATCTCTGAGGACGTCACGTTCACCTACGATGGGGCGGCGCCGGTCTTCCGCAGCATCCTCATCAGCGGTGCGCCGAGCGATGCTCCGGATGCGGCGTCTAACCGACTAGGGATCTCCAAGTCTTTCGCCACGCTTTCCGGTGAGCGGGTGTCCCTGTCGGATCTCCGCCAAGGCGACCAGGTTGTGGTGTCGATCCGGCTGGATCCGGAGGAAAGGCGAACCAATCCTGTGATCGTGGCGGATCTTCTGCCGGCGGGATTCGAGATCGAGACGTTGCTGCGGCCCTCGGACGGGGAACGGGAGTTTGAAGATGATGGTGCCTTCGCATGGCTCGGCTCCCTTGCGGATGCGAAAACGGCCGAGGCCCGTGACGACCGCTTCATCGCTGCCGTAGACCTGCGGGATACGCCAGAGACGCTTGCGTACATTGTACGTGCGGTGACGCCCGGTGACTTCGCCATACCTGGCGCGGTGGCCGAAGACATGTACCGGCCAGACGTGTTCGCACGGTCAGCACCGGGACGGGTGACCATCGCGCGACGGGATGAAGGACCAGGCGGCGCGCCATGATTGGCGCGTCATCATGATCGGCGCCTTGGGACGGCATCTGTCCTGGCGGCGCGCGTTCGTCGCGCTCGCGATCGTGGTTATGTCTGGCGTAGGACTCGATCGGATGTTCCCGCCGGACCTGACCCGTGCACAGAGCCTTTCCCAGTGGGTGACAGACAGTGACGGAAGGCCCTTGCGTGCTTTCCCGGCAACGGGGGCCTACTGGCGGTTTCCCGCCGATATTGAAACGGTCGACCCTGCCTTTGTGGACGCGTTGCTGGCGGTCGAAGACAGGCGTTTCCGGCGCCATTGGGGGGTCGACTGGGTCGGCCTTGCGCGGGCCGGGTTCACGTCTCTCAAGGCCGGTGAAATCGTTTCGGGTGGTTCCACAATCACGATGCAAACCGCCCGGTTGCTGGAGCCACGGCCGCGAACGCTGACATCCAAGTTCATTGAAATAATCAGGGCGCACCAATTGGAGGCGCGCCTGTCAAAAGACGAGATCCTGGAACTTTACCTCACGCTGGCGCCCTATGGCGGGAACCTGGAGGGCATTCGAGCGGCGAGCTGGCGATATTTCGGTACTGAGCCGGATAGGCTGTCCGATGATCAGATCGTGCTGCTCGTCGCGCTGCCCCAGGCGCCGGAAGCCAGACGGCCGGATCGGAGGCCGAAGGGTGCAAAAGCCGGGCGGGACAGCGTCGTAAGAAAGCTGGTTCGGGCCGGAGTGTTCACGCCCGAACAGGGCGCAGACGTTGCGAAGCTGGACGTTCTTGCCAGTCGGACACCATTCCCGGACCGGGCGTGGCACGCTGCTGCGGCTGCGCGCGTTGGTTCCAAGCCCCGTATAGACCTGCAGGCGACGCTGGACGGCCGACTACAGACCAGCCTGGAAGCCTTGATGGCGGAAGCGCGTGAGCCTTGGCCCGACGCTGTGCAGGCGGCCGTCATGGTGATCGATGTGCCGACACGCGCAGTGCTCGCAAGTGTGGGATCGGTCGGCCGGGACCGACCCGGCGGATGGATCGATCTGACGGCCCAGGCGCGCTCACCGGGCTCGACCCTGAAACCGTTCATCTATGGATTGGCGTTCGATGATGGTCTCGCTGCGCCGGGCACAAAAATCGGCGATCTGCCCAGACGGTTTGATGCCTATCAACCGGAAAACTTTGACAGGAGCTTCCGAGGCGATGTCACCATTTCCGACGCCCTGCAGCATTCATTGAACGTGCCTGCTGTCCTGGCGCTGGCAGAGGTGGGGCCAGCGAGGTTCGCCTCGGTTTTGTCCGCTGGAGGTGCCCAGCCCCGCATCAGTGGACCGCTCGATGGTGAGGCCGGTTTGGCACTTGCCCTTGGGGGCGCGGGCATGACCGTGCGCGATATTGGTGTGCTTTACGCCGCTCTGGGAGATGGCGGGGTCGCCAAACCGCTGGTTTGGCAAGCAGACCATGTTCCTCTGTCACGCGAAGCACCGGGTCAAAGGCTGATGTCGCGCGCCAGCGCAGAGCAGATCGTCGATGTGCTGGCCGGTACGCCGCCGCCCGAAGGCCGCATGCCTGCCAGGCTGACGACCGGCGCACCAAAGCTCGCCTTCAAGACGGGCACCTCTTACGGTTTTCGAGATGCGTGGGCGGCGGGTCTCTCCGGCGATACAGCGATCGTTGTCTGGGTGGGACGCGCCGATGGGGCGCCCAGGCCCGGCGAAACGGGACGCACGGCAGCGCTGCCGATCCTTTTCGATGTCGCAGACCTTGCCGGCCGCACCCTTCGCCGGGAAACTCGGCCATGGACATCAATGGAGCAGTCGTCTGCCCTTGCGGCGCCGCCTGTTACGTTGAGCACTTTCGAGAAGCGCGGAACACCGCCCGATATACTGTTCCCGCCGCGCGACGCCGAACTTTGGGCCGGTTCCATCGATGGCAAACCATCGCGGGCATTTGTCTTCTCTGGACGCGGCGAGGGGCCTCTGGATTGGTATGTTGATGGTGTGGCTGTGCCACTCGATGACGGCCATGCCCCGTCATGGGCGCCGAGCCGTTCCGGCTTCTATACGGTGTCGGCCGTAGATCGCGAAGGACGCCGAAGCAATGTGCGCGTGCGTGTGATTGGCGCCCCACCCGCATAAGGCGTGCAATGGCCAAGCGTTGCTTGGATATGTTGCATTTGCGAAACACCACGTCATGACAACAGCGTTATCGCTGTGTGAAACCCCTCGCATTCGAGGGCAAACCACATCATATGCCGGTGGCAGAAAACAGGATTTCGACGCCCATGCGAAACGATCGTCCAAGCTTCTCCATGGCAGCCCTCGTGGCGAGCGCAGCCGCTGCAATCGCGATGTTCAGCGCCTCTGCAGGTGCGCAGAATACGGCCCTAGAAGTGGAGACCGTGGGACAGACGGAAACCGCCATCTTTGCGGGGGGGTGTTTTTGGTGCGTTGAATCGGACTTCGACAAGGTCGATGGCGTGATTGATACCGTGTCCGGCTACACCGGCGGACAGACGATCAATCCCACGTACAAATCCCATGGTAAGGATGGTCACCTTGAGGCGGTCAAAGTCACCTTCGACCCGTCTAAGGTCAGCTATGAACGGCTGGTTTCCTATTTCTTCCGCCATATCGACCCCACCGATGCGGGCGGCCAGTTCTGCGACCGTGGAAACAGCTACACCACGGCGGTCTTCACCGCCGATGACGCGCAGTCCGAAGCAGCCAATGCGGAAAAGGCCGCGATCGAGGCGTCAGGCGTCCTTCCCGGACCTGTCGTTACGCGTATTGAGGCTGCACAGCCGTTCTACGTGGCTGAGGACTACCATCAGGACTATTACCTGAAAGAACCGATCCGATACAATTTCTACCGGGAAGCCTGCAAACGGGATGCAAAGGTTCGATCCGTGTGGCGCAACGAAGCTGACAGCTAAGCCCGCACAGTTAGCCAAGCTAATGTTGCCTTGGTGTTTGAGACTGTCGACGACGAATGGCGTGAAGCAAACTATCCTCGAAACCTGCCAGTAGACACGCGGCCACAATGATGCTCGCGCCGGCATAGAGTGTCCAGCCGGGGACTTCGCCGAAGATCAGGGCGCCAAAAAGTGCACTCCAGATCACGGCCGTGTACTCGACCGGCGCAAGTTTCTGAGCCGGTGCACGCGCATAAGCCAACGTGAACAGCCACCAGATTCCAAGGCCGAAAAATCCCAGCATGATAAGGGATGGTACAACATCGGGATCCAGCGTGGGATCAGCCATGAGCAGCAACGGCAAACCGATCAGCCCGGGAAGGACATTGGCCAGCATCACAATGGTCAATGCGTCCTCCTTCTGTGCGCGCATTCTCAGAAGGACCACAGATGTCGCATAGCAGAGCGCTGACCCGAGGACGGCCGCCGTACCCAGGACGCGTTCGCCATCCGGCGGCCCCCCGGGCGTCGGACCCGATGCGGTCAGCAACGCTCCCAGGCAGCCAATCACCGTCGCCACGATTGTCAGCGTACCAAATCGTTCCCCAAGCAAGACCCGCGCAATCGGCGCGATCATCAGCGCCGCCGTGAAGCCGATCACCGTGGCCTCTGCCAGGCCAAGCTGGGTCAAGGAGTAGAAGAAAAGCAACGCGGCCCCAAGGTGAACGACACCGCGCATCGTGTGAAACCGCCAGGCTTCCCATGTCGGCCATGACCGGCGCCAGGCAATGAAAATGCCAAGCGCGATCAGCCCCCCGAAGACGAAGCGCCACACGGTCAATTCGAGCACGGGGATCGATGCGGACAACGCTTTCACGAAAACGTCGATCGCACATCCGCAAAACACGCCAAACGCAGCGATGACGATGGGAGAGGGTGCGGACATCGGCCCTCCTCCCGGAGCGCCCTTTTCATGTCAAGTCCTGTTCGCGCCAAGCCGACAAGGGATGTCTCTCGCCCTCGAATAGCGAATCCGTCGACAACGCGAGCATGTTTGAAACAATTTATACCGTGTCGGCAGGCTTATCGGCGGCACTTGCGGGTCTTGCCACCGGGGCTGCTTGGATTGTCACCGTGGCTGCCCCCAATTGCTCTTTCGACCGGCTCGACTACTCCCGAGCAGACGGTCATGTGCGAGAACTTCTCGTTGCAAGCTCCCCGCAAATCGCCGGAATACTTCTTGCGGCTGCCGCATTTGCGATGCTGGGCCAAGCGTATGGTGCGGCCATACTCTCGGTTCTCGCCGCGATTGGCTTCTTCTCAAACACCTGGACCCTTGCCCGCCGCAAGAAGAAGGAAGCCCCGCCTGGTGTTCGTCAGCGCAAGAAAACCCAGAGGGTTGTCGCTGTCTGGTTCTCGTTGATGTTCGGCATCGTGGCCGCCATCGCATCGGTGTTGGCCGTATTCGGGATTTGATATCCCTGCCTTTCGCGTCATAAGGCGTGCATGACCCAGATCTATGACCTGCTGCTCAAGGGCGGCACGCTCGTCACGCCAGGTGGCGAAGGCCCCGCAGACATCGGCGTGATTGACGGACAGATCGCCGCCATCGGTGACCATGCAACGGCCAGCGCTGCGGAAACCATCGACTGCGCGGGCCTGCACATCCTTCCCGGCGTGATTGACAGCCAGGTACATTTCCGAGAGCCCGGTCTTGAATGGAAAGAGGATCTTGAGTCCGGCGCCCGCTCCGCTGCGCTGGGCGGGATCACCGCGGTGTTTGAGATGCCGAACACCGAACCGACGACCACAACGCCGGACATGCTGAAAGACAAACTGGAGAGGGCTGCGGGTCGCATGGATGTGGACCATGCCTTCTATGCTGGCGCGACGAATGAGAACGCCGACATCCTGCCCGAAATGGAGCGTATGACTGGCTGTTGCGGCGTGAAAGTCTTCATGGGCGCATCGACCGGTTCCTTGCTGGTGGAAAGCGACGAAGGGGTGGAGCGTGTGCTGCGGGCCATCAAACGGCGCGCCGCTTTCCATTCAGAGGATGAGTACCGGCTTACCGAGCGCCGGGACCTCGCGGTGCAGGGCGACTGGAATTCCCACATCATCGTGCGCGATGTTGAGGCGGCCGTCAGCTCCACGCGCCGTCTGCTCAAGCTTGCCCGGAAGACCGGTAAGCGGATCCACGTGCTCCACATTTCGACCGCCGAGGAAATGGAATTGCTGCGGGAGGCCAAGGACGTCGCCAGCGTGGAAGTCCTTCCCAATCACCTGACATTGGCAGCACCCGATTGTTATGATCGGCTCAAGGCCTACGCCCAACAGAACCCGCCTATCCGGGAAGCCCACCACAGGGCCGCGCTGTGGCGGGCGCTGGATGCCGGCATTGTCGATGTGCTGGCCACCGACCATGCGCCCCACACCAAGGAGGAGAAGGCCCGTCCGTATCCAGCCTCCCCATCCGGAACGCCTGGCGTGCAAACCTTCGTGCCCATCATGCTGAACCATGTCCACGAGGGAAAACTCACACTTCGCCGCTTTGTGGAGCTGACGAGTGCCGGGCCCCAGCGCGTGTTTGGCATCGCGAACAAGGGCCGCATCGCAGAGGGCTATGATGCCGATTTCACTGTGGTCGATCTGAAGCGCAAGGAAACCATCCGCGCCGAGGATAGCGCCTCGAAGTGCGGATGGACCCCCTATGACGGCACCGAATGCACGGGCTGGCCGGTTCGTACAATCATTCGCGGTCAAACCGTGATGGCCGATGGCGAGATCACGCGGAAAGGGGGCGGCCAGCCCGTCCGCTTTGTCGAAACCCTTGAGCCCATGGGATAGCGCCCTGGCCAGCCGAGGCGCCAACCGATCCTGACATGCTCACGTCCGCAGATCTCGCACTCTGATTACGTCGACCAAGGTGAAATCATCGACTGAGAAAGGCCCCTCCTGTTCAGCCTCGAAGATCGCGGAGCAACTTGTCGGGAACTTCTCCCACAAGCGGCTAACGAGGAGGTCAGAAGCGGTGCGGCCACGACGGGCCAATGTGCAGGCAAAATCGTAGATGCCCGGGTTGTGGCCAAGCACGATCACAGTCCCTTTGGTGTTCCTATGGGTCACCAGAATATCCTCAACCTGCTCAGCGGTCGCCAGGTAGAGATCGTCGGACAATTCGGTCTCGGTTTTCTTGAACACGCCCGACAGCGCAGCCCACGTCTCCCGGGTTCGGCGAGCGGTGGAAACCATCGCTTTCGCTGGAGCGGGCCCCGCATGGGCGAGGGCCTGGGCCACCAGCAGGGCATCCGCTGTGCCACGCGTTGTCAGGGCTCTGGCGTGGTCATCAACCCCTTCGAACCATGGCTCGGTCTTGGAATGGCGCATGAGGATCAGACGGTCCATGGGCGGGGCGGCATCCTTGCGCAGTCGTGTGGGGCGTCGCCAGGCGTGTGGCGGGCTTAGAAAAACTCATACCTTGGTTGAGGGTGTCCGCGTTGTACCCAGCGCTCGCCCTCCCCAACATCATGCCTGAGCATTTCAAGGGAGACAATTCGATGAGCCTTCTCATCGGCGATACGGCGCCGGATTTCAGCGCAGAGACTACGGAAGGCCCGATCCAGTTCCACGAATGGGCGGGCGACGATTGGGTTGTGTTTTTCTCCCATCCGGCAGACTTCACTCCGGTCTGCACCACGGAGTTGGGCTATACGGCAAAACTCAAGGACGACCTTACCGCGAGGGGCGCCAAAGCCATCGCCATCTCGGTCGACAGTGTGGACAGCCACAAGGCGTGGATGAGTGATATCGAAGACACCCAGGGCACTGCCGTGAACTTCCCGATCATCGGCGACCCGGAAAAGACCGTTGCGTCGCTCTACAACATGATCCACCCCGGCGCTGACGCGAAGGTTACGGTGCGCGCCGTTTATGTCATCGATCCCAACCAGAAGATCCGGGCATCGATCATATACCCGCCGAGCACGGGGCGGAACTTCGATGAAATCCTGCGCCTGATCGACAGTTTGCAACTCACCGACAGCCACAAGGTCGCAACGCCCGTGAACTGGAACGATGGTGATGATGTGATCATCGTCCCGTCGGTCACCGATCCAGACGAAATCGCAAAGCGTTTCCCAAAGGGCCACAAGGAGATCCGGCCCTATCTCAGGGTGACCCCGCAACCGAACAAATAGGCCACTCGTCGGAACCGGTATTCGATCGACGGTGCCGGGCGGAATTCGCCGATCAGCATCATCGCCCGCAGCCTCTAGCCGGTTGCGGGTTGTCTGTTGTGCCTTCCAGCGTGCGAGGATCGTGCACGGCACGATTATTCAAATCATGACGAACTTCGTAATGGTTTGAGAGTGGCCAGCCACCCTGTGGATAGCGTAGGACTAGACATCAAACAGGACGCCGCAGAATTCGGGGACCGGTATGGTAGATGTTGTCGGTGGGACCGTCGAAGATGGTAACAGCGTGAAAGCCGACCCAGGGTCTGCTTTCTCTCACGCTGCTTTCTGCGGCTGCATGGGCTGCAGCGCCGAGAGAGGCGAGACCGATGCTGAAGGCAGCGCGATCCTTCAGCGCCTGTTCGACAGCGGCCCTCTACGCTTCCTCGACCCGTCGGGCGATCCCACGCTCGTCGGTACGACCGCGACCAATGGGAAATCCATCATCTCTTCACAGGAAGCGGCGGGACTGATTGCTCGAAACCCACTGACGTGGGCGATCGATGGTGACCTCGAAGTAACCTACAGCTTCGCGACCAATGCAACGGCAGGCATCGGTTTCGAGGAATTCAGTGAGCCCAACAAGGCGGCCGTCCGCGATATCCTCGCGCTGTACGCAGAAGTCTCCGGTCTTACCTTCCGCGAAGTCGCCGCGACAGATGCCGCCGACTTTACCTACAAGGTCCAAAGCGGCACCACGAATGGTGGCGGGTTCTTCGATGGCGAGAACGTCGTCGTCGGCAACGTCTCGTTCGATCCAGTCGCTGAGCCGGGGAACTTTCTTTACAATCTTCTCCTGCACGAAACCGGACACGCACTTGGTCTCTCACATCCCGGCAACTACAACGGCGCCGGCGCCACCTATGCCGCCGATGCGGAGTTCTTTTCCGACAGCGCGCAGTTCACAAATCTCTCCTATTTCAGCGAAACCAATACGGGTGCCGACTTTGGCTTCCTGGCAACCCTGGGCCTGCACGACATCCTCGCGATCCAGCAGGAGTACGGCACAAACACGACGACACGATCAGGCAACACGGTTTACGGTTTCAACGATACGACCGGCCTCGATGTGTTCGACCTCAGCGCGGACGACGGCCGGGGGGTCGCCATTTGGGATACAGGCGGTACCGATACGCTTGATTTTTCGGGCTCAAGCCAAGGAACAGAGCTCGACCTGCGGGAAGGATCCTTCAGCTCTGTCAATGGCGACACCGGGAACGTGTCCATCGCCTACGGTGTCACGATCGAGAATGGCATCGGTTCGGCGGGGAGTGACCTGATCCGCGGCAATGATGTGGCAAACACACTGTGGGGCGGCGCTGGCAATGACACGATCATTGGTGGGGACAACTCGCAGCCCCAGACCCAAGCCGACCCGCGGGATTTCCGCGGCGTACAGCTCAATGCGAACCCGGTTGAGTTCGAGCAGGCGCTTCAAGCCCAGAACACTTCCGGCATTCAGAACGGATCGGTGACCATCGAAATGTTGGTCCAACTCGACCGGACACCGCAGCTCGATGTCGTTTTCGCTTCCTACGCCGTTCCTGGCACGGGCAACGAGTTCCTCGTGACTGGCCGGGTCAACAATTTCGATGATGAAGGGCCCGGCAGCGGCACACTCTCGGTCTTTATCGTTGGCTTCGAGTTTGTCAGCGTAATACCGACGTCGCGATTGGCCGATGGCGAGCCGCACAGGTTGTCTGTGACCTGGGACAATACCCAGGGCGTTCTGAACATTTATATAGATGGCGAACTGGCCCAGCGCGGTGTGCACCGGGCTGGCGAAGTCCTGCAATCGGGCGGAACTTTTGTGGTTGGGCAAGACCAGGATTTTGTCGGTGGCGGCTTTCAGGAGAGCCAGATCCTGCAAGGCACTGTTGGTGATATCCGGCTGTTCAACGATGTGCGTACAGCCGAGGAAATCGAGGCCAATGCCTTCACGACGCTGCCTGGGAATGAGCAGGGACTCGCCCACTACTGGCGAACCGATACGGGCAACGGCAACACCCTGACCGATCGCGCCGGCAATCGGGCTCTGTCCATTGCTGGGGGCGCCGGGTTCAACGATACGGCAAACCCATCGGGGCCCACTGCATCCGATAATGACATCCTGTTCGGAGAGGCTGGTAACGACCTCCTCCAGGGCGGATGGGGCAATGATCGGCTCGATGGCGGCTCGGGCAACGACACACTGCAGGGCGGCGCTGAAGAGGATACGCTGGAAGGCGGAACCGGGGACGATACGCTGGCAGGCGGCGGCGGCGATGATCTGTTGATCGGCGGCGCCGGGGCTGACGATATAACCGGCGGCGGCGGCACCGATACTGTTAGCTATACCGCGAGTACATCGGGCGTCATCGCCGATATCCTCAATGGCGGCACCGTTGGCGATGCGGCCGGCGACACCTTTTCGAGCGTCGAGATCGTCCTCGGCACGGCCTTCGGCGACACACTCAGCGGCGGCAATGACACGGACGAATTGCGCGGCGGCGACGGCAACGACACCCTGAACGGCCGCGAAGGCAATGATGTGCTTCTCGGCTCTGCCGGGAACGACACGATCAATGGCGGCGGCGGTGACGATCTCCTCAATGGCGGCGCGGGAACCGATACGTTCAGCGGCGGAGGCGGCAACGACACGATCAACACAGGTGCAGGCTCCGACGAGGCGGGCGGCGGCGATGGGAATGACATTCTCAACGGTCAGGGCGGCAATGACGTATTGAACGGTGGAGACGGCGATGACGTCGTAAATGGCGCAGGGGGCAATGACGACGTTCGGGGCGGCGCCGGGAACGATACGGTGCGAGGCGGCGTTGGAGATGACACGATCGGCGGCAGCGATGGCAACGACTCCCTTTTCGGCCAGGCCGATGACGACATTCTCAATGGCGGCGCGGGCAATGACCTGATCAATGGTGCCTCCGGGGCCGATCGGCTGAACGGCGGGGCCGGGAACGACACGCTGAATGGCGGCACCCAGAATGACGTGCTGATTGGCGGATCGGGCAATGACCAACTCGGCGGGCAGGGCGGCGCAGACCGGCTCGAGGGCGGCGGTGGGCGCGACACGCTAAACGGCGCCTCCGGGGCCGATGTCCTGCTGGGACAGAGCGGAACCGACACACTGAATGGCGGGGCCGGGAACGACATACTCATTGGCGGTGCTGGCGATGACAGGCTCAATGGCCAGGCAGGAAACGACCGCTATGTCTTCAGCGCCAACGAAGCAGGCTCTGACACAGTGGTCGGATTTGCCGCCGGCGAAATCGTCCACGTCCTCGACTTTGGCTACGCAAACCTCTCCCAGGCCCGTTCGAATTTCCGCCAATCTGGACGGGACGTTGTTTTCAACGATCGCGACGTCACGGTCACATTCCTCAACGCCGACCTTGCCGATGTGCGAAGCGGGGTCACACTTTCGGTGCCGCCCACTTCTGAAGTCTTCGATTTCGCCGATTTCGCCGTCGGCGCCACAGCAGGACCGGCAAGCGCCGATGGGGCGCGAGCCGAGCCCGAGGCGAGTGGCGGAGAAACAAGCGCGGCGGCTCCAGTCTTTGAGCTTGCCGGTCTCTGGGCAACCGAAGACGATGGCGACATCATGGATGGTTTCGCTGTTTGAGCCGCTGGCGCGCGCGAAACGCGTTTATTCGGGAATAGCCTCCGATAGGTGGCCGCCCACACGAATGGGCGCGACGGACCGGGCGAGCCCCGTGCCATCGTCGGTTTCAACGAAGATCCCCGAAAGCGTTCCTGAACCATTGGCGGGTTGGAAGCGCTCTGTCTGGATCTGGGTTTCGAAGCGGGTGATCGAGATATCCTTCCGCATACCGATGACGCTGTCATAGTCCCCGCACATGCCCGCATCGGTCTGATAGGCGGTTCCACCAGGCAAGATCATGTGGTCAGCTGTGGGAACATGGGTGTGCGTTCCGACGACGAGACTGGCGCGGCCATCGCAGTGGTGACCCATCGCCATTTTCTCACTGGTCGCTTCACAGTGAAGATCGACAATCAGGGCATCGCACACCCGGCCGAGCGCCAGCTCCTCTAGCGCGCCGTCCACCGTGATGAAGGCATTGTCGAGGATTTGGCGCATGAACACGTTCCCCTGCGCCTGGATAACACCAACCCGAGCGCCGCTGGGCAGCACGAAGAGGTGAGCGCCCCGGCCGGGGGTTTGACCCCTTGGCGGATAGTTGAGCGGCCGAAGGATCCGCGGCTCGTCATCGATAAAATCGAAGATCTCCCTCTGGTCCCAGGCATGATCGCCAAGGGTCAGGCAATCGGCACCGGCGGCAAAGAGATCCTCGGCGATCGCGCGCGTGAGGCCAAATCCACCCGCTGCGTTCTCGGCGTTCACAACGACGAAATCCAGCGCCAGCTTTTCGCGCACCGCTGGCAGGTTCTGCATAACAACCGCACGGCCAGCCCGGCCGACGACATCACCGAAAAATGCAATCCTCATGGCCGACGGTATGCCGCGCGGTGGACGAAACGCCAAATCGTCGTTCTAGTGTTTCCTGTTTCAAGTCGCATTTCAGGCGCGCGCATGGGAAAGCGCAATACGCGTTTTGGTTGATGGCGCGCTCTTGAACAGACGTTCATGGCAACTTACATATCGAATATCAATAATCATAAGAACAAAGCAAGCGGGGAACTGAATGTTTGATATCGATAGCCCCTTCACGATGGTGGTCATGATCGTGACCGTGGTGATGGCTGCAGGTGTCTTGAAGACGTATTTGCAAACGCGGGATAACAGCTCGACGGGTGCAGAGAACGAGAAAGAGCTTGCTGACATGCGCGCCGAAATTGCTCGGCTGAAAGAGCGGGTGCGGGTGTTGGAGAAAATTGTGACCGACCGCGACAAGGTGCTTGCCGACGAGATTTCCAGGCTGGCCTGATAGGGTCGGCCTGATAGATCCAGATTGGCGCTTAGGCCCAAAAAAGGGGGCCAACACGATGGTCCTCGCCGCTCCGGTGTGCCGCTTTTTGTCCGCGCGCCCGCTGTTTGAACACTTGCAAAAGGAGACCGAATGAACCTGCTTTTCCTGTTACTCCTGTTCGCCATGCTGTGGCTGACGATCGGCATGTGGGCCATGGGCCAAAGGGTGGGCGAAAAGACCCGCCAGAATGGTACGATCGAAGAATTACGCGCGCGAATCCGCACGCTGGAACAGATCATCACCGATCAGGACCGGCAACTGGGCCGGGATATCGACGGGCTTTGAGGTCTGAAGACCTGGCCTGAGCCGAAGTTTTGCCGGCCCTTGGTGGGGTCGTCCGATTCCGCGCGCATGCGGCTACCAGCGTTTTCGCCAGCAGGTCTGCCCGGTCCGCGCCATGGCGCGTCCGGCAGGGTTGGCTGAGCTCCGGCCCTCTAAATCAGGCTGGATATGGGGGTGCGGCCGCTGCTGCGACGTGGCCGGAGAGAGTCCGGACCAGCCGTAGGCGTGCCGCGTGCACGGGTGTGGGAGTGTGTAAGGCTCCGGGCCGTGTGGGGGTCGGTTGAGGAGCGGCGATGGCTGCGCGGGCGCTTTCAATCCCAAAGGCCAGCAGACTGGCCCGCCCACGAACTGAGGACGATAACCGTCGCGAGGTCAGTCGCATGGGGAAGGATGGCGCGCACGGGTGAGCCGGTGCCGCTTCGGGGGTCGTAAATCCCCTGGATTGGACCTGTGCCTGGTGTCTTTTGTTCACCGGCTCGCAAATGCTGAGACGGTGGACAGCCCAAGAATCCTGAAAACCGCGAGCGGGCGGGCCAAACCGAAGCCCCGCAAAAGCTGAGAACAGCCCCGCTGCGGATAAAAAGAAGAACACCAGAAGATCCATGACCCGGACTATACCACGGCGGGGAAGGGGGAGGATTGGCGGCGGCCACTTTTTTATAGCGCTCTGATTACGTTAAGGATTTTTCGTGGCCGCTGTTGGATAAACTCTGTTTGGGCCGTGGCAAGCGCTTTTGGGGTTGGCGAACCTGCGTAAACATCGCTGGGACACCACTCACAGCATGACATTTTTAGGCTGTCTAACCGTTTACTGCGATCCGCTTAGGCTGTGACAAATAAAGCACATATTCCTATATCACTGTTTTTACGTATAAAAATATCAAAAGTGACGACAAAGAGCGTTGTTGGGGTGCGCGGATATGGCCATGGGGTCTTTCAATCATCGAAGGTTCCTGTAGGGGAGGCGTCGTGACTAACACGGGTCTGGTCCAGCGACACCCGATGTGGCGCCCTCCTGCGCGCCCCGGGGCTGACAAGGGAAATCTACATGTCGACCATCAAGAATGGCGTGTCTCTCCTCGCTATCTCAACCGTTTTTTGCGCGACTACCGCGCTCGCTCAAACTGCTGATGCCCCCGCGGCTGAACCGGAAGATCGCCGGCTTCAGGCGATCACGGTTACGGCAACGAAGCGGGCGGAGACAGCCCAGGATATCCCTGTGGCGGTCAACGCGCTCGACAGCACCGAACTTGAGGCGTTGGGCGTCGACACGTTCACCGACTACCTCGTCCAGCTCCCTGGTGTGACGGCCGGCGGCGGCGGGCCGGGCCAGAACACGATCTATATTCGCGGGGTCGCGTCGACGACGCCGAACCTCACGGTCTCGGGTGTGGCAGGCCTGGCGCCGAACGTGGCCTTCTATCTCGATGAGCAACCCCTGGCGCAACCGGGGCGAAATCTCGATGTCTATGCTGCCGACCTCGAGCGGATCGAGGTGTTGTCCGGGCCCCAGGGCACCCTGTTTGGCGCAAGCTCCCAGGCGGGCACGGTCCGCTTGATCACCAACAAGCCAAATCTGGATGGGTTCGAAGCCAATCTTCGGGCCGGGATTGCTTTCACCAAGGGCGGTGAGCGGTCGAACAAGGTCGAAGCCATGGTGAACGTCCCGGTGACGGACAAATTTGCCGTGCGGGGCGTGTTCTACACCGATGCCCAGGGTGGTTATGTCGACAACGTTCCGGGCATCCGGGACGTGAGCCAGTCTGCGCGGTTCCGGCCTGCGGGAACGGTGCGCGACAATGGCGTGGTGGTTGCCCCAACGCGGAACGGTTTCCAGGCGGGCGCGGATCTCTCCGGCGTCAATTTCCTTGAAACCAACAATTCGGGGCTCGTCGAGAAGGATTTCAACGACACGACCTATTCCGGATACCGCTTCAGCGGCCGATATGAATTCAACACGGACTGGCAGGTCACAGCCGCGATTGCCCAGCAGCAACTCGATAGCGATGGCGTGTTCCTCTCCGATCCCGAACTGGATAATGACTGGGAAGTCCAGCGGTTCGAGACCGATAGTCTGGAAGATGAATTCACGAATCTGAGCGTGACGGTGGAGGGCCGGATCGGAGCACTCGAGGCGGTGTATGCGGGCGCATTCACTGACCGTCAGACCGACCAGCGGGTCGATTATTCCGATTATCTCTTCGTGGGGCAGTATCTGCCTTACTACATCTGTGACGGATCGGTGACGTATCCGGGCGCGGCGGCGCCGAGCGGGACGTGTCAGCCGCCAAACCTGTTTGTGGATTCGTCTGTCGGGACTGAGGTTCTGACCCAGGAATTGCGGTTCAACACGCCGGCGGAAAACCGGTTGCGGGCGACGTTCGGTGGCTTTTACAGCGATCTTGAACTGCTGGAGGTGAATGATTTCACCTATCCGGGATCGACACGGGCGGTCGGCTTCAACGGCAATATCGGATTTGCGCCGAACTTCCCGCTCACGAACACGGCGGCGACCGGCCTCATCGGCAATGCGGCGCCTGGCTTTTTCTCTGATCCCGGACCATTCCCGCCCGGTGTGATCTTCCGCAACGATGTTCTGCGGACTGACGAACAGATCGGCCTGTTTGGCGAGGCAACCTATGAGTTGGTGCCCGATCTCTTTGCCGTCACGGTTGGTGCGCGTTGGTATGACGTGGAGGTCGACCTGGAAGGGAGTGCCAACTCGTCCTTCGGGAACTTGGGTGCAACAACGGATGCCCAGGGCTTCGGGACCAATATTTCGGCGCAGTTCGCACCGGATAATGCAGTCGGTGCGCCCGATACGGCGTCTACGGATGGTGTGATCTTCAAGGGCACGCTGGAATGGACGCCGGCGACGGACCTCTTGTTCTATGCGACGTACTCGGAGGGCTTTCGGCCTGGACTGCTGAACCGTCCGGGCGGGGCGACCAGCCCCACGGGCTTTGTCGTGCCGTTTGGTGTGGATACCGATGATGTGCAGAACTACGAATTTGGGTGGAAGACGTTCCTGTTCGACAACAGCCTAAGACTCAACGGCAGCGCGTTCCTCGTTGAGATTGAAGGGCTGCAGACGACGATCTTCGATCCAGCGATCTCGAACCTGTTCTTCTCCGATAACGCGGCCGATGCAGAGGTGCTTGGTCTTGAGGCGGACTTTGCCTACGCGCCGGCGGCCGTTCAGGGGCTGACGATTTCGGGCGCAGTCTCGCTGCTCGATACGGAAATCACGGACGTTCTGACGCCAACGCAGGACGTGATCGAAGGTGAGCCGCTGGCATTTGCACCCGAGTTTCAGGGCAATATCCGGGCGCGGTATGAGTGGCCGGTGGATTTTGTCGGCGAGACCTATGATGCCCACATCATGCCGCAGATCGTCTATTCGTCAGAGGTCTTCACCGACGTGATCGAGATCAACAAGCTGGAGCTTGATGCGTGGACAACGCTGGCGCTTCGGGCGGGTGTGTCCAAGGATAATTGGACGGCGGAGCTTTACGCCGACAACATCACCAATGAGGCGGCCGAGCTTTCCGGAACGTTCATCAACGACCGGGCGCGGGTGAACCTTGCGCGGCCGCGGACGATTGGTTTGCGGGTGGGTGTAGACTTCTAGCGGAGAGATGTTTCCCCGGTCCACCGGCTGAATTACGATGCTGAAGATGGCAGAGGCGACACCAGCGACAGACCGTCTAAGGGCGGTCACGGCGGAGATGAAATCCGGCCGGTTCGCTGGTGCGCTTTCGATGCTGGACGCACTGCTGGCCGATGCGCCGGACCATGCCGAAGCGCTTTATATGGCGGCGGTGTGTTCGCGATATCTGAAACAATGGGATGCGGCTGAGAACCATCTGGACGGTCTTCTGGCCGCGTCACCGGAGCTCGGAAAGGCATGGCAGGAGGTCGGTCACCTGGCGCGAGACCGGGGCGACGGGGTGCGGGCGCTCATGGCGTATCAGAGGGCGTGCCAATTCAATCCGGCGCTGGATGCGAGTTGGCGGGCGCAGGCGGGACTGTTGGCAGACCTGGGCCGAGGCGAAGAGGCCAGCCAGGCCCTGGCTCAGGCGGACCGGCTGAAGACGTTGCCGCCGCCCGTGATCAGGGCGATGCACCTGCTGTCTGAGGGGAAGCTGGCCCGGGCAGAAACGGTGTGCCGGGACTTCCTGAAGGGCAACCCGACCCATGTGGAGGCGATGCGGCTTCTGGCCGACATTGCGAGCCGGCTAGGGGTCCTCGAGGATGCTGAGCTTCTTCTCGAGAACGCGATCGCATTTGCTCCGGACACGGTGCAGCTGCGGCTCGATTATATCCAGGTGCTCCGTAAACGGCAGAAATTTGCAGCGGCGCTGAAAGAGGCAGAAGCCCTGCATGGGCGCGATCCGGAAAGCCCGGTGTTCACGTCGCATCTGGCGATTGAACGGATGCAGACCGGCGACTTCGAGGGCGCGATCGCGCTGTTTGATGACGTCTTACGCCAGCTGCCGAACGACCCAGCGACGCTCACGTCCAAGGGTCATGCGCTCAAGACATGGGGGCATCAGGCCGACGCTATTGCATCCTATCGGGCCGCTTGTGCCGCAAGGCCGGGCCAGGGGGATGCGTGGTATGCGCTGGCCAATCTCAAGACGTACAGCTTCTCCGATGACGAACTGGCGACCATGGAGACCCACGAGGCGGCGCGCGATACGGCCGCGGCTGACCGGGTGCATTTCTGTTTCGCCCTCGGCAAGGCGTTTGAGGACCGGGACGAATCGGGGCGCGCCTTCGCGTTTTACAGCCGTGGGAACGCGCTGAAACGGGCGGCTTCACGCTACACATCCGAGGGAATGGAGGCGGAATTCGAGGCCCAGAAGCAAGTGTGCACGGCAGAGCTCTTCCGGCGCCGGACAGGGACTGGATCGCAGGATGCCGCGCCGATCTTCATCGTCGGCCTGCCCCGCGCAGGTTCAACGCTAATCGAGCAGATTCTCTCGTCCCATAGCCAGGTGGATGGAACGCTGGAGCTGCCGAATATCCTGTCCTTGTCCCAGAGGCTGCGCGGCCGGGAGCGAGCCGGTGGTGGCGCGTATCCGGCCGTCCTTGAAACCTTGCCAGATGACCAGCTCGCGGCGCTGGGCGACGACTATATCGAGACCACGCACATCCACCGGCAAGGCGCACCATTCTTCACCGACAAGATGCCGAACAATTTCAGGCATATCGGCCTGATCCACATGATCCTGCCGAATGCCAGGATCATCGATGCGCGCCGCGATCCCATGGCGTGTTGCTGGTCGGGGTTCAAACAGCTCTTCGCCGAGGGGCAGGAGTTCACCTATGGATTGGAGGAAATCGGCCGTTATTACAGGGCCTACGTGGACCTCATGGACCATTGGGATGCGGTGCTGCCGGGCAAGATCCTCCGCGTGCAGCACGAGGATGTGGTGGATGACCTGGAGCGCGCGGTACGGCGGATCCTTGACCATTGCGGCCTCGCCTTCGAACCGGCGTGCCTGGCATTCCACGAGACCGAACGCGCGGTTCGGACAGCCAGCTCTGAGCAGGTGCGCCAGCCGATAAACCGAAAGGGATTGGACGCCTGGCAAAAATTCGAGCCCTATCTCGACAACTTGAAAGAGGCCCTCGGGCCCGGCCATGTGTCAGAGCCAGCTATTGTGGATCCGTAACGCCCATGAGCCAACGTTCCGATGATGCCCTTGTCGCCATCCGCCAGATCCAGAGGCGGATCGAGATCGATACGCGCAAGCTCGCCCAGGCGGCGGGGCTGACGCCGTCACAATTACTGGTGCTCCAGATGCTGAATGAGCGGGGGCAAACGGCGATCGGCGACATCGTGAAGTCGACCCAGCTCAGCAATGCCACGATCACGAGCCTGGTGGACAAGATGGTGGATCGGGGCCTGGTGTCCCGGGACAGGGGCTCGACCGACCGGCGCCGGGTGTGGTTGACGCTGCAACCGAGCGGGGTTCAGGCGCTGAAGGATGCGCCGCGCCTTCTGCAGGATACGTTTGGCCAGCGCTTTGATGCCCTTGAGGATTGGGAGCAGGCGATGCTGGTTTCCGCCCTCGAACGGGTGGCGACACTGATCGACGCTGAAAAGCTGGATGCAGCCCCGATCATGCAGCCGGGCGCCATTCCGTTGGCAGACCCTGCCGCTGTTGATCCAGTTCCCACCGAGCCTGAACCGCAAAGTTAAGCGATCGTGGTTTGTTTGCGCTCACGGTAGTTTGGCTGTCGCCAAACACCTCCGCGGGGGCGGCCTGACCGGCCGGCGAGCCTTGCTCTCTAAGCGTTTCTGTCAAAGACAAAATCGCCCTATTGCATGGTCGGGATGATGAAGGCCTGGTCGCCGACATCGCCTTCGGGCCAGCGTTGGGTGACGGTCTTGATCTTGGTCCAGAAGCGGGTGCCTTCGGTGCCGTACTGGTTGGTGTCTCCAAAGGCCGAGCGTTTCCAGCCGCCGAAGGTGTGATAGCTGACGGGCACGGGGATGGGGACGTTGACGCCGACCATGCCGACATTGACCGAGGCGGCGAAATCGCGGGCGGCACGGCCGTTCCGTGTAAAGATGGCAACACCGTTTCCATACTGATGATTTGACGGCAGGGCAGCGGCTTCCTCGAGGGTTTCGGCGCGGACGACCTGCAGCACGGGGCCGAAGATTTCCTCCTCATAGGTCTTCATGCCGGGTTTCACATTGTCGAACAGGCTGGGCCCGATGAAGAAGCCGTTTTCGTAGCCTTGAAGTTCGAAGCCGCGGCCATCGATCAGCAGGTCTGCGCCATCTTCCTCGGCCCCGATGCGAATATAGTCCTCGACCTTGGCTTTATGGGCGGCGGAGACGACCGGGCCGTAATGGGCGTCGCTGTCGGTGGAGACGCCGACCTTGAGCTTGCGGGCTTCTTCGGAAATGCGCTCGATGAATTCGTCGGCGGTCTTCTTGCCGACGGGGACAACCACTGGAAGCGCCATGCAGCGCTCGCCGGCTGAGCCGTAGGCGGCGCCGACGATGTCTTTCACGGCCTGGTCCATGTTGGCGTCTGGCAGGATGATGCCGTGGTTCTTCGCCCCGCCCATCGCCTGGACGCGCTTTCCGTTGGCGGTGCCGCGGCTGTAGATATACTGGGCGATATCGGAGGAGCCGACGAAGCTGACGGCTTTTATGGACGGGTGGTCGAGGATCGCATCGACGGCGGTCTTGTCGCCGTTAACGACGTTCAGGACACCTTCCGGAGCGCCCGCTTCGAGGAACAGCTCACCCAGCCGCATGGGGACGGACGGGTCTTTCTCCGAGGGCTTCAGGATGAAGGTGTTGCCGCAAGCGATGGCCATGGCGAACATCCACATCGGGATCATCGCGGGGAAGTTGAACGGGGTAATGCCGGCACACACGCCCAGGGGCTGGCGAAGGGAGTAGACGTCGATACCGGGACCAGCGGCGCCGGTAAATTCACCTTTCTGGACGTGGGGCATGCCGCACGCGAACTCGACAACTTCGAGCCCGCGCTGCACATCGCCCTTGCTGTCAGCAATGACCTTTCCGTGTTCGGACGATAACAATTCCGCCAGCTCGTCCATGTGAGCTTCGAGCAGGCGCTTGAATTCGAACATGATCCGCGCACGGCGTTGGGGATTGGTGGCGCTCCAGGCGGGGAAGGCGGCTTCGGCGGCGGCGACTGCGCCCGCGAGTTCAGCATCGCTTGCCAGTGCAACCCGGGCCTGGACCTCGCCCGTATTGGGGTCGAACACGTCGGAAAAGCGGCCCGATGAGCCTTCTGTGTGCTTTCCGTTGATGAGGTGGTGGATGTCTCGCACGCCTTGGTTTCCCTCTTTCGTCGCAGCGGCCAAAGGGCCCCGCAATCTGCATCGCTTTCGTCATCGATACCGCGTCGGTCGCTGGAGTAAACCTGAAAGCGCGGGCGCGGTTCAGGATGGCAATGCGCGATCGGCGATGGCGGCGGCGTGGAGGGCCGTTGTGTCGAACGTGGGGAGGTCGATGTGGGACTGGTCGACGAGGAGCGGGATCTCGGTACAGCCGAGGATCACCGCGTCGGCGCCGGCAGCCTCGCCGCGGGCGACAATATCAAGATAGGCCTTGCGGGAGGGGCGAGGATGATGCCGTTGACCAGCTCCTCGAAGATGATGCGGTCAACCTGCTCGCGGTCATCCCGGCCGGGGACGATACAGGAGCCTTCGAAGCGGGCTTCGAGGGTGGGGCGGTAGAAATCGCCTTCCATCACGAAGGGGGTTCCCAGGAGGAGCGGGCGCTTGATGCCAGCGCTGGAAAGGGCGCGTGCCACCACGTCGATCATGCGGATGAGTGGCAGATCGACGGCGGCAGTGACGTCGTCGGCGGCCCGCTGTGTGGTATTCGAGCAGATGGCGAGCAGCTCGCATCCGGCGGCCTCGAGGGCGCGGGCGGCCTTCACCACTTCACCGTTGAAGGCCGGCCACTCCGCCCGGCCATAGCGTTCGACCATGACGCCGAAATCCAGGGAGTAGATGACTAATTCAGCCGAATGGTCCCCGCCCATGGCCGCTTTCGCAGCGGCATTGAGCAGGCGATAATACACCACAGTGCTCTCGGGGCTGACCCCGCCGATGAGGCCGATCCGCTTCATGCCCTTGCCTCCTCCCTGCGCGAAAAAGAAAGCCCGTCCAATCTGGGACGGGCTTTCCAGTCAAGTGATATCGGATGGGTCCCGCCCGCCTAGAAGCTCTTGCGGACGTTGACGCCGAAGGTCCTCGGCTGGTTCACCCGGAAGCCGAGACGGGCCCGGCCGCCGCGTTCCCGGTCGAAGGAGAGATCGGCATCTTCGTCTGTGAGGTTGTTGACGAAGGCCTTGACCACCCAGTCCTCGAAATCGAGGCCCGCACTGAGGTTCAGCGTGGTGTAGGAATCGAGATCGAGGTCCACCAGGGTCTGCGGGTTTTCCATACCGGTCAGCTCGCCGAGCGTCAGGCCCGTTGCGCCGGGCAAGCCCTGGTCGTCGAGCTGGTCGCTGGGCTGGGTGATGCGCGATCCGATAAACTGGACCGATCCGGAGACAAACGCGTCCGCTTCGACGAAACCCGGGTCGAACGTATAGGTTCCGGCCGCAGCGAACTGGGTTTCCGGGACCGATGGCAGACGGTTACCGCTCTCGATGCCGCCGATGATGTTGCCCCCGCCGTCACGGACGGTGGAGTCGAACTCCGCTTCCTGGACGTTGCCGGCAAAGGTGAGGTCCAGCCCCGGCGCGGGGGACCATCCAAGCTCGGCCTCGACACCGGCAGTGTGCGCACTGCCGACATTGAAGACGATCCGCGAGGAGCATGAGCCCGCATCGAGGGTGACCTGCAGGTCGGAGATATCGGTGTAAAACGCGGCCGCATTGAAGGTCACGGTGCCGGTCTGTGCCTTGAGGCCCGCCTCATAGTTCCACAGCGTCTCGTCATCATAGTCCTGGAAACCGCCAAAGATGGCCTCGTCTTCCGGCGAGCAGAGCGGCACGTTGAGCGGGTCGTTCACACCGCCAAGGCGGAAGCCCTGGGAGGCTTGCGCGTTGAGCGTGATGATGTCGTTCCACTCATAGCTGGCGAGGATGCGCGGGGTGAACCCGTTGGACGAGGTGCTGTCCATCACATTGGTGTCGCCGTTTGCGAACAGGCCGCCGCTGCTGATCGTTCGGTCTTCTTCGAAGTCGTAGAACCGGCCGCCCGCTGTGATGGTGAACTGCTCGGTCACCTCATAGCTGGCCTCACCGAAGACGGCGATCTGCTCCAGCGTGTAGGCGAGGTCGGAGTTGAACGGGCTGTCCAAGCCGAACCCGTTGGCTACCGCAGCCGATGTGCCGTCCCCGAGGGCGAGGTCGGTGAAGGCGTCATAGCCGGGGGTGGGCAGGCGCTGGGCGTAGTCCCGGTCGTTCTCGGCATAGAAGACGCCGACCAGCCATTGCAGCGGCGCATCGGTCGTGGACGCAAGGCGCACCTCCTGGGTGATGCCCTCATATTCGGTTGTATCCCTGAGGTTCGATGGCAGCGCAAAAGCGGCCGGATCGAAGCCAAGATCCTGGGAGACCGAGTGGGTCAGGGCGCTGGCGTCGCGGCTGACGAGGATCTCGCGGTCGGTGAAGCTCGTGACCGAGGTGAGCGACAGGCCGGAGAAATCGATGCTAGCGGTGAGGTCCGCGATCAGCGTCTCATCCTCGAAAGCCTCGTCCCGCAGCAGGAACTGCGTCCGACCTGGCAGCGACACCTGGCCGGAGAGCCAGTTGAACGCCTCGGCGCGGTTGAAGCCGTCGGCCTCGATCTCCTGGTAGAGGATCCGCGGGGTGATCGAGATGTTTTCCGTCGGCTCGAAGGTCACGGCGACGCGGCCACCGGTGCGATTGCCGGAGTTGACATTATTGCCCCCTGCTGGGCCGATAGCGTCGATGAAGCCGCCATATTCGGTGTGGTAGGCCACGGCGCGAACGGCCGCCTGCTCGCCGATCGGGGCGTTGAGGGCGCCCTTGATGTGGCCGCCGGTGCCGCCGCCATCAATGGTGTTGACCTCCGCTTCGACGGTGCCCGACAGCTCCCCGAGCGTTGGCTGATTCGTGATGTAGCGGATCGTGCCGCCCACAGAGCCCGAGCCAAACAGGGTGCCTTGCGGCCCACGCAGGGTTTCGACGCGGTTGAGGTCGAAGAGGTCGATATCGGGGGTGAACAGCGACAGGGAGATGACGCTCTCATCGAGATAGATGCCGACCTGCTCTTTCACGCCCGGCTGGTCGCGGACGATCTGGCCAGCGCTCACGCCGCGAATGGCGACCTGGCTCTGCCCCGGGCCAAGATTCTGGATCGAAAGGCCTGCGACCGAGCGCGAGACGTCTTCCAGGTTCGACGCACCGGTGCGGGCGATGTCGTCAGCGGTCTGGGCGTTGATGGAGAAGGGCACATCCTGGATCGTCTCGTCCCGCTTTGTGGCGGTGACGATGATGACTTTCTGGCGGGCCTCTGCGTCGTCTTCGGCGGGTGCCTGTTGGGCGTGGGCGCTGAGCGTTGGAACCGCCGTCAGCGCCAGCGCTGCCAGGGTAAACGTTGTAGTCGATAAGGGTTTCATGGGTGGTTTGCCTCCGGGCATAGCGGGCGCTTTCGCTGCGCCTCTATCCGTCTGCAACAGCGCAGACCTGCTATGACGCTAGGCCGGCGCCGCTGAAACCAATTGTAAATTCTGCGGTAGGCGAGACCGGAAAAGCCGCGCCCATGGCTTTCAGGTCACAGTTTCTCGCCCAGCGGGCGAATGCGGACCGCTCAGGGCGCGGAGGAAGCTTCGGCGTCGAGCTCGGCGAGGAGGCGGGCGACAATTTGGCCACCCTCGCCGCTCGAGGCGCCCATTTCGCCGAAGAGGTCGCGGCATTGCTCGTAATAGCGCCGGGCCGCGGCCAAGTCGCCCCGCTGGCGGGTAATGTTTCCGAGATTGCCGAGGGTGATTGCCATGCCCTCCTTTCTTCCGAGGGCTTTGTTGATGTCGAGGCTTTGTTTGAGGAAGTCCTCAGCGGCGTCCAGATCCCCGCGTGTTTTTGCATGGCAGCCAACCTCGGCAATCTCGGCATCATTGCAAAAACACGCGGGGATCTGGACGCCGCTGAGGACTTCCTCAAACAAAGCCTCGACATC
>JBCDLC010000027.1:0-44067 GCA_038745855.1 Pseudomonadota bacterium | reverse complement strand
GCCGCCCGGCGACCGGTCGGTCGCTGGAAACCATTATCTCGCTCACGGCGCGCAGCGCCTCCGCGGGGGCGGGCTGGCCGCCCGGCGACCGGTCGGTCGCTGGAAACCATTATCTCGCTCACGGCGCGCAGCGCCTCCGCGGGGGCGGGCTGGCCGCCCGGCGACCGGTCGATCGCTGGAAACCATTATCTCGCTCACGGCGCGCAGCGCCGCCGCGGGGCGGGCTGGCCGCCCGGCGACCGGTCGGTCGCTGGGGTGCAGTTCTAGGAAACTCGCTCCACCCGCACCATTCTTGCGTGTCTCCATAGTGCTGCGCTCGCATGAAACAGGCGCATTCTGCTCTGTTTCCGTATCGCTTTGCTCACATGAAAAAGGCTTAGGGCTGTGGCCCGGTTTCGCGCGTAACGCCCTAGCGAATGCGGGTGCGGAATGCGAATTCGGCGGTAGGGTTCGGGTCACCCGCCGCCATGATGCCGTCCGGGGCGATGCAAATGAAGGTCACCGCAGGATCATAACCAGCGCTTGGCGCGTAGGTGCAATCGGAAAAGGTGGTGGGAGGGGTGTTGGTGTTCGAAAATGCAACGTCTCGGCTGAAATCGTAGCTCAGTCCTGCCCCCGATTGGACAAAGCGAACTGGATCAGTGTCACCATCCCCGGCCTCCACATCGCCATTGAAGAACATCACGCTGCTGGGCAACTTGTCGACCAGGAGTATGCTGCCGGCATCAATAGGTGCAGTGCCCGTACTTTCGATGGAAATGGTGTAGATCACATCGTTGCCTGGAATTGCGAATGTGTTGGCCGTACCACCCGCCATCGACATCGATTTCGACGCGCTGAGTTCCCCGGATAGCGTGCAGAAGCTGAGGTCGTGGATGCTGAAGCCCTGGGACGTGGGATCCTCTCTGCGGGCAATATCGCCGCTGAAGAGGGTGATCGTCAGCGTATCGACAGGTCGATCGAAGTTCACGCTCACATTGCCGTTCGGGTTGGAACTGCTGTTGCCGATGAGCCCGACGACCTCGTTATCGAGGACGCTATTGGCCGTGCCACCGCTGGTCAGGACCGGCAGCACGGAGGCGCCGCCGAGGCTTCCGATGACGCGGATACCGTCGGAATAGGAGCGGTTGCTGCGGCTATCCACATCGAACATCTGGAAGGCGAGGTCATCAACGCCCGTGCCCGGGCTGCCAAGTGTGAATGTGGCGGTCACCGTCTGGGCGCGGTCGGCGGCGTTGACGAAGTAGCGTAGGGACTGCTCGGCAGGGGACAAGCCCCCTGTAAAGCCGCTGTTGAGGCCATGGTTGAAGCTGTCCATGTCGGCGATGTCGCCTGAAAACTGAACCCGTATGTCGCCGCCGTCCGCAGAGGTGACTGTCTGGTCGAGGGAGCCATCGACCCACACCGAGGTGAGCGTGTCCCAGTCGAGCGTGTCGAATGGGCCAGGACAGCTGCGGCTCGGGACTGGACCGCCGATGCCGCGAGCGGGAAAGGGGTCGAGACTATCCTGATCATCTTCGGATGGGGCGCCGTTGCCGGGTGTGGAGTCGGCGTCGACCTCGACCATCGAGGCCACTTCGGCGGTGATCAGGGAAGAGCCGGACGCCAAGTGAGCGAGCTGAAGCGTCAAGGTTCGGCTCGCGCCGGCAGAAACGCGGCCGACCGTCCAGGTGTCGGTATCCGGATCGAAGGCTCCGGCGCTATCGTCGGAGACCAGTTGGTAACCAGATGGTAGCGGGAGATCGACGGTGACGCCGGTTCCATCGGTCAGGCCCTGGTTGACGAGCGTCACTGTGTAGGGATCGGAAAATCCCCTGGTCGGTGTGGCCGCGGGCCCGGTGATGGACAACGCCAGGTCGGCCTCGGATCCGTTGGGGACAAGGTTGGTCAACACAGTCCGTATGGACATGCCGCCATTGGCGTCGAGCGCATCGGTGTAGGTGGCGCTGAGGGTTTCACCGCTCTGTACGGCCATGGTGCCGGTATTGTCGGTTCCCGGGCCTGGCGTGGTGGACGTGGCCAGAGTGCCCCGGAAGATGCCGGTGTCCGGGCCGGTTTCGGTCAGTGTAACGGTCTCGGTTTCGCCAGTGGTCTGGTTGACCACCTCGATCGTCACATCGTCGACAACGGCGGTGCGCAAGTTCAGGTCCGCGTCTGTCACCTCGTACGTGATCGTCTCGCCGACGATGTGACCGCCAGGGCCATCCAGGGTGCCGTCCTCGCCGAGTGGGCGGATTGCGAACTGCATGGTGATCGGGCGCCGGTGGCAACCATCGGTAAAGCTGGCCGTGCCTGAGATCGTGGTGTCGGACTGGGGTGCTTGGAGGCCACCGGCGAGGCTGAAGCCGGGGCTGCTGACCCGTTCGTCTAGGAACTCCGAGGCGCCATTGTTGAACGTGGTGAACGCGTCGTCATTTCCCGTGCCGGCAAAGGAGAAAACGAGATCGTTCGCGAGCACACTGAGCGGGGCGAAATTGATCGTTCCGTTGGTCGGAGCGCTGCCCCCTATGCAGTTGATATTGAAACTGACGGGTGTCGTGGCGAGTGTGCTTTGGCGGACGCCGATGGCTGTAGCCAGGTAGATCAATGATGATGACGGATCCGGACCGTAGGACACCGAGAACGTGCTGGTGCCGGGCGGAATGCTTGTTTCGGGCAGGTAAAACGCCGTCATCCGGTTATTTTTAGTAGACGGGTCCCTGTTTTCCTGGGTGCCCAGGCTGACCAGCGGGACGCCGCCGAGGGTCGCGGACGTGATGTTGGATTGCTCTCCGTTGCTGTACTCGGAAAAGACAATCACGAGGACGGCACGGTTTTCACCAGTCGCTGGCGTGTAGGGCAGCGAAAACGTCGACAAGGTGCCATGGTTGTTGACGAGCGTTTCCGATGTGACCTGTGCATAAGCGGCCGGCGCCATGATGCAGACCACCCATGCGGCCAACACACTCAGATACCGAGCAAACCGTCTTGCCATTGGAAGCCTGTGTTCGGCACGCATGGCAACGCGCGTAGAGGAAAGCAGTAAGAATTCAGTGAATACGGAGGCTGAGGTCTGGGACGTCTTCAGATTGAGGCCTCGCACGGTCTCCAGGGGCGGCGGCGGCAGGGGGTTCTGCTACGCCCCAGGGCGCCGAGGTGAAGGGTCCGGCCCTGCCGGGCGCTGGCGTCCCAGACAAGCGTTGCATCACACCGGTCCTTGGCGGACGGCAAGGATGTTTGCGGTGAGGACGGAAGGGGCGATGGCACGCGATTCAGGCACACTTCCGGGCCTTCTCTACTCCAGGAAACGCGCACCTGGCCGCGATGGGTCGGATAGGTGCACGTACCCTTTTGGCACGCGCTCGTTTCCGGTAGGTCTGAGTAGCGGAGGGGGCCGAGCCCATCGCCGTCGATGATGGCGATGCGGCTCACACCGGCGGCGTCTGATACGTAAAGATCGCCATTTGCGCCCCAATGGACGTCTGGTCCCTTTGTGGCCGTCCAGTTGAAGCCAGCGGCGATGGTCAGGGCGACGGCAAAGGTCCACCGGCCCCACCCTTCGAGCAAGACCCAGGCAGAGATCGCCGCAATCAGGCCTCCGAAGGCGATTTCGGGCATCGGCCACACCGGGGAGAGCGACTGGCCTGGCAAGCCGGACGCCCAGTGGGCGACGATGAGGACGGCCTCGAGCGAGTAGCCAAGGGCCCGGAGACCGATATCACCCAGGCCAAGCGGGGCCAGAACGAGGGTCGCACCCGCCGATGGTGCCGATGCGATGGAGACAATGGGCATCGCCAAGAGGTTGGCGATCAGGCCCGCGCCGGAGACCCTGTCGAAGTGGTAGAGGGCGAAGGGCGCTGTTGCAAACGTGGCGACAACGGATGTGATCACGAGCGAACTGACGGCCGCGTTGAACCGGTTGTACTTGTAGGGTCCGGGCCGGTTAGCTCTCTGACGCAGGAGCGCGGAATAGGTCGAAATCAACGCGCCTGTGGCCGCAAAGGACATCTGGAAACCTGGAGAGGTGACACTCACGGGGTCGATCGCCACCACGGCAACCATGGCAATGGCGAACGCCCGCAAGCTGAAGCCCGGCCGGTCGACAAGGATAGCGCCGAAGAAGATCGCCGCCATGATGAACGCCCGCTGGGTCGAGACGCTGGCGCCCGACAAGGTGAGATAGGCGGCGCCGGCTACAAGGGCGGCAAAGGCGGCCGGCTTCTGAACGGGAATACGAAGCGCCAGCGGCTCGATGAGCGCAAGACCGCGCCGCACCATGAGGTACACAAGACCGCAGACGATCGCGAGGTGCAGTCCGGATATGGCGAGCAGGTGGGCCAGACCAGAGCCGCGCAGGGCATCCTGGTCGGCCGGGTCGATGAAACTGCGATCTCCGGAAACGAGCGCTGCGGCGAACCCGCCTGCCCGCTCACCGGCGGCGACGCGGACATGCTCGGCGAGGCGTCGTCGCTGGCCATCGATCCAGAGCGTCACCCCCGGCCAGAAGCCGGCAGGTGCGCCGATGGCTCCGCCGCGGCAACGGCCTTGGACATAGCCGACCGCGCCGAGCCCCTCGAAAAAGGCCTGGCGCTGGAAATCATAATCTCCCGGCATCGCAGGCGCTGGTGGCGGCCGGAGGACGACGCGGCAACGGACAAAGCGCCCAGGCCCGATCGACAGGGACAGGGGATGGGTGACCCGCACCCAGCGTGGCACGGCTTCGGCATCCATAGATTGGATCGCATGGACTTCGATGCGCAGACGGGGACCGTTTCGACCGCCTTCAACCTGACGAACCCATCCTTCGAGCTGAAGTGGACGCGTCTCGGCTGCAATTGTCACCGTGTCGGTTCGTACGGCAGCGCCCTTGGCGTAGGCAAACCCAAGGGCCATGGCGAGGACGACCCCGCCGACTGTCCAGAGGCCCAACTGGCGCGAGGCGTAGAGCCCCAAAAAGACGATGCCGGCCGACAGGCAGACAAGTCCGACCGCCCAGCCTTGGGGTTCCGATGGCCATTCGAAATAGGCGTACGCACCGGTCGCAAAGCCAAGCGCAAAGAGGACGGGCGTCACCGTTCTGAGGTCGATGATCGGTGCAATGCCCCCTAAGGCGGCAGGGATGGCCTTGCCAAGGCGTCGGGCCCGGTGTGAAACGCGGCGACCGGGCGCGTACCTGGCAGACTGCAAGGGCTGGGATGGGTCGTTCCGATCGATCCCGCGAACGGCGCCTATGTCCGTATTTGGAGAAGTGTCCATATGACCGTCACGACCCGATTTGCGCCCTCACCGACCGGTATGTTGCACATTGGGGGCGCGCGCACCGCACTTTTCAACCATCTTCTCGCCCAGCGCCATGGTGGCCGGTTCCTGTTGCGGATTGAGGACACGGACCGCGCCCGGTCCACGCCGGAGGCCACACAGGCCATTCTCGATGCCATGGCGTGGTTGGATCTTGCGTCTGATGAGCCGCCGGTCTTTCAATCCAGCCGGGCAGACCGGCATCTGGAAATCGCCCATATCCTGGTTGAGCGCGGCCATGCGTTCCGGTGCTATGCCACGCCCGAGGACTTGCAGGCGCGCCGGGACGAAGGGGAAGCCAAGCGGGCGGCCTCCAAGGATGAGAGCCTTTCTGAAGCTGAACGGCAGACACTCCGCGCCGAAGCCGATGCCCTGTTGGCGCCCTATCGCTCACCCTGGCGCGACGGCGGTACGCCCGTCGCAAAAGACATGCCCTACACCATTCGGCTACGCGCACCCGATGCCGGGACGCAGGTGCTGGAAGATGCCGTCCAGGGCCGGATCGAAATCCAGTCATCGGAGTTGGATGATCTCATCCTGGTGCGCGCGGATGGGACCCCGACCTATATGCTCGCCGTCGTCGTCGATGACCACGATATGGGCGTAAGCCATGTGGTGCGGGGAGATGACCATCTGCGGAATGCGTTCCGGCAGAGACCCATCATTGAAGCCATGGGATGGGATGTGCCCCAATACGCCCATGTTCCGCTCATCCACGGGCCGGATGGGGCAAAACTGTCGAAACGGCACGGGGCTTTGTCGACGCTGACCTACCGGGATATGGGCTATCTGCCCGAGGCCATGCGGGCCTATTTGCTGCGGCTTGGCTGGAGTCATGGCGACCAGGAAATCTTCAGCGACAAAGAGGCATCCAAGCTCTTTTCCCTGTCGGGGATCAACAAGGCGCCCGCCCGGCTCGATCTGGACAAGCTGGATGCTGTGAACAGCCATTTTTTGCGCGGGTGCGAAGATACGCGACTCGCGGAGTTGTTGGCGCCCTATTTGGCGGAGCACGGACCGCTGACACCCGTTCAAGAAGACGCGATTTCCAATGCCTTACCGCACATGAAAGACAGGGGATCGACCCTCCCTGCCCTCGCTGAGGCCTTCGCATTTATTACAGCGCCGCGCCCATTCAGCCTGAACAAAAAGGCGCGGAAGGCCCTGAAAGGGGATGGCTTGCGCCATCTCGCTGCTCTGCGTACACTACTTATAGATGTGAAATTGTTTTCAGCCGAAGCCATCGGTCAAACGCTCGATGGCTATTGCGTTGCACAAGATGTTTCCATCGGCGCAGTTGGGCCGGCTTTGCGGGCGGCCCTGACAGGTGGGCATCCAGCGCCTGATCTGTCGCATGTGGCCGCATGGCTTGGACAGGCAGAAGTCCTGTCGAGGATCGATGATCAACTCGCCCAAGCCCCTGGGGGGTCGGGCGGCGAATAGGCGGGGTGGCGAGGGGCTGCCCCTGGAAAGACAAGCCGGCCAATCGGCGGGCATACAGGTGTAGCAAAGGGTTCGCGAACAATGGAAAGCAAGATGGTCAACAAGGGCAGCGCGACCCTGACATTGGATGGCAAGACAACAGAGCTCCCGGTCCTGTCGGGCACCGAGGGTCCTGATGTCATCGATGTTCGAAAGCTATACGCGTCGACCGGCGCTTTCACGATTGATCCAGGGTTCACCTCCACGGCGAGCTGTGAGAGCCAGATCACGTTCATCGATGGCGACGAGGGCCGGCTGTTGCACCGCGGCTATCCGATCGAGCAGCTTGCGGAACAATCGGGCTTTCTGGAGGTCTGCTACCTGTTGCTCTACGGCGAATTGCCGACGCAGAAAGAGTTCCGTGCGTTTGCCACCGAAGTGACGCAACATACGATGTTGCACACACAGATGGACCGGTTTTTCGATGGCTTCCGGCGCGACAGCCACCCCATGGCGATGTTCACCGGGATCGTCGGTGGGATTGCGTCTTTCTATCCCAGCGCCATGGACAGTGCTGACCCAGAAGAACGGCGGCTCGCTTCCATCCGCCTGATCGCAAAAATGCCAACAATCGCGGCCCGCATTTACAAGTATAATATTGGCCAACCTTTTGTGCATCCGCGCAACGAGTTGGGTTATGCTGAGAACTTCCTGCGGATGTGCTTCTCAGTACCGGCAGAAGACTACCGGGCATCGCGGACGCTTGCGCATGCCATGGACAAGATCCTGATCTTGCATGCAGACCACGAACAGAATGCGTCCACATCAACTGTGCGGCTTGCAGGGTCATCTGGGGCGCACCCCTATGCGGCCGTCGCTGCGGGCATTGCGTGTCTCTGGGGGCCGGCCCATGGCGGGGCCAACGAGGCGTGTCTCAACATGCTGCGCGAGATCGGCACGGTCGACCGCATTCCAGAGTACATTGCGCGGGCCAAGGACAAGGATGACCCATTCCGGCTAATGGGCTTCGGGCACCGGGTGTACAAAAACTACGATCCGCGGGCGAAGGTCATGCAGCAGACTGCCCATGCCGTGTTTGACGAGTTGGGTGTGCGCGACTTGCCGGTCTTGAAAGTGGCCATGGAACTGGAACGCATTGCCCTCGAAGACCCATATTTCATCGAGAAGAAGCTCTATCCGAACGTCGATTTCTATTCGGGCATCATTCTGGACGCGATGGGCTTTCCGACGACGATGTTCACAGTGCTGTTCGCCATGGCGCGAACCGTGGGATGGGTCGCTCAATTAAACGAGATGATAGAGGATCCGAACCAGAGGATCGGGCGCCCGCGGCAGCTTTATACCGGTGCACCGCAGCGCGACTTCGTGCCGATCACGTCCCGCTGAAGCGGTTTCAGGTTCAAGCTCAGCCCTTGTCCCGCATCAGCCTCTGTTTTTGACGCTGCCAGTCGCGGTTCTTCTCCACATCTCGCTTGTCTGGAGCCTTGCGGCCCGTGGCGATGCCGATGAGGAGTTTCGCGACCCCGCGGTCGTTGAAATACATCTTGAGCGGCACAACGGTACGGCCCTTACGCTCGACGGACTGAGCAATGCGGGCGCGCTCCCGTTTCGAAACCAACAGCTTCCGCTTGCGCTTCGGCTCGTGGTTAAAGCGGTTAGCCGCCGGGTAGATCGGGATATCGCCATTGATAAGCCAGAGCTCGCCCTCCTCGATCGAGGCATAGCTCTCAGCGATGTTGGCGCGCCCCTCACGCAGGGATTTCACCTCTGAGCCGACGAGCACAAGCCCGGCTTCCAGGGTGTCCTCGACCGAATAGTCGCGGCGCGCGCGCCTGTTTTCCGCGATGAGACCGTCGCTCCGGCCTTTGGTCTGTTTGCCCTTTGCCATCGGGGTCCTAGTCCTTTAGCCCCGCCGCCTGCATGGCAGACAAGATGAGCGCCTGGGCAGCGTCGTCCGGCGGCAGGAGAGGCAGTCGGACGTCAGCGGTGCAAAGGCCAAAGGCAGAGAGGGCGAATTTGGACGGGCCCGGGCTTGGCGAGGCGAACAAGGCGCTGTGTAGGCCCGACAGCGACGCATCGATGGCGCGCGCCTCGTCCAGGCGCCCATCGACCGCTGCATCGACCATCTTTGCCATCGCCTCGGGGGCCACGTTGGCGGTCACGGAGATCACGCCAGCCCCACCCTGGGCGCAGAAGCCAAGCGCTGATGGATCGTGCCCCGATAGCTGAATAAACTGTTGGCCTTGGGTGCCGGCTGCGTGTTGGGCCACCCGGGCGAGATCGTCGCTCGCATCCTTGATCCCGATGATATTTGGCAGTTCCGCAAGGGCAATAACGGTATCGGGCAACAGGTCGACCACCGTTCGGCCCGGCACATTGTAGAGGAAGACCGGAAGCTGCACGGCGTCATTGATCGCCTTGAAGTGGGCAAAGATGCCCCGCTGGTCTGGCTTGTTGTAATAAGGCACGACCACAAGAGCCGCGTCTGCACCCACCGCCTTGGCATGGATGGTCAATTCGATGGCCTCAGTGGTTGAATTTGCGCCTGCCCCTGCAATCACTGGCACACGTCCTGCAGCCACTTCGACACAGAGGCTGACAACGGATTTGTGCTCATCATGCGACAAAGTCGAGGTTTCACCGGTGGTGCCCATGGGAACAAGGGCGCCGGAGCCTGCCGCAACCTGGCGCTCCACCAGGTTGGCGAAGGCCGGCTTGTCCACAGCGCCGTCGCGGAACGGGGTGACAAGGGCTGGGATAGAACCGGCGAACATCTTATATCTGCCTCTATTCTGGGAGAGCTGAAGGGGGCGATCGATACGCCGACAGGAAAGATCGGTGATTTCGGCTCGAAAGGTCTGCGTCAAATGATGGCTTCGTACAAGCGTCTCTCCGCCATCGCGCTCATCGCGGCGATGTGGGCTCTACCCGCCGCCCAGGCAAGCGCGCCGCAACCGCCAAGCGTCAAGCCTGACAATCCCTACGCATCCCGGGTCGTTTCCACAACCGATGCCGCTATTCTGCACGGAGCCCTTGATGCCGCCGACCGGGGCGACTGGCGACGGGTCGACCAGTTCCAGGCCGCGGCCGGGGACGACACTGTGAAAAACCTCATCCTGTGGCGGAAAGCGACCCGCCATGGCGATGATCTATCGTTTGAAGAACTCGCCACGGCGCTGGAGCGGCTCGAGGGTTGGCCCCGCACGAGCTTGATCCGGGGCTTTGCGGAGCGCGCGATCGGCGACAGCCGGCTTTCCTATGCAGAGCGCGCAGCATGGCTCTCCGATGGCGGCCCAGTCTCAGGGGACGGTGAGATTGCGCTCGCCATTGCCGAGATCCAGACCGGACAGCGGGCGGCAGGTGATGCCAGGATGACAGAGGCGTTCAGGGGACGAACGCTAACGACTAAGACGGTCGACCTCATCCTAGAAGACTATTCCAGTCGTATCACGCAGGACGATCTGCGTGCCCGCGTGGATTTCCTGCTGTGGACGGGGCAACGCTCTTCCGCCCAGCGTCTTTCGCGGCGCCTAACATCGGACTACGGGGCACTTGCCAACGCCCGTATTGCCCTCGCCGCGCGTCGCCGGGGCGTGGATCGCGCGATACAGGCTGTCCCCAGCCATTTGCAGGATCACCCGGGCCTGCTCTATGACCGGGCGCGGTGGCGCCGACAGCGTGGGCGCACCGATGCAGCCACACCGCTCCTCTTCGATATCGATACGAACGCTGTTCCGGACGCCGGTCGCAGTCGCCTTTGGCGAGAGCGGCACCTGGCCGTCCGCCGAGCCATCAAGGGGAAAGACTACCGGTCCGCCTACACCTTGGCCGCGCCGCATGGGCTCAACAGCGGGGCAGATTTCGCGACGGCAGAGTTCCTGGCTGGCTGGCTATCACTCCGCAAGGAGGGTGACGCAGCGCGGGCCGCTCAGCACTTCTCGACCTTGGGCGAAAGGGTCTCGACGCCGATTTCGAAATCGCGGTCAGATTACTGGTCAGGTCGCGCGCTCGAAGCGCTGGGCCAATCGGATGAGGCCCAAGCCGCTTACGCGGATGCGGCGCTGTTCCCCTACACCTATTACGGTCAATTGGCGGCTGAACGATCAGGTGACCGCACGATTGCGTTTGACGCTGCAGCAGCACCAACGGAAGCGGACCGGGCCGCGTTTGAAGCCAAACCGCTGGTGAAAGCCCTGCGCCTGCTTGCAGAAGCGGGTGAAACGGGTCTCTTCCGCCAATTCGCTTACCACCTCGACGATACGCTGGAACAGCCGGCGGACTTCCTTTTGCTGAAGGCGCTCGGTGAGGAGTACCGCTACGACGATGTCGGCGTTCGGGGCGCGAAATCGGGTCTGGCTCGCGGAATTGTCGCGCCAGAAGCGGCCTATCCGCTCGTCGAATTCCCCCTGCTACGGGAGCCCAGGGTGGAGCGCTCCTTGATGCTGGCGCTTTCACGCCAGGAAAGCGAGATGAACCCCCGGGCCATCTCCCATGCGAATGCTCGAGGCCTCATGCAGTTCCTGCCGACGACGGCGAGAACGGAGGCGCGGCGCCGGGGATTGCCCTACCGAACGTCTTGGCTCACCGACGATCCTGGATACAACATGACGCTCGGCGGCGCGCATCTCGACACACTGCTTGAGCAGTTCAATGGCAGCTACATCATGACAGCAGCCGCCTACAACGCCGGCGCGCGCCGCCCACGGGCCTGGATTGGCGACTATGGCGACCCCAGGCGCGGCGAAGTAGATCCGATTGACTGGGTGGAGATGATCCCCTTCTCGGAAACCCGCAATTATGTCCAACGAGTGCTCGAAAACACCCAGGTCTACCGGCATCGCCTCTCGGGAGAAGCCGAGGAAATCCGGCTCAGCCAGGACCTTGATCGGGGCCGGATGGTGCGATGAGCCGCGCGAACAGCGCCGGGTCGACATTACCGCCGGTAAGGACAATGCCGAGACGTTGCCCGCGCGAGCTTTCAGGCATTCTGTGAAGCAACGCGGCAAGTGCGGCGGCGCCACCGGGTTCTACGACGAGCTTCAAGTGACGGAAGGCGAACCGCATCGCCGACGCAACATCAGCGTCGCTGACCCGGAAGCCGCCTGCCAGACGGGATCCGCCAACCGCCCAGGTCACATCGCCAGGCTGTGGGGTGAGAATAGCGTCGCAAATGGAAGACGGCGCTTCTTTTGAGTTGGCGACGATGGCGCCGCTTTCCAGTGACCGTGCCCAATCGTCATGGTGTTCAGGCTCGCTGCCCCAAATGCGCGTGTCGGGCGAAAGCGCACTGAAAGCGAGTGCGATACCGCTGATCAAGCCTCCGCCACCGACACAACAGACGAGGTGGTGTAGGGGCTCGCCAGCCGCCTGCATCTGGCGGGCGAACTCCAGGCCCGCAGTTCCTTGCCCAGCGATAATGTCAGCGTCATCGTAGCTGGGGACCAGCGTCGCACCCGTCTGATCACAGATGTCGGCGGCAATGTCTTCGCGGCTCTCGTGCCATCGGTCGTAAAAAACGATATCTGCGCCGTCGCTGCGCACCCCCTCTACCTTCACCAAGGGCGCATCGGACGGCATCACGATCGTTGCCAGCATGCCCAGTTGGCGGGCCGCGCGGGCAACACCTTGGGCGTGGTTGCCCGAGGAATAGGCGACGACACCACGCGCGCGCTCCGTCTCGCTGAGCTTGCTCAGCCGGTTGGACGCGCCCCTGATCTTGAAGCTGCCTGTCACTTGCAGACATTCGGGCTTGATCCAGACAGACGCACCTGCGGCCGCGTCCAAGGCATCGGACCGGAGCAGCGGTGTCTCGATGGCGAAGGGGCGGACCCGGTCTTCGGCTTCGAACACGTCAGCGGGAATGGGAACCGGAACCGGGAGGGGGCGTGGCTGCACCAGACTGGTTATCCAATCGGGTCTATGGATTGTGTCTGACAGGCCGCAGCCCCAGAAACCGGTATCACCATCGACCAGCCATCGATCTTCGTGAGCCGCATGGCCCCGCCCGCAATCTCGTGGCCACCACTCATGGGATCGCCGGGTTGGAGCGACAGGGCGACTTCGATGCCGCGGACGCCATCGCGGAAGACCTGTTCGGAAAAACTTTGGGCAAAGGGCGTTCCGCCGGTGGAAATGCGCTGGAACGTGGCCGGCGCGCCGTTAATCGTCATTTCCGCGAAGCCGCGGGAGTCATTGCTGAAGAAGACGAAACGCGGACTTGGATTTGGCGTGAACAGGAAGACACCGCATTCGCCGTCGGCCAGCGATCGTGCTTCCAGAGCCGAAAGCTCGAAGCCGTCTGGATCGTCGATCGTGGGTGCCGGAGCTGCCGCTTCGGGCGTGCGCTCCCTAAGCGGCTCGCGCACAGGGCTTTCCTCGACCGTCACACAGGCAAAGGCCGGTATTGTACTCACCAGGGCCAAGATAATGCTCCTCATGGGTCCCCTATCCTGCCTCCCCAATTGACCGGACCACGCCATTGACCCTCGAGTAAACATATTGGTCGTCCACTTTCTGAAATTTCATGAGAAGCAGCGTATTGGCGACCTGCTCGTTGTTGGTACGCACACGCACGTCAGCGGTATAGCTGGCAGTCAGCGGTGACCCTATGGCGTCGAGCGCGATCTCATCCTCGCCGCCCGTGTTCGCAAGGGTAACCTGGTAGCCCCCTTCCCCATCACAGGCGATGATGCCCGCCATAGGCGGACCGGTCCAACTGAACTGACCACCGAGGCGCTGGAGAAGGTCTGACTGTAACCGCCCATCGGCACGCCGACAGGCCATGCGGCGATCAGCGATCAATTCGGGTAGGATGACTGATACCGTTGCCGGAGCTTGGCGAAGGCGCGTATCGAGCCGCTCTATGGCTTGCAGGTTCACGTCCGCAACGAGGTCTCGCAGGGCTATGCCGCCACCGGGAGAGAAAGCGAGCTGGCCGCGACCCTCCCCAGCGGGGCCGGCAACGTCCATGTCGTAGGCTATCTCCCCGGTGAGCAGGCTTGCTGGTTTGAGGTCGAGCGTGACCCGGCCGATGGGCTGTCCGCCGAGCGCAACGCCGAGCAGGTCCCCTGACCAGATCGTTCCCTGCGCACGCTCGAAAAGGACCCCGCGTTGGGCGAGATCATTCCTGTCCGCGAACGCCGCCAGTGGCGCTTGCCAGATGAGCGTGAACACGAACACAAGAGCACCGAGCGCCGGGAGCCAAATGGTACGACGCACCTTCAAAGGTCCCGAGACATGTAGAAATTCGCGCTTACCGTGTCGCTATCAGGGTCGGCGCGGAGCGAAGCCTTCCCAACCCGTATCCGATGGCTGTTTTCGAGGTCGCCGATCCAGGCGTAAACGAGTTGTGGGGAGACGTCGTCCAACCAGAGATTCAGTCCGTTGCCTTCGGCTGGCGCGATACGAGTGATGGAAAGGCCGTAGAGCTCTGCGGTGTTGGTCAAGACCACTTGCAGCGGCTGTGAGGCGCTATCGGGTTCAGAGTGGCCAACCGCTGACTGGGCGACGCGCCGGACGTCATTATACTCCGACAGAGCGGTCTGAAAGCGCATGTCCTGGGTCTCGGCATAGCCTTGCGCTGGCACCAGCATGAATTGGTAAAGCACGACGATCAGCGCCAGCACACCGGCGACCATCACCAGGAGGCGTTCGCGTACCTCGAGCCGAGCCCACCATGCCGCGATCATCGCCGGGTCACCTTCACATCACCCGCGCGGCGGTCGCCAACCTGACGAGAACCGCCCTCGACCACGCGTCCACCGGCAGTCTCGATCGCTGTTCGAAAACGCGAGAGCGCATCGTAACTGTCAAACAGGATCGAAGCGCTTAGCTCACCTGTATCGCTATCGAAACGCACCGATTCAACGCTGACAGCATCAACCGCGTCGAGGCCCGATGAGAGGAACCCAGAAAGGACGAGGAAGTCGGGTTGGTCGGTCTGTCCGCCTTGGGAGACCCTACGGAGCTGGGCGCGAATATTCACGACACGGTCTGTCTCGGGAAAAGCTTTGAGGAACATCGTTTCGGTATTGGCCCGGATCGTCTCAGCCCGCGATTGCAACAGTGCGCCCTGGAGCACGTTTACGGTTGAAACCAGCACCGCGGCGGCCACGGTAAGTGCTGCGGGCCACTTAAGAACCGGCAGGGACGCGCCCGCATCCGATGATCGCTGCCGGACGGCAAAGTCGCCCTGTAGCAGACCAGCGCCCGCGTGGACGGCGCCTTCGGCCAGTACGGTTTCCGGATCGGCTGTTTCGGCATAGGCGCTCTGGAAAATGGCGAGGCCGTGGCCCGTTCCTGCCAAGAGCAAAGGACTCTCATCGGTGCTCCGGCTTTCCAGCACGGCCGGAACAACGGCCGTTGCAATGTCGGCATCAATCGCCACGCCCCAATCGCCCTGCCGAAGTACGAGCCTGTCGGGGAGGCCGACCGCATGTACGGTTTCACCCGATACAGGCACACACTGGAAATCGGCGAGAACCGACCGAAGCGCAATTCCTCGTGCGCCGAGAGCATCGATCCAGCGCGACAGCAGAGCGCGCTCAATAGCCAAAATCGTTCGCTGTCCCTCAGGTGCCGCAGCCCCCACTGGCATCAGCGCGAAATGCTGGTCTTCGGGATCAGCTGCAATCTCTTCTTCGATCGCAAAGGGGGCTGCCGCCAGGGCCTGGCGCTCGTTTCGCGCCGGGAGATGAGCTGGAATAGCCGAGACAGAATAACCCGGAAGCACAAGAATGGCCTCCGATGCCCGCTCGTCAGAAAGCGCGTCCAGCATACCCTGCCCCGCGTGCTCGACCATCTGGCGTGCGCCGAGAACCCGCCACGTCAGTGGGGCCTCCGGGCTATCGCCAGCAAAAATGACCACGGTCGCACTCATTCGGCAGATCCATATCGACGCGAGAGGGTGGTGATGTCGCCCGTCTCATCGATTTGCAAGCTTGATATCATGTCAAGAAATACATCCCGGTAGCGGACTTGGACGGTAAGATCGACATAGCGGCTCTTGATGCCCAAGCGGCCCAATACTTCATCGTCCAGCTCCAGGTCTCGGATCTGGGGAGATTCCGCGATCTCGGCGATATCCGAAAACCCTCCCGCCGGGCGGGCTTCAATGATCTCAAGGGCATCACTCACCGCCATTTCCTCATCGAGGATTGCCGCCAGCAAGGGGGCATTCCAAGCGCGCAGCGTATTCATGTTCACGGCTTGGACCTCAAGGGTTGGACGGGTGCAGATATGGGGACGGATGCGCTCATAGAGCGGTAGGCTCATGCCCCGAACGCGCTTGATCTCGCTCGGTTCGACCATCGCTCCGCCTGCGGTGCGGTAGGGCGTATCGAGAGCTCCGTAAAAGGGGTCCTCCGCGCCGGAAAACCCCGCAACCTGGTCGCTGTCGATCCAGTCCGCCGTTGCGGTGGCGAGGGCCGAGGCCTCACTATCCAGCATATCGAGATGACGAAGAAGACGGGTGAACTCGGCCAGCGTCACAGGATTGGTCACCCGATCAACGCCCTCGCCTTGGGAAACGAGACTATTGAGGTTGAAGCAATTGGCACCGTCCTTGGCCTCGCCCTGTATGCCGCCGCTATCGATGGGGAAAAAGAAAGGTTGGCCGACCCACTGCTCGACCGCAGGTTGGCGATCCTGGCCGGGGACCCAGAAATTCCCGACCGATTCCTTCGCAAAGGTCTCCGCGCCAATGGCATAAAGCTGGGCCTGTTCGCGCGTCTCAAGATTGATCGAAAGCCGGGAAGCGAAACGAACCGATTCCACGATAGAAAGCGCGACGATCGCCATGAGCGACACGATCAGCATGGATGAGATCAAGGCTGCGCCACTGTCATTGGGAGGGGATATTTCTCGCTTGCTGAGCACGCTCAATATCCCTCAACCGTGAGCGTTACCGCTCGAATGCTTCCGAACCGGGGATGGGTAAAGACCAGTTCCACCGCAGACGGGATTCTGTCTCCGGCCCCTGCGCCGCGCGGATCCCAGGCCTCGACCCAACCGCTATCGGTGAGGAAACGGGCTTCGAGGTCTGAAACATCCTTGATTAGAATCCGCTCCACCATTTCGGTGCCCGGCAGCGCGTCTATGATCGACCGGCTGCGCCTCACGAGGTGTCCATTAGACAGGGCGTAAGAGACGTATTCGAGGCTTGGACCCTCTGGGTCTAGACCGACGGTGTGCCGGCCATTCCGAACGAAGGCCATGATCTCCCCACCGGCGAGGACGTCACCGCCGGAAAAGACCTGTTCGGCTGGCTCACCAAAATCGCCTCGCACTTCTCGGCGCATCACCTGAGCAAGGTCCGTCTTGAGAACAGAGCGGGCGAGCGTGAGAGATTGGGTTTCTTCAACGACAGAGGAGACCGTTTCCCGGGCTGAAATCACGTCTCGGAGGAGCATGGTACCCATGGCCGTGAGAATGGCCATGATGAACGTTGCGATCAGCACTTCGACAAGGGTGAAGCCCGCATCCTTCACTGTCTCATGTTCCATCACTATCACGACACCCCTGCGGCTGGAAGAAAGGCGGCCATGTTGAGGATGGTGCGCAGTTCCTGATCGGTGTCGACGATGGCGACCTCGACCACCAGTTCGTGGATCAAGGGATTAGGAGAACGCCGAATTGTTTCACGAACCTGCCAGAGGCGGCCTGCGAGCTCTAATCCATCCGTGCGAACGCCCAGTTCCAGCGGTTCGGTTCGCGTCATCACATCAGCGATCTGGTTATCCGCAACGATGGAGGCGAGGGCGCGGGTTTCCACCATTTGGGCGGTGCGTGTGTTCTCGGCCGACACGCGGACAAGGGCGAGGGCTGCAATGGAAAAAATCGCGAGCGCTGCGAGGACTTCCACGAGCGTGAAACCGGATGCGTGGGCGAACGTGTCTCGCTCTGTCATCGGCGGCGCACAGAACCTTGGTCAACGCCTTCGCGTTGCACATCACCAGAGGCTGTCACGCGGATGACCCACTCGTCGCCACTGCCCGATATGATGACCCTTGCTGGTGTGGCATCGCCCACGGGGCTGAAGACAAGCTGGCGTTCAAACTCGGCAGTCGTATCGCCTGTCCGGTCTTGCGGCGCGTTTCGGCGCCGGTTTCCAGCGTCATCCCGAATAATCTCAACGGAGACGCGGCCAGTGGACGCCTCGCGTCCGGCCGACACCGCGCCTGCGGGAGACCAGAAGCCTGCCCTGTAACGCTCGAAACGATAGCGTCCGTCCAAGATCGACAGCGCAATCGGTTCGCCGCTGATGATCGCCTCCTGGGATGCCCTCCTGAGGTCGCGCGCGATTTCGTCAGCACGAACCAGGCCTGCGGGCTTCGGCGCTGGCAGGTTCACGACGACGACCGCAGACATGAGCGCAACAATGAACACGACGACCAGGATCTCTACGAGGGTGAAGCCCGCCTCTGACTGAGCGGAGCACGACGAGGCGCGAGGGTCGCTGGGCACGTTATTTCCCTAGTTCCAATTACCGATATCGGCATCGAGGTCTTCACCACCTGGCTGGCCATCGGCACCAAGGGAGTAGATATCGAAGCTCCTGCCGTCCTGCCCGGGATATTCATATTGATAGGGATTTCCCCAGGGATCATCTGGCAGGCGCTTGATGAACCCTTCAGCCGGGTAACGACCAGGATCGGTCAGGCCAGCCGGTTCAGTCACGAGAGCTTCGAGACCTTGCTCCACGCTCGGGTAATCGAACAGAGCTAGGCGATAACGTTCGAGACTACTTTCGATCAGCGCGACGTCCGTCTTCGCCTTTTGAACCCGACTTTCATCGACATTGCCGAGCACGTTTACAAGGACCACCGTCGCAAGAAGTCCAATGATGAAGACGGTCACCATGACTTCGGTCAGTGTAAAACCGGCATCCTTTGAAGCATGCTCGGGCGTGTATTCGTGTTCGGGCACGGGCGTGTCTTCTGTCATGTCCATCATCTCCGGAATGTGTGTCCCCTCAGAACAGGGCTGATGAATTGAGCTGCAGGATGGGCAGCATGATGGCGAGGATGATCACAAGAACCATGCCGCCCATGACCACGGTGATCAAAGGTTCGAGCAGTCCGAGCGCGACGCTCGACGCGGTTTCGAAATCGCTCTCAAGGTATTCTGCGCCCTTTGCGAACATGCCGCCGAGGTCACCGCTCGCTTCCCCGCTGACCGCCATATGCACCATGAGCGGCGGAAATTGACCGGTGCGCGCCATGGCCTTACTGAGCGCACCGCCCTCGCGGACGGCAACCATGGTTTCATCGACGGCGTCACGCAGGACGAGGTTTGGTGTGGTCTCCCTCGCCGCAGCAAGGCAGTCGAGCACGGGTGCGCCTGAGAGAGCCAATGTGGCGAACGTCCGCGAGAACCGGGACGCGGCAACACTGCGCGCAACCGGACCGATAATCGGTAGTGACAGTACCCAGCCGTCGACGGCGCGCTTGAACCGGGGATTGGTCAGTGCGCGGTTGAAGGAAAGGACTGCTACGGCCAGCCCACCAAGCAACACGGCGCCGTAGCTGCGCAGGAATGCGGACACCAGGATCAACCCATCGGTCAAAGCGGGCAGGTCGGCATCGAGCGTGTCAAACTGTTCCACCACACGGGGTACAACGAGCACCATCAGGGCGATGACCACGGCAAGTGCCACCAGTGCCAGGATGAGGGGATAGATCATGGCCGCGAGCACTTTTCGGCGCATGGCCTGGCTCCGCTCCAGATAGTCAGACAACCGGTCCATGACAGTTCCGAGCGCACCAGCCTCTTCGCCCGCAGATACTATGGCCCTGTAAAGCGAATTGAATGACCGGTGCTCCGATCGCAAAGCATCAGAAAGCGAGCGCCCCTCGACGACATTCGACCGGATGGAAGCCAGCACGCTTCGTGTCCTCGGGTCCTTTGTGGCAGCACCCACCGCCGCAATCGCCTCTTCCACGGGCGTGCCAGAGCTGATGAGCATCGCGATCTGTCGTGTGACCAGCACGACCTCGCCAGAGGGTAATTTTCGGCGCTTTGTATTTGGACTGCTTTCGGTTTCCCGAGTGGGCGCAAGTTTGAGTGGGGTCAGCGACTGGCGCCGCAACTCCCGGCGGGCCGCTTTCGGACTGTCGGCAGAGACAACGCCGCGCTTGGTGCGGCCAGCTGTGTCCAGGGCCTGGTACTCAAAGGCTGCCATCGGTCTCACCTCCCGCCCGGACAACGCGAAGGACCTCCTCGGATGCGGTTAGCCCTGCCAGGACATGCCGCGCGCCTGACCGGCGAAGTGTGTCAGCCTCGGCAAAGGCAATCTGTTCGATGGCCTGTTCCCGGGCGTCTTCGTGGATCATTTCCCGGATGCGACCGTCAATGGTGATCAGCTCGTAGATGCCGAGCCGCCCCGAATAGCCGAGATCGCCACAGGCTTCACAGCCGCCCGGTTTGTAGAAAATGAGATCCTTGTCATGGGGCACATCCATCAGGGCTATCTCACGGGCATCAGGCGTATATGGGATCTTGCACTCTGGACACAGCCGCCGCACGAGCCGCTGGGCCAGAACGGCCGTCAGCGTGGACGCCAGCAGGAAGGGCTCGACGCCCATATCACGGAGACGGGTCACAGCAGCGGCCGCTGAGTTGGTGTGGACGGTGGAGAGGACGAGGTGGCCGGTCAGCGAGGCCTGGACCGCGATCTGCACCGTCTCGCCGTCGCGGATCTCGCCCACCATGACAATGTCTGGATCCTGGCGCAGGATCGCGCGCAAACCGGCTGCGAAGGTCATCCCAACCTTGGTGTTGACCTGGGTCTGCCCGACCCCATCGAGCCCATACTCGATCGGGTCCTCCACGGTCAGGATGTTGCGCGACTGGTCGTTGAGGAGCGTCAGCGCCGCGTAGAGGGTTGTTGTCTTGCCCGAACCGGTCGGCCCTGTGACGAGGATGATCCCGTTCGGGGTCTTCAGAAGCTCCCGGAAACGCTCGAGCGTCACCGCCGGCATGCCAAGGTCTTCAAGATCCAGGCGCGCCTGCTCCTTGTCGAGGAGCCGCATCACGACCCGTTCGCCATAGCGGGACGGCAACGTCGAAATCCGCACGTCGATGGACCGCCCGCCGAGAGACAGGGACACCCTGCCATCCTGGGGGACCCGTTTCTCGGCAATATCCAGACGCGCCATGACCTTGATGCGCGAGACAAGAAGCGGCGCAACTCGCCGAGGCGGTGTCAGCACCTCGCGCATGACCCCATCGACCCGAAGCCGGACCGACAATCGGTCCTCGAAGGGCTCCACATGGATATCCGAGGCCCGGGTGCGGACCGCCTCAGCGATCAGGGCATTGATCAGGCGCACTATGGGCGCGTCGTCGGACGTGTCGAGCAGATCTGCGGTCTCGGTCAGACCGGCCGCCAGGCTGTCGAGGTCTCCCTCGCCGGCCAGCGCGTCATCAAGATCGGAGGCATCAATGCCTTCTGTCGCGTAGATTTCGTTGAGTTTCCGGTCGAAGGCCGCCGCATCCAACGCCTCGACGGTGATCGGCTTTCCCGCAACGCGCCGGGCTTCGATCACGGCAAGCGGGTCGGCACCGTTCCTAACGCCAAGACGGCACCCATCGGTTTCGGAGAGCAGGACGACCCCCTTTTCCTTTGCAAAGGCATAGGCCAACCGGATGGGCTCTGTCCCTGACACGCTGGATTCCGTCTCCACTGCCTGGGCCTGGTCACCGATCGCCATGCCCGGTCTCGCCGCTCGCTATTCGCGCCCCTCGATAATGGTACGAACCACCTCGTCCAGGCTGGACGCGGAATTCGGGTTCGCCTCGATCTGGGCATTTCGCGTATAATCATACTTGATTGCCGTTGCTTCGCGAACGCCTTCGGTATCACGGATGATGGTTGGCCGCAGGAAGACCATGAGATTGGTTCGGTTGCGAGATGTCGCCTCGCTTCGGAAGAGACGGCCTAGGCCTGGAATGTCGCCCAAGATCGGAACCTTGGAGACCGAGTCCTGCTGATCGACCTGAATGAGCCCGCCCAGCACGATGATCTCCCCATCATCGGCGAGGACCGTCGTAGATAGCTCGCGTTTGTTCGTAATGATGTCCGAAGCCCCGGAAATCGGTGCAATGGACGAGACCTCCTGTCGAAGGTTCAGGCGGATCGTATCACCATCGCTGATCTGGGGCTGGATTTCCAGGGTCACCCCCACATCCTCCCGCTCAACCGTCCGAAACGGGTTCTGGTTGTTGGCCCCGAGTGCCTCGCCGGTGACGATCGGGATTTCCTGACCAGAGGTGACAAAGGCACTCTCATTGTCGAGAGCCATCACCGATGGGGTCGAAAGGATGTTGCTGTCCACGTCGCCTTCAACGGCATTGACGATGGCCCCGAAGATCAGCCCGTCATCATTCTGTCCGGCTGCGCCGATCAGGGCACCGTTCGTGTTAAGCAAGGAATTGATCGCAGCCGACGCCAAATTTGTGGAGCCCGTATCGCCGACAAAATCTGTCGGCACGAAGGCGCCAGCGAGAGACAGGATCGTCGGCGCATTCCGCGTGAAATTGGTCGTGGCGAACGGCACCGTCGTATTCTCACCGCCGCCAACGACGAATTGCAGCCCGAGCTCGCGGGTTGCCTGATCAGACAGTTCAACGACGATCGCTTCCACGAGCACCTGGGCCCGGCGTACATCCAATTCGTCGACCACACGCTCCATCTGGCGCAGGATCTGGGGCTCTGCATTGATCACGAGTGAATTGGTGGGCTCGTGCGCAACCACTGTGGGCGCAGCGATGGCTGCTCCGCCTCGGCTTGCCGCTTCAGCCATGCGCGCGCCAATCCCCTTGAGGATCGGATCGAGATCGAGCGCTGTTGCGTATTTCAGGGAGACGACCTTGATTGTTTCATCCGCAATCCGGCTCTCCTGGTCGAGTTGCCGGGCCACTTCGACCATCCGGGCCACATCATCCCGGTCGCCGCGTAGGATCACGCTGTTTGAGCTGTCGACGGCGATAGCGCCGACATCATAGTTGAACGCCGCGCTGGTACCGGAGGTCAGCCCGTTCAGCGTTTTCGCCATTTCTGCAGCCGACATGTTCTGCAGCGGGACGTTCACGATCTCCGACCGGTCCTCATCGATCTGATCCACAAGCGCACGAACCCGGCCGATATTGGAGGCATAGTCGACGACAATAACGGAATTCGATGCCGCACTGGTCGAGACTTGCCCCTGTGGATTTGTCACCGGCTTGATCATTTTCGCCGCTTCAACGGCATCAATGCTCCTGAGTTTGAAAACAGCCGTTTCCACCTGGTCGCCAGCGACCGCCTGGCTCGCGAGGGCGGCCTCTGCTGTGGCAGCCTGTTCCGGCACGATCTTGTATATCCCATTCTGGCCAGGGATCGCCGTAAAACCGTGCACGCGCAGGGTGGACAGGAACACCTGGAAGACTTCGGCCGTGCTGAGCGGGGTTTGGGAGGAAACCGAGACCTGGCCCCTCACGGTGGGGTGCACGATGAATGTATAGCCGGTGATGCGGGAGACATCATCGATCAGCACGGACATCTCCACATCCTGGAGATTGATCACGTGCTGGCTGTCCCAATTTGCCGTTCGGCTCGCCGCGCCCGACGAACTCACGGTATCCGCGACTGCCAGGGAGGTTCCGAGGAAACCTCCCATGATCACCGCAGCGACGCCCTTGGATACAGAGGCCTTGATTGGGGATGACATGGCTTTCACTCCGTCGCGCCCAGCGAAGCGCCTACTCTATAATGGTCACGCGAAGGGTTCGCGTAACCTGCGCTCGGACGATCACCAGATTGATTTGGCGTTGCGCCTCTACTTCTGCCAGCAAGCGTTCGAAATCGGAGCGATTGTCCAGTTTCAATCCAGCAACCTCCGTAATTATGTCCCCGGCCTGTAGTCCCGACTTACTAAAGGTGTCGATGTTACCGGTTGGGAAAACGTAAAGCCCACCATCGCCTGTATCCTGATTTTCCTCGAGCCGAATGGAAACGGCCATCGTCTCCAACTCGTTCCGTGTCATCCGGCGAACGATCACCGGCCCTTCCGGTGTTGGACGCACTGGTGTCTGTTTGGTTTCTGCCCCCACTGGCGCCCGATCTTCCGTAGCACTCGCTATCTTGTCGATACGTGAACTATCGATGGGTTTGCCGTTGGAGCCAAGCGCTGTGATGGCTTGCGGTGGTCTTGTTTCCGCTTCCTCTTCGATCGCTTGAGGATCGAGACTGTCTACAGCGCTGAGGGTCGTGATCGCGGCGCCGTCTGTTTCATAGGTCAGGCTCTCAAGCACTCCATTCCGTCGAAGCAACACAGAGTCGACCCTGAGCCGCTCCAACGTCACGCCAGGAGCACCATCGATCTCATCCCCAACCGCATACGCCGTCTGCACCCCGCCATCGGTCGATATGAAGGCATGTCCACCTTCCTCTGATTCCGAGATAAGCCCGTGGAGTTTCAGGTCCAACGTCGTTTCAGCAACGTCTTCGACGATGATGTCATTGGCAGGACGGCGGGTTCCCGAGGCGGTGTCGCTCGAGGTCACCGTGCGAAATGGGGTCACCCGAGACAGGATTGAATAATCGACATTAGCGACTCCGGCAGCGCCGGCACTGGCACGGGGCGTCGCCACGCGAATGTAGGCGTCTGGGCCAATCGTGATCACCCAAAACAGGCTTGCAGCCGTTATGGCGATCACGGTCACCGCTGCAACTGCGAGTATGCGGCCTGCCCAGACCCAACCGTCTGCAGCCCATCCCGCGAGGATGCCGCTCAACACCATGATTGGCCTACGCTGATATTTTCGCTCACTGTCACAGTCCCTTGGCAATAGCGGCTTCGAAACGTGCCCTGCAAGTTACAGGACAAGTGGAATACGGATTCCGGCCGTCAAAATGTTGAGAGGATGGGCAATCCCTGGCTGCCAAGTTTACCGGTGCGTGCCTAGAAGCGCCGTGACAGAGACACCGACGCCGTCGTCCCGATATCGTATGTGTCGACATCCAATGTATCTGCTCCCGCTTGCTGGAACGCGCGATACTCATCTCCAAAGAGGTTCTGTACCTTGAAGCCGAACGCATAGTCGCCACCAAACACGGTGAAGTCCCTGTTGTAGACGAAATCAACCGATATCGGCGGCTCTTCCAAAACGGCTGGGGCATCGGGATTGTTCAATGCCTCGCCGGTCCGGATCCGCTCGCTCGCGAAGTTCACCAGGATGTTTGCCTCGGAGCGGGCCTCGAAATCCTCATAGCCAATCTGGAAATTGACGAGATGCTCCGATTGCCCTTGAAGCTGGCGGCCGTCCTCTATGAAACCGGCTGCAGACACTGATCGGGACAAGAGCGTGTCGTTGGTACTTGAGCGGATGAACAGGAGCACATCACCGTCGGCACCGATTTCAGAATCGGTGAACGTGTAGTTCGTTTTCAGCGTGATGTCCTTCGAAGACAGCCACTCGAAATTCACCCCCCAATCCTGGAGCGGAAGCACCTGTTGGTATTCCAGTTCGATCCCCTGGAGTTCAGCAGTCGGCACGTTGATGAAAGTGACTGTGCCGCTTTCATCACCGGAACTGATTTCTTCGATCGGATTTTCGATATCCTTGTAAAAGAGGCCCGCTGTAATGAATTGGTCGCGTTGAAAATAGTATTCGAGCCGGGCGTCGAAATTCGTGAGCTCGCTGTTCACGAGGAATGGGTTGCCGAAGAACGCTTGGTCGGTGTCCGAATTCACGAAACGTGACGGCGCGAATTCCCGGAACTGCGGACGCGTGATTGTCTCGGAATACCCGAAACGCAGCTGGATATTATCAGCGAAGTTCCAGGTGATCGTCGCTGCAGGATAGAACTCATCCTCCTCGATCGGTGGGCCGTTGACCCGGTCGCCATCCTCGAACGTGCCATTCGGGAATGTCCGTGTCTGTACCACCTGGATTGCATCCTCATAACGCGCCCCGATGGCGGTCCGAAGATAGGGCGTAAGCTGCGCATCAATGCCCGCGTAGAACGCATCAACTTCCAACGTCGCCACGTAGAAGCCCGGGAAGTTCCCCGATCCCTGCTCCACAAGCGTCCCTGTTCCGCTAACCGGATCGAACAGAGCCGCGAAGGCCACGTCTGGCCTGGTGTTCAGCAAATTCGTCGGAATCTGGCTTCCAGCAATGACCAACTGGTTGTTCTGGGCCTGCCGGTCCTTTTCGACATAGGCATAGCCGGCCTTGAGATCCACTTCGAGATCACCAAGGAGCAAGGGCAGCAGGAGATCAACGCCGAAGTCTGTCGAATCGTCAGCAATCTCGTTGAACTCGATATTCGTCAGCTCCGTCTCGCCCGAAAGCGTCGGCACACCTGATGCGAGATCAAAACCAACCGACGTCTGGAAGGGAGACTCCCGCGTTGCTTCCGAGTAGGAGGCGCGCCAGTCAACCGACAGGTCCAGCAACGATGGGAACGCGTGCTCCCCGCGGGCCTGGGTCGTCCAGAGTTCTCGCTCGATCCATTCCGTCACGTCGCGGCGCTGGATCTGCGAGCGCTCCAACTCCGCGTCGAGGTTGCCCTCCTCGATCCGGGCCTCCTTCTCCGAGCCTCGAGTAATGAAGCCAGTGAATTGGATCTGGTGATCGGTGAAGACATCAAAACCAATCGCACCAAGCGCATTCAGATTGATGTTCTGCGTCGTCGAGTTGGCGGTAAAATCCCGATTGTTCGGGTCAAGGGATGGGGTTTCACCTGTGCCAAGAAATGCAAAGCCGCGACGGGCCTGCCGGGTTGACCAGCTATTGTCGTAAGCACCCGACGCGAGAAGTCCAATCGATAGGTCGGCATTCACGTCATAACGGGTACCAGCCGACGCTTCGACGCCAAAATCGGGCCCAATTGGCCCGCTCTGCAAAACTAGCAATTGCGGGTCCGACAGGAGCGAAAGCGCAAACGCTCTATTGTCCGTATCGTTCAGACTGTCGAAACTGCCATCATCGAACACTCCTCCCAACTCACTCGGGAGATCGCGCGTGCCATCATCAAAACCGAGGAAATCCGTGTCCCCTCCGTCATACTGCAAGCCATCCTGAAAGTTGGCCTCGCTGTTCGCTGCGGCGGATACGCCGGTTTCAAAGAACGCCTCTTCTGGAACAGCCTTGGTTCGGATGTCGATCGTTCCGCCGCCGAACTCTGCCGATTGTTCCGGCGAATAAGTTTTCTGAACCAGGGTCGAGGACAGGACCGATGTTGGGAAAAGGTCGAGCGGCGCAACCCGGCGCAAAGGCTCTGGACTGGGCAGCGGCGATCCATTCAGTGTCGAACTGGAATAGCGTTCATTCAGCCCACGGACGATGACGAATTTGTCGTCCGCGATCGACACGCCTGTCACACGCCTAAGCGCCGCTGCGATGTCGCTATCGCCTTGGATCGCAAAATCTTCCGCATCCAAAACGCTAGACACTTCCGAGGTACTCCGCTTCTCGTCAGGGATGAATTCACCCCGCACGATAACGGTCTGTTGGACAAGATCGCCGTCGCCCCTGCTCCTGAGCGGGCTGACCCTCTTGGGCCTGTGCTTCTGCAACCTGCGACGACAATGCCGTGGAAGCAAGAAGCGCCACGACACCAAAACGATACCGACCTGACATGAGCGTCCTCGATAACTGCTATGCGGGAAACCCGCGAAAGAATGAAACTGTGTGGAGGGGGCTGCCCTGGTGAGAGCAGCCCCGCTTGTGGATCTCGGCCTAGTTGACCGTGGTGCGCGATCCGGACGAGTCGATCGTCCAACCGAGATACCACGTGTCGTCGGCATTCTCGACAGCCCCGAGATAGGGGGCATCCTCGAAGAACGGATCGATCGACGCAATGTCAGTGGCCGTCACTGCGGCTTCAGCCATACCCGGAACAACGCCGACATCATTCCCGAAGAACGAGAAACCGCTCATGGTGTTTGTCCCATCGGTGAAATCGGTAACGTTGGCGAGAATATCATCTACACTGAAGCCCTCATCGCCATCGTCGCGGATCGGATCTCCACTATCGAAGAAGTGTGACGCGATGACGAGTTGATCATCACCGGTAGCGGCGAAGCCATCGAACGTCGCCTGGTCATCGATGTCCAGACCGAACGGCGCTCCAATGAAGATGCCGTTATAGTACTGGCCAGCCGTGCCCCGGCGCAGGCGTCCACCGGCAACCCAACCGTCCGTTGTTCCCGATCCCGTTACACCCAATATCGTCAAGTTCGACAACGTTGGCGAAGAACGTGGCGTGAGATCGTTCGGACGTTGATTATCACCTTCAAGGCCATAGGCGTCGTCTCGACCAGGCGCAGACCCCTCAATGATGGCGAACTGCACACGCCCCGTCCAACCGTCGGTCCAGTCGATTGCGTCGTCGGCCTGCCCGGTGATCACGACATTCCGTGCACTGACAGTACCGCCGAAGAACTCAAGTCCATCATCGAGGTTGTTGTGCACCTGAACGAACTCGACATCGGTACCAGAGCCAACACCCTGGAATGCGATCCCATTGGCTTCATTGTCGCCATTGAAGACGATGCCGCCATAGTTCACCTGGACGTAACGGAGGACGCCTGAACTGTCGCCGGGCACATCGCCGCCGAAGAGACCTGAACTTGCCTCGCCATCCTTTTCGCAAGTTGCTGTTCCGCCAACCCCAGTGGAGTCATCGCAATCGTTGATCGGCGCCTTGCCGTTGAGGATCAAACCGCCCCACTGCCCGCGGAGGTTGGCCAAGTCTGCAGCTTCCCCTCGCAACACCGATCCTGCTGTGAAGACGATTGGGGCCTCGGCTGTGCCATCAGCGTCGATTTGTGACCCACGCGTTACGACGAGGCCATCATCGTCACCATCTCCGAAGACCGTAACGCCTGGCTCGATCGTCAGTGTGGTCTGGATTGATCCGGGCGCATTGGTTTCCGAACTGCCGCCATCGGTGCCAACAAAGACCGTTCCGTCGAGCCGATAGACAATGTCATCGCCGTTACCGAGCGTGACATCCTGAGTAACGACGCCAGAAATGGCGCATACAATACGATCCCCAATCGTGCCCGTTTGCGCTATATTGTCAGACGTCGGACAAGATGCAGCGGTCTGATCTGCTGGGAAAAGCGTGTTTTCCCTGATCCAACCAGCGGCCCAATTGTCCTCCACCGTATCAGACGGCGCAAAAGCACCGATGAAGCTTGGCGTCTCAACCAGGCGCGGATCGGTCAAAACGGTGACCGGCACGGCAGGTGTGTTCGCTGGCCCCGGCACAAACGTGCCCGTCGCAAGCGCCGATCCTGTCTGTACACTGACGAGACTTGCGGCGATGTCGGCGACTGTAAAACCCTCGTCCCCATCATCGCGGATCTCTTCAACGTTGTTGAACAGATGTGACGCGATCTCGAGACGACCATCACCGGAGCGCTCAAAGCCCAGGAACGTCGCCTCATCGTCGACATCAAGACCAAAATTGAAGCCAGACACAATGCCGTTTGCGTAGGTCCCGGCCGTTCCGCGGCGAAGGCGAAGACCGGCAATCGGTGCATTCGTGGCGTCACCATGGTTCCCGCCGAAGAAGGTGAAGTTGGAGATCACCGGCGCTGATCGCGGTGTCAGATTGTTTGGCCGCTGATTGTCACCCTCGATGCCGTAGGCGTCATCGCGGCTCGGGATTGTTGTCAGGTCGACGGCCGCAAATTGCACCGATCCGGTCCATCCATCCGTCCAATCAATAGAGTCATCCGCTGCGCCGGTTGCTACCAGGTAATTCGCGGACACCGTCCCGCCGAAGAACTCGAACGCGTCATCCAGGTTGTTGTGCACCTGCACGAAATCGATATCGGTGCCACTGCCGACACCTTGCAGCGCCAGTCCGTTTGCTTCGTTATCCCCGTTGAAAACGATGCCGCCAAACTCGATCCGTACATACTGGATGGTTCCGCTATTGTCGGCGCTATCACCACCGCCAAAGAGGCCTGAGTTTGCCTCGCCGGATTTCTCACAGCCTGCTGTTCCGCCAACCGCTGTATCATCATCGCAATCGTTGATCGGCGCGAAACCGTTGAGGATAATCCCGCCCCATTCGCCGCGCTCTTCGCCCGTTGCAGTTGTCAGCCCTTGCTGGCGGCCAAACTCGGCGAGCGAAGTGAAGATGATCGGCGCGTCGGCTGTTCCGACAGCCTGGATCTGCGATCCACGCGATACAACGAGACCCGCTTCGTCGCCTTCATTGTAGAAAATAGTGCCAGCCGGAATCGTAAGAGTGGCCGGATCGCCGTTTGCCGAACCGGTGTCTGCCCCGACGAACACTGTCTCGCCAAGCGTGTAGGCCGTGTCCGCATCCAGGGTCAGATCGTCAGTGATCGTTCCAGAAATCTCGACAAGCTCAACTGTTGAGCCCGCTACCGAGACTTCAACCAATGTCAGGTTTGGACTGATATCGGCGACAGTATCGTCCGGTACGAGGTCAAAGTCAGAGCCAGTTGGAGGCGGGGGCGGAGGCGGCGGAGGTGGCGGTGAAGGTGCCGGCGCTTGGGGCGGCGTATCCGCGCCCGGCGAACTTATGTCCGTGTCCGAACAAGCAACCAGCACAAGGCTTGCTGCGCCCATCAACATCAAATGACGAAACGTCGATCCGGATTTCATGCGAGAGTCCCTCGTGAGGTGTGAAGCGATACGAAGAATTCCTGGCTCGGCGAATCTCCCTTACCCGCGCCCTGAACTCGCGGGCGCTATGGCACAATCGTATGACGCTAATATAACAGCAGCGTCATGAAAGCGGCCGGCAAAACTGCCGCCATCACCAATATGTTCTTTACACTGAATAACCCATCGGAACGACTGGATAAGAAATCCAGAATTCCCAAGTCACTTCAGCCAACGGCACCGAAAACCCGCGCAGAAATCGATAAAAGCCAGTCCGTGCCAACAAGCCAAACTGTGACGAAACCCAAGGCAAGGTGCGGCCCGAATGCCACAACGCCGGCGTCCGTCCGCACGCGCCCCACGATTTTCCGAACGACCCCCTCCACCAGTCCGGAGAGTGATCCGACCAACAGGAGCGCCGGCAGTCCCTCCCAGCCGATGAGCCCACCAAGCCCAGCCATAAACTTGGCGTCGCCCAGCATCATGAATCTGAGGCGGAGCCGCCAGTCCATGTAAAGGCCCGCGAGCCGCATCACGCAGTATCCCAACACCGCGCCGAATACAGCAGATATGACGGCTGCCTCGCCGCCGAGCGCTCCGTTCGCCATGGCCACAATAAATAGGGGGAGCGTCAAGGTATCGGGCAACCGGCACGTTTCAATGTCGATCCATATGGCCCACGCCACCAGCACCCCTGTTGCAGCAATCACCCAGACAGGGGCCGCTACACCGAACCAGAGCGACAATCCAACAAACATCAGTAAAAGGACAATAATACCGAGGCCGCTTGCCGGTGCGTGTGCGCGCAGACTTCCAGGCAACTTTTCCAGCATGCTCAGCCGGCTTTCACGACACCGCTATTTGAAACGGCATCGAACGCGGTCACTCGTTTACCCCGTCAGTCAATACGCAATCGGACAAGAGTTGTCCGGTTTGCAAGCAGGTGAGCAGATCATCAGCCGCCATCGGGCGCCCGTAAGCAAAGCCCTGCACCTGATCGACACCGATCGCCCGCAACTGCCGGCCGTGGTCGCGATCTTCGACGCCCTCCGCCGTCACCCTGAGACCGAGCGCGTGTCCGAGCTGAACCGTTGCAGCAAGGATCACATTCCCCCGTTCCGATCCAAGTTTCCGGGTCAACCCGCCGTCAATCTTCAGCCCGTCCAGCGGCAGATCATGGAGCCAGGCCAGCGATGAGTAGCCCGAACCGAAATCATCGAGCACAAGTCCAACACCCGCCGCTTTGACCGCCGCCAGAGCTTGGACAGTCTGGTCCATATCGGTGATCGGGAGGTGTTCAGTCATCTCCAGGATGATGGCCCCGGCCGGTAATTTGTGGCGGCTCCGCACCGCGCTGATGAGGTTCGCCAAGTCCCCGCGCAGCACATCCTTTCCTGTCACGTTGACCTGAACGAACATCGCCGCGCCACCCGGAGCGTCTCGCCAATTTTCCAAGGCGGCCGCGGCCTGTTCGACCATCGTTTGAACGAGGGTTCCATCGTCAGACCACTGAGCGCCGGGCTCAGACCGTCCGTTTCCTTCCCCTGTTACCCGCGCGAGAGCTTCGAAGCCCACGGCCTTTCCAGTTTTCAAGGATACGATTGGTTGGAAATGGGCAACGACGGACGGATACATCAACGTACAGCTCCTTTCGTGGGGACTGTGTCTCCTCCATCACCGATCGTTCGGGCGAACAGGACATGGTCGCGCCTTTTTCCAGCGATCTCCAGATATGCGCGCGCATACCCCTCACGTTCAAAGCCGCAGCGATCGAGTACCTTCTGGGAGCGAACATTCTCTGGCACCGTCGCCGCTTCAATCCGCTCCAATTCGAGAATATCTGCCGCCCAACCGCAGACCGCCTCCACCGCCTCAGCCATGAACCCGTGGCCCTCCGCCCATTTGCCAAGCCAATACCCCAGCGATGCCATCATGGCTGGCCCACGCCGCACATGGCTTAGAGACGCACCGCCGACAAGCCGCGCGCTCGACCGCTCGAATATCAAGAACACGTAGGCCTTGTCTGCTGCCCAGCCTGAGCGCCAGGCCCGCATGCGGCGCTTCCAATCGGAAGGCGTCAACGCATCACCAGGCCAGCGCGGCTCCCACGGCTCGAGAAACGCACGGCTTTCCGATCTGAGAGTGGCCCAGGCAGTATAGTCGCCATGGCGCGGAGGCCGAATGATGCAACGGTCCGTCCGGATCTGCGAATCCCGACGAAGCCGCTCCATCGCCTACCGATCTCCCGCAGGGACCTTGGCGGCGATCGCAGCTTTTACGGCCGGAAGATCAGCCGCCATGGTCTCGAAGGCTTCGCCCCTGGCCAACAGCGTTTCACACCGTCCGGGCAAGCCGGGCCGTTCTCCAGTGACAGCCTCGACTGTATCTGGGAACTTCGCAGCGTGGGCCGTCGCCAGAACGACCGTCGTAGCATCCGTCGCCGGCAAACCTTTAGCAGCGGCGGTACCCACAGCCGTGTGCGGACAAACCAGCCATCCCGTCTCTGCTCTCAACCGTTCTATCTCGCAACGGGTCGCGTCAGCACTAACAGCCTTTACCGAAAGCCCCGTACAGCCGAGCGGCCCTTTCAGCGTCTGCGGCAGCACTGTTTTACCGGCCTGCGCAAAGCGGGCATAAACGTCCGACAGCACCCCGCCATCGCGGCCCGCCACCTCGAACAGGAGCCGTTCAAGGTTGCTCGGCACGGTTATATCCATCGCCGGGCTCGGGGTCGGGACCGTTTCAGTCCGTGCCATCACGCCGGTCTCGAACACGTCGGCGAGCGCGCGATTGTCATTGACCGCACACACAATGTCCAACCCACTCAGTAACCCGCAGCGCGCCGCGACATAGCCGGCCAGCGCATCGCCCATGTTGCCCGTGGGTACAACGAACCGAATTGGATCGTGGTCGCCAAGTTGCCGCTGAGCCGCAGCATAATAGACAGACTGGGCAGCGATCCTCGCCCAATTGATAGAGTTCACACCAGAGAGACGCACATCACCAGCGAACGCCGCATCGGAAAACATGGCCTTCACGAAATCCTGGCAGGTATCGAAGTCACTCTCGAGCGCCAGGTTGTGGACATTCTCAGCACCGGTGGTGGTCATGAAAAGACGCTGGACCGGTGAGATCCGCTCATGGGGATGAAGGATCGTGAGGCTGACCCGCGACTTGCCCGCAAATGCCGCCGCTGCCGCTCCGCCCGTATCACCGCTCGTCGCACAGACGATCGACAGTGATCGATCCTGGCGATGAAGAGCGAGTTCATAGAGCTCGCCGATGAATTGCATGGCCACGTCCTTGAAGGCCAGCGTTGGACCATGGTGCAATTCCATGAGCCATTGATTGGGACCATAAGCGACAAGTGGCGCAACGTCGGCGTGGGCGAACCGGCCATAGGCACGCCTACAAAGCTGTTGGGCCTCTTCGTCTGACAAGTCGTTCCCAGCGAATGCACGCAGCACTCGGCTTGCCAGATAAGCATAGCACTCGTTTCGCCCGGCCGGTTCGATCTTCGGATAGGTTTCCGGCACGTAGAGACCGCCATCCGGTGCAAGCCCCGACAGACAAGCATCGAGAAAGCCGACCGGCTCAGCCTGGCCACGGGTCGAAATGTATCTCATGCCGGTCTCCGAAACCGCAGGCGCCCGTTCGCCATATGGAATGCGAGATAGACACCGACGAGTGCGGCGCCCAATCCCCACCATGTAAGTGCATACCCGAAATGGCGCTCCGGTGGCAGAGGATCGATCGGTTTCGGTGCGCCGTAGGGATTTGCGGTGCGGCGCGTTTGGGAGGGGTTCGACGCGTTCAGAACGGTGAGTGTGACAGGTTCGGCCACTTGGACAGTCTCGGCTGCACCCAGGGCCCTTGCCAGGGCGTTGTGATCCCACGTGTACCATAGGCCCTGATCGGGCGCGTTTCTGGCCGCTGGCGACGCCGCGCGCGGAAAGACACGAACATCGTAGCCGCCGGAAAAGGCCACTTCCGTGAGTGGTGCCTCCACAGGATTGGGACCGCCGATTGCATCAACAACCAACAACAGAGGTTCCTGCGTGTCTGTCCTCTGGGCAACCACCACCCGGCGCCAAAGGGGTTCACCGTCAGCGATCCCATAGACATGCTGAAGCGTTGTCCCGATCCGTTCGAGATCGAGGCGCAAGACATCAGGCGCCCCAGCCGCGACTTCCGGCGGTCGGCCGATCTTTTCGGAGTAGCGGCTCCACTGCCAGTTCCCCAACCAGAGAAGGATGGCAAGCCCGACCAGTGCGCACACTGTCATGATAGGATATGGACGGAACGCCATGGGCTCGTCCTAACGGGCGCACTGCGGCAGCGCTAGCCCAGCACCAAGTGCGGAACCACGTAAACGAAAGCAAACAGGAACAGCCACACCACGTCGACAAAGTGCCAGTACCAAGCTGCGGCCTCGAAGCCGAAGTGCTTTTCGACGGTAAAATGACCCCGCATCAGACGTAGCAGGCATACGGCGAGAAAGATGGTTCCGATCACCACGTGGGCACCGTGGAACCCAGTCGCCATGAAGAATGCAGAACCGTAGAGCGTGCCATCGAAGGTGAACGCGGCGTGGCTGTACTCGAGCGCTTGCAGATACGTGAAGAAAACGCCCAGCACGACCGTCGCTATGAGACCATTCCGGCAGCCCTGGCGGTCACCGTGCTGCAGCGCATGGTGCGCCCAGGTGACGGTCGTTCCCGACAGCAAGAGCACCAGTGTGTTAGCCAGTGGCAGGTGGAACGGGTCGAAGGTCTCCACGCCAACAGGCGGCCAGCCCGCAAAGCGCGCCAGTCCGTCAGCATAGATTGGGTTTGAAGCATCCCATGTGTCGCCGACCCTCGCCGCTGAATAGATGGAAAATTCGAAAAAGCCCCAAAACCAGGCCACGAAGAACATGACCTCAGAGGCGATGAACAGGATCATGCCATATCGCAGTCCGATCTGGACCACAGGCGTGTGATCGCCCGCACGGCTCTCCTTGATGACCTCTCCCCACCAGCCGATCATGGTCCACGCCACCATGCCGAGCCCCAGCAACATGATCCACGGGCTTCCTTGTGGGAAACCGAAGAGGCCCTTCATGTAGGTGACACCGCCAACGGCCAACACTGCGACAGACAAGGAACCGAGCAGAGGCCAGGGCGAAGGGTTCACCAGGTGGAAATCGTGTTCGACGCTTTCACTCGCCATGCTGTGCCTGCTTTCTTGTTCGGCCAGGTCAGACCTAGCCGCGAAGTAACTACTTGAGCCTTAACCCGCGTCCGAAGGTGCTGCCAACGCGTCAGATTGAGCCGTCTCCTGAACCTCGCCCATCCAGTCGTCCATCTGGAAGAAGGTGTAAGAGAGGGTGATTGTCTTCACATCCCGGTTCAACGTCCGATCCTCAAGCGCCGGATCCACGAAGAATACAACCGGAAGCTTCTTCGTCTCCCCAGGCTGGAACACGCGCTCCTGGAAGCAGAAGCACTCCAGTTTGTTGAAGTATGGCCCCGCCCGGTGCGGCGTTACGTTGTAGCTGGCAATCACAGAGATCGGCTCGGTCGACGTATTCGTGGCCTCATAGAATGCCAGTCCGTGGGCGCCAAGCTGAATGTCGTGGTCAGTCTGCAAAGGACGAAACAAGAGGGGCGTGCCCGAGACATTGGCATCGAAACGCACGTTCACAGAGCGATCGCTTACCGACGTCGGCGCCGCCGTTGCAACCCGCGTGGTGCCGCCAAACCCGGTAACACGGCAGAATGTGTCGTAGATTGGATCGGCGGCGAACGCCAAGCCGAGCATCACCATTGGTAAAACCGTGAAAGCGATCGCCGTTCGCCGGACCCCGGAGCTGCCACCACTCTCCACGTCAAAAGCCCCCATCGGGCATCGCCGCGCCGCCTTGGCTAATCCGGACCATTGTGACCATCAGGACAACGACCACAAAGGCTGCGAGCCCCAGGCCAAGCCAGACATTGCGCCGTTTGCGTGCACGATCTTCCGCCTCGGTGAACACCGGAGAGGAGATGACAGGCTCGTTCTGCTCTTGAGTGTCAGCCATTCCGCGTTCTCCTAAGCCGCCGCCGTGAGCGGCCAGTATAGACCAAGCCCATGTTCGAACATCACCGCACCGAACAGGACAAACAGGTACAAGATCGAAAAGGCGAACAGGGACGACGCGCCTTTTCTGTCGGTAGGGCTTGCGTCAACATCGCCAGCGCGAGACCGCCAGAGCCGCATCGCCAACACGATAAACAGGGCACTCAACACGAAAGCCACTACGCCGTAAACGACCCCGCCAAGCCCAGAAACTACCGGGGCCAATGCCGCGAGGGCAAGGACAAATGTGTAAGCGAGGATCTGCATCCGCGTATGCGCCGCGCCGTGGGTTACGGGCAGCATCGGCACGCCCGCCTTCTCGTACTCCTTGCTCGCCAGCAGGGACAGCGCCCAGAAGTGCGGCGGTGTCCAAAGGAAGATGATGGCAAAAAGGATCCATGCATCAATCGGTGTCGTGCCCGTGACCGCAGCCCAACCGATCACCGGTGGGAAGGCCCCCGCCGCACCACCGACGACGATGTTCTGGGGCGTCAACCGCTTCAGCCACATGGTGTAGAACGCGCCATAATAGACGATCGACAGGGCCAAGAGCGCTGCTGCCACCGCATTGCTCGCCATCCATATCAGAATGACGGAGGCGCCGCCCATGAAGATGCCAAGAGAGAGGGCCTCATCACGCGGCACGCGCCCGGAAGGGATCGGACGGGATGCCGTTCGAGACATCACCGCGTCTATGTCAGCATCGAACCACATGTTCAGGGCACCCGCGGCACCCGAGCCCATGGCGACGGCCAGAACAGCGACCGCTGCCATCAGCGGATGCATCCCGCCAGGTGCCGCCAGAAGACCCGCGATAGCCGTAAACACCACGAGCACCATGATGCGGGGCTTCATGAGGTTTAGGTAGTCCTTCGCGGTCCCGATCTGAGGTTCGGCAAGCGTGGCGGCCTGGTCGGTCATGGCAACTCTGTCTCGTTCGTCCTGATCGTCAGCCGCCTAGTGGGCTGCGTCAGCCTTCACGACAGGAAGGGTGTTGAACTGGTGGAACGGCGGTGGGCTCGGCAAAGTCCACTCCAACGTGCTCGCACTCTCGCCCCAGGGGTTCGCTTCGGCTTTCCGTCGACGCAGCACGCTTTCTGCAAGCACGACGAAGAAGATGAGCGTTGCAAACAAGGTCATCGCATAACCGATGGATGACCAGTAGTGCCAGGTGGAGAAGGCCTCGGCGTAATCCACATACCGGCGCGGCATGCCCTGAAGACCCAGGAAGTGCTGCGGAAAGAACAGCACGTTCGAGCCCACGAACATCGCCCAGAAATGCGCCTGCGCGAGCCGCTCATTATATTTGATACCGAACATCTTCTCATACCAGTAGTACCAGCCCGCAAAGAGGCCGAACACGGCGCCGAGCGACAGGACGTAGTGGAAATGTGCCACAACGTAGTAGGTGTCGTGCAGCACGTGGTCGATACCCGCATTGGCAAGCACAACACCCGTCACACCACCAACGGTGAACAGGAAGATGAAGCCGATCGCCCAGAGCATTGGCACCTTGAAGTCGATCGACCCACCCCACATCGTCGCGATCCAGGAAAAAATCTTGATCCCCGTCGGCACCGCGATGACCATCGTGGCCGCCACGAAGTATGCCTTGAGATCGAGGTTCATGCCCACGGTGTACATGTGGTGCGCCCACACGATGAACCCGATCACACCGATCGACACCATCGCATAGGCCATGCCGAGATAGCCGAAGATCGGCTTTTTCGAGAATGTCGAAACAATGTGCGACACAATTCCGAAAGCCGGAAGGATCATGATGTAGACCTCGGGGTGACCGAAGAACCAGAACAAGTGCTGGAACATGACTGGGTCACCGCCGCCTTCGGGCACGAAGAACTGAGACCCGAAATTCCGGTCGGTCAGCAGCATCGTCAGCGCGCCAGCCAGCACGGGCAGCGACAGGAGCAGCAGCACGGCCGTGATCAGCATCGACCACGCGAAGAGCGGCATCCGGTGAATGGTCATGCCCGGCGCGCGCATGTTGAGAATGGTCACAATGAAGTTGATGGCCCCGAGGATAGAGGCGATCCCCGCCGTATGCAGCGAAAGGATCAAGAGATCCATCGCGGGCCCCGGGTGCCCTTTCAAACCTGAGAGAGGCGGATAAAGGACCCAGCCGCCGCCGAAGCCGTTCCCTGAGGCATTCCCAGGCACGAACATCGACAGGATCAGCAGTGCAAATGCGGACACGGTGAGCCAGAACGAGATGTTGTTCATGCGCGGGAAAGCCATGTCCGGCGCCCCGATCATGAGCGGTACAAACCAGTTACCAAACCCGCCAATAAGCGCCGGCATCACCATGAAGAAGATCATGATTAGCCCGTGATAGGTGATCACGACATTGTAGAAGTGCTTGGCCGCCTCGACGGCCGCATCGCCCTCACCAGCGACGAAGTTCAGCAGCGGGCCAATACCAGGCTCTGCCAATTCCCAACGAATGAGACCCGACAGGGAATACCCAATGATCCCAGCGCACAGGGCAAAGATCAGGTATAGCGTTCCGATGTCCTTGTGGTTCGTCGAGAAGAACCACCGCGTGAAGAAGCCAGGGGTGTGGTCATGATCGTGACCGTCCTGACTGAGTGCGATTTCATCCATGGGCATGGCGGGTTATCCTCTTGAATTCTATTGTTCGAGCGCGGCAAATTCGGTGTCGTCGCCCAGTTCGGGGACGGACACGATCTGCACGGCCTGCTCGTAATCACCTTGAAGCATGCTCTCGATCCACTCGGCATACTGCGCCTCGCTCACGGCGCGCACCTCGATCGGCATGAACGCATGGTTCACGCCACAGAGCTCTGAACACTGGCCATAGTAGATGCCGGGCTCGTTGATGAGGAACCATCCTTCGTTCAGCTTACCGGGAATAGCATCGGTCTTCACGCCGAACGCCGGCACCGTCCACGAGTGGATCACATCGGACGCTGTGGTCTGGTACCGGATGTAGCGATTGACGGGCACGACCATCGGATAGTCCACGGCGAGATTGACCAGCTTGCTATCGAAGTCTCCCCGTTCGGTCAGAGCTTCGTACACCTGCTCATCGTCGCTCCGCCCCTTGTGGATCGGGTTCGACGTGAATTCGAGGGGGAAGCCGTCGCCATCAAGAACGTCGGGATATTGGTAAGTCCAATTCCACTGATTGCCTTGGGCCTTCACGGTCACCCAGCCCTTTTCCGCCGCGGCGGGAAACACGTTGGGATTGTCCATGTCGCCGGCGCTGGCGATTGCTTCGAGATCAGGCTCCGCTTCCTGATAATAGAGGTTCGGGAAGGATGGCATGGCGATCGCGACCAGGATGAGCACTGGAACAGCCGTCCAGACCACTTCGATGGTCGTGTTGTGGCTGAACTTCTTCGGCTCCGGGTTCGATCGCCTGTTGAACCGAACCACCACATAAACGAGCAGTGCAAACACGAAGATCGTGATCGACGTGATGATCACGAGCAGGAAGCTGTGGAACCCGTGGATCCGCTCCATGATTCGCGTTGCCGCCGGCTGGAGATTGATCGCGCCATCGACTGGGACAGCAGCGTGTGCAAATCCCGCTGTCACAATGCCGATGACCAATGCCACCAAGTATTTCTGTAGTCCGCGCACGCGCGCCTCCGAAGTCTTTTTTCTCCCTCTTTTCCTAAACTGGCCCGCCCGGCCACGCCACTGGCCACCGGCAGCATTATTGTCGCAGAACCTTCGCGCGCTTACAGAAAGAGTGTTAGTCCGGTTAATAGGAGGGAGATTTCGATGACCAAAGCCATATTTGCCACTCTGTTTCTTACGCTAGTTCCTGCAAGCGCGTCCGCCCAAGCCTTTGTTATTGGGGGTGGAATGGCCAAGGACTGCTACACCAAGGTCCGCGACGGTTCGGATACCTTCCGAAGTCTGGAACGGTTGTGCACACAAGCGCTCCAACAAGAAGCTCTGACGCCGACGAACAAGGCTGCGACTTACGTCAATAGAGGCATCGCCCGGATGCGCGCTGAACGGTACGACTCTGCCATCGAGGATTATGAGCGCGCGATTTCCTTCAGCGAAGACCTTGGCGCTGCCTACCTCAATCTGGGTGCGGCCCTTATATTTCAACGCCGGTACGACGAAGCCCTTGCTCCTCTCGACAAGTCCATCACGCTGGAGAGCCAGGACCTATTCGCTGCGCACTACAACCGCGCTATCGCGCGTGAGCAAAGCGGTGACATCGAAGGCGCTTACGAGGACTTCCTGCGCTCCACAGAGCTGAAGCCGGAGTGGGACTTAGCGAGACGGCAGCTCGACCGCTTCACGGTGACAACAACGAACTGACCGAGATCAGGCCCGCTTTATGGCTCGGCCGGCCGCGCGATAAACGGCGAACACGCTGTCTTGAGCAGTCCTATCGCGGTCGCTGAGCCGAGCCCGCCGCCGGTCTGGAATTCCAGCTCCACCAGGGGTTTAAGCCCAATCCGCTCCAGCGCGGCCTGATGGGCCGGACGGCCTGTCGCGTGGGCGGCCAGTACGTGCGAAATCGCGTCCGGATCGATCGCATGGATCACCCCGGCGGCAATCGTCGTTGCGAAACCATCCAGCAAGACAGGAATCCCCTGGCGGCGCGCGGCCAATATGGCGCCAGCACAAGCTGCCAATTCCCGCCCGCCCAAATGGGCCATCGCATCGAGAGGATCGTCAGAATGCCCCCGGTGGCGGGCAAGGGCGGCATTGACAGCAGCGGCCCGCGTTCTTGTGACGTCCGGACCGAACTCATCGCCTGGCCGGACCCAGTATTCCGCCGACCCGCCATAGAGAGCGCAAGCCACGGCAGCCGCAACCGTTCCGATTCCTGCACCGATGACGCCGATCGCCAGAAGGTCTGGCTCGCCTTCAAGGGCTTCGAACCCATAGGCCATCGTCGCGACGCATTCCTGCTCGGTCATCGCAGGCGCGTCAGCGATGCTGGGTGTCGGCTTGTCGACCGCCAATTCGAAGACCCGAATGTTGGTTTCGACGTTTGCAGCGATCGCTGAAAGCGGCGCCTTGCCCGATGTCAGCGCTTCAACCTGGTTCCGCGTGTCGGAGTTCGACGAGAGCGAAACCCCCGATCCCAAGACACCATGGGCTCCGGCAAACATGGCGAGCGTGGGCTTTTCGATGCGTGGAGGATATCGCCCTTGCCACTTGGCGAGCCAGACAGCCGCTTCCCCCAATCGGCCGAAATCGCCATCGCGGCCCATCCCCGCCAGTGCATCACGCACGGCATCTCCGGCCGCGTAGTCTGGCTCCGGCAGGTCTCTCAACAAGCTCCGGACGTCGTCAAAGGGGCGCTCTGGCATCTCTTGTGCGAATACCTTATCCAAATCCATGAAAGAGCTGGGCTCGTACCAGCCAATACACTAGCCAGTCCCACGGGCCGATCGCCCGATCAAGACTTCCTCCCCTATTTCCGATTCGAACGGCACTTCCATGACAAATACGCCTATCGTTTCACCGTGCATCAAGGTTTGTGCGGTAGACGGCGAAACCGGAAGCTGCTTGGGCTGCGGGCGCACCTTGAAGGAAATCGGCACCTGGACGCGCATGACCGAACCGGAACGGAATAGGATCATGGAAGAGATACCCTCTCGCATGGAAGCGCTTCGTGCCCTTGGAAAACTGGGACCGGGTTGATGCGCACGACCCATTTCATCGCAATGATGATCATGGCGGTTGGTGTGATGATCGCCGTCAAGTTCTTCATCCAGCCCGCCGTCGAAACGAGAGAAGCGCAATCGGCTGCCGCAGCGAGCACTGTGCAGCCCTCTTCAGCCCGGCAGACACCCCCGCGTGTTTCTGTGGCCAGCGATATCAGCGGCGCGCCTATCGCCAATGCCGCGATCCTGAGGAAGGAAGCCGACGGGCATTTCTGGGCCAACGCAAATGTCGATGGCACCAGCGTCCGTTTCATGGTCGACACGGGCGCATCGACCGTGGCGCTGACCTTTCGCGACGCCCAGCGGCTAGGCCTTGAGCCCGATACGCTGGACTATCGTTGGAACATCAATACCGCTGGCGGCACGGTCAAAGGGGCGTTTGTCGAGTTGGCCGATATCAAGATTGGCCAGGTAAAGATCGAGAATGTCGATGCAATGGTCCTTAAGGATGGGCTCACGCAGTCCCTGCTGGGCATGAGCTTTCTTGGCGAGCTGCACTCCTACGAATTCCGCCAGAAGAATCTGATCCTGCGCAAGTGAGCAGGCCGGTCTGGTCGGGGCAGAGACCGGCTTCCGCCCTATCCCGATGTGACCGAATACAACATGCGCAGGGCCACGAGCGCCAATAAAACCCCGAACGCCTTGCGCAGTTTCCCTGCCTCCAGCCGGTGCGCGAGCGCGGCGCCAACCGGGGCCATGGTGACCGTAAAGACCGAAATCAACAAAAACGCGGGCACGCTGACATAGCCGAGGGAGCCAGGCGGACGGCCTTCCACGTTCCAGCCCGTATAGATCGCGGCGATGGCCGCAGGCAGCCCGATGGCGACCCCGAACCCTGCCGCCGTTGCCACCGCCTGGTGGATCGTGCGCCCGCAAACCGTCATCAGGGAAACGCCAAAGGTTCCCCCACCAATGCCCATTAGCGCTGACAGTCCGCCCACCGCTGTTCCGAATCCCGCACGGCCGAACCCGCCTGGCATGTCATCGGCCAAGCGCCAGGTTGGTCTCCCGAAAAAGAGTTGGGCCGCCAGCAGCATGGCCATGACCCCGAAGATCATCGTCAACACGTCGCCAGGCACGGCCCCAGCGACCAGCATTCCAGCCGCCGCACCCAACCCGATCCAGGGCGCCCAGCCGCGTATGACGGCCCAATCCACCGCCCCTTTCCGATGGTGCGCGGAGGCCGAGCGCGCGGACGTTACGATGATCGTCGCGAGGGATGTGGCGACCGCCACGTGCATGGCCGATCCGTCATAGCCCATGCCGGACAAGAGCAGGAAAAGCACGGGGACGATGACCGCCCCGCCGCCAATCCCGAAGAGTCCCGCGGACAAGCCAGCAACCAGACCGGCCGCAGCCAATGCCGCGAGGAGCGGCCAACTTGCAACCCATGCATCGATCAACCGACCATCCCCTATGGAGCCCGAAGGATCTCCCATATCCCAGCGCTTCAAATACACCAGATCTTTCGCCCGAGCGGGCGCGGGGATTTGTACGCACGTGCCCCTGCCCGAAGATCCTCCATGCGTGCTGACCCGCGAGACCGGTTTCAGCCTTTGGCGGGGCCTGTCGCCCAGGTTTTCGGGCGCAGGGCTGTTCGCTTTTGCGAGGTGCCCCGCGTGCTTTCGGTTCTGATTGGAGGGACAGGATTGTTCGGGCGGATGGGGCGTACTCGCGTTGCGGCCAGCACCTTTGGCCGGCCCGCGCGGGTGCGCGTCCGGTGTCCTTTTGCTGCTGTGCCGCCGTCTGGCGCCCCTGTTAGGGCGTGGCGGACGGATCGGCGGTGACTTTGCGATCTCCGCTTGTCCGATTTGTTTCCTGCTCGCCCAAAGCAGAGGCCATGGCTGTGCTGTTGCCAGCAACCATCGCCCTTGAATGCCGCGGCTGCCCGAAGCGGCTTCCAAACCCTGATGCACCTAACCCAAAT
>JBCDLC010000026.1:0-44922 GCA_038745855.1 Pseudomonadota bacterium | reverse complement strand
GCGTTGAGGCTTGCGACGACGCGGTTGAAGCGCGCAATCGCCCACAGGAAGTACGGCCAGAAAATTGGCCATACGGCATCCTTGTGCCGGAGGAACATCGGTTCAGTGATCATTTGACCGGGAGTATACCACCGCCGCGGAGGGGGAGGCTAAGTTTTCCGGGTATTCAATGATTACAACGGGTTGTCCGGTTTTTTTGGGGGATAAGTTTCGATGGGGGCAAAAGAGACCTGACGGGTCTCGGGCCAGGCAATCCGCCCGGTGGGCACCCATTTGGATGGCGATCCCGACAGGATTCGAACCTGTGACCTACAGATTAGGAATCCAATTATTGGGGTCAATCGCGTTCCATGGCGTTTCAAAAACCTGTTTCTTTTTAACACCTTGGGTGAATCACGTTCAAGCCCGTTTCATTCAATTCCAGCAAAAAGTTACCACGGTTACCACGCGGCGGTTACCATGACGCTGGCGTCATTTTTTTGGTGGGCACATCAAATGCGCTCTCCTGTCCACCCCGAGCGATCATTCATAAAGGCAATACTGCAAGTGCCGAACGAGTTAGCAATCGACTGTGTTTGACCGAAACCGGTCGTGAGCAGGACTGTAATCTCCCATTTTTCGGCGGGTTAGTAACTGGACTTGATGCGGCTTGGTTCACTGCAATGGCGGGTGTGATCCCGCCGATCGCCTTGTTCGGCCGTTTATCGTGTTAGGACGATAGCCACCGTTTGGCGTGGTCTTGCGCCTCCTCAAATTGGCTTAAGTAACACTTTCCGACCCAGTCGGTGCGGACGGTCCGGTTGAAACGCTCGACATAGGCGTTCTGCTCGGGCTTGCCGGGTCGGATGTAGCAGATGCCGATCTCTCGCTTTTGCGCCCATGTCTGGAGGGCTGCACCAAAATATTCGGCGCCGTTGTCGACTCGAAAGTTCAGAGGCCCGCCGCGCCACTCGATGATCTGCTCCGGCGTACGGGTCACCCGTCGCGCTGGCAGCGAGATGTCCGCCTCGATTGCTCTCGATCCGCGTCGAAAAAACGCTGGAGACGCCCGATGTTCAACCCGATGGTTTTTTGGAACGATTACTATGGCAACGAACGCGAGATAAAATACTGAAATTATATGAAAGACAACGTGACCTGAGATGTGCCACCGCTGCCTGGAAACGCTCCCCGTCGAAACGCGGCGACTGTTGACCATGGAACGGACATTGACGAAGCTACAATCCACGTATTCTCGTTAAGACGTGCGAATAGCGTAGAAATGCCGGATAAGTTTTTGCGGTGTGCGAATGGGGAATTGATGGGGTAGAATGAATGCATGACGTCTTCATCTGCTACGCCACTAAGGATGCCGCGCGCGTTAACAAGATCGTGTCGGACCTAGAAGCAGCTGGTCTTAAGTGCTGGATCGCGCCGCGGGATATCCGCGCTGGGCGGAATTTTCAGAACGAGATCACTAATGCCATCGACAATGCCAAGGCCATGTTGATCATGGTGTCCCGAGGCCTCAATGAAAGCACAGAATGCATAAACGAGATTACCGTCGCCAAGGATATCAGCCCGAAATACAGGTTAATTCCGGTGCGGGTTCAAGATGTGAAACCGGAGCGTGGATATCGGTATTACCTATCAGCCGCCCAGTGGGTCGAACACCACAGCAATCCGGACGCCACGGTCGATACCGTTCTGGGAACGTTGGGAATTGAGAAGACATCGGGTGGTGCAATTGCGCGCCGTCCCTCTGGCCTTCCGCCAACCACGGGTGGAAGCGCCCAACCGGGTGAATTGATCGAGAAGCCGCAAGAAGAGATGGGCGAGAAGAAAACGATCCCCCTCGGGCTAAACCCAAGTTTTCTACTATTCGACTGGAATGGCCGGATCAATCGACGAATGTTCGTTTTGTCAATTCTTCAGTTCATGGTCTTCTTCATTGCGAGTCTATACGGCGGTAACGTCCTAGGAAGCACGAGCCCGGAGCAGGGCACTGTTTATGCGGCTATTGTGACCGTCCTTATTCTTATGATCGTTGCGTTCTGGTTCTTTGCATTTGTGGCGATCTTAACGAAACGGATCCATGATATTGGCGTGTCGTCCTGGAAGGTTCTCCTGTCTTTTTTCGGAGTGCTGGCATTGTTCTATGTGGCGATTGGCGTCGCTGTCTTTGAAATGGGTGACACGGCTGCTGCGAGCGCGTTGTCGGTCGCACTTCTGCTGTTTGTGCTGTGCGGCTTGATTGTTCTCTTGGTCTACCCGGGTATGAAAGGCGAGTCCGTACATGGTGCGGCACCGTCCTTCGCCCCCACTTGGCGTCCCTACGATCCAACTCTTCGCGTCGCTTCCGCGTCACCCGAGTATGATATCGTCTTCTTGCTGTTGCGACGCCAGGGGCGCATTTCCCGTCTGCCCTATATGATGGGGTTGTTTTTCGTACTGTGGCTCGCGCTGGTGACGATTTTCTTGACTGAGCTTGCCGACGGGCGCGATGTCGACGCCTTCATCCAGGCGCTGGACGGGGGAGCGGACGATTGGCTTCAGGCCGTCGTCATAATTATGAGCGCGTTGGCGTATATCGCGATGGTCTATTGTCTGTTTGCCGTCCTCTCAAAGCGCCTACACGATCTTGGATTGACCTCATGGTGGTCCGTCCCGATCGTCGCGACGACCCTTGTCGTTCAGACGGCCCTCACAGGGCAGAATGACACCACAGTCGCTCCTGTTGTCTCAGCGCTCGTCTCGATTAGCCTCTTGATCCCATTGAGCATGATCCCCGGGGCATCGGGCTTTAATCGCTATGGACCTCCACCCGGCTTCCGCGTGGAAATTCTGCGCCAGGCCGGTCAATTGGCGCCCGCTTAAGCGAGCGATCCGCGGCGCAACCTGAATGAGGCGAACATGGACGCGCCGGTTCTAAACTGGTCCAGGAGATCGCAAATCAATCAGCGCGGGTCGTCAGGCACGTACTCAGCCTGTAGCGCTGATCAAACGCTTGCCGGGACCGTTCGCAAGTCTCATCCAGCGTGCCGGCGCGGCGCCGGGTAATTTGTGCTTCCGCTAGATCCTCAACGATCCGGACCCATTCTTCCTGTTCATCTCGATCATCGATCCGCTCCAATCGAACAGCCAGTCGGTGGTCGCTGGAAAACTCCTCAAAGGTTGCCAAATTGGCCGGCTCATCAATGGACCCGTAGCCGAGAATGGCAAGGTCCGTCGTCATTCGACCAAGCAGCGCGTCAACAGACAAAACGCGTTCGCTGGGCGGCACTAAGATGACCGGCGGTGGTGGCGGTGGTGGCGGTGGTGGCGGTGGAGGCGGGGGTGGAGACAGCGCCGTCCACTCTTCTTCGTCGAGTTGCCGGATGCTCCAGCTCGAAGTGGTCGGCGTATAGCAGATACGTCCGCTGTATTCGCCATAGCCTCGCGTTGACCGATAAGACAGACGAAACCGGCGGCAGGGATCTGAACACGCCCCGCAGTCGGCGCCAGGATCGGTAGAGGGATACTCTTTTCCGAGCCGCACCGTGCCGCCACCCGCAGGGCTTTGTTCATCGCCCCATTTGAATTGACCCGCTGGCCCCCGGCGATCGGCCTCACGAAACAGCGCCGTCTCAAGGGAGGTGTAGGTTGGCCGAAGGTTGATGGGCGTCACCTGTGCCACCGCATTGGCGGAGAACGACGCCGTGAGGCCGACGGCAATCAGGGACTGACACACGATCCGGCGCATGGCTCAACGGCACCTGATCTTCACGAGGTTTTCTGCGACTGATGGTGCGGTGCTCGGGTTCGACACGTTCACATGAGGCGGCCGGACCCGGTTGTCCCCGCCAGCATGAATGAGTGCTTTCTCCAATTCGAAGGATGGAGTAGCTACCGTGAAAAGTTTGGGGCCATCCTGGCCGGCGTTCAACTCAATATTCGCCGTGACCATACCGACGACTTCACCAGCGCCGTTTAAGACCGGTGCTCCAGAGGCGCCCGCCTCAAGCCTCGCACCCTCCAGCACGATCGATTTTCCCGGCCCCAAGGGCGCTGCTACTGGCGGCGAAGCGTTTCTGGTCACCAGGGTTGGCGGCTTCGCTGTTCTGTCCAGGATATCAACCAGGCCAATGTTTACCGGACCAATGACTTCGCTCCGCGGTGGAAACCCAAGCTCCAGCCCATAGCCGCGACCAGATTGGCCCAAAGGGCCGCCATGCTGAGGACGAAGCACCGCGATGTCGCGCCGCGCATCCCACAGGACCAAACCCGCATTCCGCTCGGCTCCGCCACTATCGGTGACTGAGAAGTACTGGCAGCCTCCGACGACGTGGGCCGCTGTCAGGATGAAGGAACCATCGCCGACATAGAACCCTTGCCCATTCTGGAACAAGCCATCGCTACGTGGCCGTTCGACCCGTTCGCGAACTTTCGCCTCAAGGCAAGGCGTTTGTGTTTGCCAAGCCTGAGCTTTCGACGGATCGAAAGCGTTCGCGCATGCGGCTTCGCCGGTCTCGCCGATGGCCGTTGACGCCAGGGCGGCGGCCATCGCGATCAATGTAATCAAGCGTGTCATTGATGTGCCTGACCTAGGCGTTCACCCATTCGTCCGTTTCGGGGTTGCGGCACATCGTATAGGTTTCTGTGATCGCGTCAGCATCGGTGGGATCGTAGTCCTCTTCGAGCTGTTTGCACTCCCAGCCATCATTATTTGTCGAGATGCCCAGCAGGGTCACAGAGCCGGTCGATCCCGTATCGGCGACGGTATAGGTTGTTGTCTCACCTACGCTTGTGTCTTCGGCCGTCAGCACCGTAGCCACAGTCTGATCACGCTGCGGCTTGTCCGCTGGTTTGATCCGGTCTGCGATGATGTAGCCAGCGGCCGCCCCGGCAAGAATGGCTGCGGCACATTCGGTGTCATTGGCGCCCGTCAGCTGGCACGCCGCTAGACCCACAGCGGCTCCCAGCCCGGTTCCGATCGCGCGATTCATATCGATCGTCCCGTCGGCGGCACACCCCGACATCGGTGCCGTTGCAACAATTGCTAAGCATACTGCGGTCAAAGCCTGATAATTCCGACCCATGATCAATCCCCTAATTGTTTTGCCAACGCTATCCGCTAGACCTCCCAGCAGATCACGAACGCCACTGGATTAAAAGGTGTTTGACGGCGCTCTGTCAAACTCGTTAACTGCCACAGAGCTCGTTTTTCGGGGGATTAAATCGTGCGTCGGAATACTCGCTGGGTATCAATTCGCTTCAGTCACCGGTTCTGTATCGGCCTCGCGTTCCTGGTTTTCGGCGCGCCAAGCGCCGTCGCCCAGGCGCCTGAACGGTTCGTAATCGCGATCGAGGCGCAAGCCGAGGATGAGTCTATCAGCTTCTTTGTTGGTACACCGGTCGGTGACAATGCTGTTTTGGTACTGGGCTCTGCCGATGTGGCTACGTTGGGGGATGCAGATAATGAGATTGCAATCCATGGGTTGGGCGGCGGTAAGCTGGAAGGGGTGATCGTCGAAGAGACATTCGATAATCTCATCGTGTCCCGGGACGTGCGGCTCCAGACGTTTTTGTTGCGATTGGCGCTGCCCGACGGCCGAACCCTTAATCGAGTGGACCAGGCTGACGAGGACTTGGTCGATGATGCCGATGTCGAGGGTTTCACCTTCCTGATCCGTGACGGTAGCGCTGCACCGCGTCGGCTCGCATCGAGGCTGCGGACCGTTGATACTGGAGGTGAGCGCTTCGCAATCACCGGCATTACGCCCAGCGCGCCTTCGTTGCCAGCAGCCCTCGGCGGCTTTGTTTTTGACACGTGCGGCAACCTTACGGCGGTGGCCGTCCCAAATGACAGCAGTGCCGATACGCCGCTTATCCCAGTGACGGCGCTTTCGTCTGTCCTTCAGACCAATTCAGTCGCGAACGATTTCGATCTCGCACCCGCTTGTGAAGCGAGCACCGGCGCATCGAAGGCCCAAGCGCGCGCCGACGCCGCGATCGCCGCCGCGGAGGAAGAGTCGCGACGGAATGCTGAAGAGGCCGAGACACTTCGGCGCCAGAAGCAGCAAGCGGAAGCAGAGCTGCAGGCGCTCGAAGACAGCCGCGCTGCCGTCAGCGAAATCGCGGAGGCACGCCAGCAACTTGAAGCGATCACGCTCGCGCAAGATGAGAACACAGCGGCTCAGCTCGAGATCCAGCAACAGATACAAGAGAGCCGTGAACTGCTAGACGAGGCGGTGTTCGAAGCCCAGCGCGCCGAAGAGGAGGCGGCCACGGCGCGCGAGGAGAATGAACGTGCGGCTGGCCAACTCCGCGTCGGCCGGTATCTACTCATCGGCCTCGGGCTCCTCGTTCTGACCGCCATCGGCGTTGCCACTTGGCTGAATGTTCGGGCGCGGCGGCTCCGCAGCGATCTCGCTGCCGTGAAGGATGAAAAGCGCGATATCGAAGAGGCCAAAGCGGCCGCCGAAGCGCGCTGGCATGATTGTGTGCTTGAAAGCGAGCAGGGTTTCACGGTGAAATTACCGGGCTCGAAACTGTTGAAGGCCCATGGCGGTGTCACCGTGGGGCGCAGCCGCAGTGAAGCGGACGTTGTGATTGATCGTGACGATGTCTCGCGACGTCATGCGCGCTTTGAAGTGGTCAATGAGATCGTTGAGCTGACCGATCTGGGATCGACAAACAAGACCCGAGTGAACGGCGGCGCGCTCGATCACGGCGCACCGCGGCGACTCTACGAAGGTGACCGGATCTCGTTCGGGACGAATGAGTTCTCGTTCAAAATTGTGAAGAGTTAGAGTAGGGGAGCAGCTTCGGCGGGGGTGATCGACGTGGTGGGTTAGTGTTCTACCCGTCGGCACGTCAAGCGATCGGACGAGATGGACGACGGAATTGTTCTTCTGGTGACCGGGTTGGCGCTGTTTGCGTCGCTAATGCTGCTCCTCTTCGTCTTCGCTCAGCTACGCGAGCGCGAACACACCCGTTCGCTATCGGTCCCCCCGGCAATTGGAACCAACGCCACAACCGAAAGCGCCGTCAAACCGCGCAATCTTGGCACAGCCGACCCCTCGCCCTACTCCACCCGGATAGGAGAACACTATGTGACGGGCGGCGAAGATGTCGTACCTCGGCCTGGCCCGTCACCAGCTCCGGGCGCCGAGGGAGAAACTGGACGGGTCGGCTCCTCAGGCCCTGGCGCGCCATTAGAGGCTTCGGATGGCCAGGGATTGAGCATTTCCGGCTTCGATAGTGCGGGTTCAAAGGTCTACATCGCGCTGAACCACGGGGTGATTTCAGCCCGGCGCTGGGGCGTGATCCTGGGCCGAGACGGGACATTGAGCGACTACGAAATCAAGGATCGAGACAATTTCGTCTCCCGGCGCCATCTTCGTATTCGCTGGAGTCCTGCCGACCGCCAGTATGAGGTCGAAGACCTTGCTTCAACGTCGGGAACCGAGCTCGACGAGCGTCGGCTTGAGCCGTTCCGCTTCACAACGATTCGGCCCGGCAGTACGATCCGGATTGGGCGTCTGCATTTGGATATCGGAAAGGCTTAACCGTCATGGACGCGACGCAACGCCGACCTGTCACGCATCTTGTTGGACGCCACTCTGACTGCGATATCATCGTGTCGGACGGGACCGTCTCCAGGTTCCACGCAGAGATTACCCTGTCTTCGGATCGTGCCATATTCCTGTCGAACCGTAATTCTTCTGGACTTTGGGTCGCGCGTAGCGGCCAATGGGTCGTGTGGGACCGTCCCGACTACGTCGAGGAACAGGAATATGTCCTACTTGGACAGTATCAAACAACCATTTCCGACCTTTTGCGGCGCGCCCCGCCAGCCTAAGGCCAAATGAGGAACGAAGAGGATTGGCGAAATGAGTGGATCGGGACCGACAAAACGTATCGAGGACTGGAAGCCCATGGGGACTGGCGATCAGGCACCAAATAGCCCCGTCGGCGGCAACGATCCCACACGCGGTGTGCCATCGCCAGGCTATGGGACGCCGCCCGGTGTGCCAGGTAGCGCTCCCGGCGGCGGCCATAATACCATCATTGCCGGCACGCCTCAGCCAGGGCAGCCGGCAGTTCCTGGCGGACAGCCGGGCGTGCCGCCCCCGCACCCCGCCTCTGGCGTCCAGGAACCTGTCAATTTCATGCAGGATCCGGTGGTCGGTTGGCTGGTCATCACCAGTGGACCGGGCAAGGGATTGGGGCTGAAACTCGGCATCGGCATGAACGCCATCGGCCGTGATCCCACCAACCGGATCGCGCTTGACTATGGCGACCAGAAGATTTCTCGCGAGAAGCACTGTGTCGTCACATTCGAGCCCAAGCGCCGCGTGTTCTACATCCAGCATGAAGGCGGCACAAACCTGACATATGTCGGGGACGCCGTGGTTCTGCAGACCCAACAACTCCACAATGGCGAGATCGTCCAGATCGGCGATACGGAGATGCGGTTCATCGCGTTCTGCGGGGAGGACTTCTCCTGGGACGACACGGACGAATGAGCCAATCCGGGGACGACACGCCAGAATGGGCCGAGATTGCTGAAATTCAGCACATCGGTGCTCGGTCCAGCCAGCAGGACCATTTGGTCTCCGCCTGGCTTCCCGGCGCGGCAGACGACGCCGCGCCAAGACTACTGCTTGTGGTAGCCGATGGCATGGGCGGACATGTGGCCGGCGATGTGGCGAGCATGACAGCGGTCAATGCGTTTATGGCGTCCGCTCAGGCCAATGCCCATGCCCCGAGCCAGGAGATTCTGAACAAAGCTTTGCAGACGGCCAGTGACGCACTGTTCGAGAAGGCCGCTGCCCATCCCGATTTCGCCTCCATGGGCACAACGCTTGTCGGCATGGTCATAACTGAACGGAAGCAAGGCTTTGAGTATCGAATGGTGAGTGTCGGCGACTCGCCGCTTTGGCATTGGCACGCCGACCGCCAGCAGTTGGAGCGGGCCAATGCCGACCATTCCTTGCGCGGACAACTCGACGAGGAAGTGCGCGAAGGTAGGATCAGTCCGGAAGAAGCGGTCAAGGATCCGCGCTACGGGTTGTCGAACGTCCTGGCTTCAGCGCTGACCGCGGAAAAGGGAAACACCTACGATATAGATGCAACACACGATGCCCCCTGTCCCGTGGCCCCCGGGGATATACTTCTACTTGCGAGCGATGGCCTCGATACGCTGGAACAGGCGGCACTGGGCGATCTCTTGCGGATCTTTTGCAGCTGTGAGGCGCGCGCGCTCAGCGATCTCGCCGACGAACTCATCCGAGCCGTTCTCGATTGCGGCGATCCGCATCAGGACAATGTGTCAATCCTGATGGCTCGGATGCAGGGGGGGAAATCCAAACGCGGATTCCTCGGCTTATTCTGAAATGCGGCTTAGTGGGTCCGGGCTGAGACCCTGCGGCATGGCCGGGTCAATTTCGCTCGGCCATCGCATCTGCAAATTCAGAATTGACCAGCACCAGATCCAGCCGTCCTTCAACGGCGCGAACCTCTACGTCCTCAATCTGGCGAATGCTGAGCTTCGGGAAGTCGCTCGGGTCGGAGACCTGCGTTACGCGCACCTCCCCAGCTTCCTCGAATCGAATCCGAAAGGGGGCTGAACTTCCGATGGAAATCGTCGTGGCCCGCTCATCGGTCGCAAGATCGGCAAGCCTGATCTCTGGATCAGAACTGATTGAGTCTTGTCCGAGAAGGGGTTGACCCCTCTCAACTGCGGCGCCAAGCGATTGCCAGTTCTCATCTATCTCGAACTGTACGGCAAACAGCGGCGCCTTGTCGTCGTCCGGCAGGCCGAACACGAGAAGGTAGCCGAGCAGCCCAAGCGCAGCGACGGTAGCGATTGCCGCCATGAACAGGCCGATCACCGTCGACAGGCCCCCCTTCTTCTGATCGGTGTCCACACGGACCAAATGGCGATCCCCATCGCCCGGATGATCAATCAGGACGGCGGTCAGACCCGGCCTATCGGTCCCATCAGCGGGCGCCGGCGGTTGGCCGGCGGGTGGTTGTGTCGGGCCCTCATCGGCCCTCATCCCGATAGGGGGAAAGCCCTGCCGCCACTCCCGCGCTGTCTGCGGCCGTTTGGTTGGATCGTTGTAGTCCAATGCCCAGTCAATGGCCTGGGCGGCTCGATCCGGTAGCTCAAGAACGCCGCGTGAAGGATGACTGAGCAAAGGAGGGTGCCGCTCGGTCGGGATGCCGCGTTCGTCTAGCGCGTAAGGCGGTTGCCCGGTCATCGAATAGTAGAATGCCGCCGCCATGGAATAGATGTCGGTCGCCGGGCCGACTTCATGGGTCGTGTCGCCCTGCCCAGCCGCCTGGAAAAACGCTTGCCATTGCTCCACCGGTGCAAACCCCGGTGTCAGCACCATCGACCCGCGCGCACGCTCCGTCGTTCGGGCGCCACCGAAATCGATGAGCACAGCCTCTCCGTTGGCACGAAGCATGATATTATCGGGCTTGATATCGCGGTGGATGACGTTGCGATCGTGGACGTATTCCATGGCGTCGATCATCTGATGAACGATCGGCTCCAGTTGAGGCCAGGTCAGGCCGAACCGGCGCGACTGCTTATGCTCGTCGACGCGGGACGAGAGCGGCTTGCCGTTGACATACTCCATGATGATGTACGCCGTTTCGTTTGCTTCCCGGACCAGAAGAACTTCGACAATGTTTTGATGTTGGAATTTGGCCATGGTCCAAGCTTCTTGCCGGAAGCTGTCACGCAGGCGACAGAATACAGACCAGTGCCGCTCGCGTGTCTCGTCATCGTCACCCAGCGGAACCAAACGTGTGCCGGCCGGATCCCGGCCAACATATCCCGCCATGGCAAATTCTTTTACGACATAGAGGCTGCCGGCCTGGATGCGGTCATCAATGCTGGTGAGGGCTCGAACGAGATAAGTGATCCCGAAACCACCAGAACCGAGCCTGCGCTCGATTTTAAACTCGTTGCCCATTTCCAGGCCATCGGGAAGCGGAGCAATTTGCTGATCAGTCATGGCTTAGCCTGTCGCTTTCGTTTGACCGAAGGGAGGTGTGTCACTGAGCACCTCCCGCGGATCGGCACCGGCGCGGAGCCGATCCGCGGCCTCGGTCAAGGATCGGGAGACCCCGGCATCGTGCCTTCTCCCCAAGCCACGACGGTACATTGCAGCGAGGTTCTGCGCCCCATCGGCATCACCATGCCGCAGCGCCGCCTCGTACCAGTCACAGGCCTTCGCATCATTCTGGGGAACATGCACGCCTTGGCGATAGAACCGGCCGACCAGGTTCATCGCCGCGGCCAGACCGCCATCGGCCGCGCGACGGGCCATCCTATAGGCTCGTTCCGCATCGGCGGCGTTTGTTCCACATCGATAGTCGTGCTCCGCGACCCGATACTGCGCGCGGACATCCCCCGCATCGGCCGCCCGGAGGAAGTATTCCAACGCGACGGATATATTCTCCGGTACGAGATCGCCAACTTGGTAAAGCCGGCCGAGGCGATACAATGCGGGGCCATGACCGTGCTCACTGGCCTCGCGATAGAGCTGTAGGCACTGTTGTATCGCTTGTTCCGATTTCGCGTGCCAGCGGAGTCCTTCGGCCTCATTGAACAACTGGTCCGGATCCCGCCCGGCGGCCGGTCTAGGGCCTTGTCCGGGAGACGATGAGCGACGGGCGAAATCGGGAAAGAGGTCACGCCAAATGCCCACGGTTTGCGGGCGAGCGCTTGCGTCGGTGAGATTCAGCGCTGCATCAATGGCATCGGCGACGCCGTCTGGAATTTGGAGACGGTCGCGCCAAGGATGCTCGCGCAGGGCCGGGCGATGCTCGGTAATGTGCATGTCTTCGTTGGTGGCATAGGGCGCTGTGCCGGTCATCGCCATATAGAACGAGGCTGCGAGGCCATAGATGTCCGTAGTTGCGTTCACATCCGCCAGCGCTTTATTGGGCGCTTTCCCCTGGTGTTTCCGCGCCTGCAGATAATTGTAGATTTGCTCGCCGGCCGCCAGGCCCGGTGTGAAAACCATCGAACCGCGCGCCCTCGACGTCGCCCGAGCCCCGCCAAAATCGATCAGCACCGCATCGCCATCACCTCTAAGCATAATGTTATCGGGCTTGATATCACGGTGGATCACGTCACGCGCGTGAATGTATTCGAGAGCGTCCAAAAGGTTTTTGGCGATGGGCCGCAATTCGGGCCAGGACAAGCCACACCCCCGGTCCCGCAGCAGCTTGGCTTGGCGTGCGGACAGTGGCTGACCGTCGACGAATTCCATCACCATGTAAGCGGTCCGATTGGCGCTTCGGATCAGAAACACCTCTACGATATTGGCGTGGCGGAACCTTGCCAAAGTCCGCGCCTCGAGATCAAACTTACCGAGCTGTTCGTCGAAGAATCGCCAATAGGCGTCTTGTTCGTCTGGGTTGCGGCCAAGCGGCTCAAGCGTCATCCCATTGGGGCTGCGAACCACGCAATCGGCCAACGCGAACTCCTTAACGACGCACCGGTCCCCAACGCGAACCCGTTCGTCGAGATCTTTCAGAGACTTCACCAGATAGGTGATGCCGAAGCCACCCCGACCCAGCATGCGTTCGATCCGGAACTCGTCACCCAGATGGGTGCCGTTTGGCAAAGGGGCAATTCCAGACACCACTAGAGGGCTCCCCCTTCGGTTTCCACAAGCATGGACGCTTCACGTAAAACCTGTTCGGGGTCAGCCCCGGACAGAAGTCTCGATGCTGCCTCGGAGTAACGCCGCGCCAGTAGCTCATCCTTGGGCCGGCCCAGTCCCCGGCGGTACATCGACGCCAGATTGAACGCCCCTTCCGGACTGCCCTGCCGCATTGCCTTTTCGTACCAGTCGCATGCCATTTCATCGCTTTGTGGAACGTGGATTCCCTTGCGATGAAATCGCCCAAGTAGGTTCAGGGCCGGTGGATAGTGTTTCTCTGCGGCGGTCAGAGCAGAGGTATACGCTCTCTCATAATCTTGATCCGTTCCGAGTCCGCTGACCTGCGCCTCCGCCAAGCGAAAATGCGCTGGCGCGTAATCCAGCTTCGCGGCGGCGCTGAAACGGCGAAAGGCGCGTGCATGGTCTCGCGGGGCGATGTCGCCGTCCTGGTAGATCCGCCCGAGACGATAGAATGCTGGCGCATATCCGCGCTGGGCCGCCTGCTCAAGTAAGGCGATGGCTTTTTGCGGATTGCGTCCAACGCCTTTCGCCAACCGGTACTTGTCCGCCAGATCGTGATAAGCTTCTGGCAAGCCCCGGGGCCCTTGTGACGCCAGCTGCAGATACCGCACAGCACGGCCATGATCCTTATCTACATACAATCCGGTGCTGTAGAGGCGGCTAAGCAGATAGGCCGCCTCTCGGTCCCCTCGATCGACGTCGCGGGTCAGGCGCTCGAGCAGCGCCTTGTGATTGATCCTGCGGTCCGGTCTTGCTTTGATCCGCCGCTCATCCAGTCCGACCGACGTTTGTTGCTCTGAGGCGGAGGGTCGCGCTGTGGAGTTGGCCGGTTTCGACGCGTTCGATGGTCGATGGGGTTTGCCTTGATGATCCGATCCGGACTGCGGCTGGGCCGGCGGCACGGCCGGCTTTGGCTTGTCCGGCAGGTTTGCGTGATCGCCAAAACTCTTCACGGGCGCTTCGCCTGCCTGGCCAAAACGGTCACCGCCCCCGATGGCGTCCATGAGCTTAGCGACGGCCCGATCAAAGTCTCCGTAAAGATCCAGGCGTTGCAGATACTTCAGGTGGACCGAAATCGGATGAAACGATTGCAGTTCGACGGGCGCCAGGAAGACGGGGATCACAATCAGGTTCTGGGTAATGGCGGTATCGACCTCCTCGAGAACCCAATTGCTCGCCATCGAGGCTTCCGAGACCAGGAGCACGAGACACCTGCTGGACATCAGTCCAGCGTTCAAGGCCGTCGGAAAATGCTCAGACGGTTGGATACAGTCATGGCTATAGAAAACACGCAGGTTCCGTTGGCGCAGCGCATCACACACCTTGTCCGCATCCCCCCGGTCCAGGCTAGAATGACTGAGAAACGCGTCGAACAAGCTCCTACCTCGATCGATACCGGAAGATTCCTAACGGCCTCGGTCGGCCTGCCCGTAACCAAGCATATCCCCCGTCTTTTTGACAGTAATCCCGCATCGCGATCGTAACAAGTGCAGGTGAAGGGAACGACCGGCTTTGCCGAAGTCCGGACCAGCATCGGTATCATGCGAGCGAGAGCTGCATCAAAAGCTTCGGTGCGGGAGCTCCATCAGATAACCGAGGCCAGGCGTACGATCTCGTCCTGGGTGAGGGGGCTTGCTGGGTGGTGGGAGAGGCAGAGGGGGCTCTTGATCCTTTGGAAAGCTAGGCCGTCGCTGGCGGCAAAGAACTCGCCCTTGCCGAGCTGGGCGATGCCCGTGACGTCGCCACCTTTGGCCAGCGCCATTTCCTTGGCCGCACTGATTTGCACAGGCGCATTGAGAAAGCCAAAGAACTGTGTCGTGGCATTGCCGGGAATCCGGTTGTGGAGCCCTTTTGGTGCCTGGGTCGCGAAGACGAGGCCCAGCCCATACTTTCGGGCTTGGGACGCCAGCGCCAGCGTACTGTGAAGACAGGGTGTCGAACCGGTTGAAGGCGCGAAGGTCTGTGCCTCATCCATAACAAACAGGCCGCCGAGTGGCCTATCGCCAGCAGGATTCTTCTTCACCCAGGCAAAGAGCGCCATCTGGAGCTGGCTGACAAAACCTTGGCGTTGTTCATCGGCAGGCAGGCCCGCGAGGCTGATCACCGACACGCGCGCGCGCTTACCCTCCGCGGGGGTCAGCAGAGTGCCCGGATCAACCGAAGTGCCCGCCCCGCCAAAGAGCGTGTCGTTCACTGCGGCGGCGTAGAGCGTGTCGGCCATGTCTGCGGCAAGTTTCTCGGCATTGGAGAGCTGGCTCGTGCCGTCTGGCAGGGCGCGAAGGACTTCGAGGAAGGAGTCGAGGCCGTGTCCGCCGACCTCGATGAAGCCGCGAAGCGCCTGTTTCAGCACCGCTTGCCCCTGGGCAAGCTTTGCCCCGGTCTTCGGCAGCCCTGCGCGGGGCAGCAAGGTCGCCACGGTGTTGTCGAGAGCAATCTCGAACTCATCGGGCTCGCCGGCCACCGCGCCAAGGTCAGCAAGCGGCGCGAAAGCGATAGGCCTGCCGGCTGAAAGTTTCGGCGTCCAGATCGCGACGTCTACGGTGTCGTGATATTCGGCGGCCCGCTCCGCATCGCCCTCGAACCAGCTGCCGGGTAAGTCGGGCCAAGGCGCGCGAGGTCGTTGTTCGGGTCAAGCACGATGGACGAGACGCCCTTGAGCGCACATTCCTCCATGAGGCGACGGATCAGCACCGTTTTGCCCGAGCCGGAACCGGCGAAGAGGGCCACATGGCGGCGCAGGTCTTCCAGCTTCACGGTAAGGGCTTTGCCCGTTTCCTCTGAACGGCCGATCGGGATTTCGTCTGCGGCCGAAGTGTAATCGGGTGCGGCGGGCCTGGGATCAGAGGTCGTGGAGTTAGCTCGCGTCCCTTCCGCTACAGGAGATGGTGTCTGATCGGTTGGCTGAGGTGGGTGTTGTAACGGCGCAATTGCCGAGAGAAGTGAGGTTGCGCTGGCGGGCTTCACCGCGCGTAGCCATCCAGCAATTCCCTTGGGGTTTTCGGCCAGCAGCTTCGAGAGCGCCACGAATGTCCGCAAATTGTCTTCGTGCAGTTTGACGGTCTGCCCGCCCTTGGCCTCGAATTCGCCGACCACTTCGCGGGTTCTTGCCCCGCGTGATCAGCTTTCGTTGCGGATAATGAAAAGGCTGCGCCGCGCACCGAGCCCGCTCGCTGTCACGGCGCTGCGTAGGCGCGTGAGGGCGGCATTGGGCTGTCCTTGGGCCACGGCTCGGAAAGACCAATGCACCTCGTCCTCGACGTCGGCATCAACGATCTGGCGCAAGCGCGCATGGAGCGCAGGGTTGCGACCGGGCGGAGCGTCAAGGCTGAAGCTGCGCGGGTGATCCTGCTCCTGGATCCAGGCTTCGAGCCCGGCCCTCAGGAGCGGCGGCAAGCGCAGGTCGGCTTGGTCCTTGCCCAGAATGCCGGACACATCGGCCTGTTTTCGGAGTGCTTCGAAATGGGCATCGAGACGGGTATCAGGTTTGACTTCAAGCGTATCCTCGACCTTCTCCGTCTGCGCCACGCCGAAATCTGAGAGCTCGGTAATGGCTCCCCGTTCGCGGCAGTATCGGATGTGCTGCTCGGTGAGCTGGATGAGCGCACGCGGCGAATAGAACGGTGCCTCGGTAAAGGCTGATGGCTTGACCGGCCAGGTCGGATAGGGAGGCGTGAAACCCGCCCGGTTGTAGGAGGCGGCAAGGTAGGACGCGATCAGCGCCTCGCCGGCTTCCGCATTGGGCATCAGACGCAGTTGCTGGCGGTTGCTGAAACGTTGCCAGGCTGACTGCACCCCCCGCTCCCGGATCAGCGTCCATGTCGGCGGAAGGCAAGAGAGGATAATGAGGGTGTGCTGAGGGTTGTCCTCTGGAAGGTCCATCAAGCCGTTTGAAACCTCGTCCAGGAGGCTCTGTACGTCTTCGCTGCTGGCGTTTTTCGACAGTGCGATCAGGCCATCAAGTTGGTCAATCGCGACAAGGGTAAACTTGCCCGCAAGACCGAAGATGCGGTCGAACCCTTTAACCACTTCGCGGGGAGGCAGGCGGGTAAGGTTAAGCTCGGCGGTGCCATCTTCAGTGGGGGCTTCGAGACCCTGAATGATGGCGTTGGCGACATCCTGATGGAGCGGATCCAGACTGTTCAACAGCACCAGAGCCAGTGCTGTCGCGATGGTGGGGCGTACGGATGGGCTCCGGCCGAGTGCCTTGACGAGGCCGTGGCGCACGGTTTTGAGCAGGTTCGAATCTATCTCACCGCTAAGCAGTGCGGCCTTGCTATCGCCCGTGATGGAAAGCCTGTCTGCGAGCGCATCGAGAATGAACTGCAACTGCGTTTGGCCCGCAGTTCCCTCGCGAAACAGGGCATCGGCATATGCAATGGCGACTGAATGCCAGAATTGTCGCGAGCTGGAGAGCTGGATCAGAACGAAGACATCTTCACCCTTCGTAACGCCGCGTCGAACCTGTCCAATGAAATTTGACTTGCCTGTGCCAGAGGCCCCTTCGACGACGATGTTTGTGTAGGGCGCCCCGCGCTTCATGAGCCCGAATACGCGGTGGACTTCGTCGAACGCCGGTTTATGGATGCCTTCGACATGAACGACGTCGTCACGCCAGATGTCAGCTGCCGTATAGTACGGCTTGAAACTGATTGCGTTCAGCGCCTCGATTTCCGCTGTCATGTCTACCCCATGCTCAGCATGTGCATGTCATTGGCAGCAATGCGGATTGCGGCGTCCCTGTCAGATTGTGCTAGCGAGCCCTGGTCGTCATTCAAGGTGAGATTGATCTCCTTGTCGAGGAACATTCGCTTAAGTGTCGACTCGACTTCGGATTTCGCAGCGCCACCGAGGCGGGGACGAAACTCGCGTAACATGACCCAATCCTAGGGTCGCTTCGCAAGGGCACGATAGGCGGAACGGATCTGATCCCGGAGGTCGCCTTGGGTGGGAGGCTGCGGGGACACTGCACCTGCGCCAGCCAAAACCCTTTAAGACCACCAGCGCGCGTGGCGGCTGGTTTTAGCCCCGCAAGTAGCGCAAAGAGCGCGCCTGCTGCGGAGCCAGAACGCGCCGGCACCTCGGCGGCCATTTCGGTTTCCACGTGAGCCCACCCTTTGTCTGTCAGGGCGTGGGTGAAGCTTCGACTTCCCTTCTGGCTTTCGATCAACCCGTCCGCGTTTAGCCTGTCCCGATACTTCTTAGGAAGGTCCAGCCGGTACGTCGTCGCGAGAACCGTATTCGAGGCTTCACCGCCAAGTGCCGCCAGAGCGATCATCACGGCGCGTTCGCGAATTCCATAAGCCATCGGCCCCTCCATCATGAATTCTCTGACCGCGCTCGTCGCAGGAATCGCTCGATTTCGGAAGCTCGCTCGGCGAGATCGTCGGCGATTTCCTCATTCGTGAAGCGCAACACGGCAAAACCTGCCGCCTGCAAGGCCCGGTCGCGTTGGCGGTCGCGCAGGTACTTCTCGTGGGCGAGGTGATCAGCTCCATCGAATTCCACAACCAGCCGCTCTGCCGCCCAGATCAGGTCCACCGTCACAGGATTGGACAGCGGTCCTTCTGACCAGCTGGCATTCCACGCCCGGCCCGGCGCCCAATCCCATTGGCAGAGAAACGCTTCCATCCGGTTTTCGGTCTCGCTCAGTGGGTGCGGTTTCCCTGAAATCGGAGTGAAGTGTGGCTGGGCAGGAACCGGCAACACAGATGGTTCCGGAACGCCTGCGAGCTTCTTCGTCGTGTGCTGGGGAATGCGTTCGAGGGCGCCCAGCCCGGCGCCAGTCAGCCAGACGCGGAACCCACCCTGGGCCGCAACGAAAAACGCGGCTTGCTGGACCTCCCCGAGACGGCCCGGGGACAGTCCCGGCGAAAGCTCGATGATGATTGCCGCCTTCATCGCGCCATAGGCTCGCAGGAACAGTTTGTGGCATTCCCGGAGCCGGATCTCCGGCGCGAACGCGTCTTTTGCTTCTCCCGGAGATCGCGTGAGCGCGTGGGTCGCCATGGCGATCAGATAGGGCCCGAACAGGTTTGAGCGGCCCGCTTCAACACGTGCGAGCGTTTCCAGCGCAGCCAGGCCGGCCCCGCCGGGTGACGTGATCCCTTCGGCTTCTGGTAGCCAGGCCGGAAAAACCATGGAAACCGTTGTTTCGAGCTGGAGAAGCAGTTCGCCAAGCGGCTCAACGTCTTCGGATATCGGTACTACCAGATTGGGAATGCCCTGCGCCTCGGCCCGTGCTGACAATTCGCTGGCGGATACGTTTGCCCAGGCAGCAAGTGTCACCAGTTCCAGCTCGTGATCCACTTGAGAACTCACCGACATTCCTTCCTGGCCCGACGGGTTGACCCTTTAGTTCGGATATTCAACTGCAATCTCTGGGAGGTGGAGCAGTCTATGAGCGCATGGATTACAAAGGCGATGTCAAATTGGATATAACGCCATCGCGTTTTGGTCACCATCTTCATCGCATCCGCCGGTTTCTACCGTGATACCAAGACGACCTCGTTCTCAGTTTACAGAACAGGAACGCTGATTACGCCAGGCGGCTTGGATGGATCCGACGTCGCGCTGCCGGAGATCGTCAATCCGCGAATCGCCGGTCCTGCTCGTTTTTGCAGAATGCAATTCGATGGCCGCTGGAATCCGATCTCGTTTGAACTTGTGAATCCCTTACCTTAAGGCAGCAATTAGCGCGCAGCATTCGTAGTTGCCCCATACATTCAGTCAGGCTTCTGAAGCCGAACGCAATGTGCTACTGGCCCGTCATTTGCTCTCATTCGAGCGTGGATAACCCGCGAGCCATCTCTGTACCTGCTACTGGTTTACGACTTCGGGTGGTGAAGAACCGCGCCAATGACCGGCTGCTTTTCGGGCGGCCGGTGGTGACTTACGGGCCTATTGAGAGCGGGGCGTTGCACCTGTTTGATGCCGGTCAGGTGTTTGGGTTTGTTCGCTGGAGGCGATGGATATGGCACGCCTTCGGAAAGGTTCGCGCCAAGCGTGCCTTGAGGGCGATTGATGTGCTCTCCGATCGCCACGTCCTGCACGAGATTGCTCCCGCTTTCTGGCGGCACGTCCACCTCTGCGTGGAGCGTAATGTGGTTCCCGACGCGTATGATGAGGCGGCCTTTCGGCTCCGCACTTCGGCGGGATTGTCGTGATGAAACGAGCGATGCCTTCAGGGGCCTGGTGGGAGGCTCAGGCAGGGAGCGGGGGAACGCAAGATAAAAGGCACCGTGCCCAACTGCCCCGTATCGGCTTTCGCCGCGGGGCGTTTCTGCGAGTCAGTCCCCAACTCTGGAAGAGTCGCGCAATCCGCCAGACCTCAATAGCGGCGGGCAAACTCACGCGAGTCGGATTTCAGCCTTTGTTGGCGCCAGTTGTCAGACAATCGGCTCTCATCTGTAGTGCTGGCGGGCTTTCTGAGGGCGCCAGGCGCAGCGCGGCATGAGCGGCGAGGGAGACGATTTCCGCCCACGCCTTGGGCGGATCGGCAATCGAGGCAAACGGTCCGCCGGGAGCGTCCTCTCCCATGTCCGCGCTGCGCGCCGGAGCGGTGGCGGGCGGAGCGCTTTTGTTCGGCCAGCGCGATACGCTGGTGGTGGTCGGCGCGTGATGGTCAAGGCGCGGATTGTGCGCATCGCGGGCAAGGGCTTGGGCCTGCAGCGCGCGCACCTGTCCTATCTCCAGCGTGATGGTGCCGGAAAGGACCAGGAGCGCGGCGAATTCTATGACCGTGAGACCGAGGGCGTAGAGGGCCGCGAGTTCCTCCAGCGCGGGCGCGAGGATCGCCACCATTTCCGCTTCATCGTCTCACCAGAAGACGGCGAGCAGCTTGGCGATCTCAAGCCCTTCGTGCGCGAGCTCATGGGCCAGATGGAAGCCGACCAGGGCACGCGCCTCGACTGGATCGCCATGGACCATCACGACACCGATCATCCGCACGCTCATGTGATCGTCCGGGGCGTCTGCGATGATGGCCGCGACCTGGTCATGGATCGGGACTACATTTCCCGCGGCATCCGCCAGCGCGCTGGAGCGATCCTGACCCGGCAGCTGGGGCTCGAAACCACGGATGAGCTGGGCGCCAAACTCGACCGCCTAACTGAGGCGCCGCGCGTTACGCGGATGGACCGGCTTCTCGCTCAGCGGGCCCGCGAGACAGGAGCGGTCGATCTCGGCGACTTGAAACGGCTTCAGAAGCATTATCGGGCGCGACTGCGATACCTTGCGCGCCAGGGCCTTGCCAAGGAGGTCGGCGGCGGGCGTTGGGCCATCAATCCGAACCTTACTCGCGTGCTCGAGCGGATTGAGCATCAGGACCTTGCCATGGGCCGCATCCGTCTCGCGCTTCGCGACGCCGGGATTGAGCGGCCATTTGCGCGCGACAATTGGGACAGGTCGTCGCGAGAAACACTCGGACGTGTTGTGGCGACCGGAATGGCCGACGAGCATACCGGGCGGAGCTACATCATCCTCGACGGCATGGATGGGCGTGCGCACCATGTCGAATTGAAGGAACCGGTCAGTCGCACAGACCTGAGCGACCTGGTTCGTGTTGGCGAGAAGCAGATTGAGCGGCTCGACCGCCGATCGCTAGAGGAACAAGTGCGTGCGCCTGGCCTCACCTGGCTCGACCGGCACCTGGCGGGTCAGGACCGGGCGGCGGTCTTGCAAGCAGGGTTTGGCGCCGAGGTTGCGGAGGCCGCACAGCAGCGGCTGGACGCACTGGAACGGCGCGGCCTCATCCGGGGGATGGACCCGTCAAACACGCCCGATGCGGCCACGCTCGAAAAGCTTCGCTGGGCCGGCATCCACCATGAAGGCCGGAAGCTCGCCAAGCAGACGGGGCTCGACTACCGCCCGGCAGCACCCGGCAAGTCGTTGGGGGGCACGCTGGAAAAATCGATCGACACGCCATCCGGACGCCTTGCGGTCATCAAGTCCGGCTCGGGCCTGGAACTCGCCCTTGTGCCGTGGAACCGCGATATGAAGCGATATCTCAATCGCGGCATCTCCATGGACATCAGCCAGACCATGGGGCTGTCGCGTCTGCGGGAACGCTCGCTGGGGCTTAGCCGCTAGCGCTGCGATGAGTGGCGAGCTATAGGAGGGCTATGGCACACGAGCGTATCGAGACTGATCCGACTGTCATGCAAGGCAAGCCCGTGATCCGGGGCACCCGGGTGACGGTCGAACAAATTGTGCGTGAATGCGCGCGCGGCTTGGGCACTGCTGAAGTCGCTGAGCAGTATCCGCGGCTGACCCACGATGACGTACTCGCCGCACTTGCATTCGCGGCGGATTATCTCGCCAACGACATTACGGTCGCCGCTGAATAGATGCGGATTCTCGCCGATGAATGCTGCCCGCGCGCGGTGGTCGATGCCCTGCGTGACCGCGGCCTTGACGTGCGCTACGCCGCCGAGACCGATGCGCGATCACCCGATATCGACTTGCTCAGGCTGGCCAATGACGAGCAACGCATCATCGTCACAGAGGATTTCGACTTTGGCGATTTGCTCTTTCGCGACCGGTTGGCATCGCTTGGCGCGATTATCCTCTTCCTGCCTGGCCTCAGCCCTGTTGAGCGGGCGAAGCGACTTCTGGACATTGTCGCGTCGTCGCAGCTTGATTTCACGAACAGGTTGACGATCGTCGAGAAACGCCGGGTCCGTCAGCGCGCCTTGCCGGACTGAACTCGATCACTGTCTGCGGCCGGTTGACGCAGATTGGTGTTGCCGCGTTTCTCTGGGAATTGCGCGGCTTTGCTGGGCTTCTCTTCCTTTTGCCTGATCTTGCAGAATTCCTTGGTTAATCAGAAGCTTGAGTGACGCTGGCTGATTTGACAGGCGTGCTGTTTCGGCGGTTTCCTTGCGGGCATGACACACGCAACCGCAATCATCCGTATCCGGAGCACGCCATGAAACCGCGCCTGATCGATTATGTCGATCCAAAGCTGCACACGCAGGTTGCTGCAGCGGGTGCAAAGCCCGGATGGTCGCAATCGGCGGTGATCGAGGCGGCGCTAAAATACTTCTTTTCCAATGCCATTGAGCATGAGCGCGACGCCCTCCTCATCAAACGGCTCGATGAGATGAACCGGCGCCTTGCCCGCATGGAGCGAGACCAGCAGGCGCATCTGGAGCTCTCAGACATGGGCGTGCACTTCCAGATCATCTTCGGTCCGCGCCTGAAGGGCGAGTCCTGGCGCGCGGCGCAAGCCGAAGCCAAGCCCATGTTCGATGCCTACCGGGACAGCCTTGCTCGCCGCCTCACGCCCGGGCGCAAGCTGCTCGGTGAAGCGCTGGCCGATACCGTCTTTAGCTAGGATGATTTCCTTCGCCGTCAGAAGCATGTCGAGGACGAACCGGCATGAAGTGCGCTCGGCTCACCCGGAAACGCGTGTCCCTGCGCGCCTCGCTCGCCCCGCTGATCGCAGTCTGGCCATCTGGCAAGGGACGCGTCCCGCTTCTGCCCTTGCCAGACGGCCAGACTGCGATCCTTTCCACGGGGCGAGGCGGCTCCGGGAAACGCTTAGGTCTTGAGGAGTATTCGCGATGGACCGACTGATGACGGCTCAGGAAGTGCTTGCCGTGACTGGCTATCGTTCTCGCACGACGCTCTGGCGCAAGGTGAAAGCCGAGCTCTTCCCCGCACCGATCAAGCTCGGCGGAACCGCCGTGCGCTGGAAACGCCGCGAAGTCGAAGCCTGGATCGGCAGCGAGCCGAGACAGACGTATCGGAATTAGCCAGAGACGATGCCTTCGAGGAAAGCGTCGATCTCCCGCGCCGTATTCCTCTTAAGCTCTTGGTGCTCAGCGCGGGCGTAGTGTCGACGGGCGACGCCTGCCGTCTGACCATGATTGTGCCAGATCTCGAGCCAGCGCTCATCGGTGCCGCGCTCTACAAGATTCGTTTTCAGGGTCCGGCGCAGGTCGCGCGGTGTCCAGTGCGGAAAGCCGAGACGGTCATTCAGGCGTGTCGCCGCCCGGCCAACGGCGGCCAGTCCGATAGGCGTGGTCGCATCCTCGTTTCCGATGAAGAGCGGACCGTTTGCCCTGGGATTGAGCGTGCGGCTGATGCCAACGATGGGCCTTGCCGTATCTGTCACTGGCAGACTGTGCGGGCGCTGATTCTTCTCCAGGTGAAGCCAGCCATCCTCATTCCAGTCCTCAATGTGTGTCAGGGCGATCTCACCGACGCGAAGGCCGCCCATGGCGATGATGAGGGCCAGCACGCGATGTGTCGGGAGTGCGAGGTCCAGCGACCGCCAGAGTGTGCGTAGTTCTTCCTCGCTGAGCATGCGGTCGAGGGAAGCCACGCGAGGTGCGGTAGGAAGAAGGGTCGCGATGTTCTCAGTGATGCCATAGTCGATTGCGTGACCGCGATAATCGTACCGAGACGAGACCGCCCAGTCCCACGCTGTCACCACATAGCTTCGCAAGTGCCCGCAGTACTTCGGGCTTCGCTGATGGTTTGTCGCCATCCAGGCCTGCAGGTCGCTGGCCGTCACGGCTGACGCCATTGGCGCGCGTCCGTGGCGTTCGATCAGGAACGGCAACAGGGCATAGCGACCGGTCACGAGTGCGTTCGCGACTTGCGGGACCGATTTCGTGCCCTTGGCGCGCTTGGCGTTGACGTAGTCATGGAGAAACCGCGAGACGGTCGGCCCTTCAACGTCGACTCCCGGGCGCGGCGATACGTCTTCTATCGGAATCGGTCGCGCCTCTGTCGCCATCGCCCGAATTGCGCGTTCGCGGGCTTCAGACAACGAGACAGACGGATAGCGGCCAATGCGAGCACGCACCGCCTTGCCATGGTGTTTGCGCACCACGGCGAAGGTCTTTGAGCCCGATTTCGCGACCCGGACCTTGAGCCCCGGAACGATGGAGTCGGCATATTCGCCGCTCGATTGCGGTGCACTGAGCCACCGGTCTGACAGCCTGAATTTGCTCACGAATTTCCCTCCCGGTTACCACGGAGTTACCAAAACGGGTTTCTGCGGTTACCACGGAGCAAAAAACGGGCCATAAGACCTTGTTTTTATGGCGATCCCGACAGGATTCGAACCTGTGACCTACAGATTAGGAATCTGTTGCTCTATCCTGCTGAGCTACGGGACCACTCTGGAAGGTTAACCCATTTGTGGAGGCGATTGAAGCGCTGTCATCGAGGCATTGGAGGGCTGGGTCGGGCCCTGCTCTGGTTGGGGTTGGGCTTGTCGGCCTGCGGCGCGCCCGATCCGCTGGCCGCTTTCGTTCCGGGCGAGAGCGGCCGGGTTGTTCGGGTCATCGATGGCGATGCGCTTGTCCTCGACACAGGGCAATCTGTCCGGCTGGTATCGATCGAGGCGCCCGCACCGGACCGGAGAAACCGCCCCGGACAACCCTTCGCGGACGAGGCAAAACGCATGGTGGAGGACATGGTCCTTGGCCGGCAAGTGCGCCTCTACTATGCGGGACTGAGCCGGGACCGGTATGACCGGGCGCTCGCCCACGTGGTAACGTCCGATGCCAGTGGCCCCGACCTTTGGCTCAACCTGGCGCTTGTGGAACGCGGCGGGGCAAGGGTTCGCGTTTACCCGGACACCGCGCTGGGGGCCGAGCCCTTGCTTGCGGCCGAGGCCAATGCCTTGGAGCGCGGCGCCGGGCTGTGGGCGCTTCCGGACTACGCCATTCCCCGCGCGATGGCCCTTGCAGCGGACCGGCGCGGCTTCGTGATTGTCGACGGCGTCATCGGCGATGCCGCAGCAGGGACCAGCAACGCCGGCGCGGATTTCGGCGGCGAGCAGCGGCTGTGTCTCCGGCCCTTTCTGGACAGCGCCGTGGTCCTCGACATCGCCCGCTCTGCGGCCGGGCTTTGCGATATGCCGACGGGGGTTTGGGTCCGAGCGCGCGGGTATCTTCGCGATGGCAGACTGGAGATCACGCACGGCTTAAACGCGATGGAACTGCCGGGTCCGTGAGCGGGTGCGCCTCGGCTTTCACGATATGGCATTCGACGGCCAGTGGACGGGGATTGCAATCCACCTTACCTCCCGGCCAAGATCCCTCAGGAGTTTCGCAATGGCCCACTGGCTCTTCAAATCCGAACCGTTCAAGTGGAGCTGGGAACAACAGAAGGCCAAGGGCGATGGGGGTGAGGAATGGGACGGCATCCGCAACTACCAGGCCCGGAACTTCATGCGTGAGATGAAGCTTGGGGACAGGGCCTTCTTCTACCATTCCAATGAGGGGCTTGAAGTGGTGGGCATTGTCGAGGTGAGCGCCGAGATCCATCCCGACAGCACGACCGATGACGAGCGCTGGGAGTGTGTCGATGTCCGCGCCCTGTGCGACATGCCCGAACCGGTCAGCCTGAAGGCGGTGAAGGCCAACCCCAAGCTTGCCGATATGTCCCTGGTGACGTCCATGCGCTTGTCTGTCCAACCCGTGAAGGACGATGAGTGGGCAGAAGTCTGCCGGATGGGAATGCTTGATCCTGAACGCCTCAAACCGCTCTGATAGGGTGGCCGTGTTGGTGGAGCCATCCATGCGTCTCGTCCCAGCACTGGTCTGTGCCGTGTCGCTCGTCGCGTGCGGTGAGAGCGGTCTCTCCCAATTCGATGGACAACCGATTCCGCCGCCGCCACCGATTGGCGAAGCGGACCGGATCAAGATCGTGGGCTCGTCGACGGTCGCCCCGTTCTCCACCGCCGTAGCCGAGCAATTCGGCGCGGCCACCCGCTATGCAACCCCGATCGTTGAAACCACCGGCACTGGTGGGGGCTTCAAGGCGTTTTGCCGTGCGGTTGGCGCCGATGAACCGTCGATTTCCAACGCGTCACGGCGGATCAAGGCATCGGAAATCGACCTCTGCGCGCAGGCGGGCATCCACGACATTGTCGAGATCAAGATCGGATATGACGGCATCGTGCTGGCCAACGCGAAGTCAGGGCCGGCCTTCGATTTCACGAAGGCCGAGATCTACAGGGCGCTTGCGGCAGAGCTGCCCGATGGAAAGGGCGGCTGGGTGCGCAACCGGTATGAGCGCTGGTCTGATATTGCCCAGCACCTGCCGGACAAGGTGATCCAGGTGGCTGGGCCGCCGCCCACCTCGGGCACGCGCGATGCGTTTGTCGAGATCGCCATGGAGAAGGGCGCGGAGACTATTCCGGAGCTCGCCGCGCTGAAATCTGATGATGAGGCCCAATTCAAACGCCGGGCGCACACGATCCGCACCGACGGCCGTTGGATCGATAGCGGCGAAAACGATGCGGCGATCATCCAGACTCTGATCAAGAATCCCGATGCCGTTGGGGTCCTGGGGTATTCGTTTCTCGACACCAATGGGGACCGGATCAAAGCCTCGCGGATCGATGGCGTGTCTCCCACGTTCGAGGCGATCACGTCTGGTGATTACCGCATTTCCAGATCGATGTACCTCTATGTGAAGGAGCAGAACGTGCCCGTGGTCCCGGGTCTTGTCGGGTTCATCGATGCGTTCACGCAGGACGATGCCTGGGGCCCGGCCGGCTATCTGGCGGACGAAGGGCTCATTCCGCTCAACGATACGCAGCGGAGGGCTGTCCGGCAGACCGCGCTGGCCCTGCAAACGGTGACGCCTGAACCGTGAGTCCCTGGGCTATCGGCCTGTTGGTCAAGAACTGGACAGAACCGGTCTATCAGCGGCCCCGAAGGATGGCTCGGAGGGCTTGGTATGTCATGAGCAGGGCCAGGATCGCGCCGAAGATGAGAATGAACGGGGCGATCGAGAATGGGGGCGGCTCGCCCGATCCCGTCGCCTGGCTGGCTGTCCGTGACATCTGGTCGAGCCCCAGGATCGCCAGCATCACACCGATCGCTGCGCCGAAGATGTAAGGGATCAGCGTTGGCCAATCGGGCGAAGTGCGTCCGGCGGCCTCGAGGTCTTCCATGGAGATGGGCTCGAGATCGTCGATGATGACGGACCTCTCCGAAGACGGGGCGAATATCCCGGGCGGGGGCGGCGTGGGAAGGTCGTCTGCGTCGGCGCGCTCGGTCTGGACTGCGGGAACTGGATCGGGGTCGGCGATAGCAGCGACGGCGGCTTGGATGTCGTCCACGCTGGGGGCGGGCTTCGGTGGCGCCCCCTTGTTGGTGCTTGCCTCGGGTATGGCCGGCGCTGTCGGTGATGGCCGGTCGGGGGGGCGGTCTGGGGGCACGCCGGGTGAGTCGTTCAGGATGCGGGTGACCCGCTCACCAATGCGCTTGGCGGTGGCTTCGCTGGTCCGCTCGGAGGCCGTTGTGGGCGCTGCTGCGTCGTTAGCCGGCGAGACCTTTGTTGGCTGGGCTTGGACGACTGGGGTCTGGGAAACCGGGGCCTGGGAAACTGGGTCCGGCGTGCCGACAATCCGGGGCGTCTCGTCTGAGACGTCGAGTTGGGCGGGCGTTTCGGACAAGGGCGGTTCCCCCCGGCCAGGCTCGCGCATCGGCTTGACCATCGCACTCGGTGCCACGGGGCGGCCGCGCGGGCTTTCCAGGAACAACGCCCGTTCCATCGCGCGGCGCCGGACCAGTGCGTCGACCGTGATGGTCCGACCGTTGATCATCGCCTGACGCCAGGCGCCCATGGCGGTTGCCGCCATCAGGGGCTCTCCGGCATTCACATGTGCCAGCACATCGCTGGTCCGGAAGGTGTCCAAGCCGAGATTGAAGGCGAATGAGGCGAGCGCATCGAATTGGTTTTGATTGAGCGGCGCGTGGACCCATTGCCTTATGGCCGCCTCGATGGGCGGCAAGTCATAATGCTTGAGGATCTTGAGCGCGTCCTCAGCAGTGACTTCCAGTCCCTTGCGCGCGGATCGGGTGTGCCCATAGCCGATCACCCACCGCCCCTCCCCGATGGGGGTTGAGCGCGCGCGGAAGCCCTCAAAACTCCTGATGAGATCGAGGCCCTGGCGCGAAGTGCGCATGGGTCGTGCCATCGGCTGCTCCGAACTGGGACATACCGGTCCCACCACGGACGGAGTGCTGCAACTGTGGGGCCGGGGGTCAAGCGATCAGAACCAGACTGGCCAGACCCAGAAAGCTGAAAAACGCGATGACGTCGGTCATGGTCAGCAGGAAAACCGATGAGGCCACGGCCGGATCCGCGCCCAGTCGCCTGAGGGTGAGGGGGATCAGGACGCCGGACAACCCCGCCCAGAGAAAGGTCGCCAGCATTGCCGCGCCGATGACGGCGGCAAGCCTTGGATCCTGGAACCAGGCCAAGGCAATCAAAGCGACGGCGACCGCGAATATGAGACCGTTCACCAGTCCGGTAATCGCCTCGCGCAGGATCGCCCGGCGTGCAGCAGGGCCTTCCATCTCGCGCTCTGCAATTGCGCGGACAGACACAGCCAGCCCTTGGCTTCCGGCATTGCCGCCCAGGGCCGCGACCACGGGCATGAGGATCGCCAACTGGACCACTTCGCTGAGAACCCCCTCAAAAACAGCGATAACGCCGGACACGAGAAAGGCCGTCACCAGATTGATCCCGAGCCAGGGCGCACGGGCCTGGACCGATTTCCAAACCGTGTCCGACCCATCGGCCGAAGACACGTTTGAAAGCGCGAGCAGGTCTTCGGTGTTTTCCTGCTGGATGACATCGACCATGTCATCGACGGTGATCATGCCGATGAGCCGGCCCCCTGTGTCGCTGACCGGAGCCTGCGCCAGGGAATACTTCTGAAACTGAAACGCCACTTCCTCCTGGTCCATCTCCGCATCGATGGTGGAAAGGCGCGGCACCATGATGTCGACCAGCAAGGCGTCCCGGCCCGTGCGAAACAGCATCGAAAGGGGCACGCATCCCAGGACATGCATGGCGGGGTCGACGACGTAGATCTCGTAGAACTGTGCCGGAAGCGCTTTGCCAGTGTCGCGTGCCTTGTCGATGGCGTCGCCGACGGTCCAGAACTCAGGTGCGGCGACAAACTCGCGCTGCATGAGCCGGCCGGCCGTGTCTTCGCCGAAGGTGAGCCCTTGCTCCAGAACGGCGCGGTCAGCCGGTGAAACCGCTTCGAGAATTCGGTCGCGACGGGCTGCGTCGACATCCTGGAGGATGGTGGCGGCATCGTCGGAATCCAGCGCGTCAATGGCTGCCGAGACGGCATCGTCGGGAAGCGCCTCGACGGCATCCTCGCGGTATTCGTCGCGGAGCTCGATAAGGATATCGGCCGGAAGTTCTCCGCCGAGGAGGGCGACGGCGCCTTCGAAATCATCCCGGCCGAGCTGTTCAAGGGCGTCGGCAGCATCTGCGGGGTGGACACTGCCAAGACGGCGCGAAAGCTCGGCCTGGTCTGCCGTCTCGATCGCATCGCTGATGTCCCGCACGAGGGAGGGGTCGTCCTGGGCAGCGCTATCGGAGTTGCCTTGAGGCGATTGCGGCTCAGCCATGGACGGACCTTCTCGGTGATACCGGGCAGCCCCGGCAAGCGAGGCCTATCCGCACGGCGCTATGGCTGTTGGGGCGGCGTCTGATCGGTTTCCTTGAGCAAAGCCAGGGAGTAGCCGGCATCCATGGCGGCCTCGTCGAGTTTCGTGCGGGCCTCAGCCGTGATCTCGGGCGTGCGAGCCAGCATCCAGAGGAACTTGCCAGAGGGCTCCCCGATCAGGGCTTGCTGGTAGTCGTCCTCGAGATAGACGATCCAGTAGTTTCCCCGGCCACGCGGCAGGGGGATCGGCGCGAAGTTCACGAACAGACGTGCCCCATTCGAGCCGCGCATGACCGTCGCAGTTGCTTCCGCCGAGCGGGGTTCGCCGTCATCGGTGCCCCAGCGGCATGTGTTGACCACCCCCACCTTGTCGTTGGGCAGCACCGTATATTCGGCCGTGACGCCCTCGCAATCGGATTGGAAGCTGTTGGGATAACGGGCGATTTCATACCAGAGGCCAGCAAACCGCTCGGCGTCCACCGACGCGACCGCTTCCAGAGGTGGAGCGTCGGCAGCCCGGCCCGAAGGCCCACCCCCGCAAGCAGAGAGTAGAAGTACCGCCAGGGCGCTGGTAAGCATTGCGCGGTCAATTGGCATAATGTGCTCCCCAATCCAGGATCGTAAGCCCGTCTATATCAGCAAAGTCAGCGCCGTTAAGGGCAACGAGCGTGGCACCGGCCTCGAGCGCCTGCGCTGCGATCATCTCGTCGATCCGTTTCCGCCGGGAATAGCCGTGGTTGGACACGATGTCTGAGTAGGCGCGCGCATCGTCCACACCGAATGCGAGCACGTCCATCGTCGCCACAAAAAGATCGACAGCCAGCCGTCGCGCCTCGATTGGAGGAACCGCATCCCTGACAGCGGTCAGGACGTTCGTATCGAGCAAATAAGCCATTCATAGCCCCTTGGGCTCTGGTATTCCCTCGATATCTCCGACTTCAATCTCGGTTGGGCGTGGGAACGCGTTGAGCGCCCAACAAAGCGCTCCCAGATCTCGGCGCCCGCCTAGACGGTACGTTTCGCCCGGTCCTTCTCATTTGCCGACTGGATCGCGTCTTTCGCCGCTTGCCATTCGGTATCGCCCCAAGCCATGAGCCCGGAGAAGTTGCCGCCTGACGCGTTGTACATCCCGCCATCGATCGCGATAGTTTGGCCGTTGATATACTCTGCTCCAGGCGCCATCAGCATGACGGCCAGATTGACGAGTTCATGCATCTCCCCGACGCGGCCCATGGGGTTTTCGTTGCCGCTGCCGCTGCCTTCGTCCAGCTTCTCGCCACCGTCACTGGAGTTCGGCGACAGGCGAGCCCACGCCCCTTTGGTGGGGAAGGGCCCAGGGGCAATCGCATTGAAACGCAGGACATAGCGGCCCCACTCAACAGCGAGCGATTGGGTCATCACGTTGACCCCGGCCTTGGACATCGCACTGGGAACGGTGAATGGGCCGCCATTCCAGACCCATGTGGTAAGGATCGAGCAGACCGAGCCCTTGTCGCCGGCCTTGATCCAACGCGTCCCGATATCGTGGGTCATGTAGAAGCTGCCGCGGAACACGATGTTGGCGATGGCATCAAAGCCGCGGACAGAAAGGTCTTCGGTGCGGGAAATGAAGTTTCCGGCCGCGTTGTTCACGAGGCCAGTGAGCGGGCCGTACTTGGACCAGATCTCATCGTTCATGGCCGTGATCACGTCAGGCACCCGGATATCGCACGCATGGGGCACAACGGTGCCGCCATGGGCATCCATCAGTTCCTTGGCGGTCTCTTCGAGGACACCCCCGCGGCGCCCGCAAATGTGAACTTCGGCACCCAGCTTCAGGAAACCTTCCGCCATTTCCTTGCCAAGCCCAGTGCCGCCGCCCGTCACGAGCACGCGCTCACCGGACATCAGCCCGTCCCTGTACATGAGTTTTGACGTGTCCATGGCGTTGCCTCCTGCCTGTTTTCCGAGTTGAGATACTAGGGCACATGCCCCGAGGAGACACCCATGAAAATATCGCTGTCCCGTGCTTTGCCCCTGGCGATGGCCATCACGCTGGCCTGCGGTGCTGCCCACGCAGATACGAAAGACGTATTCGGCACTTGGCTCACCCCGGCAGGATCCGCGCACGTTGCGATCGAAGACTGCGGGGACGGCGGACCATGCGGCCGTGTGGCCTGGATGAACCCAGCATCCATGCGTGAGGGGCTAACACCCGAAGCCGCAGTGGATGAGAACAATCCTGACCCGGCCCGCCGCAATGACCCGGTACTCGGTCTTCTGATGCTGTCGGATTTCGACGAAAAGCGAAATGACTGGCGCGGTGGCAAGATTTACGACCCTGAGACCGGTCGCACATACGGCTCACGGCTCAAGCGGCTGGACGATGGCACGCTGCAAGTGAAGGGCTGCATCGGTCCGATCTGTCAGACGCAGGTCTGGACGCCGGTGGAGGACACACCGTCGTAGGCGGGCGGGCCCTTGAAGCTGGATTTTGTGTCAGGCTGACAGGTCCAGAGGCGCGATGTCGGTCTGCAAGACCCGGCCGATCTCTGTGACAAGCGCCCGCTCATCAATAGGCTTGGAGACGTACCCGGTCATACCAAGGCCGAGAAACTTCTCCCGGTCCCCGCTCATCGCGTCCGCCGTCAAGGCAATCACGGGCACAACGCCGGCGCGCCCAGGCTTCTGCCGGATTTTCTCGAAGGTGCGCACGCCATCCATGACAGGCATGTGAATATCAAGCAGGACGACATCGAAGTCGTGATTGTCGAGAATTTCGAGCGCCTGGAGCCCGTCGCCCGCTTCATCACAGTCGATATTGTAAGAGGACAGCAGGGACTTCGCGACCCGGCGGTTGATCTCATTGTCGTCGACAATCAGGGCCCGTTTCCGGCTCAGCTTGACGGGTTGGTCACGGTCGACCTCCACGAATTTGATCTCGTTCGGTGACAGCGTCGGGGACTCAGTGGCACCGGTCTTGATGCACAGGGTGAACACCGATCCCTTGCCGACCTCACTTTTGAGCGACAGCGAGCCGCCCATGATCGTCGCGAGTTGGCGGGTGATTGCCAGTCCGAGGCCCGTTCCACCATGGCTCCGAGTCCGGGTTCCATCCATCTGTTGGAAGGCGTCGAAGATCTTCTCCTGCATATGTTCGGGTATGCCGGTGCCGGTGTCGGAGACGTGAACGGTGATCAGGTGTTCGCCGCGGATGTTTTCGCCGCTCGTGATCGCGACAATGATCTCGCCCTCTTCGGTGAACTTCACGGCATTCGAGATGAGGTTGTCGAGACACTGGCGCAGACGGATCGGGTCAAACACCAGCCGACTGGGCACGCTCGGATGAATGACCGTGCGGAAACCGAGGCCCTTTTCCGATGCTGCCACGCGGTGAACCCTGAAGACCCTCGACAGCTTGTGCCGGAGGTCCGCTTTCACGGGCGTGATGTCGAGCTTTCCTGCTTCGATTTTGGAGAGGTCCAGAATATCATTGAGCAGCACCATTAATGTGTTGCCGGACTCCTTAAGAACCGCTAGGTTTTCAGCCTGTTCGGGGGTCAATTCCGAATGCTCAAGCACCTGGGCCATTCCGATGACGCCGTTTAGCGGCGTCCGGATTTCGTGGCTCATGTTTGCAAGGAATTGCGATTTCAATCGGGCTGCTTCCTCCGCCTGAACAAGCGCTTGTTTGAGGCGCCGGTCCTGTTCCCGCTGCCGTGTCACATCCCGGATGTGCCCGATGAAGAGCGGTTTGCCATCAATGAAATCATCGACGACAGACATGGCGACAGAGACGTACATCTCGCTGCCGTCAGCCCGTATGAAGACCTTGTCCCGGATGTCTTGCTTGATGGAGCCGTCCAGCAGTGCCCGGGATAGCTTCACATCATCTTCGTACGCGTCGGTGTGGATGAGATCGTTCACGCTCCGCCGCTGCAGGGCCGCCCTGTCATAGCCGAGCATCGAGGCAATCGCCTCATTGGCATACTGGATCTTGCCTCGCCGGTCGGTGAAGAGGAGGCCGTGGACGGAGTGGTCACACGCCGCTTCAAACATGCGCCGCTCGTCTATGGCGTCGTCATGGGCACGCGCCAGGTCAGAAACGTCCTCCAGCGTCGAAATCAAAGTGTGCCCAAGGGTTTCAAACCGCGCCACAAACCGCATGCCGCCCACGAGGCGTTGCAGCTTTTGCGTGGAGACGAAGCGGGTTCTGGATTTCTCCTCGAACGACTTCGCCATGAAGTCGATGATCGGATCACCCTTCAGGAACGGCGCCACCTCGAGGATTGTCTTGCCGGTCAGGTCGACGCGCGCATCGTTCAGAAGCAGGTCAGCGGTTGCCGGATTTGCGTAAAGCCAGCGAAAGTCCTTGATCTTGCCGCTATCGTCGCGAACCGGTTCCAACTCGCCGACCGCTGTCGGTATTCTTGTCCAGTTTTCTCGCGACATGATTTCTCATCCAATAAAGCCGATGAGAAAATACAGTCTATCGCCTTAAAAGTCGGTTAGTCAGCGCGGCGGCGCGATCACCCGACGGCGTCCAGATGAACGGGCTTCGCCGCCGGCGCGCACGTGCCTTGCGTATCCATGGCCTCAAAGCGCGCCTTTGCGGCGGCGTAGCCAGCTTCCACCGCAGGCTCATACGCTTTCCAGTCCCTGAGTTCGACACCGGTCAGCGATGGCAAAACCAGGATATCTGCCAGGTCGCGCCCTTCGCTCGGATTGACGCTCAGGGTCGCCGATCGCATGAGCAGGGACGCGATGGGCGGCGCGGCAGAGAAGCCATGCTGCGCAACCCATCCCACGAAGCCCTTGGGCTCTATGAACTCATCAGCCTTGAGCCCCTGGGGTGTTCGCGCCACGTCGGACCCAATGATCTGGCCGCGATGGAAATCGCGCATCACATCCACCGGGAAATTGTTCAGCACCGCGCCGTCCACCAGGACTTCCCCGTCATGGACGAGCGGCGGCAGAATCCCCGGCAGTGAGATCGTGGCGCGCAGGGCCTCACGCAGAACGCCAGACCGGTGCACCCTATACGTACCATCGGTGAGATTGGTCGATACACAAAAGAACGGCCGCGCCAGGTCTCCAATCTCGGTCTCGCCGAAATGATCCCGCAGCCGCCGGTCGACCCTGACGCCCTTGACCATCGACACAACTGGTAACGTCCAGTCGCCCAACGGATTGCTGTCGACGAACGCTTTGCGGATGCGGCGGTCGATCTCGTCATCGTCCCAGCCCATCGCGAGGCATGCGCCCACGACCGCACCCATGGATGAGCCGCCTACGAAATCGATCGGGATGCCATGCTCCCGTGCAGCCCGGATCACTCCGACATGGGCATAGGCCCTCGCTCCACCGCCCGACAGCACGAGCCCGACCGTGCGACCTGTCATGACCCTGGCAAGCCGGTCGCAATCGTCCCCCTCCATCCCGCTCCAGTGGAACACACGCGTGGCACCCGCGGCCGCTCGCCACTCATCGGGCCGTGACGCGCGCGGCCCGTCGCCATGGTGGAGCAATACCACGTCCACGAGTTTCAGCGCCCTCGCAGGAGACCCGTCTGATGGCAGCAAGGGATCGGACGGCCGGGCATCGGCTCGGCCAAAGACCCAGATCCGGTCTGCCTGTCTCAGGGCGAGCCGGCACCAGCCCGAATCCTGGCTGCAAGCGATGAGGATAACCAGATCATGGGCGGCCTCCAGGGCGTCGAAAAAGCTCCCTGGCTTGTCCGTCCCCTCTTCAGCATCGACGATCCGCGCATCCAGCCCCAGTCGGCGCAGCGCCACCTGCAAAGCGCTCGCCCGTACGCGAAGATCGATGGTCGGAGAGGTCCCCAGCATCGTGAAAACCTTGGGCTCTGCCCGCTCCGAGCGCTGGCCCGATTGCTTGAGCCGCACGAGTATGATCCGGATGATCGCTTCTAGGATTTCCGGATCCGCCTTCACGATCCGTTCAAAGCCGGCACGGCTGATGCGGAGCAGTTCCGTGTCGCGGAGGGCGTAGACGGACTGGCTGTGGGGCGCATCGTCGATTGCGCCATCGCCATCCATGTCGATACCGCCGAGGAACAGTGCCATCTCGCCCACAGGCTCTCCAGCGCGGACGTGGCCCACGAATTCCGTCCGTCCATCCTGGGATTTTCGGAATGTGCCGAGGCTGCCCGACAGGACGAAATAGATGCAGTCGGCTGCCTCACCGGCTTCGAACAGGGCTTGCCCGGCGGGCAGGGAGAACCAAGACGCGCCGCGACCGGCCGCGCGCAGGGCCCTGCGCGGGACGTCCTTCAGGAACGGAATAGTCTTCAGGGACGGGTTCATCGGGTCAGCCATGCTGGTAAAGATGCCCATGCCTGCCCTCGCTGGAAAGACCAGGCCCCGTCACACGCTGACACAGGGGCGTGACGGATGTGTGAACAGGGCGACCGATCACGAGGTATGCAAGGCCCACGCCGGGACCTGCAACTTACGAGCTGCCCATCTCAATCGTTCAGCGGCGCCGGTCCGGCACCCCCTCGATAGAGGGTCGGTCCCTCTCGGCCCAGCGTTGGCTCCCGCGTCAGGATATAGTCGCGGACGAGCGCGTAATAGCCGTCTGTCACCTTCGTGTACTCCCGCGATCCGTCATCGGCTTCGATAAACTCGACCATGCCGTGATCGGTGTCAGGGAAAACCACGACATCAAGCCCCTGGTTGGTCTCCTGGACCTCCAGCAGCACATCCAGCGTCGATTGTGTGGGCGCCGCACGATCCTTTTCAGCAAGGATCCAGAGTTGCGGAACGGCCAGTCCCTCCAGCACCGGTCTCGGCTCGTATTCAGGTGTCCCATCTACCGTGCGCCACGGCCCGACGATCCGGAGCCCGATATTCGGCGCGCTGAGCAGCTGACCCGAATACTCGCCCTCGATATCGTCATACCAGTCTTCGTTCTTGTAGGCTTTTCGAACCGCATTCAGCTGCTTGTAGCCCGAACGGAAATCGGAAAGGAGCACAGCCCTTGTGGCATCGGTCACCTCTCGGGCCTTTTCGATGACATCTTCGCCATATCCCTTTGCACGGAGCGCCAGGAAAACCTCTTGCTGGTCCTCGCGCGAGGGACTGATTGCGAGCCCGAACGAGGCGATCACAAATGCGGCCCCATCCATCGATGCTGCGAGCGGGGCCACCCATCCCCCCTGGCTTGGGCCGAGATAGCCGATATCGACCTCACCGACCGTTGCGCCATAAAGCCGAGCCGCTTCCTTGCGGGCCAGGGTTGCATCTTCAGCCAGCAGATAAAGGTCCTGGGTGTAGGCGCCTTCGGACTCGCCCGTGCCGCGCTTGTCAAAGGTGAAAACACCAATTCCGAACGCGGGCAGAATGCTCTGGAACCTTCCCCCTGTCCGTCCAGACCAGCGTTCCGATCCATGCAACGCAACAGCAATGGCATCGACCGGGCCTTCACTTGGCAGAGTAAGCCGTCCAGCCCGTTTGCCGTCGACGCCGTCGAACACGGTTTCGGTCACCGTGTACGCGATCCGCTCCCCCACCACGGGTGCATCCCCAGGATCGAACACCACACGATCATCCCCGCAATCCCCAAGTGTGATCAAAAGTGCGCCACCATCCTCGTCGCGCCACACGCCGTCATCCTGCTCCAGAATGCCGCCGGTATCGCCTGACATGAAAAGGTAGCGAATGTCGCCGGGATCGCGGGCCACCAGTCCCATGACACGCCCATCTTCAAGTCGATAGCCACCGGCGTGGCACTCGGTTGAGAGCGGTAGGGGCTGTTCACCGCCGCAAGCGGCAAGTCCGGCCAACAGCGTTATCCTCAGGACCTGTCGTATCATGGCGGGGCATCCGTCTCTCTCATCCCCTTCCTACACCGGGATCACCCGCCGGCACCAGCAGCGTCAGAAAAGAATGGCCCGCCCATCGCCATTCATTCGGCAGCAACCGCCTCGGCCGGTTTCGTGTGGACGATCTTGTCAGGGTCTGGGATCAGGGTTGACGGGACAACCGGCGCGCCTCGCGCTTCAGCGATGAGTGCCGCGCTCGCGCTTTCGACACGGTCTGTCAACGTCGCCAGAAACTCAGCCTTCGGCAGACCCGGTTGGATGGGCTCCAGGAACTCGATGACGGCCTCGCCAGCCCGCTTTTCGAACGCCTCCTGGCTCCAGAAAAGGCCGAGATTGGTCGCCACCGGAACGACGGGCACGTCCATCGCCTGCTGCATGTGCCATACGCCGGCCTTATAGCGATAATGGTGATCCACCGGCGCCAGGTGTCCCTCGGGATAGATCAGAACCGGCCGACCCTCTTCGACGACGCGTGCCATCCCGCCCGCCAGTGAGGCAGCCTTGCGGTCGCCACCGCCACAGGTGTCGATCACGATCGCCCCCAGTTTGCGCAAGATCCCGCCCACGAAGGGGAGCTTCTCGAGGTGGTCGCCTGTCACAAAGGCAAGGTTGTCGACCTCTGGGTAGACCATGAAGCCATCGCCCCAGCTCTGGTGCTTGGCCGCGATGATGAACGCGCCCTCGGGCAGCCTGTCCTTGCCGCGCACCACCTTCCGTATACCGGCGCAATATCGCAGGGCCGCATTCATGGCCCGGGTATAGCTTTTGATGAGCCCACGAACGGCCGATCGTCCTGGCACGGCAAGAAGCGGGAGCGCAGTCAGCACATAAACAACTGAGAGGACCCAGTAGGCAGCACAGAAGAACACAGAGCGGATCATGGAGGATACCTTTCAGCGGTGAAGAATTGGTGCCCTAGCGCTGCTCTAGGATCGCAACGATGGCACGGGTGAAACTGTCGATGTGCCGCGAAAATGGGCCAGGCAGGCGGTTATAGGCCTTGTTGTTTCCCGCCTGCATCATGACACCGAGGGCCATCGCGCCGAGGATTTCGGGCTCCCCGTGCGGGATCATGCCCTCGTCCATGGCGCCCTTCAGCATCGTCTCCACAATCGTCACCGGGTCGTCATCCCGGCGGACATCGTGGGGCACGTACTTGTTGATCGAGAGAAGGTGGAATGAGAACAGCAGCCAGTCCTCGTCTGCCAGCGTGCAGTAGGCCGTCACAAGCCGCCGGATGCGGGCTTCAAGCGTGCCGCCCTCCTGCCAGGCGTCAAGCATCATCTTGCCGAGCCTGTTGTGGGTTTCCATAAACAAGGCGAGGGCCAGTTCGTCCTTGCTTTTGTAGTGCCGGTAGAGCGCGCCCTCAGACACGCCGGCCTCGACCGCGATTTCCCGCGTGGTGGCCGCGTCCACGCCCTTGTCCACGAACAATCGAAGCGCAGCCCCCTCGATCAGAGGGCGCGCATTTCGGGCGCGCGGACGTTTCATCTGCACAGATTCAGTCATTCATCAGCCTTTCTGACGATCAATATACCCTCACTTCACATGAAATGCAAGTGAACGCTCACATATAATCGTAAACTACCCCAAAGCGGGTGGTCCGCTCCCCCTGCGGACATGTGTACCCGTATCTTTGATTGTGCACTCAGCCTGCCCCGCCGGGAAAAGCACTAAATCCTGCGCCAGGGGAACCGAATTCATGCAGTTGGGGTGACATTTCCTCGTCTGCGCACGTGCCAGAAGGCGATCCGGACCAGAAATGCTTCAGGTTGAAAAGCCCAGAGGACACAACCGGAGTAGCGGCCTTCGTTGCGGTATCGCTCAAAGCGCCGGCTGGATCGGTCCTTCCGCCCTGCCATTCACGAACTGGTCGAGATAGGCGTTCCCGCTGCGATCGATATCTGCCGCCGGCCCGCGCCAGATGATCTTCCCTTCATAGAGCATGGCGATCTCATCGGCGATCTTCCTGGCCGACGCCATGTCATGGGTGATCGTCACCGCCGCCGCACCCAGTGCCTTCACCTGCTCGATGATCAGGTCATTGATGGCGTCCGCCGTGATCGGATCCAGGCCCGTCGTCGGCTCATCGAAGAAGATGAGATCCGGCTTCGAAATGATCGCCCGCGCCAGCGCCACCCGCTTCTGCATCCCGCCGGAGATCTCAGCTGGCCGGAGATCTGCCACCGACGCCCCCAGCCGCACCTTCCGCAAACTCTCGATTGCCCGCGTCTTGGCCTCTGCTCGGCCCAGCCCGTCCGAGTGGATCAGCCGGAACGCCACATTCTGCCAGACCGTCAGACTGTCAAACAGTGCGCCCGATTGGAACAGCATGCCGATCCGCGCCCGCATCGCCTCCCGCGCCTTGCCCTTTTCGTGGGTCACATCCTCGCCATCGAATAGCACCTGGCCCGCATCCGGCGTCATCAGCCCCAGCGCATTCTTCAGCATCACCGACTTGCCAGACCCAGAGCCCCCAAGCACCACCAGGGACTGGCCAGGGCGCACATCAATATCGACCCCCTGCAGCACGTGATTGCTGCCGAAGGACTTCTTCACGTCCCGCAATTCAAGAATGGGCGTCGTCATAATCCGATGCTCGTGAAGATGGTCGACATCACATAATTCAGCGCCAGGACCAGCACGGCGGCGGCCACCATGGACAGGGTCGCCGCCCGGCCCACACCCGTCGCCCCGGCTTTCGAACGGTCACCGTGGTAGCATCCCATGATCGCGATCACCGCGCCGAACACCAGCGCCTTGATCAGGCCCGCCGTGATGTCCTGCCAGGTAACGAAGTCGATCGTGTTCCGCAGGTAGGTCGTTGAATCAAAACCCAGACCCTGGACGCTCACCAGCCAACCGCCCATCACGCCGATCACATCCGCCAAGGCGACCAGCACCGGCAACGCCACAACCGCCGCAATCAGTCGCGGTCCATAGAGATACCGCTTCGGGTTCGCACTCAGCGTCGTCAGCGCATCGATCTGCTCGGTCACCCGCATGGCGCCAACCTCCGCAGCAATGCCCGAAGAGACGCGCCCCGCGAGCATCAGCCCCGTGATCACCGCCCCCAGCTCCCGGGTAATCCCGAGCACCACGATGTTTGGCACGAACTGCTCGGCCCCATAGCGGGAGCCGCCCGTGAAGATATTCAGCGCCAGCGCCGCGCCAATGAACACCGATGACAGCCCCACCACCGGCAGTGAGTAATACCCGATTCGCACGAACTGCCGGGCAATCTCCCCCCCGAACCAGGGCGGTGTCAGCGCTGCCCACACCATGGACGCGCCAAAGCTGGCCAATTGGCCAACCTCCCGGCAGGTCGCAATGACGCCAGCGCCGATCGGCCGAAGTGGGTTCGGAAAACCGCCAGACTTTCGCGCCTCAAGGTTCGTAGATGCGTTCGACACGTCGGCCTAACCCCGTCAACAACTCATATCCAAGCGTCCCCGCGCGCTCGGCCTGCTCATCAAGCCGCGCATGGCCGCCGATCACTTCCACCCGCGCCCCCACCTTGGCAAGCCCCCCATCGCCGCCGGGCGGATCAATTGCAGTCACATCCACGGTGATCAGATCCATCGAGACCCGCCCGATGATCGGGCATCGCGCACCTTCGAAACACACAAATCCGCGATTGCTGAGCGACCGGGGCAACCCATCGGCATAGCCCATGCTCACCGTCGCAATCCGGGCGGGCGCATGGAAGATATGGGTTGCGCCATAGCCAACCGTCTCCCCCGCCGGCACGTCCTGGACCCGCAGGATCGCCGCCTCGACCGTCACGCCCGGCGCCAGGACAACCCCTTCCGGCGCAGGCCCCCCGCCATAGAGGGCCAGCCCCGGGCGCCCGAGATCGAACCCGTACTCCAGCCCCGCTTGATGCCCGGCAGAGTTCGTGAGGCTCAACGGAACCCCTTCAAACCCCCGCGCAATCTCTCGGAACAGGGCCTCCTGACGGCCCGTCTCCCCCGATCCCGGTTCATCGGCCGAGGACAAATGGCTCATCACAAGCGCCGGCTGCCGATCGCCCAACATGGACAGCGCCGCCCCCACTTCGCCAAAACGGACGCCGAGCCGGTTCATCCCCGTATCCACCATCAGCGCAAATGGCGCGTCACCCGCGGCCTCGCCGAGCCACTGGCCAAGCTCGTCCAGCGAGTTGACCACGGGGCGCACCCCGTCAGGGCCCCAATTCACGTCATTGCCGCTCACAAGCCCATTGAACGCATAGATCACCGCCTCTGGTCCGGCAGCGATCCGCACATCATACCCCTCATCGCCATAGGCCACGAAAAACGTCCGACAGCCGGCATCGGCAAGCGTCTCGACAACGGGACTTGCGCCGAGCCCATAGGCGTCGGCCTTGACCACAGCGCCCGTTTCCGCACTGGAGAACACCCCGTCCAGGGCCCGCCAGTTGGCCTTGATATTCCCCAGGTGCACCCTGGCAGTCGGCGCCATGTCCATGGCCCTAGCGGTAGTCCGCAACAGCGCCCCGAGCAAGTCGCAGACAGCGCAGCACAATTCGCCGATGATTGCTGTGGGTAAGAGCGAGCTGAACGAGATATGCACAGCCCCAACGGCGACCTCTGGCCCGAAGCTGCCATATGAGCTGTAATTCCTAACGGCAGCTTTCGGCGGCATTGCAGACTAAACACACCGGACTTTGACCGGCCGCTTCTCGCCAGAAGAAGCCGTTCTCAACGACGTGAGTGGACGACCGCAAGATATGCATTGCGCGACATTCCAAAATCAATTCCGCGCCCGCCTGAGGCGGCCGCTGTAAAGCACCCATCGCCGCTACGGCGAACGCTATTGGAACGCGGGGAAAGGTGAGTTCGGGCTCGATTGGTTGGCGTATGTTTATCTTCAAAAAGTCCATAGACATTCATATAAGTCCTTACGTATAAGCGCTTACATGAATGCAAGCAGATCAGTCGGCCTCGGTTCACAGCTAAGACGTCTCCTCGAATTACTTGATGGCGACCTCGAAGAAATTTATCGCGAGGAACATGAGTTTTACGTGCCCAGATTCACGCCCGTCATTAAGGCTTTGGCCGTGGGCAAACCACTCACAATCAAAGAGATTTCAAATCTCTCATACGTGTCGCATTCAGCGGCAAGTCAAACTATCACACAACTAACGCGCCATGGCCTTGTAGAGCTGGAGACCGGTGCGGACCGGCGAAGCCGACTCGTCAGCCTCACTCAGAAAGGCAGAGAACTGCTCCCCTGGTTGGAGCTGCGTTGGGCTGCCACACAAGCAGCTGCGGATGACCTGAATGCGGAACTCGACCACCCGCTGAGTGAACTTCTCGACCAAGCGATTGCGCGCTTGGAAGCGACGCCATTCTCAAAACGCATCCGACATTTCGAACAAGTCAGGGACCCAACGCTATGATCAAAGTGTTTCTCACATTCATCTCTTTTTATGTGCTTTCAGGCTGTGCGCTTGCGCAGTCTGGCTCTCCGCCACCTTTAGATCGTGCTATTGTCATCGAAGCCGTAGCCGACCATCTCGAGACAAATTATGTTGAAGCCGAAAGCACTGGGAGCTCTGCAGCGCGCCAATTGCGAACAGATTGGTCTACTGGTCTGTTTATCAGTGCCCGACACGGTGAAGCTTTCGCCGCTATGTTGAGCGAGCGTATGCAGGCGTTAACTGGCGATGGTCACCTTAATGTCGAGTATTTTGCGGAGCCTATTGGTGAAAACGAAGAGGCAAAGTCTGATTTTGATCAGGCGCAAATGGAGCGCTGGTATGGTGCCCAGGTCAACTACGGCGTTTACTCGGTGCAGCGTTTGGACGGCAACGTTGGTTATCTGGACCTGCGGGTATTTGCGCCAATTGACATGGGCGGCGATACCGTTGCAGCCGCCATGACCGTTATAGCGGATATGGATGCGCTGATCATCGATCTCCGCAAAAATGGCGGCGGCATTGGTGACGCAGCGAACTTGGTGGCAAGCTACCTGTTCGGGCCAGAGCGCCAACCTCTCACAGGTGTGTATGACCGGCCAACGGACACCCTGACGCAAAACTTCACGCAACCCCACATTTCGGGCAAACGGTTTGGCCCTGACAAACCTGTCTATATTCTCATTTCGCCAAAAACATTTTCCGCAGCTGAAGCGCTAGCATACGATCTCCGAGCGCTGGAGAGGGCAGTGATTGTTGGCGAGCCATCTGGCGGTGGCGCGCATCCGTTTGAGTATGTCCGTATAAACACCCATTTTGTGCTTTGGTCAGTGACTGCGAAGAGCGTCAACCCCTTTACGTTAGAGAATTGGCAAACCGTCGGCGTTCAACCTGATATATTGATAAACAGCGAAGACGCTCTCGAACGAGCTCTAGAGGAAATTAGAAACTAAGCTGCTTCAAGGCGGTCTTTGACTTCATTGCCGCCATTCAACAAACATTCGGCGACCGGCATCATAGGGCCAAACCCGGCCGCAAGCAGAACGAGCCCGCCGATCACCACCCCAAGGATCCGAACCATGAAACCGCGCCCATTTTCATCCTAGGATAGAATAATCGCTAAATATGCGATCTGTACAGCTATTTTTCTATTTAAAGGGGAAAACAGTCCGACATATGTCCCGCAGCACAGGCAACTGTAGCCCCCTAAGCACTGCACGATGCCAGCCCGCGCAAATCCTCCTGAATTCAAACTTATCCAACACCTGTGCCACCACAAAAAGTCGGTATTTCAACGCACTAAAAGAAAATTGCGGTTCCCAATCCCCACCCCCTGAACCCGTGGTATTCTTGGGGTATGGATCTTCTCATCCTCCCCATTCTAGCCGGGGCTATCGTCCTCGCTCTCGCTGCCGCCGGGCCCTTCGCCCGTTCGGCAGCCTTTGGCGTGGGCGAAACCTCAGCAGGAAATGACGACCAGCCATCTGGGATTTGGGTTAGCCCCGATGGTCGGTCGGCAGACACGGGTGACAGACGTGTCTACAGAGACCGAGAAATCCAT
>JBCDLC010000025.1:0-46475 GCA_038745855.1 Pseudomonadota bacterium | reverse complement strand
GCTTTCGCCGCCGAACGGGCGCGGAGCCCGGCGGCGGCAATCACTAGGGCTGTCGCCCAGATCGAAAGGAGGATGAGAAGATCCATGGGCGTAGAATACCACTGGATGGGAGGGTGGGGATAAGATGGGCCGAATTATTTTTAGTGCGCTGTAATCATGAGGCTTTGTGTGGTCCGCGGTGTTGGATAAGTCGACCGGGGCCGGCCTCCGGCGTTCTCCGCTCTGGTGCTATCCACACTCGCGAGTTGAGCCGAATCTCAGGTCTTGAGGAAGTCAGCGATCTTCTGGATGGCCAGGCGGCTGACATGGCGGACGGCGTCGACGGTGTTCGAGCCGTTGTGGGAGCCGAAAATGGTGTTGGGGAATCGGCGCAGCGGATTGTCGGCGGCGAGGGGTTCGTCCTCGAACACATCGAGCGCTGCGGAGTGCACGAGGCCGTCTTCCAGACCGTCGACGAGGGCAGCCTGTTCGATGATCGGGCCGCGGGCCACATTGACGACGCGGACGCCGGGTTTCAGCCGCGGCAAGAGCGCGTGGTTGAACATGTGGTGTGTGTCGGGGGTCAGCGGGCAGGTGAAAATTAGGAAATCGGCTTCCTCCAGCCGCTCGGGCCAGGCGGCCGTCTCCACGTCCAGACCCTCGACCGGTTTGTAGAACGGATCGTAGGCGATCACTTTGAGATCAGCGGCGAGCAGGCGTTTGGCCGTGGCCTGGCCGATATCGCCGAACCCGACCAGGGCCGCGGTCTTGTTCCAGAGAGAAATTCCGGGTGGTTTCGGCCAGCCTTGATCGTTCCGAATGGCGCGATCGATCTCGAACGTGTGGCGCGCAAGGCCGAGGACATAGCCCATGGCCACGTCGGCCACCTCGCGGCCGAAGACGCCGGGCGTGTTGGTGATCGGAATGTCGAGCGCGTGGCAGGCGGCGAAATCGACATTGTCGACACCGACGCCCCACTTCACCGCTGCCCGCAGCTTGCCGGCATGGGCCGCTTCGAAAACCCGCGCCGACGCCGGATCGTCGCCGATGATCCACCCGTCATAGGCCGGGAGCACCTCGATCAGTTCATCCTCTGTCATCACCTGGGTGACGGCGGCCGGTACGCCATCCAGTCCGGCAGCCTCGAGTTCGGGGCGGAATTCATCGAACAAGCCGAGCATGGGCGGACAGGTGACGAGAACCTTCATGGTGAAACTCCTTTCGGCAGAAAAGTGGCGGCGGAGCGCTGGTGGCGAGGGGTTGGCAGCGAAGGTTTGGCGTGGGGCCGCTCCGCTCAGTCCCGCTTGGGGAGGGCCTCTCCTGCGGCCACTCGCATCAGGAGGGATTCGGCCATGAACCAGTCCTCGGGCTCGTCAATATCAACGGACTCGAGGGGCGGCGTGGTGAAGAGGATCGGCCGCTCGCCGATACGGGCTTCGGTTTTTGCAAAACTCTCTCGGGAAAACAGGTAGCCGACGGAGTTTTCCTCGAGATAGGGGGGCAGATCCTGGGTGCGGATGAGGTTTGCGGGGTCGTGATTGATGGGCGCGCCCTCGGGCGTGTAGAAGCGGGTCTGGTGCTCGTTGACGGCGAACAGGCTGTCAGCGGTGCCGGCTGCGACCCCGGCTTCATAGGCCGCGACCATGGCGTCCAGCGTAGAGACGCTGAGCAACGGGTTGGTGGTGTGGGTCATGAAATAGGCATCGGCCGATATCGCCGCGATATCGTCGGCGAGGACCAGGTTCATCGAGACAAGGTCGCCGCAGATTTCGGGCTTGCGGTCGCGGATCAGGATCCGGCCATCGCCGTCGCCATCCTTGAGGCCCGCCTCGGCGAGGATGTCCCGGGCATCGGTGTTGATCACGACCCGGTCTATGGCGGGTGCCGCAAGCAAGGTGTCGAGCACCCAGCGGAACAGGGGCTTGCCCGCGATGGTGCGAAAATTCTTGGACGTGACCCGCGCGCTGTGGGCTTTCATGGGCAGGAGCGCGACGAGGCGATGGGGAGCGTCGGTCATGGGTGCCTCGCGGTGCTGGTTCTGACGCTTTGATTTCGGCGGTTAGACCGATTCCCGTTGGGCCGACCGGAGGAGCGCAGGCTCGGGGAGATCTGGCCGGGCCTCGGCGGTCTTGGGATAGAAGTAGGCTTCCTTCTGGGCCCGTGAGAGGCGCCTGTGCTCGTTGTGGCCGCGATAGGTGCCGAGATACTGCATGAAGCGGAAGCCGAGGATTTCCGTAAACTTGCGGAAGAATAGGCCCTGGCGTGTGGCGGCCAAGAGGTCGAACCCCGCGCCGGCGAAGAAATAGCGGGCGGCGTCGAGGGGTGTGACGTGCACTTCCGGCATGATCTCGCGGAGGGTGAGCGCCTCGCGGTAGTAGCGGTTGCGGGTCTGGGCGAGGGATTCTTCGTGGATGTGCACGACCGGTGCACCCGCGACGTAGCCGATCTTGAGCCCATCGGCCACAAGCTGCTTGGCGAGCACCATGTCTTCGAGGCCGGTGCACTCCTCATCGAACTTGTACGCGCGCCAGACATCGGCGCGGATGGCGGAATTGGCGTTGTTGCAGAAAAACCCTTCCTGGGGACACCGGTCAAACTCCGGGAAGTATTTGGCGAACAGCCGGGTCTCGGAAAACTTCGAGCAAGCGTGTCCGACCTGGCGACCGTAGGTGTAGGCCGCCTGTCCCGATTGCAGGGGGGCGATGAGGCGGGTGAGCCAGTTGGGATCGTCGGGGATGCAGTGGGCGGAGATGAACACGAGGAAGTCGCCCGATGCAGCATCGCAACCGCGGTTGAGCGACCGCCCGAAGGTGAAGTCCGATTTGTCGATATGCACGATGCGGCAGTTGTGGCGGTTGGCGATCTCGATCGTCTCGTCGGTTGAGCCGCTGTCGACGAGGATCACTTCCACGTCCAGATCGCCGGTTTCCTGGGTTTCGACGGCCCGGAGCGCGTCGTCGAACCAACGGTCTTCGTTCAATGCCCGAAATACGATACTGACATCAACCATGGACGGGACCTTTCGCCATGTACACGCCGCCGGCATATGCCTTCGACTCACTCTTGGATCGTACCTTAACAGATTTGTATCGTTGTCGATACGCGCCCATGCGATTCTTGCTGGCCTTCCACACCTGATGATGGAATTTTCGACAGCTCAGTATGAAGGTGCGTCGCGGGCGAGCAGCGCGTAAAGTGCTGTTGCCGCGCTCTCAAGCTGGGGAGGCGGCGGATTTCCCTTGGCGGCTTGATCTCTCCGGGCGCATTGGACTAGGCGCGGCCCATTGGGTTGAATAGGTGGATTGCCTGATGACAAAAAGAGCAATGATTACAGGTGTGACCGGGCAAGATGGCGCCTATCTCAGCCGTTTGCTGCTGGATAAAGGTTACGAGGTCCACGGTATCAAGCGGCGCTCTTCGAGCTTCAACACGGGCCGTGTCGACGAGATTTACCAGGATCCCCACGAGGACGACACGCGCTTTTTCCTGCACTATGGCGACCTTACCGACAGCACCAATCTGATCCGGCTGGTGCAGCAGATCCAGCCGGACGAGATCTACAATCTCGGCGCGCAGAGCCATGTTCAGGTGAGCTTTGAAACGCCTGAATACACCGCACAGTCGGACGCCGTGGGTACGCTCCGACTGCTCGAAGCGATCCGTATCCTCGGGCTGGAAGACAAGACGCGCTTTTACCAGGCGTCGACGTCCGAGCTCTACGGCCTGGTGCAGGAAGTGCCGCAACGGGAGACGACGCCGTTCTATCCGCGGTCACCGTATGCGGCGGCGAAGCTCTATGGCTACTGGATCACAGTGAACTACCGCGAGTCCTATGGCATGTTCGCGTCCAACGGGATCCTCTTCAACCACGAGAGCCCGATGCGCGGGGAGACCTTTGTGACCCGCAAGATCACCCGGGCGGTGGCGGCGATCCACCATGGGTTCCAGGATACACTCTATCTCGGCAACCTGGACGCCCAGCGCGACTGGGGACACGCGCGGGATTATGTCGAGGGCATGTGGCGGATCTTGCAGCACGATACACCGGACGATTTCGTGCTGGGCACCGGCGAGATGCACTCGGTGCGGGAATTCGTCGAACTGGCCTTCGCTGAAACCGGCCGGAGCATGCGCTGGGAGGGTGAGGGCGCTGGCGAGGTCGGGATCGACCGGGCGTCGAACCAGACGCTGGTGAGGATCGACGAGAAATACTTCCGGCCGGCTGAAGTGGAGCAGTTGCTGGCCGATCCCACGAAGGCGAAGGACACGCTCGGCTGGACACACACGACGAGCTTTCGCGACCTTGTGAAGGACATGGTCACTGCTGACCTTGAGGCCGTTGAAGCCGAACAGGGGCGGAAGAACCGCTATGAATGAGCCGAGCGTCCCGTTCGACCTGGCAGGCAAACGCGTTTGGGTCGCTGGGCACCGGGGGATGGTCGGCTCTGCCTGCGTTCGGCGTCTGGCCCAGGAGCCCGTAGCCGAAATCATCACAGCGGGTCGGGATGTGGTGGACCTTATGGAAACAGGCCAGGTCGCCGGTTTTCTGGCGGAAGCCAAGCCAGATGTGGTGATCGTGGCCGCTGCGAAGGTTGGCGGTATCCTCGCCAATGACAGCTTTCCGGCCGATTTCCTTTACGAAAACCTGATGATCGAGGCGAACGTCATTCACCAGTCCGCCAGGGCCGGGGTTGGCAAACTCATGTTTCTTGGTTCGTCGTGCATCTATCCGAAATTCGCAGACCAGCCGATCGAGGAAACCGCACTGCTGACCGGCCCGCTTGAGCCGACGAACGAGTGGTACGCCATCGCAAAGATCGCCGGCATCAAGCTTTGCGAAGCGTATCGAAAGCAGCATCGACTGGACTTCATCTCGGCTATGCCAACAAACCTCTATGGCCCACACGACAATTTCGACCTGCAATCGAGCCACGTCCTCCCTGCGCTGATCCGCAAGGCGCATATGGCCAAGGTGGCCAGGGACGACGATATCGAGATCTGGGGTTCAGGCACCCCTCGCCGGGAATTTCTGCATGTGGACGACTTGGCGGACGCCCTCATCCACATCCTGAAGCACTATTCCGAGGCCGAACACATCAATGTTGGCTCTGGCGAGGACGTCACGATCAAGACGCTTGCGGAAACCGTCATGGATGTTGTCGGGCTAAAGGGTTCGCTGCGCCATGACCGCGACAAACCCGATGGGACACCGCGCAAGCTGATGGCTGCTGATAAACTCCGAGGCCTCGGATGGGCGCCAAGCATTGGACTGCGAGACGGAATCGCGCACACGTATGAGTGGTTCCTGCAATCTCGATGGAACGTTTCGTAGCGCACCTGCCCGCCGGGTGGCCCCTTAATCTCTGCTGGGGCGGCGATCTGACAGAGCCTTATGATTTTGGGTCTTCTGATCCTGGCCATAGAAGGGTAAGCCAATTTGGCGGAGGGGCGCGTTGCGTATGTCGGAGGCTGGCTATGAGTGGTGGCCGAGCGGAAAAGCTCCTGAAACCTGTTGGATTGGATAGCGTCGTCACGACGCGAACCTACCAACGCGCGCGTGATCCCAAGTGGCTGTTGGACCCCCGCGCGGTGCGAAGCCGGGAACACCTACAAGCGATCCGCAATAGCGAGGCCGGTGCGTCGGGCGTGATCGTCGGCACTGGTCCGAGCCTGTTGAAGACCGATCTGACGGCGATTGGTGATAGGCCGTCGATTGGACTGAACCGGCTATTCCAGGGCTTTGAAAGCCTTGGGTTCAAGCCGGACAGGCTGGTGTGCATCAACCTAATGATGTTGGAACAATCGGCGCGCGACATCGCCAAGGCCGGCGTTCCTGTTTATGCCAGTTGGGCAGCCCGGCACCACTTCGAGAGCCATACGGCAGATGCCGCCGTGGTCTTTCTTCGGACGATGGACGGCACAGACTTTTCGAAAGATCTTGAAGACCGTATGTATACGGGTTCGACGGTCACCTATGCCGCGTTACAACTCGCCCATTGGCTCGGCTGGCAGGACGTGACGCTGCTCGGGATCGACCATTGTTATCGGCTGGAGCAGCACGAAGAGCAGCTTGGCCCGCACGCGACGGCGGTGCGCCAGGCCCCCGATGCAAACCATTTTCTACCGAGCTATTTCCCCGCCGGTGAGCCCTGGCAATTGCCCGATCTTGCGAGTTCCGAGGACGCTTACGCCGTCGCCAGGAGAACTTTCGACATCGACGGCCGCAAGGTGCTCGACGGGACTATTGGTGGGGCCTTGGACATCTTCGAAAAAACCGAGTGGCCGCAGCGGGCCGGCAATTCATCCGTTGGCAACCTTTCGGAATAGCGGTTAACAGCCCACCAGAAGGCGCCAGCGATTGGGTCGCCTTTTGGAGCAAACGCATATGGCTGAAGGCACCCGTGGCCCCGTTGCAGACCCGCACGCCACTAGCGTTTTGGAAGCCCGTTACAGGGCCGCGCTCGACAAGGTTCCCTTCAAGGCGGGGATCTATCTGCCGACAGACCGGGTTCCGCTCGACAGGAAAGCCTCCGGAATGGAGCGGGTGGCTGAAATACACAATGGCCCGCTCAAAACGGTGTATCGTGAAAAGCTGAAGGATCTCCGCCGGAAACATGTGGGCGACAAGCGGGCATTCATCATCGGGAACGGCCCAAGCCTCAACGAGACCGATCTTTCGCAATTGAAAGACGAGGTGACGTTCTGCGTGAACGGCTTTTTCCTGAAGATGCCGGAGTTGGACTGGACCCCGACATATTATGTGGTGGAGGACCATCTCGTGGCGGAGGACCGGGCCGAGGCGATCAATGCGCTCAAGGGCCCGACGAAGCTGTTCCCCGCCTACCTCGCCTACTGCCTCGATCCTGGAGAGGATACGATCTTCTTCAATCACAGGGCGCGCGAGCGATATCCCCACGCGTTCGACTTCTCCGAGGATGCGTCCAAGATCACCTATACCGGATGCACGGTGACGTTCACGTGCATGCAGCTTGCCCACTATATGGGCTTTCAAGAGCTACATCTCATCGGAGTGGATGCGAGCTATGACATCCCGAAGGATGTGGACGTGGATCGGGGACAAGGCAGCACAGCCGTGCTGGATATGGCTTCGGCGGACCCCAACCATTTCCATCCGGACTATTTCGGGAAGGGCATGCGCTGGCATGACCCTCAAGTCGACAAGATGCTGGAGGCCTATCGCGAGGCGCGTCTGGTGGCCGACAGGTTGGGACGGCCGATCTACAATGCCACGCTCGGCGGTGCGCTTGAAGTCTTCGAGCGCCGCAGCTTTGCGCGTCTTTTTCCCGGCGCCCTCCCCGCCGGTGCCATGGCGCGGGTGAATGGTGAGACGGCACCCGAAGCGCGCCGACTAGCGTACGCGCGGGAACGGGCTGAAGCTGCCGGGGAGGTTTCGAACGGATTTCCGCGGGTCCTGGTTCTCGATGTCGTGCCCCCCGGTCAGATGACGGCCACCGGTGAGCTCAAATCGACCCTCTTTGCAGAGTGGCCCGAAACGCATCTCATGCAGGTGTGCATGGATCGGCACCGGTTCATGGTTACGGGCGGTGGCCTGACGCCCGGGGCAAGCGCGACAGCGGCTTTCACCGATGACGTGATCGATCGGCTGGTGGAGACGTTTTCCCCGGAATTGGTGCTGTTTCGCCCTGTGGCCGACCGGGACACCTTCAACCGGTTCGCCTTCAGCCTTGTGGACCGGCTCGATTGCCCGGTCGCGCTCTGGATCGTTGACGATTGGCCCGCGCATCTTGCCGAAACCGACCCTGAGCAGTGGGCGGTGATTGGTCCGCAATTCACGTCGGTCGTCGACAGGGCTTCGGTTCGCTTGGCGATCAGCGAGGGCATGACACGCGCGTTTGCAGAGCGATACGGCAAGCCGTTCGTCGCTTTTTCGAATGCCGTGGACCCTCGCCATTGGCCAGAGAAGGTGCATGTGAATCCGATATCGGATGCTTCACCGCTCATCATTCGATACGGCGGCGGGCTGTCGTCCAGAATGACGCTGCAAAGCGTGATCGATATCGCCCAGGCGGTGGAAGCGCTGTCCGGTCCCAGGGATGTTCGTTTCGAGATCAACACCCGGGAGCACTGGGCAGGCAAGTATGGCGATCGCTTCAGCCGTTTCGCGAAGACGACACTCACCACCGCGTTAATGGCGACCGACGCCTATCGCCGTTGGCTGCAGGCCGGTGATCTGACGGTTATTGCCTACAATTTCGACCCGGAGACCGTTGCCTATGTCCGACACTCGATGGCCAACAAAACCGTGGAGTGCCTCGCCAGCGGCGCGCCCCCGCTGGTCTATGGGCCTTCGGAGATCCACACGGTTGATTTTCTCGAGCGGCACGGCCTGGGATTGCGGGTTGTGGGACAAGGTCCGGAGGCCGTTGGGCAGGCGTTGAACTCGGTGTTGGAGGCACCGGCTCGCCTCAAGGCCATGGGCGAGGCAGGCCGAGCGTTTGCATTCCAGCACAGGCGCCTGGATCTGGAACAGGAACGCTTTCGCAGCGTATTGGACACGGCCGCTCGACGGCTCCCCCCTTCAGGCGACACGGCAGAAGACGACGTCTTCACTCGGCTCAACCTCGAATACAAAGCACTGGCCACCGAACGCCTTCAACGGTCGGAAGAAGCGCAGATGGGAGCTTCAGGTATCATGGCACTTGGGAGTGGAACGCGGACGGGGCGTGCAGGGCGCATGGTTTGGTTTTACAAGGGCTGGCGCGGCGCGCTTGCTGGTGTCGCCTCGGTGCTGCCTTTGCTTGCCTACCTCATCCACGCGATCATCACGGGCTCTGCCGCTCTGCTCGGGGGGCTTCTCGCCGCTTCCATGACGGCGGCACTCGGCGTGGTGTTCTTTTTCGTCGCCTACCTGTTTTCGCTCATCGAGGACTATAGCCTCGGTGGGCGTCCGCGCGGGCCGTGAAACCCAGCCCCTTCATCGAATAGCTACGCCGTGGCCTTGGAATCGGCCTATCTAGGGGCGATGTCTATACGCAGATGGTGTCAAGCTTGCATATCTCGTGGTCAAAGCAGGCTGAATGTGACAGCGCATTGTGTTGTCCACGGATATCGGACAGGCTAGGCCTCGGATGATGCTGATGGGTGGTATTTCTGGCTGATCTTCGAACGGCCAGGCGATATTAGAGTTGGGCGAAAGCGGTAGGGCGATGAGCAGGCATCAGCAGGGACAGGAAACCAAGGCCATCGCTGCGCTGAAAAGCGCTGTCCATGACTCGCGGTCGATTTTCATCGCTGCTGGTGTTTTCGGCCTGGCGATCAACATCCTTATGCTCACTGGCCCGCTGTACATGCTCCAGGTCTATGACCGGGTGCTGGCGAGCCAATCGGTGCCGACCCTCATCGCGCTGACAGTCCTTGTGGCAGGGCTTTACATCACGCTGGGCGTTCTCGATTGGGTGCGCCAATCCATCTTTACGGACGCGGGTTCGCGTTTCGAGGACAAGCTCTCCGATACAGCATTCGATGCCGTGATCGCCGAAAACATGCGTGACCCGGGACGGGTGAACGATCGGACCCTGTCAAACCTGCGCGTGCTGCGGAAGTTCTACTCGGGGCCGTCCCTGGGGGCGATTTTCGACATCCCGTTCAGTCCGATGTTCTATGCGGTGTTGTTCATGCTGCATTGGGCCTACGGGCTTTGGGCCCTGTTCGGGACAGTCGTTCTGGTGATCCTGGCCATCGTCAACAAGCAGGTCTCTTCCAAGTCTGTCGCGCGGGCAGAGGAGTTGGAACGCAGCGCGCAGCAGACGACGATCGAAGTGATGCGCAACGTCGAAGTCATGGAAGCGATGGGCATGCGCGAGCGGCTGGCCCAACGCTGGCGCGGTCTGTCGGATGAGAGCGACGAAGCCATCCGGAAGTCCAGCCATTCCATGGGCGCTTTTGCGGCGTCGACAAAGGTTTTCCGGCTCTTCCTGCAGTCGGCCATTCTTGGGCTTGGCGCCTACCTGTCGATCATCGGGGTATCGACCCCGGGGGCGATGATCGCAGCGTCCATTATCATGGGCAGGGCAATCACGCCGATCCAGTCAGTCGTCAGCCAGTGGCGCACAATTGTGACAGCGGCAACCGCCTGGCAGTCGCTGAAACAACAGATGGAAGTTGCCACCGATGAGCCCGACACGATGGACCTGCCGGCCATCCAAGGGCATTTGCGCCTGGAGAATGTATACAGCGGTCCGCCAAGCGTGCGCGAGAACACCCTCCGGGGCATCTCCATGGAAATTGAGCCGGGCGATATGCTCGGCGTGCTTGGGCCGAGCGCTTCAGGCAAGTCGAGCCTAGGGCGGGTGATGCTCGGTCTATGGCCCGTACGGCACGGCGTCGTGCGGATCGATGGTGCAGACGTTCGCACCTATGCGCGGGCGAAACTCGGCCCTCAAGTCGGCTATATGCCCCAACAGGTCGACCTGTTCGCGGGAAGCGTGATGGAGAACATCTGCCGTTTCGAACCGGATGCGACTCCGCAAGATATCGTTGCGGCCGCGCAGGCGGCGGGGTGCCATCAGCTCATTCTTGCCTTGCCAGATGGCTACAATACGCCGGTCGGCGTGGGCGGAAGTTATCTTTCCGCCGGGCAGCGCCAGAGAATCGGCCTTGCCAGGGCCCTCTACAAGGATCCCAATTTTGTCATTCTCGACGAACCAAACTCAAACCTCGACAATTCCGGCGATCAGGCGCTTGCCAATGCGCTGCACGCCTTGAAAGAGCGCGGGGCGACGACGGTCATCATCGCGCACCGTCCGAACGCGATTGTCCATTGTACGAAGCTGGCCGTCATCGAGAGCGGAGAGTTGAAGGCATTCGGGCCGCGTGATGAAATTCTTCCGAAAGTTCTGCCGAAGGGCGCGGTTCCCGGTGTGCGCCCGGCGCAGCCGCTCCGTGCCGCAGGGGCTGGAGACGCGCAGGCCTAGGCCAATTGGATGATGGATGGATCGCCGACGCCGCGTACACGCCCACTCAATGGCCGTTTGGGGCCTTTCGAATTCTGAATAGATGGAACCGTTCCAATGAGCCGACGCAACATCTCCCTCAAGCCGCTGTTTCTCGGAGGCTTCTTCGTTATCGGAGTCGTTTTTGGCGGTCTGGTGGCCTGGTCGGTGCTTGCCCCTTTCGAAGGCGCCGTGCTCGCATCGGGGTCGATTGCGGTGGAGGGGAATCGAAAAGCCGTCCAGCACCTCGAGGGTGGGATCGTTGCTGAAATCAATGTGCGCGAGGGCGACTATGTTGAGGCCGGTGAGGTGATCCTCCGCCTCGACGGGACAGCAACACGGGCGCAATTGGCAGCGCTGGAAGCACGGCTTTCGGAGCTCGCTGCGCGGGAAGCGCGTTTGCTGGCGGAACAGGATGGCAGCCGGGAGCTTGCGATTCGTCCGGAACTGGCTGATCTGGCCGAGCGGCCAAGCGTGCAATCATCGCTCGCAGGTCAAGCGTCACTTCGTCTCGCCAGATCCGAGAGCCGGGCCTCCCAAGCACGGATCATGCGTCAACGTGTGTCACAATTACAGACTCGGATCGAAGGCTCACTGAACGAGATATCGGCGAAGCAATCGGAACTGACATTGGTGGAGCGGGAAGCCCAGAGCCTAGAAGGCCTGAGGGAAAGCGGCCTGGTAACCGAGACGCGGATGCTGGAGCTGGAACGCGCGCAATTTCGTTTACGCGGCGAGTTGGAGGCGCTGAATTCCGGGATTGCCACGACCCGTGTTCAGATCGGCGAGGCCGAATTGGAACTGAAACGCCTGCAAGCCGATTTCCTTGAGGAAGTCGTTCAGGAGTTGCGCGATGTGAAAGCCGAGATCGCGGAATTGTCCGAGCAACGGATTGCGGCCATCGATCGGCTGAAGCGTTTGGACATTGTTGCGCCGACGGAAGGCTATGCCATCGGGGTGAGAGCCCATACGGAGGGCGGTGTGATCACCCCGTCGGAGCCCGTTCTTTTTGTGGTGCCGAGGGACGACAGGCTGGTCGCGAAGATCCGGATCAACCCCGCTGATATAGACAAGGTGAGCGTTGGTCAGGATGCGCGACTCGTTTTTTCGGCCTTCGCACAGAAAGAGTCACCCGAGGTCAACGGCGCCATCGTCACCGTTTCAGCGGACGCCATCACCGATGAAGCAACGGGGATGCAGTTTTATGAGGCGATTGTGGAGTGGCCCCTGGAAGCGCCAGAGGCGGCGCGGTTCGACTTGCTGCCCGGGATGCCCGTCGACGCGATGGTAAGAACGGAGAGCCGGAATGTGCTCTCTTACCTCATCAAGCCGTTCCAAGATGCAATGGCGAAGACGTTCCGAGAATAGGACGCGCGAAAGGCGACCCCCAAGGGTTGCCTAGGCAAAACCGTTCAGCGCGTCGGCATCTTCCGTAACAATCAACCCGTCGAGGACCTCGCCGAGGGTTGCGCCGGTGAAGGTGATTGTTACGCCGCTGCCCGAGAATACGACATCTCCACCTGACTGGGTGAAGTCTGTGCGCGCGTCCGCTCTTGAGCCATATCCGAAGCCTTCAAGGACGAGCCGTTCGCCTGCCGTAAAATCAGTGACGGTGTTCTGGCCGCTGTCGCCGGCATTGAACACGAATGTATCGAGCCCTGCTTGGCCGCTCAGTCTGTCGTTGCCCGACCCGCCATCGAGCCAGTCTGCGCCCGCACCGCCGTTCAGAATGTCGGCGGATTGGCCGCCTTCCAGTCGGTCATCACCGCCAGCGCCGTTGAGCACGTCGGCCCCAGCTTGTCCCGCCAGGATGTCGTTTCCGCCCTGACCCAGGAGCGTGTCGGCACCACTGCCGCCGCGCAGTACGTCTTCGTCGCGCCCGCCGATAAGCGTATCGTCTCCTTCGCCGCCATCGAGCGTGTCGCTCCCGGTGGCCCCAATGAGAATGTCTGCACCTGCACCACCATCGGCAACGTCGTCGCCGGCAGCGCCGCGAATGGTGTCCTTGCCATTACCACCATCGATCATGTCATCGCCGGCGCCACCGTTCAGCAGGTCGTTTCCTGCTCCGCCAATGAGGGTGTCGCTGTCGCCGCCGCCGAAAAGAAAGTCGTGGCCCGCACCGCCGTCGAGCGTATCGTCTCCTCCGCTACCACTGATCGTATCCGCGCCTTGATCTCCTCGCACGATATCATTACCGCCACCCGCGGATACGAAGTCTTCTCCTCGTCCCGCCTGGATAGTATCGTCGCCCTGACCGCCGCGAAGCCCGTCCCCCAATTCGCTGCCGATAAGAGTGTCGTTGCCTGCACCGCCATAGAGGTCAAACCTATCGGAAACGTCGAACGCAGTGGCGATGATGATATCGTCGCCAGCGCCACCGCGCCCCTGGTCCGTTCCGCCCGCCAGACGGAGCACGTCATTTCCCGCGCCGCCCCACAGCACGTCGTTGCCGAAGTCCGGAACATCCTTGTCGCTGCCGAAGGCGATCAGGACGTCATCCCCATCTCCGCCCAGCAGAAAATCGTCGCCCAGTCCGCCGACCAGGCGGTTGCTGGCATTGTCACCCTGGATAGTGTCGCCGAATGCAGATCCGGTCACATGGCGGACATTCCGGATGGTGTCGGTATTACCGAAGCCGTCCGTTGCGCTGTTCTGGCCAAGATTGACGGAAACGGCCGTGAGGTCCTCGGCATAGGATACGGTGTCAGCGCCACCCCGGCCATCGATGACGTCATTGCCCGCGCGGCCTATGAAGACCGAATTTGCACCATCGCCAGCAATGACGTCGTCTTCCGCCGTGCCTGCTATGACCTCTAAGTTCGTGACGACCAGTGCTCCGGTCTGCTCAAGGTCGAGCTTAATCCCCCCGGTCACAGTCCTGAAATCAAGACGGTCCTCACCCGCTCCGCCGTCGACAGACAGGGTTTCCATGGTGGCGAAGATGACATCGTCGCCGGCGCCCGTCACGACGCGTTCGATCACACTATCAGGGCTGAGGAGGACATTGCCGCGGCCGCCGCCAACATTCGAGTTGCCGGACGGGGCCAGGTCGATGACCTGGTTCTGGTCGAAGCCAGAATAGTCGAGCGTGTCGATCCCGCCCGTATCATGGATTGTGTAGGCATCGCGCGATCGTCCGGTCGTGGCGTCGAACCGGTCTCCCATTGCCGTGGCGCCAAAGCCGTAGACGGTGTCTCCGGTCTCGTTTTCCGCTGCTCCGTAAAGCCGAGAAAGCGCAACGATGTCGGCAAGCATCGGCATTCGGACTTCGCTGATCGTGCCGACGCCGGCATCCGCCTGATCGAAGTAGGACATGACCGACATCTGCCAGCTGTCGAGGTCGAAGATCGCGTTGCCCTCAAACGTGGTGATCGCGTTGTACGGGCCCAGGTGACCGAGACCGAGGGCGTGGCCGATTTCGTGAAGATACGTCTGGAAGCCAAAGCTGTCGGGATCGTCGCCATGGGTGACCAGCCAACGGCGGCTGATATTGACGACGGCAGACTCGATCGTGTGCGGCGTGCCTTCGTCGGTGAGGCGAACCGCATCGAAAAAAGAGAACGCCCCCTCATCAGCGTCGCTGAAGGTGATGTCTGCCTCGCCGGATTGTTCGACAAACGTCAGATTGACCACAGTTGCCCATGTGTCGAAGGCGAGCCGTGCCAGGTCTGCGGCGGCTTCCGAGAGCATCGAGACGTTGTAGGTGAGAACCCGGTCGCCGGAGACATCCCAGACGGCCCCGTCGGTCCAATCCCCGTTTGTGGCGAATGACCAATAGCCGACCGTGAGATAGTCGGCGAGGTCATCGACCGTGCTTTCCGCTGGGCTGAAATTGGCTTGTATGCCGCCTCTGCCGTTGGTGTTCGCAACGTTGAAGTTGGCGAGCGATGGCAGGTTTGAAGGATGTGCGCAGCAGGCGCAGGCTGCAATGTGGGATGCGAAGATCGACGTGTCGATATCGTCTGTAGCAGGTTCAGGAACAGCGCTCGATCCGCCTGTGGTGATATCGATGAAGTTCATCTGGCCCTATCCCCCACAAGGATACTGCGACGTCCCAAATCTTAGCGGCGATTCCTAACAAAGCCCGTTACATAGAGCTCCCGAGCGGACTGCATCGATCTCACCTTTCGGTGTTTAGGTTTGCACCCCCGTACGGTTCCGAAACACCTGCAAAAGGGAAAGTTGTTCCGCCGATGGCGGACCGTCTGCCTCTGTAACGGCGACCAGCATCCCATCAAGATCGACGATTTCTTTAGGACCGATGCCGGGGGCATCGAGGATGTGGCGGGCCATACGGTCCATAACGGCGTGGGGCACGGGGGAATTCCGCAAAAGAAAGGCAGCGTGGGTCGTCAGTGCATCTGCATCGGCGGGGTCGATCTCGAACTCCTCCTGCATGATGGTGTGCATGACGGATTTTGCCTCAGCCGACGTCTCCCCATCGGCGCGTGCAATTTCCAACATCATCACGGCAGCCGCCTCGCGCGGGTCCTCGATCAGTTTGAGACCGCTCTTTCCCGACTTCCTTTTGAAGGCAAGGCGCCTGGGGAGGTTTGCCGCGGTTTGAACCATGTCCCCAAGTTCCCGAGCAGTCTCAGCAGCCTGCCTGACGCGCCACTGCCAGATCAGGATACCCGAGACGATTGCAATGATGATGCCCACAATATGCATGCGAGAAGGCCCCGGTCGTGCGGCTTAGGGAGGAGAAATACTCAAGCCGTATAATAGGGCTGAAGCGGCCGCGGATAAATGACAAAACGACCCTTCTCCAGATTGCTCTCGCGCTTGGCGCCGTATTCAGGGTGCGCCACCAGCGGTATCGCCGGTTTGAGCGAGATGGGCCTGCGTGACGACGTAAGCCCGGATTGCCTCGGACTCCGCTTCGGTCAGTACGTCTGAGAACGAGACCATGCCATTGTCACGTAACGCGCCATCGATCAGCACCGACGTCCACGTCTCTGCATCCCCGGATATGGCCGACCAACGAAGATCTGGAAGGACGCCTGAACTCACAGCCAGTGGCCCGTGGCAGACCGCGCAATTGCGCGCGAAATGCACAGCGCCATCGCCGAGCATGTCCTGCGTGCCAAAAGGCTCAGTGGCGGCGACCCGTTGGATCATAGGCAAGCCGGCATCGGCGATCAGGGCATTACCGCCGAGCTTGAAGGTGACAACCTTGCCCACCGCCGGCGGGACCGTAGCGTCAAACCCAAAGCCGGCAGCGAGTGCGAAAGCGGAGCCCCAGCCCGTTGTAATCGTGACGTATTGTTCACCATCTATCTCATACGTGCCTGGCCCGGACGCGCCGCCTGATTTCAAATTGTATTGCCAGAGCGCTTCGCCGGAGCCTGCGTCATAGGCGACGAACTCGCCGTTCAGCTTACCCTGGAAGACGAGCCCGCCCGCAGTTGAGAGCACGCCGCCATTCCAGGCATTGTCATGTTCGACCGTCCAACGCGGCTCTCGGGCCACCGGGTCCCAAGCGATCAGACGGCCCTTGAGCGTCGACCGTAAGGCCTTGAACATGCCAGCTGGCGGTTCGACTGGAATGCCCGCGGCGAAGTCAGCGCCGGTGTTCCACTTGGTTGGTTTGAGGCTGTGGCGCTGGTCCCGGGCGTAGGCCTGGGGGATTTCCTGGGCGGGGATGTAGGCCAGGCGTTCATCGGGATTATAGGCCATAGGATGCCAATTATGGGCGCCAAGAGGGCCAGGGCTTTGGAGATACGGCGCGTCACCGTAGCGAGCTTCAGGGACTTCGATCGGTCGGCCATTCTCGTCGAGGCCCGTTGCCCAATTCATGGGCACAAAAGCATCACCTGAGATGAACGCGCCGGTCTCCACATCGATCACGTAGAAGAAGCCGTTCTTGGGCGCCTGCATGGCGACCCGCCTCATGGCGCCTACTTCTCCCACGGGCAGGTCTGCGAGGATGATTGTCTGGGTCGCCGTGTAGTCCCAATTGTCGCCGGGCGTTGTCTGAAAGTGCCACTTATAGGTGCCGGTCTTGGCGTCGACGGCGACGATAGAGGAGAGGAAGAAATTATCCCTTCCGGACGGATCTCGAAACGCCTGGTTCCAGGGGGAACCATTGCCTACTCCGAAAATCAGCTGGTCGTTCAGATCATCGTAGACGATGGAATCCCAGACCGTGCCGCCGCCGCCATCGGTGGTCCATTCGCCCTCATCGCCCCAGGTGTCGTTTGCGACTGTCTGGAAGATTTCGTCCGACACCGCGCCATCGGGCTGTTTGTTGGGATTGGGAACGGTGTAAAAACGCCAGACGAGCTTGCCGGTCTTCGCATCGTAGGCGGAGATGTAGCCACGCACACCAAGTTCCGCACCGCCGTTGCCGATATAGACCAGCCCGTCCGCAACGCGCGGTGCGCCGGTGATCGTGTAGGGCTTGGATTGGTCGACGGTGAGTGTCGACCAGACCCGGCGGCCCGTTTCGGCGTCGATCGCCTCGATACGGCCATCGATAACGCCGACGAACACCATGCCATCATAAACCGCGACGCCCCGATTCACGACATCGCAGCACGCCTTGACGCCGACAGCCCTGTCGACCAGCGGGTCGTAAACCCAGAGTTCTTCTCCAGTAACCGCATCGAGTGCGTAGACGATGGACCAGGCCGAGGTCACATACATCACGCCGTCAACGACGATGGGGGTGCTCTCGACGCCCCTGGACGTGAGCAGGTCGTAGGTCCAGGCGACACCGAGTTGGCCCACGGTTTCGGTGTTCACCTTTTGAAGTTGGGAGTGGCGCTGCTCATCGTAGGTACCGCCATAGGTGAGCCATTCCGCTCCGGCGCTGGCTGTTCTGATCCGATCTGTGTCCACGGCTGCGAATGCCGCTGGTTCATCGGCGATTTCAGCGGTGACAGGTGCTGGGGCATCTGCCGCCGAAAGGCTCTCTTCGTTGCTGCACGCTGTCAGAATGAGCAGGGCAGCGCCGGCCGCGAAGGCCGATCGCATCTTAGCCATATCCATGTCCTCCCGGTTGGCGGGTTCAAGCCCGCTTATCGTCTGGAGTTTACTGCATCAGTGTCGGCTGTCGACCCTGGTTCGGCGCCCTACGGTTGTGACACGGCTTCCAATAGATCGGCCTGTGCGGCGTCGATGGCCGCTTCGACGACTGCCATCCATTGGGGCACTGTGTCCGCTTTCGACGCCTCGGACGGAAAAGTGACAGAACGGGACGCGTTGACGACGCCGCCGAGTTTCGGACCCGTGACCGGCTTGCGGACAAAGCCTGCCACAGCTGCGGAAGCACCAGCGCCCTGAGCGCCGTAGCCGGGCACAAGGAACAGGGCTTTTGGCAGGGTCGCGCGCAGCGCCTTTGCCTCACCAGGCCCGGTGGCACCCGCAACGACCATCAGGTTGGACCAGCCTTCTTGCCCCATCAGCCGGCTGGAGATCGGTTGAAGCGCTTTTGCGACCTCCAGGAAAAGCGGTTGTGTTTCCAGATGTCTGGCTTGAAAGTCCGCTGCGCCTGGGTTGGAGGTACGGGCCAGGATCGCAACACCGCTGCCGGTGGCTTCCGCACGGCGGATGAAGGGCTCCAGTGTATCGAGCCCCATGTACGGGTTGACCGTGACACAATGGGCAGGGAAGGGCGCATCGGCACCGAGATAGGCCATGGCATAGCCCTCGGCGGTAGAACCGATATCACCACGCTTGGCATCCATGATCACAAGTAGGCCCGCCGCTCGCGCTGCGCGGGTTACCGCTTGCAAGGCGACCATGCCGTCGGGGCCATGCCGCTCAAACAGGCCCGCCTGTGGCTTCACCACGGCGACACGCCCAGTTGCCGCCGCAACGACGGCCTCCCCCCAGGCTTGAAGTCCGGCCGGCGTGTCCCCTCCAAAAAGATCGGGGATTCGCCCAGGATGGGGATCAACCCCCACGCAGAGTGGACCGAGCTGCGAGGCCGTCTCCAAAAGTCTGTCTGCGAAGCTCATCGGTCGACCTCACAAGCGACTTTGACCACTTGCAGCGACTTTCTCAGATCATCGGCCCGCCGGCCGTAGGTTTCGACCGTAATCGGCTCTGCGCGTCCGTCAGACGGTGAAATGCCCCTGCGCTCGAGAAACCGTTCGATCGACCGTGGCGCTGCAGTGTAGATCCGGCCCCTCCTGGGACTTTCAGCAACGATGACCCCGCGGGCCCGGCCCTCCGCATCGAAAACAGGACCTCCGCTCAATCCCCCAAGTGACCCCGTCAGCCCACGCGTCCGGCCAAGTTCCGACCATGCCAGGACGGGCTCCTCGCCGCGCCGGGTCCCGCGCGTCACGAGCCGCGAGCGAGCCAACAAGCGGGTTGCCACTTCCCCTGGCCGACCCTGAGGATAGCCCACGTGGTAGCCGATCTGGCCCACGCGGAGATCATTTTCGAGTTTCAGATCGACAGCTCTCAGGCTGCGTCCCGTCTGCAAGAGTGCCAAGTCGCTTGCCGGGTCGATATCGACTTGCGCAACGCTGACATAGCGATTGGGGGCGACCAGAAGGCTCACTCTGCGGCAGCCATCGACCACGTGCCTTGCCGTGAGCCAATTGCCGTTCCTGTCGATGGCAAAGGCTGAACCCACCCCATCCTGTGGCGCTGCGACCTGTACGAGGACCGTTTCGTCGAAAACGGTGGGTTCCGGAAGCGATGGGCCTTCCTCTTGTAAATTCTCAGGCAGAGGTTCCGGTGCGTCGAGCGCCTCATTGTCCGCCAGGAAGATTGCCCAGACGAAGACAGAAAGCGCGAGCGCGTAGATGAGCCAATCGGGGATGCGCAATGTTTAGGCGAGCCTTACAGCAGGTGAATATAGGGATCCCAAAGTCCGGCAGCCAGCAACAGGGCCGAAGCGAGCTTGGCAGCGATCAGGACAATGGCTGGACCGGCCTGATCCTCCTCGATGCGCTGCGGCAGGTCTCGCAGCAGGAGGTCGGTGATCCGGTAAGCCAGCAGTTGGAGGATCAGCGCCACAATTCCCCAGATCACCAGTCCGAACAGTGACACAGACGTGGCCAGACACGCCGAGATCGGGATCGCTAGCCCGACGATGGCTCCAGCAAGGGCGAGCCCCGCTGCCCCGTTCTGGTCTTTGACCAATGCCAATTCACGCCAGGGTGTCAGCTTGATGTAGACGGTAATCGCTAGAACCAGCATCAGCCCCGCGACGAAGGAAAACAGCAGAAAACCGGGAAACCCCTCAACGAACGCTTCGATTTCACCCTGCATTGCTGATCCCGCAATTGTGTCTCGGCGTTCTGGACGTTAGCCCTTGAGCTCCAGCCCTCGGGTCTTAGAGCGTCATCGGACCCGCCTCAAGGAGATGATCCATGCTCAATGGAAAAACCGCCCTCGTCACGGGCTCCACCAGTGGCATCGGTAAGGCCATTGCCGAACGGTTTGCCCAGGACGGTGCCGACGTAATTCTGAACGGCTTCGGTGACCGCGATGAAATCGAGGCCGCGCGGGACGCGCTCGCTCGCGATGCAGGGGTGAAGGTGGGCTACTCGGACGCCGATCTTACCGATCCCGATGCGATCGAGGGCCTGATGGGCTACGCGGCCCGGGATTTCGGCGGTGTAGACATTCTGGTGAACAATGCCGGCATCCAGCATGTTTCCCCGATCGAGGACTTTCCGGTCGCTCGGTGGGACCTGATCATCGCCCTGAATCTGACGGCTGCCTTTCACACCATCCGATTGGCCATGCCTGGCATGAAAGAAAAAGGCTGGGGCCGGATCATTAACGTTGCGAGCGCCCATGGGCTGGTGGCTTCGCCTTTCAAATCTGCCTACGTCGCGGCCAAGCATGGCATTGCCGGGCTTACGAAGACCGTTGCCCTTGAGGCCGCGACCGACGGCGTTCGGTGCAACGCCATCGCTCCAGGCTATGTATTCACACCGCTTGTCGAAGGGCAGATCGCGGACACGGCGAAGTCCCGCGGGATCAGCGAGGAAGAGGTCAAAACCAACGTTCTGCTAGCCGCCCAGCCAACGAAGGAGTTCGTGACGGCCGACCAAATCGGCGCCTTCGCGTCTTTCCTTTGCTCGAAAGACGCGGCGCAGATCAATGGAGCCATTCTTTCAATCGATGGGGGATGGGTGGCCCAATAGGCCAGCCACCGTTTCGGGGGTTTGGGGCTCTTAGGTGGTTTTTGCTCAGGCCTGGCTATCAAACAAAAAAGGGGATGAGCAGCAGCCCATCCCCCTTCTTCATATGGGATGCAGCAGACTGGGATCAGTTGCGGCTTGCGGCGTGGACGGTGTCCATCGCTTCCGTACCGATCTTGGCAACGGCGTCGTCCATGGTGTCGTCGATACAGCGTTGGGTGCCGATGGCGTTGAGCAGACGCGTCGGAAACCCTTCCGTTCGGCAATGGTCCGTCACTTCCGCTTCAAGCGAAGCATGAATTCGTTCTGCGCCATCGCGTGTTTCAGCCGCAGCGCGGTCGAACTCGAATGTGAATTCGAAATCCGACGCTGCAAAAGCGGGGCTTGCGAGGGCTGCTGACGCGACGATGAAAGCGGCAGTGGGTGTGATGAATTTCGTCATGGTCTGTTTCCTTCCTTACCGATGAGTAGCGCTTGTTTCTTTGGTCTGGATGTCCGGCCTGTGGTCGAACGAGAGGATGCCGCATGGAGCCAGGGGGTACGCTCCATGCGGCCGAACCCCGCTAGCTAGCTCCGGTGGGTCCAGCGAGACTGGCGACGCCGGCGCGTCTCCAGGGGTGAGGCACTGGACCGGCTGGCTGTCTTCGGGGCCTTTTGGGCGACCGGTGCGGTGACAGCATTCGGAGCAAGACCCGCCAATTGTGCGGTCTGGGAGGTCTGAGCCGCGTTGAGGGTCTCACGGGCGAGCGGGGTCATGATCAGGTCCTTCTTCATTCATTGGCGGCCGTTTTGGCCTGGGTTGCTGTTGCGTCGGGAGGTGGAGCCTGAACCGGGCTTGGTTCCATCTGGCACCAAGTCCGATCCGCCGTCTCCAGCGACGCTTTTCACCTAGCAACGGTTTTATTGTTTTTCAATAAGTACGCATTGAAAAACAGTATGTATTATCCGAAAATCGTTGAATATCAGCGCTCTGTCATCGCATTTTTCTGACAGGACCCGCGCACGTGGACCGGTTAGCCGTCAGCGTTTTGACGTTTCTGGGAGCAGCATGCTCAGCGGTTTCTGCGACAGCGTTCCGAGCAGTAAACAACCTCGGCCCACACCCGTTCCCACTTCTTTCGCCATGCGAAAGGCCGTTCGCAGACTGGACAGATCTTCTCGGGGAGTTGGCTCTTTCCGCGTGCGCCGAGGCTCTGTTTTTTTGCCCGTCTGACCATCGCGGCCCAATCCTTCCTGGCATACTGCATCGACACGAAGCCGTTCGAAGATATGTGCTTCGGGTAGGGTTTGGAGGCCAGTATGGAGATTGCCGTTATCGGAGCCGGAATGGCGGGCCTCACCGCCGCTCGGACATTGGCAAAAGGAGGGCACGCCGTTCGATTATTCGACAAGGGGCGTGGTCCTGGTGGGCGGATGTCAACGCGGCGCGCACAAACGCCAAGGGGCGAGGTTCGCTTCGACCATGGGGCACAGCACTTTTCACCGCGACAAAAGACGTTTGCGGCAGAGGTCACGCAATGGGTCGAGGCTGGCGCAGCTGCGCGTTGGGAAGGTTCTTTCGTCACTATCAATGAGAAAGGCGACGTGCATCCTGCACCAGACCGTGCGATTTTCGTCGGTACGCCCTCCATGAATGCAATTGTTCGCCACCTCTGCCGAGACCTGGACGTTACGTGGGGCAGAAGGGTCGAAACAATCCTCGGAGACGCAGGATCCTACGCGCTCGCTTTCGAGGGCGGCGCTGAAGAAGCAGGCTTTGATGCCGTGGTTGTCGCCGTACCGCTCGAGCAGGTTTCGCCGCTGCTTGCAGCGCCGGCGCCCGACCTCGCCGCTCGGACAGAGAGACTGGCATCCGACCCGTGCTGGACAATCATGGTTGCCTTTGATGAGCCGCTCGAAGCCCCATTCGATGCGGCGAGCTTTGAGACGGGACCCTTGGCATGGACCGCCCGGAACAGCTCCAAACCCGGGCGTGGCAGCGACGAAACCTGGGTTCTTCAAGCCTCTGCGGATTGGTCCAGAACCCATCTGGAAGATGACGCCACAACAGTTGAGGAAGCCCTGCTAGACGCCTTCGCACCACCGCTCGATCCGATCTTCATCCAGGCCCATCGTTGGCGCTTCAGCCAGGTGGTTGCACCCTTGGGCGAGGACGCGCTCTGGGACGCCACGATCGGGATTGGGGCGTGTGGGGACTGGTTGTGCGGACGCGGGATCGAGGATGCATGGAGCAGCGGATTGGCCGTGGCGCATCTGATTATGGACAAAGCGTCATAATTCAACCCTGGGTTTCTTATCTCCCACGGCCATCTACTCTCCTATGGGGTGATGGCTGGGGCTATAAATACAAGTGAAACGGGTAGCCAATCTGCGCGCGGTTGGGACCGTCCTTTCGGACAATCCATCCGTTGGCTCGATCAGCTGCTGGCAGACCGGGCAAGCTTCGATCTCCAACGGCGCTTTCCCCATCTGAGCGCGATGCGAACGCTGTTGCCGGCGCAGGCACGCTTGTTGCGCCGCGCAGCAGCATTGCTTGGGATCGCAGGGCTATCTGCCCCATTGCTTGTCCCGCTCGGTGCTACGGCACTGCTGTTCATCGCCTTTGCCTTGCTGACTTTCTGGCGGATCGTGATGATCCTGGTTTCTCTCACGTTAGGGCGGACCCATCGGAGCACGACGGCCAGTCCCGCGTCCCCTTCGTATGCGAGCGATCGAACGCCAGGTGGGTATCGGCCAATCTATACGGTGATGGTTGCGCTCTATCAGGAGGCGGCGGCCGTGCCTGGCCTTTCAGCGGCCTTGTGCGCGTTGGATTGGCCGCAGACCCGGCTCGATGTTCTCATCCTCATGGAAGAGGACGACTTGGAAACGATCACGGCCGCAGAAAAGGTACACTGGCCGATGGGGACACGGCGCTTGGTGCTGCCCAAGGGAACACCCCAGACCAAACCAAGGGCGTTGAATTTTGGCCTGCAGCACGCGAAAGGCCGTTATGTCTGTATTTATGACGCAGAGGATCTGCCAGCGCCAAGCCAACTCAAAGCTGCTCATGCCGCTTTCGAGACAGGCCCTGACCGCGTGGCGTGCGTACAAGCACCGCTTGTTGCGTATAACCGCGGGCAAAGCTGGCTTGCGGCCCACTGGAGCCTTGAATACGCCATCCAATTCTCGCGACTGGTGCCGGCGCAGGCTGCCCTCGGCTTGCCGATCCTTCTGGGTGGGACGAGCAATCACTTCGATGCGGCCTGCCTCAGGGCGATTGGCGCCTGGGACGCCTGGAACGTCACCGAGGACGCTGATCTCGGGATCCGCCTCGCAAAACTGGGACACGCGACCGTGACCATTGATGCGCCGACCCATGAAGAAGCGCCTGAAAGCCTGCGTATATGGATTGCCCAACGGTCCCGGTGGCTGAAGGGTTTCATTGTTACTTGGTTTGTCACGATGCGCCGCCCGAAGGAGGCGTTGCATCGCCTAGGGTGGACGGGACTACTCACCGTGCAGGCGGGACTTCTTGGAACCGTCCTGACATCTTTGGCACATGCACCGCTCCTGGCGTGGTGTGCGATAAGCATTGCGATGGGAAATGCCGGCTGGATCACGGCTGGATTGATCGTACTCTTCAGCGGATACGCAGCCACGTTCCTTGCGGGGCTTTCGGTGCCTGTATGGGCAGGAAGACCAAGCTTTTTTACGCTCGTCACGCTTCCGCTTTACTGGCCATTACATTCGCTCGCCGTGATCCGCGCCATCTATGGCATCTTCCACGCACCGGCGTTTTGGGCCAAGACCCCACACGGGCTGACACGCGCAGTCGCGACTTGACCGGCCCATTCACGCCAGCGACACAGAACAGCATGTTCGACTGGATCCTGTCGCTCGGCTTCTTGGCAACCACGATTGGACTCGCGGTTTTTGCGAACCGGAAGGCGGGCCAACCATGGGATGACCTCAAACCGCGTCTCATCCCGTGGCGCCTCGTCCTGATCGCGAGCAGCTTCTGTGCGATCATCATCCTGGTCCACATCGCAAACCTGGCCGGGGTGGAAACCGGACCTGAAAACAGCCCTTTCCGCAGGTTCTGAACGAGGCCTCCGAAAAAACACGAAGGTTCGGACCATGACGGTATGCCCCATTTGTCGGGCATACCTGTTTTGCTTAGAGTGCACACAAGAACCGCGAGAGCAGAGATTGGAGGAGGCGCTTATGGCTTTTGATGAGCAAGAAACCCTGGACGGATTTCGTGAAGACGTGCGCGTCTGGCTCGAAGCCAATTGCCCCGCATCCATGCGCTCACCGATGCCCGATGACGAGGTGGTCTGGGGGGGACGACAAGGCACCTTCAAGAACCCTGACAGCCGGATCTGGCTTGAAGCGATGGCGGAAAAAGGTTGGACCGCGCCGACATGGCCGAAAGAGTACGGCGGAGGGGGCCTGTCCAAAGCAGAAGCCCGAGTTCTCGAACAGGAATTGAAGCGCATAAAGGCGCGGCCAGCGCTCTTCTCCTTCGGCCTTTGGATGTTCGGGCCAGCCCTTCTGGAGTTCGGTAACGAAGCTCAGAAGAAACGGTTCCTCCCTGACATTGTCCACGGCCGCACCCGGTGGTGCCAAGGCTATTCGGAACCTGGCGCGGGATCGGATCTTGCGGGCCTGCAAACCCGTTGTGAAGACAAGGGTGACCATTACCTCATCAATGGCCAGAAGGTCTGGACGTCATATGCCGACAAGGCAGACTGGATCTTCTGCCTGGTCCGCACCAACACGTCGAAGAAGCATGAAGGCATCAGCTTCATTCTTTTCGACATGCAGAGCGAAGGCGTTGAGGCCCGGCCGATCAAGCTCATTTCCGGATCATCTCCGTTCTGCGAAACTTTCTTTACGGATGTGAAAGTGCCGAAGGACCAACTCGTGGGAGAAGTGAATGGCGGCTGGAAGATTGCGAAACGCCTTCTGCAATTCGAGCGGTCATCGATCTCGGCCAGCGGCTTTGGCGGCACCGGTGGATCGGGTGTTCTTGGCCCAGAAGACTACGCCAAGATCCATGTTGGCACCGATGAAACCGGGCGACTTACCGACGGCGACCTGCGGGGCCGGATCACCGATCACCAGATGTATGCAAAGGCATTTTCCTTGACTGTAAAACGGTCAAATCAGCAGGCGAAGGCAGGCCACGAGGTTGGCCACACGGCGTCGATCCTGAAATATGCGGCCGCCAAAATGAACCAGGACCGACATGAATTGCTCATGGAGGCTCTCGGCACTGAGGCACTCGGCTGGGACGGCGACGGCTTCGACGACGGCGCGAAGAAAGCCACGCGCGGCTGGTTGCGATCCAAAGGGAACTCGATCGAGGGCGGCACGAGCGAAGTCAATCTCAACGTGATTGCAAAGCGCGTGCTTGGACTGCGAGATCATCAGTAGCAGGGGCGGGTCTGTGTGCCTGGACGCCGGGATACATGGAGGACCATCATGTTCGCCGAAGCCATCACCATTGTCGGGTTGATGGCGACTCCTTTTGCAGGGGGTTTTACGAGCCGCTTTGCCGAAACGCGGACGGCCCAACGCCGCGTGCAAGTCGTAGCCTTTGTTCCTGTATTGATGTTGCTGACGGTCGTGATCGTCACCAGCACGGCGGAAACAGGGTCGGCCGTGTGGCTGGTTCCAGCATTTGCATCGGTCGGCGTATCCGCCCTGTTCATGATGCTCGGGCGGGCGTTTGGTCGGCCATTCGCCGAGATCCGGGAAGAACGCCGCCGCGACCGGACCCGACGTGTGTTCGAATGACGTCGGCCGAAGACGAAATGGATCAGGCGCAGCACCGGCGGCATCGATCGGGATGATCAACAAGGTCCTGTAAGAGAGAATAGTCACAAATAGAGCGGTGCTCGCGCCCCGCCTCGAGGAGGAAGCCAAAATGCAATTTGTACTCAGCGAAGACCAGGACATGCTACGCGAAACAGCGCTTTCGTTCATGCGCGATGAAGTGCCCGTATCCCACCTACGTGCCCTGCGGGATGGTGGCACGAATACGGGCGACGAGGCCACCGCGGCAAAACTTGCAGAACTGGGTTTCCTCGGCGTTCTGGTGCCAGAAGCGCATGGCGGGTCAGAATTCGGCATGGTCGGGATGGGCCAGATCATGGAAGCGGCTGGGCGAACACTCGCAGCCACGCCTCTGTTACAGACAGGAGTCATCGGCGCATCGCTTTTGGCACTGGGCGGCAACGAAGCACAAAAAGCGGAATGGCTCCCAAAAATTGTTTCCGGAGAGGTGAAGACAGCCCTGGCCCTTGATGAAGGCGCGCACCATGCCCCTCTCGCTGTGAGTACCGAAGCCGAGCGGAACGGGCAGGGCTTCAGCCTGACAGGAGACAAGAAGTACGTACAGGATGGCCATACCGCAGAGTTGCTGATCGTCGCTGCGCGCACATTCGGTGAAGCTGGAAACAGTCACGGTTTAAGCCTGTTCCTTGTTCCAGTCGCCTCCGAGGGCGTCTTTATTTCACCGCTTAATACCGTGGATTCCCACGGCGCTGCGCACATCACCCTGACGGGCGTGGTGGCTCATGATGAGGCCCTGATCGGCGAACTGGACAAAGGATGGGAGCTACTCGAACCGGTGCTCGACAGGGCCCGCGCAGCCCTCGCCGCCGAAATGCTCGGTACAGCAGAAGCGGCGTTTGAGATGACATTGGAATATCTCCAGACCCGCCGCCAATTCGGCCAATTGATTGGCTCGTTTCAGGGGCTCCAACACCGGGCTGCAAAACTGTTCACCGAGTTGGAGATGACCCGTTCCTGCGTTGCTGCTGCTTTGGATGCAATCGACAACGAGAAGCAAAATGTGGCGGAACTGACCAGTCTCGCAAAAGCGAGAGCTAGCGAAACGCTTCACATCGTGTCCAACGAAACAATCCAATTTCATGGGGGCATCGGAATGACCGACGATCACGATGCAGGTCTGTTCCTCAAACGCGCCCGCGTCCAAGAGGCCCTCTTTGGTGGTGCCGCCTTCCACAGAGATCGCTACGCTAGAATCAATAATTATTAGAATTTTCTCCGAATAAGCGTATTTAGGTCTCCTGGTAACCAGTCGCGGGCAACGAGCAAGGCCCGCCAACAGGAGATTGTTATGGGTGCGAGGCAGCCGAGTAGCGTGGATATTCTCGTTGGGAAGAAGCTGCGGGAACTGCGGCAAGAAAGGCGAATGACCCTCGCAGAGCTTGCTAAAGGCACGGGTGTGAGCTGGCAGCAACTGCAGAAGTATGAGAGCGGAATGCATAGGATGTCGGCAGGGATCCTGTGGACGCTTTCGCGGAAGTTGAAGATCCCGATTCACGCATTTTTTGAGGATGCCCGCCTTTTAGGCGGACCCGCCTTGCCAGGCCAGGAAACCCCCTGGCGACCAGATATCGCTGTTTAGGTCGGAAACGTCTGAATGCAGCGCGTGAGGGTGCATTTATAAGCGCCTTCGGCCGCTCATCGAGCACACCTCGGCCGGACGTGTTCAAGCGACAAAATAAAGAGCCGGAGCCCCGTCTTATAGGGTACGTGATACAATATCGCGATCGGACTAATCTTGATGCTTTGACGAGCGTCTGAAACAGTCTCCCCTCAACAAAAGGGGAGGCTTTATGCAGTACGAAGAAGTCGTCACCGGTCGCCGGTCTATTCGCGGCTATCTCGACCGCCCGGTCACGCGGGACACAATCGAGGCCGTTCTTGCGCTGGCCATGAGAGCGCCAACGTCGCTAAACACCCAGCCTTGGAATTTCTATGTCGTCACCGGCGAACCGTTGGACAAGATCCGCGCGGGCAACGTCGAACGGAACCTGAGCGGCGTTCCCGACAGCCGCGAGTTCCGAGCTGGGCCGGGATACGAGGGCGTCCATCGCGAGCGCCAGATCGAAATCGCGAAGCAGCTTTTCGGAGCGATGGGGATAGAACGGCACGACAAGCCTGCGCGTCAGGACTGGGTTCTGCGTGGATTTCGCCAATTCGATGCGCCCGTCTCTATCGTGGTCACCTACGACAAATCTATCCACGGGTCCGACATTGCACCGTTCGATTGCGGTGGTGTGGTCAATGCCCTTGTCAATGCTGCTTGGTCAAAAGGGCTCGGCTGCGTGATCAACTCACAGGGGATCATGCAATCTCCCGTCGTGAGAGAGCATGCCGGGATCCCGGATGATCAGGTGATCATGATCTGCGTTGCCATGGGGTATCCGGATGACAGTTTCCCGGCCAATGCGGTGGTTTCCCGTCGGAAAAGCGTAGACGAGGCAGCCCATTTTGTTGGCTTCGATTCATGATCCAGCCGCCCGTCGATGCGACAAAGGCCCCATGCCTTGGCCGCCGATAATGCCGACGCCAACCGAAGCTCCACCCTCTCAATAGGCCTGTGGTGCGCTGATCGCGGGCGCTCTCAACTCGAGGCGGATGGCGATCTCGGATATAATGCCGAAAGGCCCGCCTTTGTCCGGTCGCCGGGCGACGCGAACGGGACTTGGCGACCTTCTGGCAGCAAAACTGGAAACCGAACCTTGGACAGGCGGCATAGGCCCCGCTCAGTCTCAAACTACAGAAAGGCCGCCCGTTTCAGTGGGCGGCCTTCAGAATTCTGCTTCGAGGGAGGCTGCAACCTAGAATAACGCCGCATCATCTATAAGGCTGGCGTCAAACATGGCTTCCACATCGACGTCAGGCGCATCCGCGCGAGACACTTCAACAGACGCGGAGCCTGCGCTGGTTTCTTCCACGGCAATACCCTCAAAGAGGTTAAACAGCGTGGTATCAACGAAGGTCACCGTAGAGTCGCCATTGGTGAACACCACGTCGTCGCCGACCTGGGTGAAGTCTGCCGAAGCGGCCTCGGCTGTCGTGTAGCCGAAGTCCCGCAACAGAATGGTCTCGCCGTCTTCGTAGCCGCGGACGGTATCCGAGCCGCCCTCGTCAGCATCGAACACAAAGGTGTCCATACCAGCTTGACCATTCAACAGATCGTCACCGGCTCCGCCTTCGAGGGTATCGTTGCCGCTACCGCCGTTCAGCGTGTCGTTGCCAGCGCCGCCGAGCAGCGTGTCGTTTCCGGCTGCACCGTTTACGAGATCGTCCCCTGCGCCACCGTCAGCTATGTCATCGCCTGACTGGGACAGCAGCGTGTCGTTGCCATCGCCGCCGTCGAGACGGTCATCGCTGGACCCGGCACGCAGCTCATCGTCACCGTCGCCGCCATTCAGCGTATCGACGCCGGTGCCGCCAAACAGCGTGTCGTTACCATTGTCGCCGTTCAGCGTATCGTTGCCGGCTGCGCCCTGCAGGAAGTCATCACCATTACCGCCGAAGCCGAAGTCGTCGTCTCCGCCGACACGAAGTCGGTCGTTGCCGTCGCCACCTATAAGCGTGTCACTGCCTTTTCCGCCGCGCAGGTCGTCGTTACCAGCACCGCCGCTCACAAGGTCGCGGCCACCGCCACCGGCGACGAGGTCGTCGCCATCATCGCCGGAAAGCGTGTCATCGCCACTGCCACCGAAGATCTCGTCGTCACCGTCGAGGCCATTGATGGTGTTGTCGCCAAGGGTCCCGTTGATGATGTCGTTGCCATTCGTGGGATCATCGATGACACCTTCGACGGTCACCGAAACAGATCCGTTGTCGGTGAGGGACCCGTCTGAGACGGTGTAGCTGAAGGTCAGCACCCCATCGAAACCGGTATCCGGTACGACTGACAGCGTTCCGTTGCCATTTAGCGTGACCGTCGCATTCGCCACATCCACGCTCCCACCGACGGCTACGGCGGTACCGGCTATGGCGCTGACCTGAAGGCTGTCGTTCTCGGGATCACTGTCATTCGCGACCACGTCGACATCGACGGCTGCGTCCTCACTGGTCGAGGCGGCATCATCGGCCGCGCTCGGCGCGTCGTTCACGTTCGTGACGGTGATCGACACGGTTCCATTGTCGCCGGTGATGCCATCGGTGACGGCGTAGCCGAACGACAGGTCGCCGGTGAAGTCGGCATCCGGCGCAACTGTCAGCGTACCGTTGCTTTCAAGCGTCACCAGGGCATTGCCAACATCGACCGTCGTACCAGCAATCACAGCCTGGCCAGCGATGGCGCTTACCGACAGCTCGTCGCCATCGGCGTCCTCATCGTTGGCAAGTACGTCCACGCTGCCGGAGCTGTCCTCCGCCACTGTTCCTGTGTCATCGTTGGCGACCGGAATGTCGTTCAGGCCATTGATGCTCACCGTTACATCAGCCTGATCGGTCAGATCACCGTCGCTGATCGTGTAGGTGAAGGCGACATCGCCATCGAAATTCGCATCCGGGTCTATGGTCAGAGTCCCGTTCGCTTCGAGCGTCACAGTCGCGGTACCCACGTCAACGCTATCGCCCGCCTCAACGTTCGACCCGTCAATCTGCGTAAGCGTAATGGGGTCGCCATCGGGATCGACATCATTATCGAGCACGTCGAGGTTGATGGAACTGTCTTCGTTGATCGACGCCGTGTCGTCGTTCGCCGTCAGGCCGTCATTGACCGAGCCGACCGACACAGTGACCGTCGCGTCGCTGGTCGCATCTCCGTCAGAAACGGTATAGGCGAAGCTCAGGACGCCCGAGAAGTTGGTGTCAGGGCTGACCGTGATGTTGCCATTGCTGCCCAGCGTGGCCGTACCGTTTCCAATATCGACGCTTGTGCCCTCGGTCACCGGCGAGCCGGCAATCGCGGTGACCGTGAGCGCGCTATTCTCGGGATCGCTGTCATTGGCCAGCACCGAGATCACAACAGAGCCATCCTCGATCGTGCTACCGGTATCATCTTGGGCGACCGGCGTGTCATTCACCGCCTCGACCGTGACCGTGACGTTGCCCTGGCTCGAGACCGACCCGTCCGATGCCGTGTAGGTAAAGCTGACATTGCCACTGAATTCGGGGATCGGCGTCACGGTGAGAACGCCATTGGCGTCAATCGAGACATCCGCCTCCCCAACCGATACCGTCTCGCCGATGATCACACTGTTGCCGTTGATCTCGGTCAGCGTGATTGGATCATTTTGGGCGTCATTATCATTCGCCAGCACGTCGATGGTGACGCTCGTGTCCTCGTCGATGGTGCGCGTGTCGTCGACCGTGGTCGGCGCATTGTTGATGACGCTCAGTTCGAGGCTGTCCAGCCGGGCAAACTCAGCCGCATTCCGCGTACCCTGGACGGCAATAATGTCGCCCTGGTTGAGATTGAGCGTGAACGTTTCCGACGCCGGCGCGCCTGGCCCGATATCGGCGTTGGCGACGAAGCTGCCCTGCTCGACACCGTTCACAAACACCACAAATGGCGAATTGCCATCGTTTTCGTCGATATAGTTGACGGTTAGCGAATACGTGCCGTCGCCGCCGGTGAAGATACCCGATGCGGTGCCGACGCCATCTGTTCGAACCCGCTCACCGCCAGATGCCCCGGAATTGGCCTCGACATCGTAATTGCTGAGCGACAGGTCTTCCGCTTCGGTGGTGCCAATGCCGATGGTCGCCGCCTCGGTTATGTCGATCACATCGATCCGGCCACGCTCGCCGTCACCACGCGTGCCCTGCACACTGACGACATCGCCGGGATCGAGGTTCACTGTGAACGTGCGGGTATCAGGCGCGCCCAGTCCGGAGGCGCCGCCTTCCCCGGTCCACGATCCAACAACGACATTGTTGACCAGCAATTGATAGGAACCCACGCCGTCGGACTCGTTGAAGAAGGTCACAGCCACGTCATAGGCGCCTGTCGGGCCATTGAATTCGCCACCCACGGTGCCTGTCGCGAGACCGGGCGCGACGGGTAGAACAACCGCCTGCCCGCCGGATGCCCCCGGGAGATTCTCAACAGAATACCCGCCAGAAACATTCAGGTCCTCGGCTTCATTCGAGCCTATGTTCAAGGCTCCTAGTTGCCGGATCTCAACGCTATCCAGCCGGGCCCGTTCTCCATCCCCAGCCTGGCCTTCGATCGCAATCGTGTCGCCGTCCTCAAGGGTGAGTGTAAAATTTTCCGTGGCCGGCGCGCCAAGTCCGTTTGGCCCTGTGCCGCCCCCTGTCCCCTGGAACGACCCAACAGACACGCCGTTGACGAGCACAGTCCACGTTGCAACGCCATCATTCTCGTTGAGGTAGTTGATACCCACCTCATAGGTGCCGTCGACGCCGTTGAATGTCCCCGTGGCCACGCCATTGTTGGACGGGAATGCGAGCTGAATGATTTGACCGCCCGATGCTGCCCCCGCGGTCTGGATGGCGTAACCGCCAGTTAGCAAGAGGTCTTCTGCCTCGGTCAGACCGATATTAAAAATTCCGTCTGGCATGATAACTCCACAGCCTTGTCCACACCCTAGTGATCGGCCGAACGGAGCAACAATCACGCCTAACGGTCAAGTTAACATATCAGACGTGTTCCAATCGCCGGTCAGTGGACGCGATCGGAAAGGGATATCAGGCGGTGTGGGAAACGCTCTCGGACTATAAATATGCCGATAAACCAGTTACTTACGCGGCTTTCGCCGCTGTCGGATCGCAACGCTATACCCAACTGCAATCGGACTGCGAGGCACCTGCTAGAGAGCGAAATCCACCGGCCCCGTTAACGATTTTGGCCGAATTCCGCGTCCTCTGTTCAATCGTTGTAGCACCCGATTGGCTTGAAATTCCCCCACAGGCTGATCGCCTGAAAAGACAGGTTTCATTCCGGTACACGCCAGAAACCGAACCCTTCAGGTCGCGATCATCACCGAAACCAAGCTGTTCGGTCGACACGGGCATGGCTCATCGCGACCTTGCACGCGCTAGAACGTTCGGGTGATCCATAATTTCAAATTGGTGTCGTCGCTTCCATCGGTAATCCCGAAAAGAGCACTGGCGAAAAGTCCCCAATCACCGGTTATCGGAACTTGCACGTGCGGTCCGATCTGATGGGATTGGTCATCGAAGTTGCGAAAGTCTTCGGTAGATCCATAAACGCTAAACATTTCAGCACCGATCTGGATGCCATCCGCCAGCCTCCGATTAATCCGAGACCGCGTTTGCAGCAGCACGCCGTCTCGGCCATCATCGCCGACATCGACGGCTGTCAGTAAAACGGCGCGCGCATGCCAGCCGGGTGCAAAGTTGAACTGGTTCATGAAATTGACATTGAGTGTCGCCGGTTGGCCCGCGTCTCGGATGCGCGCGTCGAACCTTACACCGTTGTGAAACCTTGCCCCTGTTTCGGAGAGATCCCAAAACAGTTCGGCCTGAACGAAACTGAATTCTGCGTCGCCATCGCCGGGCGTTGCGCCCTGCACGACGATGCGGCCCATGAAATCGTCATTAAATGCGGTATCGACGTGTATTCGCTGGGCGAGGTCATCGCTATCAGGATCAAACCCGACCCTGTATTGAACAGCGTTGTAGCCCTCATTAACCACCGGACTGATTACACCGCCGGTGCTCTGCCCGTGGGCGGCGTGTACAAAGGCAGAAACACATCCGGCAATGATCACGGGCTTGATGACGTGCATGGCGCTCCCCCTACGATTGGATCCCGCATCCTCGTCCTTGCTTGTAAGAGGACCAACGCATGAGGCTCTCAACGGGTTCCGCTAAGCTCTCCAATTGAAGCGGATGTTTGCGCTTCCACGGCTTCTGTAACACCCGGCTCCGTGTTCGCAAGGAAATCGATAATCGCGCGCCTTTCATGGGATTCCAGGTGACCGAGGCCCGCCATGTAAGATCCGGAAAACTCCGCTTCCGGGTTCTGGATAAACCGATTGACCCGGCTCTTCGTCCACCGTTTTCGGCTTGAACTGAGAACGTCCGAGTACGGATAGTCTGTATACGTTCCAACTACACGTCCAATAATGCCGTTCAGCGGCGGAGCGGCTCCTACCGTGCCATCCAGCCGGTGGCAACTCGCGCAGGCACCCTGATACAGAAGCTGGCCCCACGGATATTCCGCCTCCATCTGGCGGCCAGAGGCTTCCAGGATGGCGATGTTGTCATAGCCAGAAACCACCAGGGACGGCGCCGGCGGCGCCTCTAGCGCAACCTCTTGCTCAGCCTTTGGATCACGGAGAAAGATCACGGTGTGTGCACCGGTGAGAATGGCAAAGCGTCCATTCTCCATCTGGATGATGTCCCGGAGCCTTTCGCCCAGAATAATCGGCTCAGCCATCGCAATGCGGGGGCCGGGCTCAACGCGCATCCTCCAAAGGGTCTCGCCTTTCAGGGAGGTGGCAAGGATATCGTCCTTCCATTCGTGGTAGCCCTTCCCGTCCCGTGGAACGAAGACAAGGTTCGAAAGGCCCACAGAAGGAACAAACGAGTACATCGGCGGACGGAAACCATCGTGTCGCCCTTGGATCGGATTGAGCTTGAGGGGTCGGCGCGGTGCACCGTAATCGGTACCGTAGGACACATTTGGCCAGCCATAGTTCTCACCCTCGAGAATGTAGTTGACCTCGTCGCCCCCCTGGGCCCCGTGCTCAGCTTCCCAGAGACCACCATCATTGTCCCAGGCCAGGCCCTGCGCGTTCCGGAACCCGTAAGCGTGATAACTTGTCTCGAGAGTCTTGAGGTCGAGCCGAACGATCTTCGAGTAATCGGTGCCGCTATCGGCCTGGGCCTCTTCGGGGCGGTCCCGAAAGGTGCCGACACCGAACTCGCCGCCATTGAACAACAGCGCATCCTGACCAACAGCCACCATACGACCGCCAGACAGGTGCCCTTCAAAGGTCCAGTCATCGGCCGGCATGTCGAAGCACTTGTTCAAGCGGTAAATTTCTTCCCAATCGCCCTGCGAAAGATCGATCTTGCCGTCCACCATCCGGATGGGTCGCCGATTGATCGTATTGCACATCGAAAGGGTCGGCTCGTCGAAAAAATGATGATTGACGTAGAGCGTTCCTTCGTTGGGATCGCCCTCGGACGGCACAATGAGGAGGTCGTGAACCCTGTACCAATTCTGGTTGAATTGCGGGTTCGGCCGGAAGTAGGTCTGCCGAACATGGTCGTAATTCATGGGCACTCGGAGATCGAGGTACTCCAGTGTGCCCTCGGTCATATCGAGCGTTGCAAGGTGACCATTGGCCGATGCGTAAAGAAGCGTGTCGCCAAAACTTTCGATCGCCCCCCCGGTGCCACTGCCATCGGGGTTTCCAAGATCAACCTCCATCCGCTCGATCGAAAGCACAGCCGTATCCAGCGTCCGCCAATAGGTCTCGACGACGTTGGTGCGTTCCACCGGACGGTCGTTCAGGCCGAGCCGGCCCGCAATCCTCTCCCACTCGAGAACAACTGCCGCCGATCCCGCGCCCGCCGTGAACACGGCGCCGACCACGACAAGCGCTGCTAGGCAGCGTAGGTACCAATTACTCAACACGCAGCGATGTCCCCGCAATTACCGGACGTCGAGCCCCGATCAAGCGCAGCAGGGTCGGCGTCCGAATACACAATGATCACCCGATTACGCCGACAATAAAGTGACACGCCGACACAGGCTCCCCTAAACCTGCAATCACCCTGCCAATCGGTTCAATGCGGCGCAAGCGGTCGCGCGTACCTTGGGATTTCAGAAGACAGGCTTCGGTAGCTTCCGCCCAACGACAGGGGCACAAAAGCGGCGGCCCCGCCGATTTGGCAGGGCCACCTGGCGCACTCCAGCTGGGGACGAGGGGAAAGGGCCGGAATGCGACTTCCCATTGGCGCGAAAACCGCAACCACCAATTCTCATCCCGAAAGGTGGAGAGCTTAGTGCCGTGCTTCAATGTGGAGGGGAATGACGTTCTCGTGAGCCGCGGCACCAGGTAAAGCACGCCCTAAGTCTAACAGGACGTCGAAGAAGCTCGATCCCGCAGAACCCGATGCTGCGCGAACCTATCCTGCGGCCAGTTTCGTCAGTGCCGCAGTGTCTCCCCGGCCAAGTGTCTCGATCGCGCGGGCCGCAATATGGCGGGCATTCAGGCCCGCTTCCTCATACATGAGCTCTGGCTTGTCCTGGTTTTGGAAAGTGTCGGGCAAGGTCATGGTCCGGATCTTCACGCCCGTGTCCAACGCGCCCGACTCGGCCAGCGCGTGCAGGACAAACGCCCCAAAGCCGCCGACCGACCCTTCCTCGATGGTCACCAAAACCTCGTGTTCCTTGACCAAACGGGCAAGCAAGTCCGCATCGAGGGGCTTCGCAAACCGGGCATCGGCCACGGTGGCCGAAAGCCCCTGACTGGACAGCATGTCGGCCGCCTTGAGGCATTCCTGTAAACGTGCGCCATAAGAAAGGATCGCAATCGAGTTGCCTTCGCGGAGGATGCGCCCCTTACCGACCTCGAGCGGTTCCAGTACGTCCGGCATATCGACCCCGAACCCCTCACCCCTTGGATATCTGAAGCACGACGGCCGATCGTCGATCTCGTAAGCGGTCCTGGTCATACGCGCGAGTTCCGCCTCGTCGGCCGCGGCCATGCACACCATGCCTGGAAGTGCACCCATGTATCCAACGTCAAAGCTGCCCGCATGGGTCGCCCCGTCAGCGCCCACGAGGCCCGCCCTGTCGATCGCAAACCGGACCGGCAGAGACTGTATCGCCACATCATGCACCACCTGGTCATAGCCCCTTTGCAGGAACGTCGAATAGATTGCTGCGAATGGCTTCATGCCATCGGCCGCAAGCCCGGCTGCGAATGTCACTGCATGCTGTTCGGCAATGCCGACGTCGAAGTGGCGGTCCGGGAAAGAGGCCGCGAAAATATCGGTTTTTGATCCATTCGGCATTGCCGGTGTCACGGCACAGACGAGGGGGTCCTCGTGGCCCAGTTTCTCAATCGTCTGTCCGAAGACCGCCTGGTAGCTCGGGGCCTTGGGCTGAGATTTCTGTTGCTCCCCAGTCACCACCGAGAATTTCGAAACGCCGTGATACTTGTCGGACGAGTTTTCAGCGGGCGCGTACCCTTTGCCCTTCTGGGTCACCGCATGGATCAGGATTGGCGCATCATGGATGCGCTGAACATTCTCCAGGATCGGCAAGAGAACATCGAGATCGTGCCCGTCGATCGGTCCAACATAGTAGAATCCGAGTTCCTCGAAGAGCGTTCCACCCATCGCGAACCCGCGCAGATACTCCTCGGCCTTTCGCGCTGGGCTCTCTAGACCGATCGGCCGGGCCATCCGCTTCGCAAGCCGGCGGAGCCCGCGATAGGGCCGTGAAGAGACGAGCCGCGATAGATAATGGCTCATCGCGCCCACGGGCGGGGCAATCGACATGTCATTATCGTTCAGGATGACGATCAGCTTCGAGCCATCGAGCCCAGCATTATTCATCGCCTCGTAGGCCATACCGCCGGACATTGATCCATCGCCGATGACGCAAATCACATGATTACCCTTGCCCTGGATATCGCGTGATTTCGCGAAGCCGTGCCCTGCTGATATCGATGTGCAGGCATGGGCCGCGCCAAAGGGGTCATACTCGCTTTCCGAGCGTTTGGTGAAACCGGATAATCCACCGCCCTGGCGGAGGGTTCGGATCCTGTCCTTCCGCCCGGTGAGGATCTTGTGCGGATAGCATTGGTGCCCGACATCCCAGATGACCACATCATCCGGCGTGTCGAACGTCGCGTGGATCGCCACCGTGAGTTCCACGACACCGAGACCAGACCCCAGGTGCCCGCCGGTCACCGAGACCGTATCGATCACCTCTTCGCGCACCTCGTCGGCGAGCTGTCTGAGATCCGCCCGACTGAGCCCCTTCAGATCCTGGGGCGTGTTCACATTGTCGAGCAGGCGGTTCTTGCGGATCTCTGTCATTACAGGCTCTTAAACCATTCTTCCCAGGAAAGCGACGCTAATGCTGGCGCCCAAGTACAAAGTCTACCGAATGCCGCAGGATTTTGGCCCGATCATGGAAAAATGCGAGGTGGTCCTTTGACTGAGCGGCAAGGAGCCGCACGCGTTCGCGGGCGCCTTCAACGCCCAACAGCGTCACGAAATTCGCCTTGCCCTGGGAGTGATCCTTGCCCGCCGCTTTGCCCATGAGGGTCTCATCGCCTTCCGCGTCCAAAAGGTCGTCAGCGATCTGATAGGCCAGTCCCAAGTCCTGGGCAAAGCCGGCCAACAGCTGCCTCTGGTAATCGCTCGCACCACCCAAGATTGCGCCCGCCTCAACGGCATGGGAGATGAGCGCGCCGGTCTTCAGCCGCTGCATGCGCGTGATTGTATGCAGGTCCCGCGGCATGTCCGTCCCAAGCATGTCGATCATCTGACCACCGACCATGCCCTTCGCGCCCGACGCCTTCGCGAGCGCCGTGATCAGCGTCGTCCGCACTTCGCAGTCCGAGTGCGTCTCCCGGTCGGCCAGTATCTCGAACGCCAGCGTCAGAAGCGCATCGCCTGCGAGCACAGCCGTCGACTCGTCGAATGCCTTGTGCACAGTGGGCTGGCCTCGCCGGAAGTCGTCGTCATCCATGCACGGCAAGTCATCATGCACCAACGAGTACGTGTGCACACATTCGAGCGCCGCCGCCGCACGCAAAAGCGACTTTTCAGGCGCACCGAACATCATCCCTGTTTCGAGCACGAAGAACGGCCTGATCCGCTTGCCATTCGCCAAGGCGGCGTGCCGCATGGCCCGCATGAGATTGGCTTCCGGCCCTGTCGCCGCCGGTATCAATTGGTCGAGGGCAACGGTGAGCTTGTCAGCGACTTCCCTCAGCCGGGTCGAGAGTGGTGGATCAGCGTCAGCCCCGGCCATCCGTTGTCACTCGAAGGCCGCGGGCTCTGTCGTCACCCCGCCATCCTTGCCCTGGACAATCTGCTCCACCTTCAGTTCGGCTGCCTTGAGCTTGGCCTCACAATGGGCCCTCAGGGCCGCGCCGCGCTCATACCGTGCAATCGACTGTTCCAGTTCGACATCGCCGCGATCGAGCTCGGCAACAATGGCTTCAAGCTCTTTCAAGGCCGCTTCGAAACTCAAGGACTCAATCGCAGGGGGGGACTTTGTCGCCATGGACGGCTCCTCTTTTCCAGATCACCATAGAGAGGTGCATCCGCGCTCACAATCCTGCGGCGCAAGGAATACACGAAACACACCCCAGGGGAGAATGTTCGATGGCGCAAACCGAGACCCTTTTGATGACCCGCGCCGATGGCGTCGCTCGTATCACGCTTAATCGGCCCGAAAAGCGTAATGCGCTCACCCTGGACATGCAGGCCGATCTCGCCGCCGCCCTTTGGGAGGCCGACGAGGATACGGGCATCCACGCTGTGATCCTGCGCGGTGCCGGAACAGATTTCTGCGCGGGATACGATCTATCCGGCGGCGGTTCAGACCCATCGGCGCAAAGCCGTTTCCACGATGCTGAGCGCAGCTATCGCGGCGCGCGAAGCCTCGACGATGATGCCTGGCAGCTCGAAAGGGCCCAGCGGCACCGCATGACCTTATTCGACATGCACAAGCCCGTCATCGCCGCTGTCCAGGGCAATTGCCTGGCCGGCGGCACCGATCTCGCCTTTCTCTGCGATATGGTTATCGCGGCAGACGATGCCCGCATCGGCTTTCCGCCCGCCCGTGACCTGGGTGCCCTTCCCAACCAGATGTGGGTCTACAATTGTGGTCCGCAATGGGCGAAACGGCTCATGTTGACGGGCGATACGATCACCGGCGCCGAGGCCCAGTCCATCGGCCTTGTCATGAAAGCTGTCCCCGCTGAACACCTCGACGAAGAAGTCGAAGGCCTTGCCGCGCGTCTTGCCCTGATCGATCCCGACCTCTTGTCCGCCAACAAGCGTATCGTGAATCTGGCCATGGAGCTTATGGGTGCGCGCACACTCCAACGGCTCGCTGCGGAGAATGATGTCCGCGGTCACAACACGCGCGCCGCCGACGGCTTTCGACAGGCGGTCAAAACGGAGGGCCTGAAAGCGGCCCTCACAGCCCGCGACGCCCCGTTTGGCGATGGCAGGGCCCGCGTCCACGGGATGGAGATAAGAGATGATGCAGGGAATATCATCCCTGAATAATCGGTCTCCCTACCGGGCAAGCCCTGCCAAATTTCCGGGGTAAGTCCTATGCGTCGACGAGCGCGTCCTGGGGATCCAGTTGGACGCCTGGTCCCATGGTTGAGCTCAGGGCGACTTTCTTGAGGTAGGTGCCCTTGGCGCCTGACGGCTTGGCTTTCATCAACGCGCCGACGAAAGCCTTCACGTTCGCCTTGATCGCATCTTCGCTGAAGCTCGCCTTGCCGATACCGGCATGGATGATGCCCTGTTTTTCGACGCGGAATTCAACCGAACCACCCTTTGCATCCTTGACCGCTTGGCCAACGTTCGGGGTCACCGTGCCAACCTTCGGGTTCGGCATCAGGCCGCGCGGCCCGAGGACTTTCCCGAGGCGGCCGACGACGGACATCATATCCGGTGACGCAATCACCCTGTCGAAGTCCATCATGCCGCCTTGGATCTGTTCCATGAGGTCTTCAGCGCCGACGATGTCTGCACCTGCCTCCCGGGCTTCATCCGCCTTTGCCTCTTTAGCAAAAACAGCCACACGGATCGACTTGCCTGTTCCTGAAGGCAAGGAAACCATGCCCCGGACCATCTGGTCTGCATATTTCGGATCAACCCCGAGGTTCACAGCGATCTCGACGGTCTCATCAAACTTCGCCGTGGCGTTCTTTTTCACGATCGAAACCGCCTCATCGAGGCCATAGACCGTTTCGGCGTCGACTGCTTCGCGCGCGGCGCGGAACCGTTTTCCCTGTGCCATCGGACTACTCCACCACTTCCAGACCCATGGACCGGGCCGAGCCTGCAATAATTTTCTGCGCCTGATCGAGATCGTTGGCGTTGAGATCCGCCATCTTTTGTTCGGCGATCTCACGACATTGCGCCATCGTGACGGTTCCGGCCGAGACCTTACCCGGCTCCTTGGACCCAGATTTCAGCTTGGCTGCTTTCTTGAGCAGCACGGACGCCGGCGCAGTTTTCACCACGAATGTGAAGGACTTGTCCTGGTAGTAATCAATCACCACCGGCAGGGGCAGACCCTTTTCCATGCCGTCGGTCTTCGCGTTGAAGGCCTTGCAGAATTCCATGATATTGATGCCGCGCTGGCCAAGAGCCGGACCAACAGGGGGAGACGGGTTGGCCGCTCCGGCGGGGATCTGGAGCTTAAGTTGCCCCAGGAGTTTCTTTGCCATGTTATCCTCTCGAAAATGGCGACGCCCGGGAGCACCAGCGGTGTCCAGAACGTGGGGTGAGAGTTGTTCCGCGGTACGGCCCGAACATGGACATTGCGCCCGGCACCTCCCACGAAGTGTCGCCCCCAACAAAGAGACGACGACCGGCTAATGATGGATGGGCGCCGCGCCGTCAACTGCCGTCTGTGGCAAAGACCTTGCTGGGGCTTCAGATGAAGCGCAGACCGACGTCTGTTCCGTCCTGACGGACGACTTCAACGGCCCGTCTCAGCTTCAATTTTGGGCAGACCAGCGTCACGATGGGCGGTGTCGCTTGCCGATACTTGAACCGGACGCGCGCGCCTGTTTCCGAGATATCCATGACGACCCCGAAAACGCCACCATTGGGCGGCCAGATCAATTGGCACTCGGCCCAACTCGCCGCCCGTTTCGCGCGATGCTGGCGTGGACGGACGCTCTGCCGCGGCTTCGATACAGCCGCGATCCGCTCTGTCGAAACCGTTGGCTTTTTCCGTCCGAACATTTCGGCGACCTTTGCCTCTCGCACACCGGAAACCCTTGGTGCACGGTTCCGGTTAAAGCTGGGCGAGCGATACACCCCTAGGGTTCGAACACCTCATGCGCACGTCAGAACGCCTGTGCGATTGAGATGCGGCAACAATTCCAGATTGTGCCGCTATCACAATCAAGCGCTCATTGGTTGCGGGTCGGCGAGCGGACGTGTACGGTTCGGGTTTATACCGGTCGAACAAGGCGGGGCGGACACCCAATGTTGGCGTGCTCAATCCTGTCCGCCTGCAAATGGCGATAGTACTGACGAGGAGGCCGACTTGAACGCGTTTAACCGCGCAGATCAAAACCAACTCTCTGCACAAGCCTTTCTCTCGTCTCGCGATGCCGAAGGCCGTTCGCCATGACGCTCGCTGCTGCAGAAGCGCTCACCACAGGGCTGGGCATTTATCTTCTCATTGGTGTCCTCATCGCTTTGGCGGTTGTCACGTTCGGCGCGAGCAGAATGGATCCAGACGCGAAGGGCATGCCCATTCGTGCAAGGATCCTGATTTTCCCTGGCGCCATGCTGCTCTGGCCGATCATGGCGGTAAAGCTCTTCACCCAGAGGGCACCGCCGCTGGTATGATCGCCGTTACGCCTCCGAGTTTGCCATGAAGAGAACCCATCTGGCCGCGCACCGCTTCATCTGGTTGTCGATGGGGCCCGTCCTTTTCGGGCTCCTCTTGCTCGCTGTGTCTCACACCCCGCCCCCTGCGCTCAGTGACAGCGTTCCGGACTCCATCGTGACCGAACCTCAACGCATCGACGGGGGATACAGCCCCTAATGGCCCACGGATACAGAGCTGTAACCTGGACGTCGTTCAAGGTTCATTTCGACCGCTGGATGCTGGCCGGTATCGCGCTGTATCTCATTGTGTTCATTGCGATTACCAGCGCCACACAGCCCCCGGGAGAGAGCTTCACTCCGCTACAGCTTGGCATGCGCGCCACAGGAACGCTGTCTTTCCTCATGCTGACCTTCATTCTGATGATCGGCCCTCTCGCCCGCATGTCGAAGCGTTTCAAACCCTTCCTCTACAACCGGCGCCATCTGGGTGTTGCGACATTCACCATCGCGCTCCTCCATGCCGCAATGGTGCTGCTCTGGTATCACGGTTTCTCCGAGCTCAATGTTTTCGTTTCGCTTTTTGCCTCCAATCCACGCTATACATCCATCGCCGGTTTCCCGTTCGAAAGCCTCGGCGTAGCGGCCTTCATCATCCTCGCCGTCATGGCGACCACGTCCCACGACTTCTGGAACGCCAATCTCGGGCCAGCCGTCTGGAAAACCCTCCACATGGGCGTCTACCTCGCCTATGGCCTGCTGGTTGCCCATGTCGCCCTTGGCGCCCTGCAAAGCGAGCGCAGCCCCATCTACCTGCCCGTACTTTCCGTCGCCGCCGGAACAGTCGTCACCCTCCATCTTCTCAGCGGTTTTCTGGCTTCCGGCGCCAAGCGGGCAAGGCTCGATGCTGACGACTGGCTCGACGCCGGCACCGTTGGGGACATTCCTGAAAACCGGGCGCGCATATTGTCTCCCAAGGATGGCGAACGGATCGCCGTGTTCAAATTCGACGGCAAGATCGCCGCGGTAACCAATGTCTGCCGCCACCAGGGCGGTCCGCTGGGCGAAGGCAAGGTGATCGACGGGTGCATCACCTGCCCCTGGCACGGCTTCCAATACCGCATGGAGGACGGCCAATCCCCCGCACCGTTCACCGAGAAGATTGCGACCTACCGGACCCGCATCCTCGATGGCCGCGTGATGGTCCATCGGACCCCTAACCCTCCGGGCACACCGCAGGCCCCAAGCGTCATCGACGACACCCTAGGCACCGAGGTTCAGGATACGTACGCCTTAACCGCCGAGGCCAGAGCGCTCGCCCCTGCAGGAGCGCGCCGATGAGCGCCGACCGCGACAAGGACTTCTTCATCGGCTGGGCGGAAACCCCGCGCCGGGACCGGCGTTTCTTCCTCGGCGCAGGCCTTGCCTTGATGGCCGGAACGGGGGCGACCGCTGCAGGCTTGGCCGCCTTCCAGGCCCCCGTCGGTCCCGGCATGTGGGACCAGGGCACAGTGAAAACCTATACCGGCGTCATCACCGCACATCCCTACCCGATGCTGCGCACCCGAGATGTCACCGGCGCCCCGCAGACTGCCTTGCTTTCCTGCCTCGGAAAGTGCGGCGTTGGAGCCCAGATCGGCGCCCTCGAAGGCCAGCGCGTCGAGGTCGACGGATCGCTGATCCAGCGCGGCACCCACGCCATGATCGCCGTCGCGGAGACCAGCGCGTGGGTCAGGCCCGCTGGGACACAATCACCGCCCGATCCGGCCCTGGCCATTCCATCCCGGACCCCCGTGCTCGAGGCAATCACCCTGAGGGGCGAAATCCTCGACACCAAATGCTGGTTCGGCGCCATGCGGCCTTCGGAGGGCAAGGTCCACAAATCCTGCGCCGCCCTCTGCATTCGGGCAGGCCTGCCGCCGGCCTTCTTTGCCCGGGACGCCGATGGCAATGCGAGCCTGCTGATCATGACCAATGGCGAAGCGGCCCACGGCACAGCCATCCTGCCCTATGTGGCAGACCCCGTTGAGATCACCGGCAAGGTCTGGCGCGCGGGGAACATTCTCTATCTCGACGCACCGCCGAGCGCGCTTATCCGCATCTGACAAGCGCGCCGATCATCCGCCACCGATGAAGGGCGCCTCGCGCCCGACCGTCCCGGGCGCTACAGTGTTGAGGGCGGGACGAAAGCCGGAGCCCGTAGACCCCGGAACGCCAGGGTTACATGAAGCCCTTGAACTTGTCCTTGAACTTGGACACGCGGCCCCGGTCAGAAATCCGGGCCCCGCCGCCGGTCCAGGCCGGGTGGGTGGTCGGGTCGATATCCAGGGTCATCTTGTCCCCTTCCTTGCCCCAGGTGGTCCGCGTCTGGAATTCAGTGCCGTCATTCATCACCACGGTGATGAAATGGTAGTCGGGATGGCCTTCGGCTTTCATCGCGGTCTCGTCCTCTGATGTGTCCACGCCGGCCCGCCCAAGGCAAGTGACCCCGGGGGGCGGTCGACGTTTCGGAATGTCGAAAGCGCATGGCGTAAGCCAACGACGGCGGTTTTGCAAGATGTCTGCAACGGGGGCGGACTTTATGCGTGGATCCCCCGCTGGGCTCGCTTCGCTCCCTACGCGATGGATCGGGGTCTTTCTGAATTTCTCCGGTTGGGCTTGTAGCGGTTCATTTCGCTCGCGCCAGATCCGCTGCGCTGATGGCTCCGCGGGGGCGGGCTGACCGCCCGGCGGCCGGTCGGCCTTGCGACGCTTTGCGTCGATACGGAGCGCTGGTTTGGAGTTGTGTTCCTTTTCCGCGCGGAAGTGGATTTAGGACTGTTAGTTTTACTCCATTTCGTTGGGAGTTTCTCCCTCCGCTGAGTATCAGGCAGCCGCCCGCGTTTCCGCGCGCGGGTTAGAGCTGGCGGATTCTGGGGCTGTTGTTGGGGGCTCTGCCCAAGGGTGGGGGACGGGCTCGGCTTTGTTCTAGGATGGCGACGGCGAAGCTGTCGTGGAGCGCGCCGGGTTCGGTGCCGAACTGTTGGCCGCTGTGGGGGCCCCTGTAGGGGGGCGCCCTGAGGAGGCCGGGGCGGCGGCGGGCAAGGTG
>JBCDLC010000024.1:0-47095 GCA_038745855.1 Pseudomonadota bacterium | reverse complement strand
GGCCTTCATCATTCACGCGGCATGGCTGCATCAGGCTTGCGCCCATTGTGCAATATTCCCCACTGCTGCCTCCCGTAGGAGTCTGGGCCGTGTCTCAGTCCCAGTGTGGCTGATCATCCTCTCAGACCAGCTATAGATCGTCGCCTTGGTAGGCTTTTACCCCACCAACTAGCTAATCTAACGCGGACCGATCCTTCACCGATGAATCTTTCCCCCGAAGGGCGTATACGGTATTACCACCAGTTTCCCGGAGCTATTCCGTAGTGAAGGGCACGTTTCCACGCGTTACTCACCCGTCTGCCACTGTGTCGTTCGACTTGCATGTGTTAGGCCTGCCGCCAGCGTTCGTTCTGAGCCAGAATCAAACTCTCAAGTTGAGTTGTCCTGACGAAACCATCCCTGGAATATCGGGATGGACTTAGCTGTAAGCTTAGTTTGCGTTTTGACGGGAAACCCTTGTCACTGACCAACCTGCCGAAGCCGGCTGATCATGCGATAAGAATTTCCTTGAAACGCATTCGTCACGATCGTGTGGACTTGACTCTCATGTGAAAGCCAGAGGTCCGCGGGCGATCGCGCCGCCTGCGTTTCTCTTCCTATTCTTCCCTGCGATGTCAAACAGCCGGGCGGAAGCCCTGTTTTGCTGGACTCAGGCTGTCGCCCTATCCTGCGGAAGTCGCGGCTTATATGGGCCGCAGATTTCACCGTCAACCGTCTATTTTGCCCTTTTTGCAGATCCTGCGGTGAAGCCGCTTTTGCTGCTTTCCGGGGCAAAGCTCTTCTCCCAGTGGACCGACGAGGCCGGCCCAGCGATGTCTGAGCGTTTCCGGGGAGGACACGTATATAGGTCGTCTTCGCGATGGTCTGCAAGTCCTTTTTTCGCCAATCGTGGGAATTCGAAGCAAATTGCATCGAAGACCTTCGCCCGGGTTTTAAGATCGTCAGCCTAATGAACGGTTAGCCAGAGCTTACGTAAGCTTTAAGAGCGCTTTTTTCGGCCTCTGTTTCTGCGATTTTCCATTTTACCAGGTCGCCGATCGACACGAGGCCGCTGAGGTGTCCGCCGCTGACCACCGGCAGATGTCGAACCCGGCGGTCGGTCATTCGTTCAAGCCCGATTTCGACTGTCTCGCCCGGCGCTGCAGTGATCACCTGCCGGGTCATGGCATCGCGAACCTTTGAGTTCACAGCGCTTTCACCCGATTTCGCGAAGACGCGGACGAGATCGCGTTCCGACACGACGCCAACGATTTCACCGTTCTTGTCGAGGGCGACGACCGCACCGATCCGGCCGCTGTCGAGAATTTTCGCTACCGACTGAAGCGTGTCATCGGCACACACGGTCGTCACGTTGCGACCCTTTGCGCGGAGAACCTGGTCAATGAGCATGGCTGCCTCCCATTTTTTCATAGGGCGACCCTAACAGAAACGCGGCCCGAAAGCGATTGTTGGGGCCGCGGGCTCACCGGCCGCGAATTTTCGGCCGTTGAAATCTGGGACATCGTGTTTGGCACGGGTCATGCATTCTACGGTTCAGCAGATCAGAACAGGTGCCGGTCGATCCCCGTCCGGCTGGTGCCTGGGAGGCGTCCCCTCAAGTGCCTCCTGACGCCCCTGGTGCCCCCCGCGCCAGGGGCGTTTCATTTTGGCGACGCCCTTGGCTTGTTTTCTGCAGCACGGGCATCCGCCCTGGTTGTCCAGGCCGGCATGGCATCGTCGTTTTTGCTGTAATCATGGCGGCGCGCCAGGCATGGAAAGCCCGTCTCGCCATGGGGCGAGCAGTCCGTCGCACGCCGGGTGAAGATGCTGGCCCCACCGGGCCGCGAAAGGCAGTGTCGCAGTCCACTCCAGCGGGCGGTAGGCATCGGTATCGTCCTTACACGAACCGGCCCCACTTGCCGCGCTCTGCTCAAGCGCTTGCCCTTCCGCCCGACGCATACGGCGCACAAGAATGAAAGCGCATCGGCGTATCGCGTGGTTGGGCCTTTCAATGGCGCAGACCAGGGCGCAGTAACGCATGTATTCTGGCTGTAGCGGCATACGGATCCAGCCGCAGGCGTCTATTCGGGGTAGCGGCTGCCCGTACGGCGCCCAGCCCCGTTCGGCACGGTGTCCAGTTTCGTGGAGACGAATGTCCCGCCACGGAAGGCGTTGGCTTCTGACCAATTTGCGCCTGGAAGCGGTATCGTCCGGACCCGGCGTATGTTCAGCATTTTGCTCCGTAGGCGGATTGCCGACCGGTTGCGGCGCGAAGGCGGACACGTATCCCGCCAGCCGCTTCGCGGCCGTTCGCTCCATGAACTCCGTCGCAAGGGCGACAGCCGGGAGAAAGACAAGGCGGCGATAAAGCCCCTCTGCATTCCGAATTTCCCGACGCGCCTGGCGCCGGACGCAAGACGAGCGCTATCACCCTGTATATATTCGTGATTCCACGACGGTGGCGAAACTCGGAACCGGGGGAGAAGAAATATCTTATCCCACAAACCCGCCGGGTCAGTTCAACTCGACCGCGAGAGGCTCGAAATCCATCACCCGGGCCTGGAGGGTGACTTTGCCGATATCGTCGGTATCGGCCTCAATGCGCACCGGGACCGTTGCGCCATTGGGCAGCGGCGCGAGCCACATGCGAAGGGGGCCATCAATGCCCGCGAGGGTGTCCTTGTTTTTCTCCCCCGCCTTGAAGCCCGCAACCTTATCGAGGGTGATGTGGCACTCGATCGCCTCGCCGCGCCAGGCGTCGGATTTGACCGTTTTCATGCCTGCATAGGTCAGGTGAAGGTGCGAAAGCTGGCGCCCATCGAAGGTCTTGATCGGGCCACCGCAGGGCGCATCGGTGATGTCCCTCGGGGTGAGAGCAAAATTGATGAGTGCGGAGATGGGATCCATGGCATCGATCTTCTGGTCGGGCATGGCGGGCGGTTCGCCCATGTTTCCGAAGCGAGGATTGATCGTGCCCGTGACATCGTCATCGCCCCAGATCAGCTCGACGCGGCGATTTTTCTTTCCGTCGTCATTCTGGGAAATGTAGGCGTAGGGACGCAGCCGGTCTGGGTCGACATAGCCCGTGGCTGACAGGGCGAGGTCGTAGTTGACGAGGATGTCGGCGAGGCCGGTGGTCTTGACCTTGGAGGTGATCCGGTAGGTGTCGGCCGTCATTTCCGTCGTGAAGCGCGCCTTTCCGGAAATGGGCAGGATGAAAAACCTGGCGCTGGCGCGAAGCTCATAGGTGAATTTCGTTGGCGACCCGGCGGCGATGGCTTGCAGTGGGGTCGCCGGACGCTCGGCAATTGGCGGTTCGGCGCTGTTATCTGCTGCAGCGGTGGGGATCAGGAGTGCTGCTGTCGCCGCCAGGGCTGCGGCGGTCGCTTTCAGGAGCCTGTGGCGGGCTGGCCTCATGGGGAACACTCCGGTTGGTCGCACAGCATCCTTGGGGATAGGGCGGGATGCGGAGCGGTAATTAGGACGAGGATCGTGCATAGGATAGTCTGGGCCAATGGCGGGTGAACCGGGTTGCCACTTCGCTGCCCCATTCGATACTGTTCTCTCCGCCAGTTTCCGTCCTGGCCAATGGAATTTCTGCACGACAGACGGTGGAGGCCGTTGACCTGGCAAGGGCTGGGCTGTACTCACCGCGCTTTCCGTACGTGAACCTATGAAATGGGGCAGGCCGATGTCGCGCCAATGTGAACTGACAGGCACTAAGCCAATGAGTGGCCACAATGTCAGCCACTCCCAGATCAAGACGAAGCGCCGCTTCTTGCCAAACCTGCTTTCGGTGAGACTGCATTCCGAGACGCTGAACCAGAATTTCCGCCTGACGATTGCTGCGAAAGCGCTGCGGACGGTGGACAAGCTCGGCGGTCTTGACGGGTTTTTGGCGAAGGCCAAGGCGGGTCAACTCTCCGACCGTGCCGCGAAGATCAAGCGCGATATCGAGAAGAAGCAGGCAGAGACCGTCGCCTCCTAGGGGCGATATCGCTCGCGGTCACTCCGCTTCGCAAACTGTCTGACTTGATCGCGATGGTCCGTCAAAATTGGCGGACCAGATATTGTGCGCGCTATAACGCAACGGACGAAAGCAGAAGAGCGAGGGGTATGGGCGTGGCAGATGAGACGCGTGGGCCGTGGCGTGTGCACGATGTTCGCCGCGCTTTCGATAACCCGTGGATCGCGATTGACGACCACGCGGTGATCCAGCCCCATGGTGTGCCGGGCCAATACGGGGTGGTGCATTTCAAGAACCGAGCGATCGGGGTGTTGCCGGTTACAGATGACGGGCATGTGCCCATGGTGGGCCAGCACAGGTTCCCTGGCGATTACTATAGCTGGGAGCTGCCGGAGGGCGGCGGCCCATTGGATGAAGACCCATTGGCGGCGGCGAAGCGGGAATTGGCTGAGGAGACCGGCTATCGGGCGACGACATGGTTAGAAGTGCTGGCGTGCGATCTCTCCAATTCGGTGACCGATGAGCGGGCGGTGGGGTACTTGGCGTGGGGCCTGCGGGCGGGCGATGCGGCCCCGGAGGACACGGAGGTGCTGGCCCAACGTACGGTCCGGTTTGGGGCGTTGCTGGAGGACTGCCTTTCCGGCGCTGTGCGGGATAGTCTCACGATCCTGCTGGCGTTGGCGGTTAAGGCGAAGCTCGACGCGGGGGCGCTGCCGGGCGATGTGAGTGCTGCGCTGCGTTTAGGACTGTGAGGGGCCCGTGATGGCCGAGGGAATGGAGACAGGGTCCGAGGTCGCTGCACCGCGGCCGAAGACGGCAGCAGAGGCGGCCAAGGCGCTGCCCCTTGGCATTCCGGAATTTGTGTCGATGATCGCAGCGCTGATGGCGATGAACGCGCTGGCGATTGATGTGATGCTGCCGGCGCTTGACGATATTGCGGCCGACTTTGCCGTGGCGCGCGCGAACGACCAGCAATTGCTGATATTTGTCTACGTGCTCGGGTTTGGTGCCCCGCAGCTCGTATTCGGGCCGTTGTCGGACCGATATGGACGGCGCCCTGTGCTGTTTGGCGCGCTGGCAGCTTACGCCATGACGGGTTTTGCCTGCATGGCGGCGCCGTCGTTCGAGGCGTTGCTGGCAATGCGATTTGTGCAGGGTATGGCGGCGTCAGGCTCGCGGGTCGTGGCAGTCAGCATCGTGCGGGACGTCTTCGAGGGCCGAGGCATGGCGCGGATCATGTCGCTGGTGATGACGGTGTTCATGGTGATCCCCATCGTGGCCCCGAGCGTGGGGCAGGTGGTGTTGTTTGTGGGACCCTGGCAGTGGATCTTTGGCGTGCTCGGGGGCGCTGCTGCGCTGGTGCTGGTGTGGATCTATCTGCGGCTACCGGAGACGCTGGCGGTGGAGAAACGACGGCCGTTCAACGTTCGGGCCGCGGCCGGAGACTATGCGGAAGTCTTCCGGACGCGGGTGGCGTTCGGATATATCGCCGCGTCCGGCATCGTGTTTGGATCGCTGTTCGCGTTCATCGGGAGTGCAGAACAGGTTTTCACCGAGGTATTCGCGCTGGGTGACGGGTTCGTGCTGTGGTTTGCGGGGGTCGCGCTGGCGCTGTCCGCGGCGAATTTCACGAACTCTCGCCTTGTGGAACGGTTCGGGATGCGCCGGTTGAGCCATGGGGCGCTGGTGGTTTTCATTGCAGCATCGGTGACGGCCGTGCTGTTGACCCTGGCGCTGGGTGAGGTGTTCCCGGTCTTCTTCGCGGCCCTGTGCGTATGTTTCGCCTGTTTCGGACTGATTGGCTCGAACTTTACAGCGCTGGCCATGGAGCCGTTCGAGCGACTGGCCGGCACGGCGAGTGCTGCGTCGGGATTTTCCACGGTGACGGTATCGAGCATGCTCGGGTACCTGATCGGCGCCCAGTACAATGGCTCATCGGTGCCTCTACTGATCGGATTCGCTGCGCTGGGTGCAGCGTCGCTGGCGATCGTCGCAGTCGTGGAACGTGGGCGTCTGTTTGCAAGCCGCTAGGCGGTGACGGGCGTGCCGGATCCTGGGAATTCCTTTCTAAAAACGCCCCCAGCGAGAAGGCCTTTCTTCGCTACCGCGTGCCGCTTTTGGAGCAAGTCTCCCTGATATTCGCGGGTGAAGCGTGGGAATTCGGCCAAAATGGTAAGCCATATCCTACCCACGGGCAGGAATTTCATCGCCCCGCAGAAACAGCCTACCAGAGAATTTCTGTCACGGTCGACGCATCAATCACGGGTCGATGCGCATGATCATCAGAAATGGCAGGATCAATCGGGTGCCGATGGTGGACAGGACGGCGGACGGCACGGTCGTCTCGCGCTTTTTCATCGACCACCCGCAGGCCCCCGTCTGCGCAATTTGTGACGAAGCCCATGCGGTCGTGGGCATCATCACGCGAACGGCATTCCAGGCGCGCATGGCGACGGCGCTGGGATCGGCGCTATTCGGATGCCGGCCGGCGGTGTCCTTTGCCGAGCCCGATTTTAGGCCCGTCGTCGATGAGGATGATATTCTCGACGTGCTCGATCGGTTCAAGGACCGAGAGGCGATCGTTCGCGATGGGTTTGTCGTGGTGAACCGAGATGGGCGCTACCTCGGCGTGATCTCGGGCATGGAAGTGTTTCGGGCCCTCTACCAACTCAACGAGGGCCTGGTGCAGGCACTGACGGACGAAGTGCGCGAACGTGAACGGGCGGAACAGGAAGTTCGCAAGCTGGCGGAAACCGATTTCCTCACCGGCCTGCTCAACAGGCGAACGTTCGCGCTGCGCCTCGGCGAAAAGATCGACGACGGCCAGCGTTTGGGCTGTGTCTACTTCGATCTCGACAAGTTCAAACCGCTCAATGACAATTTCGGCCATTTGATCGGGGACGAGACGCTGCGCTTGATTGGCGAGCGTATCAAACGCGTCGAAGGGATCGAACTTCCAGCGAGGCTTGGCGGCGACGAGTTTGCTTGCATCCTGCCCGCGCGCGCCGATGCGGCCCCGATGGAAGAGGCGCTGCAGGCGTTGCACGAGGCGATCACAGCGCCCGTCCTCACACAGGTGGGCAAGGTGAGTGTGGGTGCGTCGATGGGGGTTGCAATGTTCCCCGCCGACGCCCAAACGACCGACGGCCTGCTACACGCCGCCGATGTCGCGATGATGGAAGCGAAATCGAACAATTGCAGCTTCAGGGCCTACAATCTGCAATCCCGCACGTTGGACGAGCAATCGCGTTACATTGAGCAAAATCTTGCCCATGCTGTTGCAACCTCCAAGATACAGCCGGCCATCCAGCCGATCCTTGATCTCAGGACGTTGGAAGTCATCGGACACGAGGTCCTGGCCCGCTGGGTCGACAGCGACCAGGCCACGGCCCCGTCACCGGCCCGTTTTATTCCCGTTGCCGAGCGGATCGGCGTCCTCGACACGCTTTTCTGGAGCCTCGCCGAGCAGTCTTTGGACCAGCGGATCTCCACTGCCGGCTTCGTGGCGTTGAACGTGTCGCCATCGCAATTGACCTCCACCACCTTCATCGACCGGCTAAGCGCCATGGTGCGGAACTTTGGCCTGCAAGACGGCATCCTGGAACTGGAAGTGACCGAGCAGGTCCTCTTCCAGAACATCGAAGAAAGCCGCCGCCTTCTGCACGCGGTGAAGGATCTCGGCGTCCGGGTGTCGCTCGACGATTTCGGAACGGGGCACTCCTCGCTCTTGCGGATGAGTCGCTTGCCGTTCGACAAGATCAAGATCGACCGGTGCTTTCTCCACAATGAGGCCGCCCACGGCGCGTCGATCCTCGAGGCCGTGATCCGGCTCTGCGATACAATGGGCGTGGTGTCCTGCGCAGAGGGGATTGAGACCGATGTAGCCCTGGACGCTGTGCGGGACATGTCCTGCCGCCAGGCCCAGGGTTACCATATCGGCCGTCCACAACTGCTTGATACTCCGATGGGTAATGCGAGGCGCTCTGCGGATACAGCGGCTTAGACCGGCACCGCAAACCGATCACCAATTGCGGCGGCGTTTAGGCCTGCGCCGTTCAACCGGGCGGATCGATGAGATATTGTCGTTCAACCCGAACACCCTGGTTCGAGGCTCAAAGCCGGACACGATCTCGCACCGACCCTGGAAGTAAGGATCAGAGCAGACTTCCCAGACACCGGAACGCACATCGATCGAACTGACGATGTCGTCGAAACGGAGCGGCCTGAACCGAGGCTCTGCGCCGAAGATCGGGAGGGCACGGCCGCGGCCATCCGGGTCAGCGAACAGGACCACGGGCGCATTCCCGAAATCGCCGCCACGACCGAAATCATACGGGTCGTGACCGCGTCCACCGAACAGTGTTTCCGAACCGCGCGGGGAGCGGAACCGACCCGTGTTGCCCGCGCGAAATCCGCGCCCGACGGGCCGAATGGAGGTGATGTTATCGTTGAGGCCGATCCTCGACAAACGGGGCTCGTCGAACTCGACAACTTCGCACCGGCCGCGAAAGCCTGGGTCGCTACACAATAACCAGCGACCGCCCAGCACCTCTACCGAGGATACCCGGTCGTTAAAACGCGAGCCGCCGAGGTCGGCTTGTCCTTCTATGACTGCGCTACGACCTGAGAACCCCGGATCCCGGTAGATCACGATGGCACGTCCTCCGTCGAAGCGTCCGCCACGGCTGGAAAAGGCGCGATCGTGGCCGCCGAAATGATGGGTACCACGGACGCCGTCCGCCGATGCGGGCAGTGAGAGCGGTGTTGCGAAGAGCGCTGCGGCGGACATGGCGAGCGCAGCGAGGGGGCGGATCAAGCGGCGAGAGAGGGGCATAACAGTCGCTCCTTATGGGTATCGGCGACTGTTATGCGGTGTGCTGCCTGAACGAAGGTTCGTTCGGGCCGTTGCCCTTTGTTCAGCGACAGTTGCAAGGAAAAGCCCGGGACCAGTGGACCGGCCCCGGGCTTCACGAATAGGTTTTGATGCGACGCCTAGAAGCGGGTCCGCAAGGTGACGCCGTAGGTGGCCGGATCCTGGGTGAACTGGGCCCGGGCCCCGGCACCACGCAGCGGCACGTTGAACGTCACGTTCTTCGTGATTTCGTCGGTGATGTTCCGACCCCAGAATTCAATCGCCCAATTGTCTTCCGGATGGGTAAACCCAATCCGGAGGTCGACCTTGGTGTTATCCTCCTGGAAGTCCCCAGGCAGTGGGGCTTGCGCGGCAATCAAGTCGCGCAACAAATCTTCTGTCGTTGCTGCGGCGACGAGGGCTGCATCTGGAATGGTGACAGCCTGTGTCGACGTCCGGCGCTCAGTTTCGTGCCGGGCATTGGCGGCCACGAAGAAGTTGAACCCTTCCATTGGCCGTTCGTAGAAGAAGCCACCGACAAAGACGTTTTCGGGCGCGTTCGTCAGTTGGTTTCCGCAAAGCGTCACAGCATTGATGTTGAAAGCCGGGTCTGTGACATCGAAGTTGTCACAATCGCTCGGATACCGGGCATCGGAATAGGTGTAGTTGAAGTTCGCCGAGAGCTCGTCCGTGAACTGAGCTTCAGTCTCGATCTCCACGCCCGTCGCACGTGCTTCCTCAACATTGAACGTCTGGAAACGAACGCCGGTGAACTCAAGCACCTGGAAATCCTGAAGTTCCTGATGGAAGAGAGCGATGTTTGCCCGCGCCCGACCATCGAAGAGCGTCGATTTCAGGCCGAGCTCGAACGCGTCAACGATTTCGGAGTCGAACCTCGGATCAGCCCCGCCACCGGCTGCGGAAGCATCGAGGTTGAAGCCGCCCGATTTGAAGCCGTGGGTGAAGCCGCCATAGACATTGATGTCCGGTGTGAAGCTGTAGCCAAGCTTGACCGTGTACACGAGTTCCTCATCCTCAAACGTATCATCGAACTCCTGCGGTAGAAGCGCGTCGAGGCCGCTTCCTGAGAAGGGCGCGAAGAGCGGTCCAAAGTTCTCTTCCGTGAAAGTTGGGGCGGCGAAGACGAAACAGTTCAGCGCCACGGCGGGACCGGCCAGTGCACCAATCACCTCTGGCGTTGTTGCCAGTGTGCCGAATGTGCCGAGACACGCATCGAATTCGCCGTCGGTTTGAACGAAGCTGCCGTCTTTCGATTCTTCGACATAGCGAAGACCCACGGTGAGATCCAACTGGTCGGTGACCGAGAAGATGTTGTGGGTGAAGACTGAGATGCTTTCTGCGTCCTGCAGGAACTCGTTCGTAGCGAAGTCGCCGGTTGCGTCGGCTCCGCCTGCGAAAAGGCCCAGTAGATCGAAGGGCTGTCCGAAGACGCCTGCGCTGACGCCGAGGGAGTACTCGTCAAGCAGGGTGAGTGATCCAGCTGCATCGATCTGCTCGTCTGAGTAGTAAAGACCGCCGAGCCAATCGAGGCGATCATTGAACGCGGTGCCCTGGATCCGAAGCTCGTGGGTTTGGGTTTCGATCTTCGTGACGTTGCCGCGCGGATCGAACGAGCCGGGGGTAATCGACTGGGCTTCTGGAGACCGTCCGACCGTGAAGATATTAAGCCCGACATAGTCGGTTGACCGGAAGGATTCGTCCTCGAAGTCCCGGTAGGAGCCGATGTAGGTCAAGTCGCCAATTGGCGTTTCGACATTGTACTCCAGGGAGAAACCGATCTGCTCGAAGGGGTTGAAGAATTCGGAGTCGTTAGACCGCAGTCCGTCGAGCGCGGATGGGCCAATCGCTGGTGCGCCCCCATCTGCGGGAAGCCCCGCGGCGGCAAATGCGCCGAGGAAGGGCGTGTCCGAGAACCAGACGGCGTGGCAGCAGTTCTCTTCTGCTTCAGAATAGTCAACGATCGCCCGGATAGTTCCGGACTCCTTGAGGTCGAGCAGGGCCTGGCCGCGAACGATGGTTCGATCGCGATTGTGGCTTTCGGGGCCAAACTCGCTCGTCACGAAGCCATCGCGGTCAGTAATGGCGCCTGAAATGCGCACCGCCAACGTGTCGTCGACAATTGGGACGCTGACGCCTGCCTGGATATTCGTTAGATTGAAGTTGCCGCGGGTGAGGTTGGCAAACCCTTCGAAGTTTTCAAGGTCGGGCCGACGGGTCTTGATGTTCAAGGCACCCGCCGACGTGTTGCGGCCGAACAGGGTCCCCTGCGGCCCGCGAAGGACTTCAATCTGCTCAAGGTCCATGAGGTCGCCAAGGGCAACGCCTGGCCTAGAGAGATAGACCCCGTCCAGGAACACCCCGACCGAGCTCTCGAGGCCGATATTGTTGCCGGTTGTGCCGACGCCGCGGATACGAAGTGTCGTGCCGCCAGTGGTCGTGTCCGAGCTGTTCATGTTGAAGCTGGGCGCCACGGCGTCGAGATTTGTGACGTCGGTCACGCCAGCCCGGTCGAGAATTTCGGGGTTTAGCGCGGTCACGGCAATCGGGACATCCTGAATGCTCTCGGCCCGCTGGGTCGCGGTGACCGTAACGGTGGACAGGCGGCGGGAGTCCGCCTCCTCTTCAGTGTCCTGGGCGAGCGCGAGTGTAGGTTGGCTAAGGGCGATGGCTGATGCGGAAACCAGCATCGCTGATCGTTTGATCAGACGGGTATTCATAGGCGTTTCTCCTCACGCACGTGATCGGGCACGTGCTTTTTTGTTTATCGCTTCCTGCGGGCGCTTACGTCGCCCGAAGAATTCTAAAATGTTGTCCAATTTCAGCAAACGCTCAACCGGTCAGCTGCCGGATTCTGCGTTCTGGAGGGCCAATGTGACGTTTGCGCAACGCTGAAACCGGCTCTAGCGCCAGATTGAATGAAACGCCCTGTGTTCACTCTTCAAGGTTCTGAAATTTGGTGAATTTTCATGGTCTTCGATGGGTCGTGATTTACCCTTGGTCAACATTCGTCCAAACCGCCGAGCGCCCGACCAACGACCACTCCGGCATCCCGGATGGCGTCGCGAATCGGCAAGGACAGTGCCGTCAGGTTCATGAAGCCGTGGACCATGCCCGAATGCTCGCGAACGGTGACCGGCACACCGTAGCTGGCGAGCTTGTGGGCATAGGCTTGGCCTTCATCCTTGAGCGGGTCCCAACCACAGAGGACGAAATGCGCCGGGGCTAGGCCGCGCAGATCTGCCTCATCTGCGAACAGGGGCGAAACGCGCGGGTCGTGCCGGTCCGCATCGTGCTGGATGTACGCGTCACGGAAATAATCGAAGAGATTCGGGGAGATGAAGAAACCGCTTTCCTGGAACGGCATCGGCTTGGCGCGAATATCGATGAACTGCACAAGGGGATAGAGCAGGAGTTGAAAAGCGGGCAGCGGCCCATTGGTGCGGTTCATTTCCTGGGCAACGAATGCGGCGAGATTACCGCCGGCGCTGTCGCCGGCCACTGCCGTTCGCTCTGGATCCATCATGAAATGGTCACTTCTCGCCATAACCCAGCGCCAGGCGCTCTCGGCGTCCGCGTGGGCGGCAGGAAAGCGGTGTTCCGGCGCCAGACGGTAATCGACAGCAACAAGACGGCACCGCGACGCGGCTGCGAGGCGCCGGCACAACATGTCGTGGCTATCTAGATTGCCAAGCATGAACCCGCCGCCATGGAAAAACACGATTCCTGGCCCCGGGCCGATGCCTGCACCAAGGGGCGTGTACAGTCGTGCCTTGAGCGGGCCTTCGGCGCCATCGACGGGAAGTGTAGAAACATCGGCGAGTTGCGGTGCGTCGCCTTCCATCGCGCCTGTAGCCCTGAAAAAGCTCTGACGGAGCCTGTTACTGGTCTGAACCCAGTCGAGTTTTTGGAAATCAGTCACCGGGATTTCAGGCAGCTTGATTTGCCCGAGGAACGCCTTGATCGCTTCATCCATCATCGCCATGGGCCAGATGTGGAGAGATTGCGGCGCCCGCACAAGTATTGCGGCCGTGCGCAAGCGATGTTCTTTTTTGGCGCTTGGGCAACCGGCCCCTGCGCCTTTGGCATGGGCCCGCCCAGTCCCAGGCGCGCGCACGTCTATGGTGTCGCCCGACGAGATCGGAGGCATGTTGCAGAGCACGTCGCAACGGATAGGGTGAACCCATGCGATCTGTGCTCCTCGTCCTCGCCGCCATGGCTATCACCGCTTGCGAGGCCGCGGATCTACAAACGCCTAATGCCCAAGAGGATGTGCCCATGTCCGACGCTCCGCGACTGACCATCGAACGCCTCTATGAAAGCCCGAGCCTGTCTGGGCCGAAACCCATGGGTGTTCAGTTTTCACCGAATGGGAAGCGCTTGACGTTTCTGAGGGGCAAGGCCGACAACGGGGCGCAACTCGACCTCTGGCAATTCGATGTGGCGACAGGCGAGCCCTCACTCCTGGTGGATTCTGCACGGCTCGCCCCGGACGAAGGCGCGTTGTCGGAAGAGGAAAAGGCACTCCGGGAACGCAAGCGGATCGCGGCATTTTCGGGGATCGTCAGCTATCAGTGGGGCACGGCCGATACGATCCTTGTGCCGATTGCTGGCGACCTGCACCTCGTAACGATCGGCTCTGACAAGGACGCGAGTGGCAACGTTTCCATCCGTCAACTGACGGATACCGACGCCTTCGAGTACGACGCCAAAGTCAGTCCTAACGGCCGATTCGTCAGCTTCATCCGTGAAGAATCAGTCTGGGCCATAAATTTGGAGACCGGCAAGGAAGAACGGCTGAGCCCAGAGGCGGACCCGAATGCGGCCATCCGGTATGGGGTTGCCGAGTTTGTCGCCCAAGAAGAGATGGGCAGGTACACGGGCTATTGGTGGAGCACGGACGATCGGTATTTGGCCTTTACCCGCGTAGACGAAAGCACCGTCGACATCGTGCCGCGCTACGAAATCTCGGCTGGCGAAACTGCGGTGGTCGAACAACGCTATCCACGGGCGGGCCGTCCGAATGCTGTAGTGGACCTTTTCGTGCGCGATATGGAGACGGGCGAAATCTCTGAAGTCCCGTGGCGCCGCGAGGATTGGGGGCCCGCAACAGACCAATATCTGGTGCGCGTGCATTGGGCGATTGACCCCTACATGGGTGACGATGTTCCACGCATGAGCAGCCTGGTTATCGAACGCGTTGGAAGGGATCAAACAGAACTTGAATTGGCAGTGTGGTTCAGTGGCACGGTACTTACTGCTGGTCAGAATACCGAAGTATTCGACCAAGTGCGCCGATTTGGCGTTGAAACGCAATCGAACTGGATAAACCTCAATCACGATTTCCGTGCCCACAACGGCGAGACGTATTTCTGGTCCACAGAAGAAACCGGGTATCGCCATATCGTTTCGACCAGCGAAAACCATGTATGGAATGCGGTGACATCTGGCGACTGGGCTGTTGCTAAGATCGAGGCCATCACGGACCAGACCGTCTTCTTCACCGGTTACAAGGATACACCCCTCGAACGGAATCTCTACTCGGTTCCAATAACCGGCGGCGAGCCGGAGCGGATTACCGCGCACGGACAATCATGGATGATCACCATGGCGCCCGACGGGGAGAGCTTTGTGGGCACGTCGTCAAGCCCAACACAGCCCCCTCAGACGGGGCTTTACAGGGCGGATGGGACACTGGTCGCGTGGATCGAGCAAAACGCCCTAAACGACGATCATCCGTACACACCATTCCTAGAAGCCCACACTGTTCCAGAATACGGGACGTTGACCGCCGAAGACGGACAAACCCTTTACTACTCGATCCAGACACCGCCCGATTTCGACCCTGGCAGACGCTATCCTGCGATCATCGAGGTTTACGGCGGGCCAGGCGTACAAACCGTGACACGGGACTGGGAGCGAATGAATGACCAGTTCTACACGCACCAGGGCTATATCGTTTTCCGGTTGGATAATCGGGGTACGGCCAATCGCGGCAAGGTGTTCGAAGACACGATCTATCGCCAGATGGGTATCCCAGAAGTGCGCGACCAGCTCCTCGGCGCGGCCTGGCTTAAGGCGCAACCATTCGTGGACCCGGACAGGATCGCTATCCAGGGCTGGAGTTATGGCGGCTACATGACACTAATGACCGTGCTGCAGGCGCCGCCCGGAACGTTTGCTGCGGCGGTGTCCGGAGCGCCCGTTACGGACTGGTCGCTTTACGATACATTCTATACGGAGCGTTTCATGGATACGCCCCACGAAAACCCAAACGGCTATCAGAAATCGTCCGTATTTTATCATCTGGATCGCTGGAAGGGGGCCCTACCCCCGCTCTTGCTGGTGCACGGCATGGCCGATGACAATGTCACCTTCGACAACACCACGCGGCTCATTGCGGCACTACAGGAGGCCGGTCACCCATTCGATCTCATGACCTATCCCGGTCAACGCCACGGAATTCAGGATGTATCCCTACGCCAACATTTGATGCGTACACGGATGCGTTTCCTCGATCGAAATCTGAAAACGCCGAAAGAAGAATAGGAAGCCCCATGCCAGCGACACAGCCAACTCCAGACCAACTCCAACGCTTCGCACGAGAAGAGTACGACGGCCCTATCGTAATGGTGAACCTCCTGAAATTCAGAGACAGAGCGGAGTATGCATCATCAGATCCTGAATATGGGGATGGCGCTTCGGGTCGCGATGCATATGCCCGTTATGCAGCAGGCGTGATGGAATTGAGCGCAGATCCGAATATCGGGATCCAGCCCATCTACACCGCGCCGGCCCATGATTTCCTTATCGGCGAGGGAGACTGGGATATGGTTGCGCTCGCCCGATATCCCTCCCGCGCCCACATGGTTCGAATGATGTCCGATCCGCGCTACGGCAAAATCCTGCGGCATCGAGCAGCGGGCCTATTCCACCAGGATCTGATCGAGACGCGACCGGGCAGTTGAGCCCACTCCGTTACCGAATAGGTTCCGATGTAAATTGGCTGGCAAAGGCTTCCACAAGGAAGGTGTGCCGGTGAGCCACAGCCGACGCATCGGCCTGGTAGCCTCCACCAAGAACACCGCAAACCGGAATCCCTCGGGCGTGGCAGGCTTCTGCCACAGCACGCTCGCGAGCCTTGAGACCCTCGTCACTTAGCGAAAGAAGACCAAGCCGATCATCCGTATGCGGATCGACGCCCGCATTGTAAAAAACGAGGTCTGGTTTGGCGTTATCAAAAACGGAGGTCAGCAACGCCTCCAATTCAGAGAGGTAGTCCGCATCGCTCAGATCGACCGGCAGTCCGCGATCGAGATCGCTCGATGGTTTGAACCGGGGCCAGTTCTTCTCGCAATGCATGGATGCGGTGAAGACGGACGGATCGTGGGCAAAAATCAGGGCGGTTCCATCGCCCTGGTGCACGTCGAGATCAATGACGGCAATATCGGCGACGCGGTTTTCAGCAATGAGCTGGCGCGCGGCGACGGCCACATCATTGAAAACGCAGAATCCGGCGCCGCCCTCGGTCGAAGCATGGTGGCTACCGCCGGCGAGATTGACCGCCGCACCCCTTTCCAGGGCACGGCGGGCGGCAAGCACAGTGCCCCCAACCGAGGCTTGGGCGCGCTGCGCAACGGCGGAAGTCACATCAAAGCCAATCTTTCGCATTGCCTTCGGATCCAGTGTACCGTCCATGACCGCATCCACATATTCGGGCCGATGGACGCGCTTCAACCAAGACATCGGCGCAGGATCCGGCCGGTCAAACGTATAGCCTCGACTTCGAAGCTCAGCCGCGACAAGGGAGTACTTCCGCATCGGGAAACGGTGCTTGTCGGGCACCGTTGCAGCGTCATAGGCGGGGTGATGGATCAGCGGCAGCATGCGGCGGATTTAGTGTTCCCCGTGCCACTTTGAATGGCCGCGCGCTTCGGAAAAGCGCCTCAACCATCGGCGCGGTCGACCACGTCTACAAGTGGAATCGTGTAGTGGCGGCTACAGAACTGACAATCGATGGACAACGTGCCGTCCGCTTCGACGAGTTCTCGAAGTGATGCGTCCGGCATACCGCGCAAAGTGCCCCGCAAGCGTTCTTCATTACACGAACAAGCATCGATCACCCTATAAGCTGGTTCCATTCGGACACCGGGTTCATTGAATAGGCGATAGAGGAGCTGGTCCGCTGAAAGATCTGGGTCGATCAGTTCCCTGTCTTTCACGCTGTGGAACAAAATCCTGGCCGTGTCCCACGCATCATCGGTGTCGCCCCGGGCGTCATCTGCCGCCACGCGCTGAAGAATGATGCCGCCCCCCTGCCAAACCGGGGGTGAGCCAGTGACCTTCAACTCCCCAACGCCAAGTGCAATCTTCGTGGGAACCTGTTCAGACCGTTCGAAATACTCCTCAGCGCAGGCCGACAAGGTTGGCGCCGTGAGCGGAACCACACCCTGATACGGGCGCATGCTTGGATCATCGTGGATGATGATCATGCCAAGGACGGCCTTTTCACCAAATACGGACGAAATTGTCGGGCGTACACCGGCTTCATCTTCAAGGACGCCCCATTTCTCCCTATCAAACCGCACATAGCCGCGCAGATCGCCATTCGAGGCGTATTCAGCCACAAGCATCGTAATTGGGCCCGGTCCCTCGGCTTGGACAAGCAGCTTACCCTCGAATTTCAGAGACGTGCCGACAATGACCGCCAGCAGCAGCGCTTCACCGAGCAAACGAGCGATAGGATCAGGATAATCATGTCGGCGGAGAATCGGATCAAGCGTTGCATTGCTCAGGCGCACAATCCGTCCACGGACGGGTTGTCCTTCGAGCTGGAAGGCCGCTTCCATGTTCTCCAGCGGAGCGTCCGCGCCTAGAGCTTGCCGAGACACCATTTCAGGATCGCTTTCTGCGCATGGACGCGGTTTTCCGCTTCGTCCCAAACAAGAGATTTGGGACCATCGATCACGTCGGCGTCCACCTCCTCGCCCCGATGCGCTGGAAGGCAGTGGATGAAATGAGCGGTTGGCTTTGCGATGGCCATGATATCTTCGGTCACAGCGTAGGGGCCGAGTTCGGCGAGGCGGATTTCGGCATCCTCGTCGCCCATGGAAACGAACGTATCGGCGATCACGACGTCAGCGCCGGTGGCGGCTTCTTCGGCGGTGTCGTAGACCGCAACACGAGCCTGGAAGGCCGAAGCCAATTCGAGATCATCTTCATCGGGCGCGAAGCGCGTCGGCGTACCAATCGCGAGTTCAAATCCGAATTTCGCGGCCGCGTGGATAAAACTTGCGCAAACATTGTTGCCGTCGCCCAGCCATGCCAACCGAGCGGTGGACAGATCGTGGCCGTTTTCCTCAAGGGTGAGCAGGTCTGCCATGATCTGGCAGGGGTGAGACCGATCTGTCAGCCCATTGATGACAGGAACGCTGGCGGCCTCAGCGAAGGCCTCAAGGTCGGCATGGTTGTTCACGCGCAACATGGCCGCGTCAACGTATCGGGAAAGAACCCGCGCCGTGTCCTCCACCGTTTCGCCCCGGCCCAGTTGCATATCAGACGCTGTGGCTGTGATAGCGCCACCACCCAGTTGGCGCATGGCGGTTTCGAAGCTGAACCGGGTACGCGTCGACGATTTCTCGAACACCATTGCGAGTGTATGCCCTTCAAGCGGCGCGCCCGCATCAGGCTTACCCTTCGGCCAACCCTTGCGGGCCGCTTTTGCGGCGTGAGCATCGTTAAGGATCGCGCGAAGGTCATCCTTCTCCAGTGAAATCAGATCGATAAAGTGGGGCATCAGGCCGATGCGGCCTCAGTGAAACAAGCATCGAGGATCGAAACCATCTCGCGGACATCTCCGTCGGTGATAACGAGTGGAGGCGCCAGACGAACAACGTTGTTGCCCGCCACACCAACAAGCAGCTTGTGGGCGCGCGCTCGGACCTGGATCGGCTTCGGCGCGTCCTTGAGCTTCAGTCCCGTCAACAGCCCTTTGCCCGTCACACCTTCGATTTGGTCTGGGTGACTGTCTGCGAGGGATTTCAGCCCCTGCGCCATGGTGCCAGAGACCCGGCGCACGCCGTCGAGGAAGTCTTCGTCTGCCACTATCTTCCAGACCACGTGACCAACGGCCATGGCTAGCGGGTTGCCACCATAGGTCGAGCCATGGCTTCCTGGCTGCATGTACTGGCCCACGGCTTCGGTGGTGAGGCACGCACCCAGCGGGAACCCACCGCCGATACCTTTTGCGACGCACATGATGTCAGGCGCGGCGTCGGCGGCCCATTCGTAGGCGAACAGCTTTCCGGACCGGCCCATGCCGCACTGTACTTCGTCGTAGGCGAGGAGCGCGCCGCGTTCATCACAGAGCTTTCTGAGGGCCGTCAGGTCCTCTTCCGGTAGCGCCCGAACGCCGCCCTCTCCCTGGACCGGTTCCAAGAAAATAGCAGCAGTCTTGTCTGTCACCGCCTGGTCGAGAGCGTCCATGTCACCGAACTCGACTTGAGTAAAGCCGGGAAGAGGTGGGCCAAAGCCCTTCAGGTAGTTGGGGTTCCCGCCAGCATTGATGGCGCCCAGCGAGCGGCCGTGAAACGCGCCGCTCATGGTAACGATCTCGAACCGCTCAGGATCGCCTTCGGACCAGTGATACTTTCGAGCAGCCTTGATGGCGCATTCAACGGATTCTGTCCCGGAATTCGTGAAGAAGACCCGGTCGGCGAAAGTGTCCTGGCAGATGCGTTCAGCGAAGCGTTCACCTTCGGGCACGCGAAACATGTTCGACGTGTGCCATAGCTTTTCTGCTTGATCCTTGAGGGCAACCACCATGGCAGGGTGGCCGTGGCCAAGGGCACTGACAGCGATGCCTGCTATGAAATCAAGGTAGGAGTCCCCAGTATCGGTTGTCAGTCGAACGCCCTCGCCGCGTACAAACGCCTCTTCCGGCGGATTGTAGACGGGCATGATATGGCGGCGCATATCGGACATTCTCTTTCTCCATTTGGCAGCGCGGCGATGGGTATCGTAATTGCGCTCAATCTCAACCGATTGCTGGCAGAGCACGGGAAGTCAACCGCAGGATAGCAACACCTGTCGGGTAAAGATCCTATGCATCGAAGGGCTGGCTTGGCAGAGAAAGTCAGCTCCGAACACCTTGACGTTTATCGGCAAGCTCTTATTGTTTATCAGTAAACCCAACGATGGCGCGGTGTTGTTTCATCCCCTACCTCACCCCTGAGCAACCGTTGCTGAGAAGTGTGACGTGAACCTTCGAACTCCAACTTGGCGCGCGGCTCCACGGCCGCGCGTTTTTCTTTGTTTCATCATGTAAAAAAGCGGTTTGTGGTGGTGAATGAAGAACAAAAAAAGAAAAGCGTGGCCCGCACAGCCACGCTTTTCCCGCACATGCAGCGTTTCCTCCCAGAAACCTTGCTTGAAGAGTAAGGCCGCCATCTGGATGCTGTGTCAAGAAGTCGCTTTGGTTTTGTCCAAAAAATTTTCGAGCGCGCGATTGTGCGAATGATAGAGGAACGCAACCTCCGATATTGCAACGGGACCATAGCCGGCTTCGCTCAATGCCCGTGCCGCAGAAACTGCTTTTTTTGCTGCGCAGTACGCGGTTTGGCCGGCGACATTTTCGAGCGCTAGCTGCTCAACGAGGTCAGCCGGAAGAGGCTTTGAAGCCGTCAGTTGTCTCAGCGATGTCGCGCACTCGCGCGCCTCAACCGCGCCAAGTAAAACACCAAGTATAGATTTTGCGCTCTCCGTCCAAGACGCGCGCAAAGACGCCCCCAAAACGGCCTCACTCCGCAACATTATGCCGTCGTCGAGGACTTTTAGACCGTTCGCCGCCAGCGTTGCGCCGGTCGAGGTTATGTCCACGATGAGTTCAGCCGATCCAGCGGCGGGAGCGGCTTCCGTGGCGCCTGCACTGTCGACAAGACGGTACTCGCCGACGCCGTGGCGGGCAAAGAATCGCCGGGTCTGGGCTGGGTACTTGGTCGCCACGCGAAAACGACGACCGTGGCGCTGCCGGAACAAGGCACCAGCGGCGTCGAGATCGGCGAGACTGGAAACATCCAACCAGGCCTGCGGCACGGCGACCACGACGTCTGCGCGGCCGAAGCCAAGGCGCTTCAACACGTCGACATCATCTGTTTGGCGAGGCGAGAGCTCCTCCAGAAGGTCCTCACCCGTGATCCCCAGGTGGATCGTGCCATCGATGAGGCCCTGGGCAATCTCGCGGGCCGACAGGAGAAGAATCTGCGCATCCGGGACCCCGGCCAAGTCAGCCTGGTAGCCTCGACTGCCGCCGCGTTGGTGGAGTTCGAAACCGCAGGACGACAGCCAAGACTCCGCCTGGTCCTTGAGGCGGCCTTTCGAAGGGATCGCGAAGGTGAAACCTGTCATCGCTGCCGCCCTTTCTGCTTCTGCGCGGGCTTGGCGGCCTCGGGCGAGGCAAGTGCCATCCTGTCCGGACGCACGACGCCACCTATGGCTGTCGCTGCCGCTGCGCCGTCGGTGAGAGAGGCAATGAGCTGGTCGTATCGCCCACCAGCCGCCAATGGTGCCAACGGATGCGCGCCCCTGGCGAAGACTTCAAAAAGAAAGCCATCATAATAATTGAAGCGCCGACCAAAGCTGGCGGCGAAGCGGAGGTCGAGGCCCGGGACATGGGCTTGGAGAGCGTCAAGACGCTCAACGAGGCGCGCGAGCACTGGATCGAGATCGCGAACTTTCGCTTGGCCTACTGTCTTCTCAAGCGCACCAACGGTTTCGGCCGCGGGTCCGCTCAGGGCAAGCGCCTTCTGCAAAACCGCAGCGCTCGCTTCAGGAAGCGCGCGGGCGCGTTCGGCGCTCGATTGTGTCATCAGACGGTCGACGATTTCGTCGAGCCCGCGCGCACCAACGGGCTCGACCCCGGCCATTGCCAGGAGATCCCCAACCAGAATTTCCGCATCGGCCCGACTCGCTTTCGCAACGATATCGGAGAGGCCCGATTGGCGATTGGTTGCTGAGGAAGCGGAAGAAGCCACGGTGTCCATCGCACCACCCTGCCGGAACCGGCGCTTCAGGTCGTCTGCGGTGGTCGGGTCGCCCGCGACGGCGTCGACGAGCGCCGGAATAACAGCAAGGTCGCCGAGCCAGACGGTTTCGAGGTCCGGTGTGCCGACATTGGCGGCCTCTAGCGCGACGGCAAACATCTCGACATCTATCTGAACTGTGCTGGGGGCGCCGTAGCGCTCGAAACCGACTTGGGTGAATTCGGTGTCGAATCCCTCGGCGGCAGGCAAACGGAAAGCACTGGCAACATAGCGCCGCGTGCGTTCGCCGCTGGCCCGGCCGGCCTTGCGATCCTCCGCTTCGAGCAAAGCGATGGGCAGCGTCAGATCTGGCCTTAGGGCAATCTCGTGGCCCCTCGCATCGGGAAATACGCAGAGTCGAGAGCGCACGGCTTCGCCGGAAAGATCCAATGGGATCGTGGCATCCATGAGTACGGATGGATTGACCCGGTTGCCGCCGAGTTGTTCGAACACCTTCGCTGCAGCGTCGGCCAGGGCTGCTTCCGCGCTCCAATCACGGCCCATCGTCGCCTCCCACGATCTGCCGCAGGCGCGCGACCATCTCGGTGCGGGCAACCTCGAATTGGCCAGGCCGAGCGTCACGATACGCTTCATTTGTGTCGATCCCGGCCGCTTGCCTGGCCCCCGCTTCCAGATCCTTGATCGTTACAACGCCCTTGGCCAACTCATCCTCACCCGCCATGACCACGGCGGGCGACCGGCGACGATCCGCATACTTCATCTGGGGCCGCATGCCCGACGCCCCCATGTAGGCCTCGGCGCGCAAACCAGCTGCGCGCAATTCAGCGGTAAGCCTCAACGCCTCGCTGGGGTTTGCTTTGTCCATGTTCAGAACGACGATCGGGCCGTCGAACCCCGCGAGATCGTCCGTACGCGCCAGCGCTTCAACCAGTCGGCTGATACCGATGGAAAACCCGGTTGCAGGGATGCGTTCGCCGGTGAACCGGGCCACGAGGTTGTCATACCGTCCTCCCCCTCCAATGGAGCCGATCTGCACCGGTCGGCCCTCAGCGTCCGTGATCGGCTTGAGGAATTCAGCCTCGTAAACGGGACCCGTGTAGTATTCGAGACCGCGAACGATCGTTGGGTCGAGGGCAACATCGGTGTCCGGTGTTCCAAGAGCATCAAGGGCAGAGGCAATGTCGGTGAGTTCGGCAAGCCCAGCCTTTCCGTCCTCGCTATCTCCAACCGTCTTTTCGATATTTGCGAGGGTTTCCGCCCGGCTCGCCGCGCCCGCATTCGCAAAATCGAGCAATGGCCGGCGGGCGTTTACATCAAGCCCGGCCCCCTTCGTGAAATCTCCGGACTCGTCCATCCGGCCGTCGCCCAGAAGCGCTTCAACGCCCTCGGTTCCCAAACGGTCGAGTTTGTCGAGCGCCCGGAGCACCGACAGCCTAACCGCGCTATCGCTGACACCAGCCCGTTCCAGCACGCCGTTCAACAGCCGCCTCGTGTTCACACGGATAACGAAATCACCACTGTCGAGCCCCGTCGCTCGGAGCGCAGCAGCACCCATCGCCACCATCTCTGCATCTGCATGGAAACCGGGCGCGCCAACCGTGTCGGCATCGCATTGGGTGAATTGCCGGAAGCGTCCCGGGCCTGGCTTCTCGTTGCGCCACACCGGACCGGCAGCATAACGCCGAAAGGGCTTGTGAAGGCCCTGCCAGTTCTCTGCCGCGAACCGCGCCAGGGGAGCCGTCAAATCATAGCGCAGCGAAATCCATTGATCATCATCGTCGGTGAGAGAGAAAACGCCTTCGTTTGGCCGGTCGGCGTCGGGCAAGAATTTACCCAGTGCGTCGGCAAATTCGAAGGCACCGGTTTCGAGCGCTTCAAAGCCCCACTGCCGGTAGACGCCGGTCACCATATCGACGAGGGCCTTCTCGGCCAGAAAAACCCCTTCGCGGCGATCGGGAAACCCGCGCGGTTTCCGAGCCAGGTGCTTTGACGATTTGACCTTTGATGATGACATGGACGCAACTCTCGGGGCACCGCCAGGGCGCTAGGAATGACAGCTGCGTTCGGTAACCGAGGGCCGCGACCGTGTGAAGGGGCGGGCCTATAAACCGAATGGCGCGGTCGGCCCTCATGAGCGACGAGACAAACCCATCTGGCACGAACTAAGATGGCTTGATGCCACCTAGATGATGACGGTTTCTTCGCTGTACCAGAGGGGAGAATTGGCGAGGTCTATGAACTTCGCCTCGTCTTCAAGCAATTCGGCGCCCGCGGCCGCAGCCTCCGGATTATCACCGAGTGCGATCAACGCGTCGAAACTGTCGATCCACAGCTCGGCAACGCCGTCATAGGCTTGCGGGGCGGCCTCAAGGGAACCCGCCCTCGAGGCCTGGAGCGGAGCGTCGAGGTCTGAGGGTCGCGCATGGCACTGCACATAGCGCCGAATGCCAAGCACATCCTTATGTTTGGCTACCAGAGGCGCATGCTCATCACGCCAGTACGATTGGAACGCTGCCAAGGTCATACCAGGCTTTCGGCGAAGACAGAAAATCAGTTTTATCATCGCGCTGGTCTCCATCCCTTAAACGATCCAATCATTTATCGCGACACCAACCGGCTAGTATTTGACCGAGCATCCATAGGGCTTGGTGCTGGACGTTTCCGGCACTGCCCCATCACCGACGGCGGTTAAGGCAGCCGTGACATAGTTTTCAGCTTTCGGGATGTCCGACACCCGGGCCGATGAGATAGAGTCGATCGCGCCATCATAGGCAAGGTCGCCGTCGGGTTCGATCACGAACATATGGGGTGTGGTCTTCGCAGCATAGGCGCGGCCGATATCGCCACTCTCGTCGAGGATAATGTGAGCTGGGGCAGCGTTGCGGGCGTCACTAAGCGCCAGCGCCTCTGCTGGGGAGACGTGGCCCTGCTTGCCAGGGGCGGATGAGATAACGGAAATCCAGACCGTATCCTCGTCGGCAGCGCCCGTTTGCAGTCCCTGCATGTTGGCGAACTCAGCGTCGTAGTGCTTCTTCACAAAGGGGCAGTCATGGTTTGTCCATTCGAGAACAACGGTCTTGCCTTCGAAATCGGAGAGGGAAATCGTCTCGCCACCCGCTGTTGTGCCGGTGAAGGCCGGAGCGACTTGCGCGGTCGCCGCAGTCTGTGCGTCGGCTGTGAAAGCGATCAGCGCGCCGGCAGTGACGGCGACGGCTGCGGTCATTCCCGCGAGAACACCCAGTCTATCTCGTACGATCATGGCTAAACCCTTCATGATGTGTGCTCCCCAAGTCCTTTTACAAAACCTAGCTAGATGTGCTGGTCACTGCGTCAATTTCCCCAAGGACAATTCCAGGGGTGAGCGCTTCGGGCAAAATCGAGGGCGTCCGCTGGCCTGGCCCATAGAGCAAGTACATCGGCACGCCCGGGCGGTTCCGCGCCTTGAGCTCGGCGGCGATCGTCTCATCCTTGTTGGTGAAATCGGCGACCATGAAGACGATGTTCGCGTCCTCCATGGCTTGGCGCACACGGGCCTGGTTGAGCGTGGTCCCTTTGTTCGCCTGGCAGATCATGCACCAGGACGCCGTGAAATCCACGAAGACGCCCTTGCCATCCGAAAGCGCCTCATCCACCGCCGCCGGAGACCAGGCAACCGTTTCGAAGGTGCTGCTGGCATAAGCGCGCGTTTCGCCCGCCTCTGCTTCATTCGTCAGGCCTGACCGGATCGGAACCAACAAGCCCGCAATCACCGCCAGGGCACCGGCGAACTGGGCGACACGCCGGATACGGCCCCCTGCTGTGGTGACAATCCAGATGCCGAGCGCCAGTAGAACGGCGCCGAGGACGGTCATCGTGACGGCACGGCTGCCCGACTGGTCACCGAGCACACTGAGCAGCCAGACCGCCGTGAGGAACATGGGGAACGCAAAGAACTGCTTCAGCCGCTCCATCCAGGCGCCAGGCCTTGGCAAAAGACCCTGCAGTCCGGGCACGAAACTGAGCAATAGGAAGGGCAGCGCCAGCCCGAGGCCAACCAATCCGAAGACGGCGAAGACCACCGGCGCTGGTTGGGTCAACACAGCTCCAAGCGCAACACCGAGGAAAGGGCCCACGCACGGTGCGCCCACAACGGCCGCGAGAACACCCGTAAAGAACGCTCCGCTAGTTCCGCCCTGTGCCGCAAGGTCTCCGCCCAACCCCTGAACAGAGCTGCCGAGCTCGAACACGCCAAGTAGCCACAGCCCGATCGCGAACATCACGATCGCAAGGGCCGCAACAACGGCAGGGTACTGCAACTGAAATCCTAGGCTCACAAACTCCCCTGCCGCGCGCAGGGCGATGAATGCGCCAGCAATGGCTAGGAACGAGAGAATCACGCCGCCTGTATAGGCAATGCCGTGAGTCCTGAGCTCGGATTCCTGGCCGCTGGCGGCCGCCTGGACCATCCCCACGGCCTTTATGGAAAGCACCGGCAAGACACAGGGCATGAGATTGAGGACCAAGCCGCCAACAAGCGCAAAAAGCGCGATGGACAGGAGGTTGACCCCGCTTGCATCCGCTGCAGGCGCATCGCCGGAGAGCGGCGATCCGCTTGTGCCCGGCAGGGGCGCTGCGTTGGCGGCGGTGAGGGCGTAGCCGGTCCGGGTTCCCTCCGCTGTGGTGACGGTAAGCACGCCAGCAAGCTGCTCGCCGAGCGGTTCGCGGGGTTCGGCGACCATGGTCAGGGTGAGCCCATCCGGTCCAGTAGTCACAGCCTGGTCCTGGGCATGCTTGATCTCGTTGTTGAACGGTAGAAAGCGCGCGGCCGTAATTCCGGAAAGCTCGAGCGCTTCAGGTTTCACACTCAGGGTCAGGCGGTCGCTCTCGAGGCTGGCTGTGGCTTCGCCGTCCAGCGGCATGGGCTCGGCCGCGAATGCGGCTGCGATCAGGGCGCCGCCCTCCGTATCGGGCACTTGCGTCTCACCTATTTCAAGGGTGAACGATAACGGGGCCGTCTCGGGGATGCAGACATCCTTGCAAATCAGATAATCTGCGGTCCCGTTGAACTGAATGAGCCCACTAAGATCGCTCGGCACCTGATAGGCGAACGGCAGGGTCACCTTGCCAGAATAGCCGTAATCCATGATCTCGCCGGGCAACACCGGCAGCAATTCAGGCAGGGGCCAAGTGAACGCCTCGTCTGCCGTTCTGCCTTCGATGGCCGTGCCGTCATCCCAAAGAATGACCGGTGAGAGTCCGGCGTCTCCCGGATTTCGCCAGTAGACGTGCCAGCCCTCGTCCATGACGAGATGGAGCCCGAGATACACCGTCTCACCGGGGATCGCCACCGACCGTTCGGAAACAAGGTCGACAACCGCGTGACCCGCGTCATGGGATTCCGCCTGGGCCGGAGCGGCCATGACTGCCAGCGTAGCGAAGCCAATCAAAAGGCGTTGGATAAATTGATGCATGTGCCTGCTTTCGAGGTCGAACAAACGTCACCCGGTGGCATATGCGCGGAATTCGGCCAAATCAAAGAGGATCGCGATTCCGTGAGAACGTCACGGTCACGCTTTCGGCACAAGGCGATGGCGCGTTTGGAAGCGCTTCAAAGCGAAAGGGCGGCCCGGGTGGGCCGCCCTTCAAGCGATATCAGAGAGCTGACGCCGCCGCTTAGGCAGTGCCGGTGGCTTGTTGAGCACGGATCGCGCGCTGGATTGTCCGCGGCCAATTGAGCAACGAAATCAGGTGCGCGTAGATCGCCCCGATGGCACCATTGTTCTTGAGTTCCATGTAAGACTCAGGGCTCAGCGCATTGAGACGCTCTTCGGAGACGGCCCAATAGTCAGCAATCTTCTGCTGCTCGCCAACGGCATTGCCCTGCGCGTCACGGGGCTGGAAAGCCACAGACTTCTGTTCGAAGAGGTCGAACTTGCTGATGATCTGTGCGAATTCGACCGTAGCGCGCCGCTGGCGTTCGAACTCCTTGCAGAATTCGATGGCTTCATTCGTGAATGGCGACGGCTCGCCCGCGTTGAAGAACGGAACCTCAGGCGTGTCCGATACCATGGGCGCGTACCGGTCGATGCAGAGCAACAACCTGTCGGACTGGTCATCAGCTGCGAAAACGAACGGATAGCGGCGCACAAAGGCTGGAACATAGAAGTCCGGATCGGTCTGGCCCTCGGCAGTAACATAAAGGTTCTGCCCCTGGCGTATCCCCATCACGGCAACCGGTGTCTTTTCGTCACCCACGAAGATCACAGGATACGCGCTGGCGGCCATCCCGAACTCGGTCACGGTCACTGGAACCGCATGGGCTTCACGCAAAAATCCGAACGGCTGCTGGATCTGGGTAACGCCAAGATTGCCATGGGCCTGGGCCGAAAGCGGTTCCGGCTGCTTGTAGAAGAGAACATTACCACTGAGTTGCGCGGTCCCCCCATCCTGGGGCGCATTCGGGTTGTTATCCACGGGATCTGTCTCCTGACTTGAACGCGGCCTGCGATACCCGATTAAAGGGTCGCAAACAACAGCAGATGTACGTTACGAATTTGTCGGAATTGCGAACGATGATCATCGCGCGACGCCGCGACAGTCCAGGGGAAAATCCCATGCAGAAACCCCAAGACGACCCCATCGAGACGCCAGCCCACTCTGGCAGCGCAGCTGGCGTGTCGAGGCGGGCACTGCTCGCCGGGGTGGCGGGTCTCGGCCTTGCGCCCGGGCTCGCGGGCTGCGGGCCCACAAGCGAAGTGGCCAGCCCTGGTGACCGATTGGCGAGGGATGTTCGCGAGGTTCTCGATCGCGCGGCTCAGCAGGTGATCGAAGCCGACCCAGAGGCGGTCACCCGGCTTGGTCTGGCGGGCCGCGGCGCCCCGGCTTGGGCGCTCACCCGGTTATCGTCGCGATCCCAAGCGGGTTTCGAGCGTACCCGGCTCGATCGCATCGAAACCCTCCAATCGCTATCATCCTTGCCCCTGGCCGGTCCACAAAGCCGTCTGCGCGCGCATCAGTTGGCGATACACGGTGCGTTCGAACGCGCCGTGGCGCTGCAAGCCTATGGTTTCGGGCGGGTGGCGCTGGATTCGGCACAGCCTTACGTCGCCGACCATCTCGGCGGCAGCTATCTTGATGTGCCGCGCCTGCTCCTGTCGCGCCAACCCGTGCGCTCGCCCGACGACACTGACGCTTATCTCCAGCGCCTCGCCGCCTTGCCAGCAACGATCCGGGACGAACGCCGGCGCCTCGAAGCGGACGCGGCCGCAGGTGCAATCCCGCCGCGAACGGTGCTCAGCCGGCTGGCGGCGAAGGCCCGTGCACTGGCCGACGTGCCGGTCGAGGGTCATCCGCTGCTCAAGGACCTCGCCAATCGCACCGTCGCGGTCAGTGGCCTATCCGATGAGGCCCGCCAATCAACGCTTGTCGCAGCCAGTCGCATCCTTGCCGGCCCTATGGCTGGGGCCTACGCCGACCTTGCGGCCAGCGCCGGGACGCTCTTCGAAAGCGCGTCCGACCTGCCAGGGCTTTCCGCGATGGCCGAAGGACCTGCCTATTTCGACACCGCCCTCCGAACCAGCTTGCTTGTCGAGGCCAATCCCGAGGATCTCATCGCAGATATCGAGGTTCGCGCGCGCACCGCTCAGCGTGAATTGGGCGCGTCCATGGATGCGCTTGCGGTCCCGGATAGCGATCTGCAAACGCGCCGGGCTGCCCTACTCGAAGCCGTGGCGGATCCTGAACTAACCGCCATCGGCCTCACCGATGCGTTGACCGAGCGGATGGATACGCTGCGCCCGCGCCTCCGTCAGATCATGGCGCGGTTACCCGATGCAGATGCCGTGGTGACACTCTCTCCCGCGGCGCTGTGGGCGCCCTATGACCACGATGACATGACTTATGAACCCGCCGCCGCCGATGGCACGCTATCGGGCACATTGAGAGTGCGACCTGGCCTCGAAGCGTTTGGAACGTCGGCGTTGGAAACCGTGCTTTATCGAGAGGGCATCCCGGGTCGGCACCTGGCACGCGCGGCAGCGATCGAGGATACAGGCCAACCCATGCTCCGGCACTTCTGCCATCCGACTACGTTTCAGGATGCGTGGGCTGCTTACGGGCTGGACCTCTCCGAGGAACTCTCCCGGAGTGACGACCTGGCCGGTCAGGCCTTTCGGCGCCAGGCTGACCTCGACCTTGCCGTGGAAGCGCTCGTCGACCTTGGCATCCATGGCCTTGGTTGGACCAGCGAGCGCGCCCTCGAGGCGCTGCGGACGCGGGCAGGCATGTCGAATCGCGCCTCCGTCGATGCGCTCTGGCGTATTGCTGTACAGCCCAGCCGGGCGACCGCCGCCGTGTTCGGGCGCAGCGTGTTCCGGGCGCTCAGGACGCGGGCGGAAAACCAGCTTGGCGGAGATTTCGATCCCGCCGCGTTCCACTACACACTGCTGACCACCGGCCCGAGACCCTTCGCCCAGGTCCAGGACGAAATGGAAGATTGGGCCAGCGCGCAAGTGGGGTGAAGAGGCCCTCAATTCCCCGCGATACCCGCCAAAGCGCCCAAAAGATGTCGATTTTGAAAGGTTTGCTCCCTCCAAAGGGATGAGGAGACCTGACATCATGAAAGCCCAAAGACAATTCTGGCTGGTGAGTGCCGCCGCGATTGCCATGGTTGCAGCCTGCGAAACCGCCGAGGACCAGGCTGACCCAGCCGCACCGGGCGAGGTCAACGAAGCGATCGCGCCATTACCCGAGCAGCAAACGGTGGTCATCGGGAACGAAAAGTCTGCCCAATCCCGCGATCTCGCCATGAGCGCGCCCGCACCCGTTGCCGGCGTTATACCATCACCCGCACCACCGCCCGCCCAGCCGCTGCCCGGCGATGTCGACACCGAGCGGTATGAGGATGTCGAGATCAATCCGGTGAAACTCGTCTCCGAAGAGCCGGTCTCGACCTTCTCCATCGATGTGGACACCGCCGCCTACGCAAACGTTCGCCGGTTCCTGAATGATGGCGTACTGCCGCCCAAGGATGCCGTCCGGATCGAGGAGCTGATCAACTATTTCGACTACACCTATCCGCTGCCCGAGGCCGACAGCGACCCGTTCGCCAGCCACGTTTCCATCGCGCCGTCCCCGTGGGCTGAGGGCCGTGAGCTGATCCAGATCGGCATCCAGGGCTACGACATCGAGCGCGAGGCCCGCCCACCGCTGAATCTCACCCTCCTGATCGACGTCTCCGGCTCGATGTCCGACCAGAACAAGCTACCGCTCGCAAAGAAGGCCCTGGCGATGCTGATCGACCAGCTTGGCCCCGATGACCATGTCTCCATCGCCGTCTACGCCGGTGCTGCCGGAGAGATCCTGCCGCCCACGCCAGGGACCGAGAAAGGCAAGATCCTCGCCGCCTTCGAAAGCCTCGATGCAGGGGGCTCCACGGCGGGCGGCGAAGGCCTTCGCCTCGCCTACGCACTGGCCGAGCGCAACCTCGACCCCGATGGCGTCAACCGCGTCATGCTGCTCACCGATGGCGACTTCAATGTCGGAATCAACGATCCCGAACGGCTTGAGGATTTCGTCTCGAGGAAGCGCGAAACCGGCATCTATCTCTCCGTCCTCGGCTTCGGACAGGGCAACTACAATGACGCCCTGATTCAGAAGATTGCCCAGACCGGAAACGGTATGGCCAGCTATGTCGATACGCTTAGCGAAGCGCGAAAGATCCTGAACGACGACCTGACTGCCAACCTCTTCCCCATCGCCGATGATGTGAAGATCCAGGTCGAGTTCAATCCGGCAAAAGTCGCCGAATACCGCCTGATCGGCTACGAGACGCGCCTCCTGAACCGGGAAGACTTCAACAATGACGCCGTGGACGCAGGCGATATTGGCGCAGGTGCCAGCGTGACAGCGATCTACGAGGTCACGCCCGTGGGCTCGGACGCCCGCCTGATCGATGACAGCCGTTACCAGGCCGCGCCCACCCCGGAGACTTCCGGAACCGAAGACGAGTACGCCTTCCTCAAGCTGCGCTACAAACGCCCCGGCGAGGCCGACTCCACGCTTATCACCCGCCCGATCACGGTTGCAGATCTCTCCAGCGATCTCACCGAAGCCCCGACCTGGGCCCGCTTCGCCTCTGCGGTGGCCGGCTATGGCATGCTCCTGCGCGGCGATCCCTACACGGCACAGGACTGGACATTCGACCAGGTGATCGAGTTGGCCCAGTCCGCCAAGGGGGATGACCCGTTCGGCTACCGGTCGGAGTTCATCCAGCTTGCTCGCCTGGCAGACACCGCCGCCGCCCAGGCCCGTCTCGAGCCCGAAGGAGCAGGCGTCGGCCAATAGCGCACGCCTCTCCACCGCGACCTCACTTTTGTCGCGCTGGAACAAGTCTTCTGCCTGAACAGCCTATAGTGCGCCACCCGCTGGGGCACTACATCCAGGGGGCAGCACAGAAACCCCAGGAGACTGACCCGTGGCCAAGACCATTCTTCACATCGACACGTCCGCCCGCACCGAGGGATCGCAATCCCGCGCGCTGTCGGCCAAGATCGTGGAGCGCCTGTCGGCATCCGGCGCGGAGATCATCCGCCGGGACATCGGCACCTCTGCCCCGCCGCCGGTGGACGAAACCTGGGTCGCCGCCAACTTCACCCCCGAAGACCAGCGCACCCCTGCCCAGGTTGAAACACTCGCCGGATCGGACGCGCTGGTGGACGAGCTCTTCGCCGCCGACACGCTGGTCATCGGCCTGCCGATCTACAATTTCGGCGTCCCCGCCGCCTTTAAGGCCTGGATCGACCAGGTCTGCCGTGCCCGGAAAACCTTCGAATACACCCCGAACGGCCCACGCGGCCTGCTCGAGGGCAAGAAAGCCTACATCCTCGCCACCTCCGGCGGCACGGAAGTCGGCTCAGACATCGACTTCACGACCCCCTATACCCGCCACGTCCTCAACTTCGTCGGCATCACAGACGTCACGGTCATCGCGGCCGACCAACTCATGATGAAAGCCGACCAGTCCATCGCATCCGCTACAGCCGAGATTGAAGCGCTGGAGGTTTAGGGCGCACATAGTGGCTCTGACCTCGCTTTTCGCCAGTAGTGTTCAACCTTATAGATTTCATCACTGTTTTATTTAGAGGCAGAATGGGCAATACGTGCGCGGCTGATTAGTCGAAATATAAACGAGAAAGACGTTGTCTCGTGATATTGGAGAAGGCACTTAGGGTTCGCCGACGCCGAGTGCTTTCTCACCTACCGATACTTCCGCACTTTGATGGATCGTCCCAAGCCACTAATCCAACTGCAGGGTGAAAAAAGAAGTGGCCCTTGGAGTGTCGGACAACTTGCATGCAAGAAAAGCCGGCATCACCGTCGTATCGATAGCAAGCCGTACGACCTTCCACTTTCCAAATGCCAACTCGCTCATCACCCTCGTAAACAGTCCCATCAGAGGCGGTTCGTTCGGAGAACGCCTCCCCATTTGGATAGCAACCGTTTATTGTCCTGTCTGTAAGGTACTCGCGGATTTCGGCTCCAGTAAGAGCAATTCCAAGTTCAGAGGTCCAAGCGGCGGTCGCATCTTCCGATTGAGCAATTGCAGTCGTGCCTAGTAGGACTAGCCCCAGCAGAGCATTTATTAATCGTCTTAAAATTCGCAAGACTTTTTAGGTTCCCGAGTAATTGTCATCTATTCGTTTGATCCGATAACAGTATCCTTTATTGTATTCTAACTCTTCGCCGGAGCTATGCAAGACGCTCTGTGTGCAGCGTGAGGATGAAAGTGCGCGAAATGCGGTTGTCATACTCAGCATTTCGTATGCGTTTGCTACGACACAGAGTACTCGGCGTTCAGTCGGACCACAGGGCGACGCATCTCCCAGTCTCTCACGAAGCTCCCACGATTTGTCTGGAGGAGAAGAAATTCCCCTCACCCCTTCCTGAACACCCGCAGTTCGTGTCCATACCAGAGGTGCGCTTCGCCTCGGGCGGCGATGACGTCGAAGCCGCGGGACGAGAGCGCTTCCTCGACGGCGTCGATGGGTTCGTAGGCGATGGGGTCGCGTTTCCGGGCCATGTCATGGAGCTTCACACCCACGGCGCGCAGGGGCGGTGGCCCGACCACATCCCGGTAAACGAAGAGGCCACCCGAGCGGAGCCGTTGGGCGACCGCGCCGTAGAGAGCGGGACGCTGCAGCGGGGCAACCGTGTGCATGGCGTCGACCATGGAAATGACGTCAAATGCCTGCTCGGGCCACGGATCACCGATATCGGCGGGATGGACCGAGAGAGAGGCCTCAAGCTCGGCCGCGCGGGCGATGGTTTCAGCGCGCGCGCCCCCTTCGCCTTCCGAGGCTGCAGAGCCCTCGTCCCTAAGCTTTCCGGCCATGGCCAGCAGGCTGAGGAACAGTCCGGCCCCGCGGCCAATGTCGAGGATTTCGGCGTTTTCCGGAACCGCTTGGACGAGCACATCGAACGGACACGGCGCCAACCGGCTCGCAGATTTGGACGGGGGCCGAATGGATCCCCGGCGCAACGGAATGAACTGGGTTGCTATCGTCAACGTCCCGCTCTCCGTCGTTTCCAACTACCGCCGAGGGCGTGGTGACCGCGTGAACGCCCTGCGGATGACCGAAATGTCATGTTCGAAGGGGTAGAGGTCGCGGGTTAACACGAAGCTTAGCCGCCATGTGTCGGGCTCATGACGCGCAGAGCCGGCCGGTCATCCCGACCCAAAGGCGCGAGGACCAGCCGCCCGCCAATAGCCCGATTAACCGGACAACGGCCTTACGAGACGTACCCCTTCGCCCTCAGCCACGAGAAGATCTGCTCGGCCGCTTCCTCGGCCGTGCAGGACACCGTATCGATGTCGATCTCCGGTGACCGGGGTGGCTCATAGGGGCTGTCGATACCGGTGAAGTTCTTGATCTCACCGGCACGGGCTTTCTTGTAGAGACCCTTCACGTCCCGCTTCTCGGCCACATCAAGCGGAGTGTTCACGTAGATCTCCACGAATTCCCCTTCGCCGACCAGTTTGCGCGCCATGCGCCGCTCCGACCGGAACGGCGAAATGAACGACACCAGCGTGATAAGCCCCGCATCCACCATCAGCTTCGACACATTTGCGACTCGGCGGATATTCTCCACACGGTCCGCGTCGGTGAAGCCCAGGTCGCGGTTGAGACCGTGGCGGACATTGTCACCATCGAGCACGAACGTATGCTTGCCCGTCGCAAACAGCCGCTGTTGCAGGGCATTCGCGATGGTCGACTTGCCCGACCCCGAAAGCCCGGTGAACCACAGCACGACGGGCTTCTGGCCCTTCTGCTCGGCCAACAGGTCCTTCGTCACGTCGAGCGCCTGCCAATGGATGTTCGACGCTCGCCGCAGGGCAAAATCGACGAGACCCATGCCCATCGTGTTGTTGGTCAGCCGGTCGATGATGATGAAGCCGCCCATCTCCCGGACGGACTTGTAGGGATCGAACGCCACCGGCTCATCCAGCGCGATCGTGCAGACACCAAACTCATTCAGCTCCAGCGTCCGCGAAGCACGGTCCGTCAGCGTATTGATGTCGATCCCGTATTTCGGCGCATTGATCGTGGCGGGCACCTGCTTGGTGCCGATCTTGACCAGGTATTTCCGCCCCGGCAGCAGGGGCTGATCCGACATCCACAGCACGCGCACCTGGAACTGGTCCGACACCTCAGCCGGGTCTTCCGCCGTCGCAATGACATCGCCGCGCGAACAGTCCACCTCATCGGCCAGGGTCAGCGTCACCGATTGGCCCGCCTGGGCCATATCGAGGTCGCCATCCAGGGTGACAATCCGCTCGACCTTGCTGTCCTTCGCGCTGGGGAGGATCTTGATCCGGTCGCCCGGCTTCACGGTGCCCGACGCGATCTGGCCGGAGAAGCCGCGGAAATCGAGATTGGGCCGGTTCACCCATTGCACGGGCATCCGGAACGAGGCGCCTGCGCGCTGGTCGTCCACGGGCACCTCGTCAAGGTATTGCATCAGCGTCGGCCCGTCATACCAGGCCGTCGCAGGGGTCTTCACCGTGATATTGTCGCCCTTGAGCGCGGACATGGGGATCGGCTCGATCTCCAGATCACCGCCCAGTTCGGCCGCAAAGTCTTCGAAGTCGGCGACGATCTCGTTGAAAACGCTCTGGTCATAGCCAGTAAGGTCCATCTTGTTCACCGCCAGCACGATCCGGCGAATGCCGAGCGAATACGTGATGAACGCATGCCGCCGCGTCTGGGTCAGCACACCCCTCCGCGCGTCGATCAGCAGGATCGCCACATCCGCGGTCGACGCGCCGGTCGCCATGTTTCGAGTGTATTGCTCATGCCCCGGCGTGTCAGCGACGATGAATTTGCGCTTGTCCGATGCAAAGAAGCGGTAAGCGACATCGATGGTGATGCCCTGCTCACGCTCCGCCGCAAGACCATCCACGAGCAGGGCGAAATCGATCTCGCCGCCTTGCGTGCCGACTTTCTTCGAGTCCGCCTCAAGCGTCGCAAGCTGATCCTCAAAGATCATCTTCGAATCGTAGAGCAGCCGCCCGATCAGCGTGGACTTCCCATCATCCACCGACCCGCAGGTAATGAATCGCAGGAGCGACTTGTTCTCGTGGTTTTCAAGGTATTGGACAATGTCCGACGCGATAAGGTCCTGTCCGGGCTGCATCAGAAATACCCTTCCTGCTTCTTCTTCTCCATGGACGCGGATTGATCGCTGTCGATCACCCGGCCCTGGCGCTCGGATGTGGTGGTGAGCAGCATTTCCTGGATGATCTGCTCAAGCGTATCGGCAGAGCTTTCGACGGCACCGGTCAGCGGATAACAGCCCAGCGTCCGGAAGCGCACAGACTTCATCACAGCCGTCGTCGCCAGCTCCTCGGGCACCCGGTCGTCATCGACCATGATCGGCACGCCATTCCAGTCCACCACCGGTCGCTCGGCAGCGAAGTAAAGCGGCACAATCTCGATGTTCTCACGCCGGATATACTGCCAGATGTCGAGCTCGGTCCAATTCGACAGGGGGAAGACGCGGATGCTTTCGCCGGGATTGATCTGCGTGTTGTAGAGGTTCCAAAGCTCCGGCCGCTGGTTCTTGGGGTCCCAGCGGTGCTCGGCCGTGCGGAACGAAAATACACGCTCCTTCGCCCGGGACTTCTCCTCGTCCCGGCGGGCGCCACCAAAGGCCACGTCAAACTGGTATTTGTTCAGCGCCTGCTTCAGCGCCTGGGTCTTCATGATGTCGGTATGCTTGGCAGACCCGTGGGTGAAGGGCGTGACCCTGGCCTCAACCCCTTCCTGGTTGGTGTGCACGATAAGCTCCATGCCGAGCTCTTTCGCCTTGCGGTCCCGAAATGCGATCATCTCGCGGAACTTCCAGGTCGTATCCACGTGCATCAGAGGAAAGGGCGGCACCGACGGATAGAACGCCTTTACGGCGAGGTGCAGCATCACGGCGCTGTCCTTGCCGACGGAGTACAACATGACCGGTTTTTCTGCCACGGCAGCGGTTTCCCGCAGGATGTGGATGCTCTCGGCTTCGAGCCGATCAAGATGCGTGAGCGGTTTCACTCTGGCGGTTCCTTCTCTTCATCCGATCAGTACAAATGGTCAACTTCGCTGTGCTATGACACCAAGGCACCCGGCTAAAGGCCTCTCTCCCGATGGGTGTAGCGTATCGATTAGGAGCACTGGACGCGCCACATGCACGATCCTCGCCGACCTGAAAAGTCCCCCCTGCAACTGCGGATCCACCAGACGCTTTCCGCCCATGGCGCCCTGCTGGGCAAGGAGCTGTGCGAATACCTGGACGGCGAACCGTTCCTGGCGGTCTGGCAGGCCTGTTTCTCCGACGACACTATCCAGATTTCCCACTTCTCTCGATACTATTTGAGGTTCGATATCACGCGGGCCGACATGGTTCGCCTCAGCCCCTCTATCTTGAGGGATTTTCTTTCCTTCACGCTCATTTCCCTGCCCGGCCAACGTGAGACGGTGATCGACCGCCAGGTCGAGCTGTCGAATACCCACCGGGAGATCAGTCGCGAGAAGATGCGCATCGCCCGCACCGTGATGATCGAGGCACTGGCCGATGTGGACCAGGAATTGAAAGCCCGCCTCTGCGCCTTCATCGCCGGCGACCTCGCCTACTTCCTCGGCCACTCGGAACCCCGGGAAATCAAGGCTACGGGCGAACGGGTCCGCGGCAGCGATATCGACATCATCATCGTCCATGACGACCTGCCAGACGATGTCGTCGAAGCCATCGACTCCGCTCTGTCCAAGGCAAAATACTACTATCTAAGCCATCCCGGCTGGCGCCAGGAGCTCGACTTCATCGTCAAGCCGATCGAGCGGATGTATGATCAGTTCAACTACAGCGACATCCACGAGAAGATTGCCAGCAAGATCGTCTACGAAAGCCTTTTCCTGGCGGGCTCGGTCTCGCTCTACGGCATGATCATGGAGGAAATGCGCGCCAGTGGGGCGGGCGCAAAGATCGAAGCCGACTTCGAATATGGCCTCGCCGACCGAAAGTCCGCACTACACCAATTGCTCCAGGCCGACCCCTACGCGCTCAACGAAAATACCCAGTCGCTGTTCTACTTTTACCAGGAACGCGTCGAGTTCAGCTGATCGTCGAAAACAGAGTTTATCCAACAGTTCGGACCCTTCTCACCTCAATAAAAACAACGCTCTATAAGAAATATCACTTTCTCAATCCCCACCCCCTGAACCCATGGTAATCTTTGTCCATGGATCTTTTCGGCATCATTCTCTGCATCTGTTGCGCCCTGCTGACGGCCCCAAGGGTTGTATGCACCGGAACGCGCAACGCGCAGAACGTGACCCGTTGCGTCGAGGCAGGGGTGCCCACGAACGGGTTGACCGGATCGATCCCGCCCGGTGCGCGCGATTGGGTGGTTCGCGCGCACCGGGCCTTTGCTTTCGAGACGCTGTCGTGTGGCGAGACAGCTTCGAATAACCGGCGTGCGGGCGAAGGCGCGGTCTGGAAGGTAGGCCAGGCCAAGCTGCAGGATGCCCCGGCCCTATGGCCAGCCGGTTGCGATGGGCAGGAATACAAACGATGGCGCTGCATGAGCGGTTTGCCTGGCGCGTAACCGCGACGGGCAGACGCGGCTCGAGCCGCAGTCATCTTCAGCAAAACAGGACCGGACGCGCAGTGGCGCGGGCCGGATATCGGTGCTGGCACGGGCATTATTCGCGTTCGGAACCAGCGGGCACCAGTCGAACCGTCCCCGGATCCTCGGACCCCGAAGACAAAGCACAAGCGTGATGGATTGTGCCGGGCGGAACTTCAGTCCCGTCCTCGAGCTCCAGGATCCCATCGGAATAGTGCACCAGCCGACACGGCTCTGAACCCGACTCCGAAACCGCCTGCGATGCCGTAGGCCGCCGCAGCAAATCCCTCAGCGCTGTGAAAGGTCCACGGCCGGTCTCCTGGTCCGCCCGATGGGTCAGCCAAAAGGCCGCCAGCGATTTCCATGCAGCGTAGGGACCGGCATGCCGATTGACCAGCGCACGGATTTCCCGCCGCCGATTCGCATTGAAGCTGGAGGTCTTCGTCCCCTGCGCCATCAGCACGGCCGACAAGGGGACGGGCACGTAGTGTGCGGAAAACCCCGCAGAACGAAGCCGCGCCCACAGGTCCCAATCCATCGTGTAGTGCAAGTCCGTGTTCAACCATCCCACCCGATCCAGGGCCTCCCGACGCACAAAAGTCGACGGCTGGGACACCGTATTGGTTCGAAAAAGCCGATCACTGGGCGCCGCCGCTTCCGGATGCAGACCGGTAAAAACAAAGCGGCCCGTCGCGGGATCATGGTCAAAGAACAGGCTCTGCCCCGTTATCCAATCCGCATCAGGGTAATCGTCCAGAGCCTGGCTCGCCATGCGGAGCGCGTCTGGATACAGCAGATCATCCGCGTTTAACCAGCCCAGCACATCGGCATCCAGGGCATCCCACCCCTCCTGTATCGCCGCGGCCTGCCCGCTATCAGGCCCGGTCCGGCGATGCTGGATAAGCCCAGCATACCGGTCGAGCGTCTCGGCCACATCTGCCCGGCCCGAAGCATCCAGCACAGCGAGCTGAACGGTCTCCGCCTGAGCCGCAATCGACCGCAAGGCCTGCTCCAGCAAAGGATGCCCCGCAGCGCTCGGCCCAATGGGCATGGAAAGACCAAAAGAAACGGGCAAGTCGGCAGGGCACTCCGGAAAACCGTCCCTGCTACTCCACCGTCACACTCTTGGCGAGGTTCCTTGGTTGGTCCACATCGGTGCCCTTCGCCACGGCGCAATGATAGGCCAGAAGCTGCATCGCGACGCTGGCGAGGATCGGCCCCGACATCTGGCTGCCATCGGGCAGGGCAATCGTATGGGTGGCCGCATCTCCGGCCGCTTCCAGGCCCGCCTGGTCAGACACCAGGATCACCGATGCGCCCCTGGCCCGCACCTCCTCCATATTCGACACGGTTTTTTCGAACAGGGAATCCATGGGCGCTACGACAATCACCGGCACGCCGTCCTCGATCAAGGCGATGGGGCCGTGCTTGAGTTCACCAGCAGCATAGCCTTCCGCATGGATGTAGGTGATTTCCTTCAGCTTCAGTGCGCCTTCCAGAGCGATCGGATAATACGCCCCCCGGCCCAGGTAGAGCACGCTTCTCGCCGCTGCCAATTCTGCAGCGATACCCTGAATAGTCTTGGTGTCATGGAGGAAATTCGAAATGTGTCGCGGCACCGCGAGAAGCGCCGCAACCTCCTTCGCAGCTTCTGCTTCGTCCAGCGTTCCACGCGCTCGGCCAGCACCGAGAGCCAGCGCGGCGAGTACCGAAAGCTGCGCGGTGAATGCCTTGGTCGACGCCACGCCAATCTCCGGTCCAGCAGCGGTCGGAACCACGGTCGTCGCCTCCCTCGCGATGGAACTGGTCGGCACATTGACGATCGCCGCCGTCGGCGTGCCAGCCTCCTTGCAGTAACGCAGGGCGGCCAGCGTGTCGGCCGTCTCCCCGGACTGGCTGATAAAGAGCGCCGGCCCACGCTCGGGCAGGACAGGCCGCCGGTAGCGGTATTCCGATGCGATATCCGTCGTCAGTTGCAGCCGCGCAAAAGCCTCGAACCAATAGGCGGCTGTCATGCCAGCATAAAAAGCCGTGCCGCAAGCGGTTGCGACCACCCGATCCGCACCCGTGAAAAGCGACGCCACATCTTCCTTCAAACGAGGCTGCAGTGCGACCGTATCCACATAAGGAAGCAACGTCCGGGAGATGGTCTCCGGCTGCTCGAAGATCTCCTTGAGCATGTAGTGGGGATAGTTCCCCTTCTCGGCCATGGCCGGATCGACCGAGTTCCGAACCCGCGCGCGCTCGACCTCGGCGCCACCCTCGCTTCGGATAACTGCACCGCTGGCGGTAAGCTCCACCCAGTCTCCTTCTGCTAGATACGCGATCTCCGGCGCAAGAGACGCAAGGGCAATCGCGTCAGAGCCGAGAAACATCTCGCCGCGGCCAAATCCGATGACAAGCGGCGCACCCTTCCGGGCGGCGAGTATGAGGTCTGGATGTCCTTCGAAGATCGCAGCCAGCGCGAAAGCACCCTCGAGCTTCGGCAACACAGCCGCCATCGCGGCTTGCGGGCTCGCGCCACCATCAATCTCGGCGGCCAGCAGATGGGCGATGGTCTCACTATCGGTTTCGCTTTCAAATGCGTGGCCCCTTGTCGCCAATCTCTCTCTCAGCGCTTGGTAATTCTCGATGATCCCATTGTGGACGATCGTAACCGGGCCCGCGCTGTGAGGATGGGCATTGGCCTCGGTCGGTGCGCCATGGGTTGCCCAGCGCGTGTGAGCGATACCGGTCAACCCCTCGAACGCCGTATCGTCGATAACGGCCTCCAGGTTCGCAATCTTGCCGGGCGCGCGTCGGCGCTGGAGGCCCACTTCGGTATGGATCGCAAGGCCCGCCGAATCGTAACCGCGATATTCGAGCCGACGCAGCCCGCGCAGCAGACGGCTTCGAACAGGTTTCGTTCCGGCAATTCCGACAATACCGCACATGGTCCCTGTCTCCTCGTCCAATCGGCCCCAAGTCGGCCCAAACCGGCCAGCCGGGTTCGCCTTAAGCGAGCGCGCCCAGCTCGCCAAGTCAAAGACTAGGCGAGTATTGAAGGCTTTTGTGAGGTCAGCGCTTCACCGGCCGCACATCCACCTTCCGGCCCAGCATGGCAAGCGGATTCCAAGCCATGGCCTTCGCAAGCTGTGCGCTGGATGCGGTCCGCTCCGCCTGAATGCCCTTTCGCTTGGCCAGCATGGTCCCAAGTCCAGAAAGACCCTCCCGGATACCGCCAAGTGTCGCGTTGAACCGGCCCGTCATGAGGCCTCGACCCAAAATCGCGATCGTGAACACCATGTGGAGCGGCAGGGTCAGCCAAAGCAAAAGGGGCGGTGTCGTTTTCACATACCCCCAGATCCGGTTCCGCGCACCATGGCGAACCGCAAAGTCGCTCACCCGGCCCGAGACCCCACCGCCAGCATGCTGTATCCTGGCGCCGGGCAGAAACACGCAACACTGCCCCTGCAGCCGCAGCCGGTAGGCCAGGTCTGTGTCCTCGCCAAAGCAGAAGAAATCCTCATCAAATCCGCCAACAGCAAGGAACGCGTCTCGTCGATAAACGGCGCCAGCACCGCAGGGACTGAAGCACGTCCCTTCCCCAGGCACTTCCGAAACAGGACGCCCGAAGCCCCCCCGCCATGCGAAACCCGGCCCGAAATAGGCGTCCCCCGCGCCATCAAGCGTCTGGGAGTCTTCGAGGCTCACCTGAAGCGACGCAAACATCGAGACAACAGGATACCGCGCAATGCCCCGGCCGATCTCTGAAATCCAATCGCGATCCGCCACTGCATCGGGATTGAGCAGGATGAGCCAGTCACCCTCTGCCATCCCTGCCGCGAGATTATTGCCCTTCGCAAAGCCGTGATTGCCGCTCCAGGGAACGATCCGGACACGCGGCACTCCCGAAACATCCAGGTCCGAAAGCCCGCCATCTGTCTCGGAATTGTCGACGAGGATGAACTCGAAATCGCGGTCCGTCTGCCGCGCGAGGCTGTCGACAGCGTTCTGCAGAAACGTGCGATTCGCGCGGTCTTCGAGACCGTAGGCGACGGAGATCACTGAAAATCGCGGCACGGCGCGCGCCCTTTCCATCCATAGACCACCAATCCAGCGGCGCGTCGCAGCCGGTAGCCCTGCCGGGGGGGCAGTAACAAGCTGCATGTGCGAAGCGAATTCGGTTGAGGGGTCTCTTACCCTCTGCTAACCACGCGCAGGAATTCATATAAAGGACTTTTGATATGTCGCACGATTACGCGGTTGCAGACATTTCCCTGGCGGAGTTCGGCCGCAAGGAAATCGCCATTGCAGAGACCGAAATGCCAGGTCTCATGGCCGCCCGGGAAGAGTACGGCCCGAGCCAGCCGCTCAAGGGCGCCCGCATCGCCGGCTCCTTGCACATGACGATCCAGACCGCGGTCCTGATTCAGACGCTCGAAGCGCTGGGCGCCGAGGTCCGTTGGGCTTCGTGCAACATCTATTCGACCCAGGATCATGCGGCCGCGGCCATCGCCGATGCGGGAACGCCCGTTTTCGCGCACAAGGGCGAGACGCTGGAGGAATATTGGGACTTCGCCGACCGGATCTTCCACGGCCCGGACGGCTGGGCGCCAAACCTCATCCTCGACGATGGCGGCGATGCAACGCTCTATCTCGTGCTCGGCGAGAAGGCAGAGGCCGATGCATCGGTGCTCGACAATCCCAGCACCGAGGAAGAGGAGTTCCTCTTCGCGCAGATCAAGAAACGGATGGCCGCCAATCCAGGCTGGTTCGCCAAGACCAAGGCGGGCATCAAGGGCGTCTCGGAGGAGACCACCACGGGTGTGATGCGCCTCTACCAGATGGCCGAGAAGGGCGAACTCGCGTTCCCGGCGATCAACGTCAATGACAGCGTAACCAAGTCGAAATTCGACAACAAGTACGGCTGCAAGGAGAGTCTGGTGGACGCGATCCGCCGCGGCACCGACGTCATGATGGCGGGCAAGACCGCCTTCGTTGCGGGCTACGGCGATGTCGGCAAGGGTTCGGCTGCGTCGCTCGCAGGCTCTGGCGCCCGGGTCTCTGTGTCGGAGGTTGACCCGATTTGTGCCCTGCAAGCAGCGATGGACGGTTTCGAGGTCAAGACGCTGGAACAAGCGGCGCCGAGCGCCGACATCTTCGTCACAGCGACCGGCAACAAGGACATCATCACCGTCGATCACATGCGGCAGATGAAGGACATGGCCATTGTCTGCAACATCGGCCACTTCGACAATGAGATACAGGTCGAAGCCCTGCGCAACTTCGAGTGGACCAACATCAAGCCCCAGGTCGACATGATCACCTTCCCGGACGGCAAACGGATCATCCTCCTGTCCGAAGGCCGCCTGGTGAACCTCGGCAATGCCACGGGTCATCCGAGCTTCGTGATGTCGGCGTCCTTCACCAACCAGACGCTCGCGCAGATCGAACTCCACCAACGCGGCGACCAATACGAGAACAAGGTCTACACGCTGCCCAAGCACCTCGATGAGAAGGTCGCGCTCCTGCACCTCGAAAAACTCGGCGTGGAGCTGACCCAACTTTCCGGCGAGCAAGCCGAGTATATCGGCGTCGAGCAGACCGGGCCTTACAAGCCCGAGCACTATCGCTACTAGGCCGCGGGGATCACCATGCAGACGAGTTACGACTTCACATCCGAAAGCGTCTCCGAAGGCCATCCGGACAAGGTGTCGGACCAGGTGTCCGACGCTGTGGTGGATCTCTTCCTCTCCAAGGACCCGACTGCCAAGGTCGCCGTAGAAACCCTCACGACCACCAATCGGGTCGTTCTGGCCGGCGAAGTGCGGACCAACAATGGCGCCGTTGTCACCCAAGAGGAGATGAACGCGGCGGCTCGGGACGTCGTCAAGCGGATCGGATATGAGCAGGACGGCTTCCATTGGCAGAAGATGGACGTTCAGAACTTCGTGCACGGCCAGTCCGCTGAAATCGCCCAGGGCGTCGAGGCCGGCCAGGGCCTTTATTCCGATGAGGGCGCCGGCGACCAGGGCATCATGTTCGGCTATGCCACCGACGAGACGCCCGAGATGATGCCGTCTCCGCTTGTCTACTCGCACCAGATCCTCAAGAAGATGGCCGACCAGCGCCACGCTGGCGAGCGTCCGGAATTCGAGCCCGATGCGAAGAGCCAGGTCACCCTGCGCTATGAGGACGGCAAACCCGTCGGGGTCAACGCCGTGGTCGTGTCGACCCAGCACAAGGACAGCGCCACGCTCGAAGGCCTTCGGGAACTTGTTCGCCCGATCGTGCAATCGGTGCTGCCAGACGGTTGGTTCCCGCCGGAAGACAAGTTCTACGTCAATCCCACCGGGCGTTTCGTCATCGGCGGGCCCGATGGCGACGCAGGTCTCACCGGCCGGAAGATCATCGTCGACACCTATGGCGGCGCCGCACCCCATGGCGGTGGTGCGTTTTCCGGCAAGGATCCTTCCAAGGTCGACCGGTCGGCGGCGTACGCAACGCGGTATCTCGCCAAGAACGTTGTTGCGGCCGGCCTTGCCGAACGCTGTGTCATCCAGGTGTCCTACGCCATCGGGGTCGCCCAACCCCTATCGATCTTTGTCGACACGTTTGGCACCGGCAAGGCCGACGAGGCGAAGATCGCAAGCGCGCTTCGGGACCTGTTCGACCTCTCGCCGCGCGGGATCCGAAATCACCTCGCGCTCGACAAGCCGATCTACAGTCCCACCGCCGCCTACGGCCATTTCGGCCGGGACGCAGGCGCGGACGGAACGTTCAGCTGGGAGCGCACCGACCTCGCAGACGCGTTGCGGACGCTTGCCTGAACGGCCCTGCATTGACTTGACTTCCCCAAGGCAAGCCGACCTGTTCATCGGCCAAACCAGCGGGAGGAGCAAACATGAAGGTTGCAGCGGTAAAAGCCCCGGGCGGGCTCGACAAGATCGTGATCGAAGACAGAGCTGACCCAACGCCCGGGCCGGGCGAAATCCTTGTACGGGTCAGGGCTTCATCATTGAACTTCCACGACTTTGCCGTCGTCTCCGGGATGATCCCCGCTGCAGATGGGCGCATTCCCATGTCCGATGGCGCCGGCGGCGTTGAGGCCGTTGGCCCGGGCGTGACCCGGTTCAAACCAGGCGACAGCGCCCTTTCGACCTTCTTCCCCCAGTGGATCGGCGGCCGGGCCGAGATGTGGAAGCAGATCGGCGTCCCCGGCGACCATGTGGACGGCTTCGCCGCCGAATATGTTGTCATGCCGGAAACTGCGTTCACCCGGTATCCCAAGGGTTACACCGATGCCGAAGCGGCAACACTCCCCTGCGCAGCCCTCACCGCTTGGAGAGCGCTGATGGTCGAGGCGCGCATCAAACCCGGCGACTGGGTGCTGACCCAGGGCACGGGCGGGGTGTCCATCGCCGCCCTGCAACTCGCCAAGGCGGCGGGTGCCCGGGTGATCTCGACATCATCGTCAGAGGAAAAGCTCGAAAAGCTAAAGGCCCTGGGCGCCGACCATGTCATCAACTACCGCGAGACCCCCGAGTGGGGGAAAGCCGCGCGCGAGATGGCCGACGACCTCGGCGTCCATGAGGTCGTGGAGATCGGTGGGCCCGGAACGCTGAACCAGTCGATCGACGCGTGCCGCACGGGCGGACATATTTCCCTCATCGGTGTCCTCACGGGCATCTCGGGCGAAGTCGCAACGGCCATGTTCTTCCAGAAGAATCTCACAATGGCGGGCATCACCGTTGGCTCGCGCGATGACCAGGAAGACATGATCGCCGCCATCGACGCGGCCGGTTTCAAGCCGATCATCAGCGACACGTTCGCGCTGGGCGACATCTCCGCCGCCTTCGCCCACCAGATCGGCCAGAAACACTTTGGGAAGATCGTCCTGGAGATCTGAATCTCTGTGCTTTGATCCTCCGCTGGGCTCCGGGCTTTTTTATGTCGCTCACGGCGCGCGGCGCCTCCGCGGGGGCGGCGCAGTTGCGCCGGCGGCCGGTCGGCCTTGCGACGCTTTGCGTCGATACGGGGCGCTGGTTTGGATTCTGGCCCTTTTTTCGCGTGGACGCGGGCTCAGGACTGTAGTTTTAGCTCCGCTTCGG
>JBCDLC010000023.1:0-51145 GCA_038745855.1 Pseudomonadota bacterium | reverse complement strand
TCGTCGTTTGAGAGGGTGGGCTCGATCTCGAGGGCGAGGAGGATCAGGACGCGGCGGATCCAGGACTCGAGCATGGCGATGCCAGCCTTGAGGCGTGCGGCCGCAGCGCGCGTGAGGAAGTCGGGCGCGAGATGGAGATCATCCCGGCCGATCACGCGGGTGTATAGCTGTTCGCCGAAGGGGCGCAGCTCTTCGATGGTGTCGGTGATGTTCGACATTTGAGGGCAGTATACCACCGCACCAGAGGGGGAGGATAAGTTTAGGGGGACTTCAAGGATTACAGGGTGGTGCGCGTGAAAAGTGTGGGATAAGTTTTGATTTCAGGTGTGTTTGGGCTTAGGCGCGTTGGCTGAGAGGGAAACAAAAATGGCAGGAATAAACAGCGCGCTTGAAGGTGGAACGCGGCACCTCATCGATCCTGAATTGTTGCCCATGCTCGAGCTTTCCTCGCCCCTGCCGCTGGACGCGGAGACGTTGCCGCAGTTTCGGGCCATGATGGACGCACAAGCCGAGATGGCGCATGCGGCGCTGGACCTGACGGGGGTCGTTCAGGAGACCCGGAACGTGCCAAGCGTCGCGGGCGGACCGGACATCCCTGTTCTGGTGACACGTCCAATGTCTGGGGCAGATTCTGGCGCGCAAAAGCCGGCCGTTCTGCATGTTCATGGTGGCGGCATGGTCATGGGATCGCCGGGAATGAACGCCGCAGCGAATGCCGACATGGCGCGCGCGCTCGACTGTGTTGTCGTCGGGCCGGACTACAGGTTGGCGCCGGAAACGACGTTCCCTGGGCCGCTCGAAGACTGTTATTCGGCGCTGTCGTGGATGGTTTCGCCTGCGTCTGGGCTGGACGTGGATCCAACCCGTGTGGTGGCTTTGGGCGATAGTGCCGGCGGCGGACTGGCCGCAGCGACGGCGCTCTACGCCCGGGACCGGGGCGGCGCGGCCTTGGCAGGGCAGCTCCTGGTGTTTCCCATGCTCGACCACCGAACGGGCGGGCCCGATGATCCCTATGGCAATCCTGCCGTGGGCGAATTCATCTGGACGCGGGGGCATAACCAATTCGGCTGGAGCGCCCTGCGCGGCGCGTATGACCTGTCTGATGGGCGGGTTGGCTGGTTTTCTCCGAGCCTTGCCGCCGATCTGTCGGGACTGCCGCCCACAACGATCCTCACGGGGTCGCTGGATCTCTTCCTCGACGAGAATTTCGACTATGCGTCGCGCCTCGTGAAGGCGGGTGCGCCGGTGGAGTTTGTCTCCTATCCGGGCGCGATACACGCGTTTCCGGTCATGGCAGACACGGGCGTGGCCACGCGGTTTCGTGCGGATCAGCTCAATGCGCTGGCGTCTATGCTGACCGTCTAAGCGGCGGTATCGGCGCAAGCGAGGCTGGTACGGGCCAGCGGATGTGTTCGCCGGCGCCTGTTGGCCCCTTGCAGCAGCGCCCTATTCGAGGCGCCGCTCGATTTCCTCGACGGTGAAGCACTCGATCTTGTCGCCTTGGCGGATATCTTCGTAACGCTCGAACGCCATACCGCATTCCATGCCGCTGGAGACTTCGGGCACTTCGTCCTTGAAGCGTTTGAGCGTCTTCAGATTGCCCTCGTGGATCACGACATCGTCACGCAGGAGACGGACGCCGCAGCCGCGGCGGACAACGCCCTCGGAGACCTTGCAGCCTGCCACCTTGCCGACCTTGGTGATGTTGAAGACCTCAAGGATCTCGGCATAGCCGATGAATGTCTCGCGTTTTTCGGGCGCAAGCAGGCCAGAAAGCGTGTCTTTCACATCGTCGATCAGGTCGTAGATAACGCTGTAGTAGCGGATCTCGACGCCTTCGCGCTCTGCCAGGTCGCGGGCCTGTTTGTTGGCGCGGACGTTGAAGGCGAGGATCGGGGCGCCCGACGACTGGGCGAGCAGGACATCGCTTTCGGAGATACCGCCGGGCGCGCCGTGGATGACATTGGCACGCACCTCATCGGTGGAGATCTTCTCGACCGACTGACTGATCGCCTCGACAGAGCCCTGGACGTCGGCCTTGACCACGAGGGGAAGCTCGCGGGTCTCGACGGCGCCGTCCTTCAGCTTTGTGAGGAGTTGATCGAGGGAGGCGCGGGCCGCGGCGCCGGCCTTGCCTTGCTTCTGGCGCTTGGCCCGGACCCGGTATTCGGTGATTTCGCGGGCGCGGGCTTCGGTATCGACCACGTAGAACGGATCACCGGGCTCGGGCGCGCCATCCAGACCGAGGATCTCGACCGGCAATGCTGGACCGGCGTCCTTCAGTTGGCGGCCACGCTCGTCGTTGAGGGCGCGGAGTTTGCCCCATTGGGTGCCCGCGACGACGATATCGCCCCGGCGCAAGGTGCCCCGGTTGACGATGACCGTGGCAACCGGGCCCTTGCCCTTGTCGACCTGGGACTCGACCACGATGCCGTCGCCCGGCCGATTGGGATTGGCCTTGAGTTCGAGCAGTTCGGCCTGGAGGGTGATGACTTCAGTAAGGTCACCAAGGCCCATCTTCTCGAGGGCAGACACTTCGACGGCCGGGACGTCGCCGCCCATGGCCTCGACCTGGACGTCATGCTGCAGGAGGTCGGTGAGGACCTTTTGCGGCTCGGCATCCGGTTTGTCACACTTGTTGACGGCCACGATGGTGGGGACGCCGGCGGCCTTCGCGTGATTGATGGCCTCGATGGTCTGGGGCATGACGCCATCATCGGCGGCCACGACGAGGACGACGATATCGGTCACGTTTGCCCCCCGGGCGCGCATGGCCGAGAACGCCGCGTGGCCTGGCGTATCGAGGAATGTGATCTTGTCGTCGGATTTGAGCTTCACCTGGTAGGCGCCGATATGCTGGGTGATGCCGCCGGCCTCGCCCGCGACCACATCTGTCGAGCGTAGCGCGTCGAGCAGCGAGGTCTTGCCGTGGTCGACGTGGCCCATGATGGTGACGATAGGCGCGCGCGGTTTGAGATCTTCCGGTGCGTCGACTTCGCCTTCGAGACCGATCTCGACGTCTGCTTCGGAGACGCGTTTCGTGGTGTGCCCGAATTCTTCGATGATGAGCTCGGCGGTATCGGCATCAATGATGTCGTTGGCCCGCATCATCTCGCCCTGGGAAATCATGAACTTCACGACGTCTGCGACGCGTTCCTTCATACGGTTTGCCAGGTCCTGGAGCGTGATGGTCTCGGGAAGGGTGACTTCGACGGAGACCTTCTCGCGGGAATCGTTACCGCCACTGCGCCGCTCGCGTTCCCGTTCCCGGGCGCGGCGCACGGAGGCCAGTGAGCGCTGGCGCTCGCCGTCATCACCGAGGGCGGCCGCGATGGTGAGCTTGCCCCGGCGCCGTTCGCTGCCGCCGCGGGGGCGAGAGGAATTCCGGTCGGACCGGTCGTCGCGATCGCGGTCACGGCCGCGCTTGATGCGGCCACCGCCGGCGAGGGCGTCGGGATCGGGCGCCGGTCCGGGCTCTGCCGCGCCACTGGGCCCACGTTTCGCAGCGGGCTTACCCCGGTCGGCTGGGCGGGCCTTGGCGGCCTCTTCCTCGGCCTTGCGGCGCTCTTCCTCGGCCTTGCGCCGGGCTTCAGCCTCCTCGCGCTCCTTGACCTCCTGGATCTTCCTTTCCTGCTCGCTGCGCAGGCGGGCCTGGGCCTCTTTTGCCTTCTCTGCTTCGGCGGCCCGTTCTTCCTCCTGAGCCTTCCTTTGCATCAGGACCTTTTGGCGGGCGATCAGTTCCGCTTCAGTGATGCCGAGCTTTTTCGCCAGGGCAGCGAGCTTGGATTGCTGGGATCCGCCCGCCGGTTTTCCAGACGCGCTTGAGGCCGCTCCAGATGCGGTGGAGCCACCACCGCCGCCGCTTGCGCCGCCTGGACCGATCGGGCGTTTCTTCTTTTTCTCGACGACGACCTGCTTCGACCGACCATGGCTGAAGCTCTGCTTCACCGTGCCCGAGGATCCCCGTGTCGTAAGGGGCTTGCGTCCGCCTGTTTCTTTCGTGTCGCTCATGCGCTCCAAATACCAATTAGTCCCGGGCCGCTATGTGCGTTCCGGATTGTCCTTTCGATCGCCAGCAGAGAACCAGTGATCTTCGGGGGCAGGCCGAAAACCGGCGAGCCGACCGTAGGCATGTGACCATGCCGCGGCCAGTGCACCGGCCTGAAGCGCACCGTGTATCACACGAGTGCGTCCGAAGGCCATGCCTAATTCCTCAGACGTTAACGCGCCTGCTACATTCAGGTCTCCATATAATGCCTTCGCCAGCGCGTACACCTTTTGCCGCCCATCCTGGGCCCCATCGCTGGCTTCCAGAAGACAGGCCGGGCGCCGTTTTCTGAGCGCTGCGCGGACCTGATCGAAACCGAGAATGATATCGCCGCTGCGCTTGGCCATGCCGAGAAGACCCTGACATCGCTTGAGAAGCAGGGCCTCAACGTGCGCAGCGATCCCTGGATCGGTGGCCACTTTCCGCTTGAGACTTCGCGAGAACGCATCGCGTTTCACAGCCGTCTCGAGGGCCGACCGCTGGGCGGTGAGCCAGACACCGCGGCCGGGCAGCTTGTTCGTGACATCGGGGAAAATATCCCCATCCGGGCTGGCTACGAAACGGACCATGGCCGATTGCGGCAAGCGTGCGCCCGTGGCCACGCACTGCCGGGTCGGATCCTTGGTATGTTTCCGGGTTTCGAGGATGGGAATTATCCTTTCACGATCCTTGTGGCGGCCGGCCCGTCAGGCTTCGGGCTGTTCGCCAAGCTCCTTGAGGGCATCGAGATCGAACAGGGCATCGGCATCGCTGGCCGCTTCCTCTGCCGCATCGCCGCCGCCGAGTTCGCCGAGGGCGAGAAGTGCCTTGTCCTCTTCGGAGAGATCCATCTCGTTGGCGAGCTCTTCGGCCGCCATCTCGGCCTGGAGATCTTCCAGCGCTTCGGGCTCGATCCAGCCGGCGACCACGCGGGCTTTCATGACGAAAAGCTGGGCATCGTCCTTGCGCATCTCACCCTTCTTCAGCAGCCCCTCGACCCAGCGCGGTTTGCCATCCGGGCCGGGCTCGCGATAGCCGGTGATATCGTCGGGAACGAGACCGGCCACATCGTCGACGGTCTTGATATCGTCCATGCCGAGTTTGACGGCGAAGGCGGGTGTCATGCCCTCAAGATCCATGACGGCATCTTCGACACCGAGTTCGCGGCGTTTCTCGTCGTTCTCCCGGGCGAGGCGATCGAGGAACTCACGGGCCCGCTCCTGGATTTCGGAGGCGACTTCCTCGTCGAAGCCTTCGATACTGAGGAAGTCTTCTGGCGCCACGTAGGCGATTTCCTCGACGGTTTCGAAACCTTCTGACGCCAGGAGCTGGGCGAGGGTCTCGTCGGCGTCGAGCGCTTTCATGAAGAGCTCTGTCCGGGCCTGGAATTCGGCCTGGTAGCGTTCGGAATCGTCGCTCTCGGTGATCAGGTCGATCTGCCATCCCGTGAGCTGTGAGGCGAGGCGGACATTCTGGCCCCGGCGACCGATGGCGAGGGGGAACTGGTCATCGGCGACGACGACTTCGACGCGCTGTTCCTCTTCGTCGAGGACCACCTTGGAAACTTCTGCCGGCTGGAGCGCGTTCACGATGAAGGTTGCGTCATCGAAGCTCCAGGGAATGATGTCGATCTTCTCGCCGGACAGCTCGCCGACAACGGCCTGGACCCGTGCGCCGCGCATGCCGACACAGGCGCCGACGGGATCGATGGAGCTGTCGTTGGAAATCACGCCGATCTTTGCCCGGGAGCCGGGATCTCGCGAACAGGCCTTGATCTCGATGACCCCGTCATAGACCTCTGGCACCTCCTGGGCGAACAGGCGGACCATGAAGTCTGGCGCGGCGCGGGAAAGGAAGATCTGCGGGCCTTTGACCTCGCGGCTGACCTTATAGAGGAACGCCCGTACCCGGTCGTTGGGCTGGAAGTTCTCGCGCGGGATGCCGTCATTGCGGCGGATGATGCCTTCGGCGCGTCCTAGGTCGACGATGACATGGCCGTACTCGACGCGCTTGACGACGCCGTTGATGACCTCTCCGACCCGGTCCTTGTATTCCTCATACTGGCGGTCGCGTTCGGCATCGCGGACCTTCTGCATGATGACCTGTTTCGCGGTCTGGGCGGCGACACGGCCAAAGTCGAAGGGTGGAAGCTCTTCCTTGATTTCGTCCCCGATCTCGAGGCTGGCGTCGATCTTCTTGGCGTCGGTCAGGGTGAGCTGTTGGGACTCGTCCTCGATCTCTTCGTCGGCGACGACGGTCTGGATCCGCCAGAGCGATTGCTCGCCGTTTTCCGCATCGATGATCGCCCGGATATCGTGCTCCTGGCCATAGCGGGACTTGGCGGCCTTCTGGATGGCCTCCTGCATGGCGTCGATGACGATCTGCTTGTCGATGGCCTTCTCTTCGGCGACGGCCTTCGCGATCTGCAGGATTTCGAGGCGGTTGGCGGAAATGCCGGCGGTACTCATGGGCGGGGTCCTCGGGGATTATGGGCTTGGGGGTTCGGGGCTCGGGTTGGGCGTTTCTCAAGGGGCGGTGTTGGTGGTTGTGCTGGCGGATGGGACGCCGTCATCGTCTTCTTCTTCGGGCTGGGGCGGGAGACCGCCACGCCCGCGGGCGTCGTCGATCAGGGCGTCGGTGAGGATGAGGGCGGCCTTGCTCATCTCGTGGACATGGGCGACCAGCTCGGTCTCGTCTTCGAGCTGGAGATGGACACCGTCCTCGGTCTCGCGTGCGATAACACCCTGGAACCGGCGCCGGCCATCGAGCGGCATGGCCAGCTCGATCTTCGCAAGGTGGCCTTCCCAGGCTGCAAAGTCGCCGGGCCGGGTGAGCGGGCGATCGATGCCGGGGGTCGAGACTTCTAGCGTGTAGGCGCCGTCGATGGGATCGTCAGCTTCCAGCGCCGGGCCGATGACACGGGAAAGCGCGGCGCAGTCTTCGACATCGGTCGGCGCACCGCCCGCTTTTTCCGCCATGACCTGGAGACCGGGCCGCTTTCCGCCGGTGATCCGTACGCGCACGATCTCCATCCCGATCCCACCGGCAGCGGGGGCGATGATCTCGAGGATGCGTTTTTCCTGGGCGGAGAGGGCGATCACGGTTTGGGGCTCTGGTTGTGTGGACGTGGGCGGTTTGGGTTTGGGTTGCGGGGCGTGTGGGCAAAAGGGGGCATCGGGCAGGAGGGGGCCGCCGGAACGAAAAGCGGCGGCTCCGTTTCCGGGGCCGCCGCCGATATGTTTCGACTTGGTATCTATATAAGCCGACGGTGGGGGCCTGTCACCCCCGGTCCTGGATTAGAGGACCTTGAGGTCGACAGCGGAGGTCTTGTTCCGACGGGTGTCGGTGTAGAGTTCGTACTCGACCTGCTGGTCTTCCTGGAGCGATTGGAGCCCGGATCGTTCAACCGCGGAGATGTGCACGAACACGTCCTTGCCGCCTTCTTCGGGCTGGATGAAACCATAGCCCTTTTCGGTGTTGAACCATTTGACTTTGCCGGTTGCCATGGACTGGCCTTTCCGTCTTGCCGCGCCTTGACCTTGCACCGTGCAAGGCGGTCGCGGGGGTATGTCGAGTACGGAATGGTGAAGTCGAGGCCGCCGGTCTGCGGGGTCTTGGCATTCAGACCGACCGTAGTCGATGGCCGGAAAAGCGCATGAAACGGTGACGTGGTCAAGGAAATTGGGTGCTCTGGAGGGAGACGCGTGGGAAATGCGCCGTTCCGGTCGACCGTCACGGGGCAAAATTCATTTGATAACTGTTGGATATTGCGCGGATCGGAGAAAACGCTGTCCGTGCCGGTCAAGGCGCTCGGGTGAAGTCAAAGTAGACCGGTGCGATGTCGCCGAGCCCTTTGGCTTCGTAACGGGTCGTGATGTGATCGCCCGGGGGACGACGCCAGTCAGCAGCTGTCGCCGCGTGCCATTCAAAGGCCGGATGGCGATGGAAACGGACCATGGCCCAGTCGGCATAGTGCCGAACGTCGGTGGCAAATCGTACGGAGGCGCCCGGGGCGAGAACGCGTGCGAGGTCGTCGAGGAAAAGGTCCTTGATGAGACGCCGCTTATGGTGGCGCTGTTTGGGCCAGGGGTCGGGGAAGAGAATAAAGACTCGGGCGAGGCTGGCGGGCGTCAGGCGATCCACGACGTCGCGCGCGTCGCCAAGATGGAGCCGGATATTACTGTGGCCGCCGGTGTCGAGGGCGGTGAGTGCTTTTGCGACGCCGTCGATGAAGGGTTCGCAGCCGATGAGGCCGACACCCGGGTTTCGGGCGGCTTGGCCGATCAGGTGTTCCCCGCCGCCGAACCCGATCTCCAGCCAGGTTTCGGAAACCGGGGGGTCGAAGAGGGACGCAGGATCGAGGGTGCCTGGCAGGGCGCTCGGAATCGAGAGGGCCGGCAGCTGTGTCTCGATCAGGATTTTCTGGCGGTCCGACAGCTTTCGGCTCCCCCGGGCGACGAAGGTTGGGAGGCGGCGATTACGGTGGGATTGGTTGGTCACGGCAGAGGGCGTAACGCCTCATGGCCTCGCTGTCATGGGGCCCAGGTGAGTGGGCAGATAATCCAGTCGCCCTGGTCGAGATCGAAATTGTTCGGCAGGGGCTCGCACGTCGCGTGGTCCCCGACCAGCGCTTCCTGGGCCTCGATTTTCGCCAGGACGCTGGCGCGATCGAGCGGAGGGGCCGTGTCGTCGACAAACATAACGGCGTAGATGGGCCGGTCGGGATTTCCAGCGAGAGCGCTCCGCAGGCGAGGCCGGTAATTCTCGAGGGCGGGGCGGAAATAGTCCTGGGGAACGATGGCGCCGAAGGTCGCTGTGCTTGGGAAGAGCGGTGCGAGGAACGCGCTTGGATAGTCTCCAGCAAACAGGATGAAGGCATCATCGAAGCGGGCGCTGTCGCCCAGATCGGCCTGGACGTAGGGCGCCGTTGGGCTTTCCCATTGGGCGCGGCGAACCCCCACCAGGTCTGTCATCAGGAGAAGGGCCAAGCCGCCTGCCCCGCCGAGCCTCATGATCCGTGGGGAGAATGCGGGCGTGCGCGTAATCGTCCAGAGCAGGATGGCGAGCATGAGCGGGCCGAGCATCCAGGCCGCGAGGAGATAACGCAGGACCGAGAAGCTCGACATCCACAGGACCATGGCGCTGAGGATCGCAACGGACAGGGCGATCACTGGGCGAACGCTGTGCTTGGAGGGCCCGCTGGGGGCATGGACAACGGCCAGCGACGCGAGCGTGATGGCCGACAGGTAGGCGAGCAGGAAGCGCACGTCCTTGGTGTCTTCGCTGCCGATGATCTCGCTATTCCATGTGAAAGCAAAGGGGTAGAGCGGGAGCGTCAGGAGGTTGGGCTTGCGTCTCGCGTAGGCGTCGTAATTGGTTGGGCCGAGGGGGGCGTCGAAATAGCCGTTGGCCATCGGGAAAACAGGGTTGCCGAAACGCTCAAACAGGACCCAGGCGTAGGGCGCAGCGAAGGCTAGCGTGGTGGCGAGACCGGCAGCGGCGCAGATCATCACCGCGCGCAGCCGCTGTTGCCAGTCCGTTGCCAGAAGGGTGACGAACAGTCCGAAGGCGATGGCGTAGGGCAGGTTGGTGAATTTCATGCCGAGCACAGCGCCGAGGAGCAGGCTTGCAATCACCAAGCGCGGCCAAGGGGCGAGACGGCCGCTGGGTGTGATCACAAGGGCAAGCGCACCGATGAAGGCGGCCGCGCCCCAGGCATCGTTCCGAATAGAAGCGAAGACGCCGAAATGGCCTTCGGCAAGGGCGCCGACAAAGGCAATGAACAGGCAGACAGGCCTGGAGGCCGCACCGGTGAGAACCACTGAAAAGGTGCGGGCCAGGTAATAGATCGCGGGAAGAATGAGGGCAGAGGGCATGGCCAGGACCGCATTGACCGCCGGACCGGGAAGCCGCTCGATCAGCCACCAGGCAAACATGTTGTAGGCGGGATTGATGAAGCTGTGCATGTCGGCGGGCGCGAAGTCGCGATCGATCCGGCCATTCCAGGCGGCCCAACCATTGTGGATATGGTAGTGGGCGACATCATAGCTGGCGTCGAAGGGGAAAACGGCAGCGGTGGCCATGACCAACAGCGTCCACACGCTCCACGCCCAAAGCGGGATGGCGTCATCCGCGCCGGTCAGGCGGTGTCGCGCGACCGGTTGCCTTTGGCTTTCCCGGATGGCTGCTGTGCTCATCGCGCAGCCTCCAGTACGGGATTGAGCGGTGCGGCGTGGGGCGATGTTCCGAAAAAGGCCGCCGCTGCGAGGAGGCCGTCACCGGCGACCGTAGTGATGCGGTAGAGGGCAGCGAGGGCGAGCGCGCCGGATGCACCGAGAATAGGCGATAGAAGTGTGGTCAGGACGACCTCCCGCACACCGAGCCCGGCAGGGGCGCCAGGGGTGAGGAAGCCGATGGTCCAGGACACAGCAAGAGCGCCAGCGACCAAAAGCAGGATCGGAGCCGAAGTACCGAGGGCGAAGACCATCAGCCAGAAGCCGACGAAGCCGCAGCCAATGAAGAACGTCAGGTAAAAGCCGAATGCGGTGAGAGCGGGCGTGCGCAGTCCGGCCCATGTGATCCCGTTGGACTCCAAGCGGTGCTTCAGCCATCGGCCAACACTCAACATCGCGACCAGCAACGCAAGGGTGGCGGGGATCAGAACTCCGAAACTGGGGACCGGCAGTCCCGTTGTTGCGGAGATACCGGCGGCGAGGCCGGGCCCTGCCAGCAATGACGTGGTTGCACCCGCCAGAAGGAGGAGAAGCGCTTCAGACGCTGCTGCAAGGATGAGCAGGCGGTGCGGTGCGCCGAGCTTGCGGGCCATCGTATGGCGGCCGGCGAACTGCATGACGTTGCCGGGCAGATATTTGAAAGCCTGCGACAGGGCATAGATCCGGCCATGTCCGACCGGATCGATACCAAAGCCGAAGAGCAGCTTACGCCAGGCAAGGACCAACAGGACGCCGAGCCCGGCATAGGCAAAAGCGCCGAGCCCACAGGCAATCACGATCCGGACGGGTGACAGGCCCGAAAGCCCAGCCCAATCGGCCATGATAAGCGAGGCGGCAAACCAGATGGTGAGCGCCAGCGCAACGAGCAGGCCGGCGCGCTCAGCCCAGACCTTGATCGGTGCGTCCGAGGCGAGGAAAGCGCGCCTCGGGTATTGGGCTGCAGTGCCGGTGGCTGCCCCGTCATGGGGATTGGCGGGGATCATCCGTCCGTTCGGGCGAGGATCATCGTCCAGGGCAGCGGCTGACGGACTTCCACAATTTCAGCGTGGCGGCGCACGAGGGTCTCGATGCCCTGGCTCGACCAATGCTGGATGTGGCCAGGCGTGTTTCCGAAATCTGCGAGATACTTGCCGCGGGCCATGTTCAATGCCCGCCAGAGCGGCTCATTCGGCACGGAAACTAGCAGCCATGGATCTGCGAGGGTGACCAGTTTCGCGAGTGCCTGGTCAGGATCTGGAACGTGCTCAAGCACTTCGCAGCAGACGACCAGCGGCGCTGCGCGCTCCTCAGCGTTCAGGCCGTAGAGGTCTTCCACTTCGAAGCGGGCATAGATCCCCGCCAGAGAGGCGTTGGTTCTCGCCTGCTCGATGGCATCCTGTTCGAGATCGATCCCACTGACAGAGAGGCCCGCCTCGATCATGCGCAAGCTGAGATGCCCTTCTCCGCACCCAACCTCGAACGCGCGCTCGGCACCTGACTTTGCGACCAGTTCGTCAAACGACCGGAAGAAGCCATCCATCAGCCAGCGGGCGACGGGGTTCTTGGTGTGATACTTGTCATAATAGTTGCCGGAGACGTTGTCATAGGCGGGAATAGCTGAGTTCGTCATCGGTCGGTCTCCATCAGGTGCCGGTCGCAGACGCGTTTGTCGCGGCATTGGCGGCAGGTTCGGGGTGTGATTTCGGGTCGAAGCGCTTTGCGGGATCGCCAACGACGAGCGCTGCGCGGATCGCGTCAAAATCCTGCCCCGATGCGCTGGCTTCCGCGGTCCGCAATTCCGCCCGCATGAGACGGAGGCGAAGGTCTTCGAGGAGGGTCCGGTTCACGGCTTGGAGGTCTGCGATAACGCCAACGGCGAAACTGATGAAGCTCGCCATGGCCAGGACAGACATGAGGATGAGAGACTGGACTTTCCCATCGCCGTCGCCGGTGGCGTAGGACCAGAGGAAGCGCAGGCCGATCAGTGCTGCGACCGTTCCGAAGATCACACCGGCGGTAAAGAATGCCCGAAGCGGCTTATAGGCGAGGAACACCCGCAGGATCGTTACCAATGAGCGCTGGATATAGCTGCGCATGGATTTCATCAGGCGGGAGGGCCGGGTCTCGCCATTGGTCCGGATCGGCACCGAGGTGATCCGCATCTTGCGCCGGCCCGCCTGGATGATTGTCTCGAGGGTGTAGGTATACTCCGAGAAGACAAACATGCGCATGGCAGCGTCACGATGGATCGCGCGGAAGCCCGATGGCGCGTCGGGAATCTTGGTGTTGGACGCGACGCGCACGGCATAACTGCCCAGACGCTGGAGGGACTTCTTGAGCGGTGACCAATGGGCGGTTTCCATGACGGGTCGCTCGCCGACAACGATTTCCGCCTCGCCCGACAAAATGGGGGCGACTAGATTGGGGATGCAGGAGGCATCGTATTGATTGTCCGCGTCCGTATTGACGATCGTGTCCGCACCCAGATTCAGGCACGCTTCCACGCCCGCCATGAAGCCGCGCGCAAGCCCCTGATTGTGGCGGAAGGATACGACGTGGTCGACACCGTTTGCCTTCGCGACCTCGACGGTCCTGTCGGTCGAACCATCATCAATGATGAGCCATTCGACCGTATCGTATCCTGGCACCTCCCGCGGGAGGTAAGAGAGGGTCAGCGCGAGCGTCTCCTCTTCGTTCAAACACGGGATCTGAATAATCAGCTTGCGTCCCATTACCATCACTCCACCAACGCCTCGGCGTCTTTTTTGTTGGAGTGACAGTCGCAAAACAGGGCAAAGAAACGATTACCTCGACACGGGTGATTCGTACCGAGGTCTTAAGAAAGACTATGCGTTTGTTAGGTTTGAGCCAACAGGGGCGTCCGCCCGGTCTAAATCACGCTGAGACGCGCAGATCCGCGGGCATATCTTCGGAACCGGTCTCCCAGCACCAGGCCTGGGGCATGGCCAGGAGTTTACGGACCAACTGGTTGTTAATGCTGTGTCCGGGTTCGTTCGCGCTGTACTCACCGGCAATGGCGCCGCCAGCGAGCATCAGGTCACCAATCGCGTCCAGGACCTTGTGCCGGACGAATTCATCCACCGAGCGCAGACCTTCCGGATTCATCACCGAGGTGCCATCGATGACGATGGCGTTGTCCAGGGAACCGCCGCGGGCGAGACCGATGGCTTTGAGCTTTTCCACGTCGTGTGCGAAGCCGAATGTGCGGGCGAAGGCAATATCGGCCATGAACCGGCCCGGGGTCAGCTCGACGGAATAGTCCTGAACGCCGATCGCCGGGTTATCATAGTCGATCCGTGCATTCAGCGTGAGATGATCGCCGCTTGAGGGTGCAAGCCTTGCCCAGCGTGTTCCATCATCAACGAAGATATCCGAAAGGATGCGAATGCGCCGACGTTTGGCCCGTTGCTGACGTAGACCTGCGGATTGGATTAATTCACAAAAGACGAGGGACGAGCCGTCCATGATCGGCACTTCCACGCCATCAATTTCGACGATGAGATTATCGATCCCCATGCCCGCACAGGCCGCGAGCAGATGCTCGACGACGGAAACGCTTACGCCAGCGTCGTTGGTGAGGGTTGTGCAGAGGGTGACATCGCTGACGGCGGTTCCGACGGCCATCACGGTGCGGCCCTGGCCCATGACGTCCGTGCGGACGAACCGGATACCGGTGTTTTCAGCGGCAGGTTTCAGGACCAGCTTGGTCCGCTCGCCGCTGTGAACGCCTATACCAGCACAGATGGCTGTGCTCGCGAGCGTGTGTTGGAATTGCGTGCCGCTCAAGGGTCCACCCTCCTGCTTACAGCCCTGCATCAACGGTGCGTCGCGGGCAACCTCAAGACACGGAGTGTTTCAGGATATTGCATTGCAGCGCACAAATAACGATTAGAGCGCTGTTATCAGGAGATTTTATGGCATTTTTACGCTGTTACACAGGCTGTGGAACTGCTGCATTATGACTCAATGGTTAGCCGACCGGCGCAGGAAGGCCGGGATCTCCAGGTCAGCATCGTCGAAGGGTGCCGCGGCGGGGGACGCGCCGGAATCCTTTGTTTCCGAAGGTGCCGTCTCTTCATCGGCTTCAGAACGGTCCACGACAGCCGGGCCGTTGTCCCGCCGCCAACCGAAAAGGCTGGCAAATCCTGCGCCCGGGGTGGAGGTCTCCTGTGCCGCGGGCTCTGGCACTTCAGTTGGTGCAGCATCGTCGGCGGGTGTGTCGCTTTCAGGCGTAGCGTGCGCTTGAAAGGCCTGGTCAGCCGGGATGGCATCATTCCCGATCAACGCGTCCATGTGGGCAGGCGGCAGGTCCCGTCCCTGGAAGTCCGGGCGTTGGTCGGGTTCGGTGATGATGGTGGGGACATCCGCACCGGCCCCTGCAGCCACTGGGGCGGGTTCCAGCATGTCCTCGATCCCATCTGCGGCCGGCGTGACGACGATTGGCGCCGGGGTATCAGGCGACCCTTCGGCAGCCAGGACTGGATCGTGTGCAGCGGGCTCGGCCATTGAAGGCTGAGCCGCTGCAATGGTTGCGCGGGCAGGCTCCGGCGGGGCTTTCCGGCTTTTGTTCTCTTCAAGCCCGGCAGCAACGACGGAGACGCGGATCTTGCCCTCAAGCTCGTGGTCGAACGTGGAGCCCAGGATGATATTGGCGTTCTCGTCGACCTGGGCGCGGATTTCGTTTGCCGCTTCGTCCAGTTCGAAGAGCGTCATGTCATAGCCGCCGGTGATGTTGATCAGCACCCCGCGGGCGCCTTCCATGGTGACATCGTCGAGAAGCGGATTGTCGATGGCGGCCCGGGCGGCCTCGAGGGCGCGCTGGTCGCCTTCAGCCTCGCCCATTCCCATCATGGCAGAGCCCATGCCGGTCATGATCGAGCGCACGTCGGCGAAGTCGAGATTGATTAGGCCAGGCATCACCATCAGGTCGGTGATGCCGCGAACGCCGGAATAGAGCACGTCATCAGCCATGCGGAAGGCATCGGCGAAGGTGGTGCGCTCATTGGCGATGCGGAAAAGGTTCTGGTTGGGAACGATGATCAGCGTGTCGACCCCGCCACGGATCTGTTCGAGCCCGGACTGGGCAATCTGCATGCGGCGAGCGCCCTCGAAACCGAAGGGTTTGGTGACGACGCCGACTGTGAGGATACCGCGCTCATGGGCAGCCTTGGCGATAACGGGGGCCGCGCCGGTGCCGGTTCCGCCACCCATGCCGGCGGCGATGAACACCATATGCGCGTTCTCGAGATAGCTGGAAATCTCATCCATGCTCTCTTCCGCAGCGGACGCGCCGACATCGGGACGGGCGCCTGCGCCGAGCCCGCGGGTCACATCGGGGCCCAGTTGGATGCGGTTATCTGTCTGCGATCGATTCAGAGCCTGGGCATCGGTATTTGCAACGACGAACTCGACGCCCTGGAGGTTCGCTTCGATCATGTTGTCGACGGCATTTCCACCGGCCCCGCCAACACCGAACACAACGATACGGGGTCTGAGTTCTTCGGTCATGGGCCTGCCTTTCGAAGTCTACCGCGCGCGCGGAAGTTTGGCATCTCGTTCTGAGCTTTGATCGAGCCGCCTAAAACAGGGTTAAATACGGCTCGAATATGTTAAAAATTCTCTTTCAGCCAATCCATGGCCTGACTGACCATTCGCCTCGCATCCCTTGGCGCCTCGTCGGACTGCACCCGACTTGACTGCATCACATCCCTACACCCGTTGATCCCGAAGCCTAGCAAACCTGCTGCTGTTGAGAAAGCCGGAGAGTTCAGACTCTCCCCCAGCATCTCCGCATGGAGGGGGCGGCCGAGGCGGACAGGCAGTCCAAAGATGCGATTGGCCACCGGCTTCACGCCGGGGATCAAGCTCGCGCCGCCTGTGAGGATGACCCGGCGGGGCATGGCGCCCTTGATGTCTGACGCGTCGAGCCGCGACTTCACCAGTTCGAAAGTCTCTTCGAGACGGGGCGCGATCACGTGCACAAGGTCCTCGCGAGGACGCTTATTCGCGGTCAGGCGGCCATCATCGCCAAGGCAGGGACAATCGATCCGCTCAGCGAGGCCTGGTGCTTCGTAATCGGCATGCCCATGGATCGTCTTCAGCCGTTCCGCCGCAGCGAAGGTACTGCCGAGGCCCTGGGCAAGGTCTGAGGTGACAAGCGCGCCGCCAGCGGGGATCATGTCGAGCCAGGCCGGGGCCCCGTGAATGAAGACCGACATCGCTGTGGCGCCAGCGCCCATATCGATGCAGATGGCGCCATTGTCCCGCTCATCATCGATCAAGGTCCCGAGACCGCTGGCGATCGCAGAAGGGATCGCCGCTTCGACCTTCAGATGGGCGCGACCGGTGCATTCAACGAGGTTGCGGACGAGGTTTGTGGGCGCCGTTACGATGCACATGAGAATGCTGACCTGGTTAGCCAGCATACCCGATGGGTCCTGAACGCCCTCGGTTTCATCAACACGGTAGGCGACAGGCCATGCGCTGAGCGTCGTCCGGCCCTTTTCCTCACCGCGCGCGAGGGCAGAGGCTTGGATCCTGCGGACATCCCGGAGGCCGATTTCCCGGCCACCGATTTCGGTGTGCGCCGTCACCAGCCGTGCGCGCACGCTGGCACCGGTAACGCCGAGACGGACGCGTTCGATACGAATGCCGGATTGGCGCTCGGCGTCCTCGACCGCGAGCCTGACGGCGCGCTCGAGGGCATCAATGTCAGTGATTGTGCCGGCCCGGAACCCGCGCGATTGCTGCCGTCCAGCGCCTGCGAAGGCAACACCGGCCGCTGAGCCCCGGTTGATCCGGCCGATCAGGCAGGAGATTTTCGACGATCCGATATCGAGTGCAGCAACCACATCACCATCGGAAAGAACGTTCCGGGCGCGCTGTCTTTGGGAAAGGGACGACATCAGGCCTCTCCCTGTGCGGATGGTGAGCGTGTGTCCTTGGAGGGCCGAAGGAAGATCCGATCGGGCAGCCGGAAATCAGCAAGGCTGAGCGGTCGATCGACAAGCGCGTGCTGGCGGTTGAGCGTTTCGAGCCGTTCGATGGCCTCGGCGAGACGGGGCTTACCCGGAAGGCGCACAATAAGGCCCGATTGCATGAGAATGTCCCAGCGTCGCCCATCGACCCACTGGGCCATCTGGATCCGGCCGCGCAGGCTCGGCGCCGCGTCAAGAGCGGCCTGCAGGTCCGGCATGGCCGCATCGGCGCCTGGACCGTTAATCTTGAGAAGGGTCGGATGTGCAGCAGGCGGTTCGTTCTGCATGGTCTGCCCAAGCCCGTCGATCACATGCCAGCTCCCGCCATCGTGCCAGAGCGCGGTCGGTTTTGCGGGGCTTGCGGTAATAACGACCTGATCAGGCCACAGCCGGTGGACGGAGACATTCACAACACGGCCAGTCTGCTCGACCCGGGCGCGAATGCGGTGGGGATCGGCGCGCCACATATTCTCACCGGGCTCGACCATGGCCGCCGCGCGAATGTCATCGCGGAGACGCGGCTGTCCATCGAGACCGAGCACAACGACGTCATCAACGGCAAGGCCTGTCGACCGGGCGACGGTGTCGAGGGCATTGCCGATGCCGGCCTCGACCTTGGCCATGGATCCACCCATCCAGGCGGCCGCCGAGACCACGAGGGCGACAATAATCATCAGTCCAAAAACAACAGACGACACATTCGCATCCGCCCGCCGGGCAGGGATTTCGAAATCGTCGTCATCGAAGGCACTCACCTTGGGCACGATGCATCCTCTATCATCCAACGCACCAGCTCTTCGAAAGCGATCCCCACTCCAGCGGCTTGCTCGGGAACGAGCGAGGTTGGCGTCATGCCAGGCTGGGTATTGGTCTCCAAAATCACGAGCCGGTCATTCTTTTCATCCAGGCGAAAATCCGACCGCGTCACACCTCGGCATCCAAGAACCTCATGGGCCTTGAGCGCCATATCCATGGCTTTCTGCGTGATCTGGTCGGGCAGGTCTGCCGGAAAGGCATGACGCGATCCGCCTGAAGCGTACTTTGCGTCGAAGTCGTAAAACTCTCGTAAAGTCATAATCTCTGTTACACCAAGCGGGCGGTCGCCCATGACACCGACCGTGAGTTCGCGGCCCTGGATGAATTCCTCGGCCATGAGATCGTCACCATAGGTCCAGTCATCGGCCAGGACCGCCTGGCTGGGGCCGTTATTCCCTTCGCGCACGATCACGATGCCAAAGCTTGATCCTTCGGCGACGGGCTTGATGACGTAAGGCGGCTTGAGCGGGTGGGCCGCAGCCGCTTCGGCACGGGTCACCGGAACATCCTCGGCGATCTCGAGCCCGTGCTGTCTGAAGATCGCCTTTGAGAGGCGCTTGTCCATGGCGACCGCCGAAGCTCTCACGCCAGAATGGGTGTAGGGAATGCCGAGCACCTCGAAGAGGCCCTGGACACAGCCGTCCTCGCCCCAGGGACCGTGCAAGCCGTTCAGCACGATGTCAGGAGCCGCAGCTTCGATCTGGCTCGAGAGGCTCCGATTGGCATCGATCTCAGTGATGTCGTAGCCGGCAGCACGGGCGGCCCGCGCCATCTGTGTGCCCGAGCTGATTGAGACGTCCCGCTCGGACGACCAACCGCCATACACCACCGCGACGTTTGTCATTTGCCGCACTCCTCACCACCACACCTTTCGTCGGCGCTGAAGGTTCATGAAACGTGAAAGCGGCGGCGGCGAGGCAGATTAAAGATACGGCATCCACATGAAGGCGATGGTCCCGGCAATCCCCACGGCTGTGAGCGCAATGATTGCGGTCATGGCCGCGGCGGCCGGCCAAGCGATGCGATACTGGCGCCTGTCCCGCATACGGAAATAGAGTTCCAGAACCAACAACGGCAGAATGAAACTGCCGAACTGTATCCCGATGTCGGCCGGCCCTGACATGGTGGTATTCATGCCGCGTGGACCCTGATTGAGCAGCATCCAAGCCATCATCTCAACCCGCAGAAACCAAACCCCGCTGGCCGCCAAGAATGCCCGCAGGGCCCAGCGCTCATGCTCAGCGAATTTCCGGACCATCGCCCGTTGTAGAGTAAAGCCCGAGCATACGAGGATGATGATCGCGTTGATCGAAACAAAAACTGCCGCTGGGATTGAGAGATAGGTGCCGCGCACCCAAACGAGCCAAAGTCCACTCAATGCCATCCCCACCGCCAGCGCGATAAAGGTGCGTCCGGACCACCGGTGGACCTTCGGCATCCGGCGCCGAAGCACCGGAATGAGTTGAAGCAGTCCTGCGCCGGTCATGATCGCCGCGCCAAGGACATGCAGGATGAAAACAACGTTTCCGCCCGTGTCCCCTGGCTTATGGCCATCGATCAGAGGTTTCTCATTCCAGGCTTCCCACTGCCCAGCCACCGTGGGGAGGCCGTAGTGAAGGAGGATGAAACCGATAAAGGCAATCTGGCCAAAACCGGCAATGCAGAGCCAGACGGCACCGAAGCGCCGAACTCTTGGAGGGCTGCCTGGGATTTCATGGGTGACAACGGTCATAGTGATCCTTTCGACGGTGCGGCTTCGTGCTGCCGGGATCACGGATGGAAATCTTTGGTGCGCGTTGTCTTGCCGATTTCGAAATCGACCAGCGACAACGGTGAATTCAGCTGATTTCGTGCTATTGTTATCGTTCGGAAAGCGCGTGAGGCTTTGATATGGTTTCAGCATCAATCGGTCTGGCGACAGTTTCCAGCGCAAAGCCTCCTGCCATGCCGTGGTGGCCGAAGGGTGAGCAACCGTTTCTTTTCCTCTGTTGGGCTTTGTTTTCCGTCTCTATTGCTGCATTTGTCCTGCACCAGTCGTTTCTGTTCGACGTCCCAATCCTCGGAGTGTTGCTCACGCTGGTAGGATTGATCCCCTGTGGCTGGGCATGGATGTTCGCCCGTGCTCTATTTCGGGAAGGGGCCCATCGGGACCTTTGGCCATGGCTCATTATCGCGACGTTTTATGCATCGTGCGTGGTTCTTTATTTCGATGGGTCAGGATCCCAGTCTGGCGCCCTTGGGTACCTGCGGCAGATCCAGGGGTTGATGGCATCTGCGATGCTGATCATGACCTTTGTGGAAACGATAGACGGTATCCGTCGCGACCAGGCACATCGGAAATTTCGCCTCATCGTTGCCATTGGCTTCCTGTCAACGATGGCTGCGTCGCTGGTCGTTGATCTCCCTGAATTTGCCGCCGTCCAGGATCAGACCCGCACAGCCCTCGCGACGATTGCCCTTTGCGGCGCCACGGCTGCATTCCAGCACCGTCGCCGGATCCTGACGGCGCGGGCGAACGAGGCTGCGGAAGCGACAGCGGCACGGGCACGCCCTGAAATCGCCAAACGTCTCACCGCCTTGCTGGAGCAGGATCGGGTCTTCCTTGATCCCGATCTCAAGGTCGCTGATATCGCGCAGCGCCTGAGGCAGCCCGATTACAAGGTCACCCAGTGCATCACGGGAGATCTCGGCTATGGCAATTTCAATCAGATGATCAATGCCTACCGCGTAGACGAGGCAGAGGCGCTTCTGGTCGATCCTGCTTTATCAGGGCAATCGATCCTCGACGTTGCGATGGCATGCGGCTTTGGCTCACTCGGCCCCTTCAATCGGGCGTTCAAGGCCAAAACCGGAATGACGCCGAGCCAGTTCAAACGCGTTCACGCTACGGTTGCCGTGACATCTTGACCACACGTGTAGTCTTTCTTCCCTAAATGGGGATTTCCCCTTGTGATAGGGAGCAATTTCGCCTCTTTCGCCCGCAGTATCAGTGATGATCTGTTCGAGGAGACACCCATGGCGACGCACTGGGCGTATCTTGCTGCCTTTTCTGCACTCTCATCCCTCCCGGCAGCCGCGCAAGCCGTGCTCGATGCGGGCGAGGCGGAACGGCTTGCCGCTGCTTCTGCACCGGGTGAGACCGAAGCGGGTGGACGCATCGCCTTTCTGCCCGCCGACTTCGAACGCTTCTCGCCGGTCACGGCCCTGGACATGGTTGAACAAGTGCCGGGGTTTTCGATTGACCGGGTCGAGCAGTCGCGGGGGCTTGGCCAGGCGTCGAGCAATGTCCTCATCAATGGCGAGCGGCTCAGCGGCAAGTCGAATGATGCCGTCGCTGTGCTTGGCCGCATCCCAGCCGAACGGGTTCTGCGCATCGAATTGGTGGACGCCTCAACGCTCGGCATTCCTGGGCTTTCGGGCCAGGTCGTCAACGTCGTGACCAGCGGGGAAGGGTTGTCGGGCGTCCTCGACTGGAATGTCCGTCTCCGCGAACGCCTCGAGCCGCGTTACAATGAGGGAGAGGCGTCGCTGTCGGGCAAACTGGGGGATCTGAGCTGGACGGTCGGGCTTGATATTTCGGGAAACCGATTTGGAAATAACGGTCCAGAATTCGTATTCGATGCGGCTGGCAATCTTGTTGAACGCCGGGACGAAGACTTTGAGGGGCTCGACGCCTTCAACGAAGGCACCATTGCGCTGGGTTGGACACCGCCCAATGGTCACGAAGCAAATCTCAGCGTTTCCTACGCAGACTTCAATTTCACGCGGCGGTTACGCGGTCCGCGGCTTCGCCCGGCCGGCGACGACATTTTCCGGGTTTTCCGGGGCGGCGAGGATGAGTGGAATTCTGAAACCAGCGGCGATTACGCGCTTCCCTTCCGGAGTGGGAAGCTCAAGCTCATCGGCTATTATCGCCACGAAGACAGCCGGTTCGCCAACCAGGTAATCGAACGAGATCTCGTCACGAATGATCTCGCCAGTGGGGTTCGGTTTGTTCAGGACTTCATCGAGAACGAGGCCATCGGGCGAGTGGAGTACGACTGGTCTACTGGGGTGGGCCGCGACTGGCAGATCGCAGCGGAGCAGGCCTACAACCGGCTCGACGCGGGCTCGGATTTCCTCACGACCGACATGGCAGGCGCCTTTCAACTCGAAGACCGTTCGACGCCTGTCCTCGTCGATGAAAACCGCTCCGAGATCAGCATCACGCATACGCGGCAGGTCACACCAAAACTCTCGCTCCAGGCGTCACTTGCAGGCGAGTACTCAGAGCTGGCGTCAGAGGTTGGGATCGATAGTAATGTTGATGAGTTCATCCGCCCGAAAGGCTATATCGCAGCCACCTACGAAGTCAGCGACGCGTTGACGACCACACTTCGGGTAGACCGGGAGGTGGGACAGCTGAGCTTGTTCGATTTCGTCTCGACGCGAGATCTGAACGATGAAAACCAGGAGGGTGGCAACAGGTCCATCGTCCCGGACCAGACCTGGCGGTTCGAGCTACAGATCGACCGAAAGTTCGGGGACCTAGGGGGGGCAACGTTCACCGTATTCCACGAGGAAATCGAGGACCTTGTCGACCAGGTTCCCCTGGGAGATGGTCTGACAGGGCCGGGAAACATCGACAGCGCCCAGCTCTCTGGCGTACGGTTGGATACAACGCTCCGCCTGGACCAATTCGGATTGAATGGTGTGCAGCTAGAGCTTGTAGCGGACGCCCAACTCTCCGAAGTTGTGGATCCGCTAACAGGCCAGAAACGGCGCTTCAGCGACAGGCGAAACACGCTCGATGACGAGGTCAGTTTCGTGTTTGCGGAGCTGCGTTGGGATATCCCAGGCACGCCCTATGCCGTATCCACGGCTTATGAGCAGAACCGAAGCGCGCAGATCTTCAGGATCGACGAGATCTCATCGAATAATTCCCTTCCCGGCTTCGGATCGGTTCAATTCGAGCACAAGGACTTGTTTGGCCTCAACGCGTTTGTGCGGGTTGCCAACATCTATGACCAGACCGACCGGCAAACTCGGCTGGTCTTCGAAAATGATCGGCTCGGCCCTGTGAGCCAACGCCTCAAGTTTGATCGAGACTTTGGCCAGATTCTCGTGGTGGGCTTTTCCGGGACATTCTGATCCCGGGGAGACCTGTCAGACCGATGCCAGGGCCTGGTCGAGGTCCGCGATGATATCCGAAACGTCCTCGATCCCGACTGACAGCCTGACCGTATCGGGGGCGGCACCTGCGGCCGTTTTCTGCTCGTCCGTCAGCTGGCTGTGGGTCGTCGAAGCGGGGTGGATGATCAGCGAGCGCGTGTCGCCGATATTTGCGAGATGGCTGAAAAGCTCTGCATTCGAGACCAGGGCCTTACCGGCATCGTAGCCGCCCTTGAGCCCGAAGGTGAAAACGGCACCCGCACCTTTGGGTAGATAGGTCGCGGCACGCCCATGGTGGGCATCTCCAGCCAAGCCTGCATACCGGACCCATGCGACCTTCTCGTGGCCCTGCAGCCATTCGGCAACCGATAGGGCATTGGCGCAGTGGCGATCCATCCTCAGCGGAAGGGTCTCGCATCCTGTCATGATCATGAAGGCATTGAACGGCGACAGGGCTGGGCCGAGATCACGCAGGGCGTAGGCCCGCGCGGCAATGGCGAAAGCAACATCAATGGCAGCACCATCCGGGCCGAGCGGGAGGGCGCCGAACGCGTCGGCGAGGATCATGTCATTATAGAAGGGTAGCGGCTCGGTAAGGGTCGGAAATTTCGTAGCTTGCGCTCTCCAATCAAATTTACCGCCGTCGACCAGGATCCCGCCGATCGAATTGCCGTGCCCGCCAATGAACTTGGTGAGGCTTTCGACGATGATGTCAGCGCCATGCTCCAAGGGCCGGCAAAGGTAAGGCGATGCCATCGTGTTATCGACCACGTAGGGCAGGCCGTGCCGGTGGGCAATTTCGGCAACCGCCGCCATGTCCGTCACGAGGCCGCCCGGATTGGCGAGGCTCTCGGAAAAGACCATGCGGGTGTTGCCATCGATAGCGGCTTCAAAGGTCGAGAGATCATCGATATCGGCCCATTTCACGGACCAGCCGAACTTGGTGATCGCGTGGTTCAATTGGTTGATGGACCCGCCATAAAGCTGTTTCGCTGCGACGATGTTCGCGCCCGGCTGCATCAGCACATGCATGGCAACAAGCTGCGCAGCATGCCCGGATGCGACCGCCACGCCCATGGTGCCGCCCTCAAGATCAGCGACGCGCGCTTCGAGCGCCCCGGTCGTTGGGTTCCCGATACGCGTGTAGATGTCCCCGAACTCTTGCAGGGCAAAGAGGTTCGCGGCGTGGTCAGCATCCTTGAACACGAAGCTCGTGGTCTGGTGGATAGGTTGGGCGCGAGAGCCTGTTACGGGGTCAGGCTGGGCGCCGGCGTGGATGGCACGTGTGGCGAAACCGGTCATGCGAGGCTCCTTCTTAAGTCTGCGGTGTGTCTCGTTGATAATTGGTCGCAATTTCTGCTTCGGCTGTAGACCAAGCATTGGCTTCGCATAAGTGTTGACCGCAAGAAAAGCGGCGTCAAAATCGCGTGTAGCAATGTTGGGTGCCCGCCATGATTGATCTCGAGAACATACTTCACGTCGCTGATATCCCAAGGGTTCAGGCCCAATTAAGGGGTGCGGAAGCCGCTTTCTGGTTCGAGGGGCGTGAGACCACTTTCGCGACGCTGGATGCCCGGTCGTCACAGGTCTCGAACGGGCTTGTTGCTGCTGGCGCGCAGCACCAGGACCGGATCGGTTGGCTCGGCAAGAACATGGACATCTATTACGAGCTCGCCTTCGGCTGCATGAAAGCGGGGATGGCAGCCTGCGCCGTCAACAACCGGCTGGCCCCGCCCGAAATCGAGTTCATCATCACCGATAGCGCCATGAGCGTCCTGTTCGTGACAGCTGACTTCTACGATGTCATCGAAGCGCTCGCGCCCAATTGCCCGAACCTGAAAAGCATCATCGCGGTGGATGGTGGCCACGGCACCTGGCCATCCTACGACGATTGGCGTGGTCGACAGTCGGCGGTGGACCCGAAACGGCCGATCGACCCGAATGACGATATCATCCAGCTCTACACCTCCGGGACGACGGGAATGCCCAAGGGCGTTCAACTCACCGACGCCAACTACATGGGCTTTTTCGGACAAGCAGCGGAACTGGAATGGTCCAGCTATGATGCCGGCGACGCCGTGATGAACGCGATGCCGCTCTTCCACGTTGCCGGTGTGAATGTCGGACTGTTGGCATCGCTGCAGGGCGCGAAAACGATCGTCCTGCGCGAGATTGACCCTGCCCTCATCCTCAAGCTGCTGCCAGAACACCGGATCGTGCATGCTTTCTGGGTTCCCGCCGTCATCCTGATGCTGACGCAGCAGCCGGATGTCCGGACCGTCGATTTCTCGTCCCTGAAACAGGTTTTCTATGGCGGCTCGCCCATTGCCGAAGACCTTCTGAAGGAAGCGGTCGACATCATGGACGCCCGTTTCACCCAACTCTACGGCCTAACCGAGACTGTTGGGGGCGGCACGTTCCTACCGCCGGAAGCCCACCATCCCGACTGGCAGAAACTCCGCTCTTGTGGCGTGCCCTGGCCCGGTACCCTGGTGAAGTGTGTCGATGAGAATGGGGATGACGTTGAAACCGGATCCGTGGGTGAAATCGTGATCCAGTCCGACTTTGTGATGAAGGGCTATTGGAACCGGCCTGACGCGACAGAAGAGGCGATCCGAGACGGTTGGTTTCACACCGGCGATGCAGGCTACTTCGACAAGGACGGCTTCTTGTTCATCTATGACCGCGTGAAGGACATGATCGTTTCGGGCGGAGAGAACGTTTATCCGGCCGAAGTGGAAAATGCCCTCTTTGGCCACGAAAGTGTGGCCGACGTCGCCGTGATCGGGGTGCCAAGTGAAAAGTGGGGCGAGGAGGTGAAAGCCATCGTCGTCAAAAAGCCCGGCACCGATCCATCCCCCGACGAGATCATCGCGTTCGCCAAGGAGCGGATCGCGGGATACAAGTCACCCAAGACCGTCGACTTCGCAGAAGCCTTGCCAAGAAACCCCTCCGGCAAGATCCTGCGAAAAGACCTCCGCGCCCCCTACTGGGAAGGCCACGAGCGCCAAGTGGGTTAGCCGGAATGCGCTGCGTTATTTTTCTCGTCTTTCGCCCCCCCTTAAAGAGGAATATAAATACTGAAAATATCACTAATACAAAAAACCCTGACATCAGGGAAAAGAGGAGCTCCTCGATTAGCGGATCTAACTCGGATATATTTATAAACGACGCCTTTAACGTAGGTAAACTTCCAGATGATGCGAAAAATCCCGTAAAAAAGGCAGCAAGACAACTTACCATTGTTGCGCCTCGCTGAAGTTTTTCTATTGAGCGCGTCGTCGCCTCCATTTTTCTCGTGTTCTCCTCGACCAATTTTTGATAGCTATCTGTACTAGCCATACTCCTCATAAGATACCGTCGCTCAAGCTCTCGGCGAACATGGTCGAAGATCCTCTGAGTTCTCTGAATTCTGTCGAATATCTGAAAGACGTATCTTCTGTTGAATTCATCATATGGTTGCCAGCGCCGATAGCGGTAGATTCTTAGATCACTCATACGCTCTTTCAAAGGGGTAACATAATACTCCAAATTCCTAGTCTCGGTATAAGCCCCCCATCAACAGAAAGACTAATATCCGACAATTTTTTGGCGGCGTTCGCTAGCCCAGAATCATCGTCGAACGGCATTTCGTTAATGTCGTTCCACAACTTTCCAAGATCTCTTTCGGCCTTTTTTATATCTTTAAAGCCTTGACCAGTATCAGGATCGATACCATTATCATGGTCTATTAAAGCTGATGCTTTCAGCTCTTCCAAAACGTGCACTCGCCGAACCAATCGGCCGAGTTGATGACTGTTCCGAGTACAGTCCACATACATGTTCGATTGAAAACTTCTCGCATTATCGGCGCTAGGCGGAGCGCTACCGAACAATACATCGCCGTGTAGCATCGAGCATAAAACGACCTCTGAAACAGAACTCGACCCTACCGATGCGGAAAAATCGATAAAGCCCTTCAGCGTTACTAGAAAATCGAACGCTGATATTCTCTTTCTTAGAGTGTCGGAAATTACGCCGGCTTTGTCATCTTCCAACTGCGACCGAAGTGCGTTGATTTCTTCATTGTGCTTAGAAGCGCCTTGCAGATCTCTCGCCAAAGTATCAATATCACGAAGATACCCCCGATATCCATCAAGAACCACGGTACGGCCGTCGTATATTTTTTCGCCGATCATGTTGTCAGATGCTTGAATGATGCTCCCGATCGGAGAAGATCTATCGCTCCAAACACCATTAAAAAGGTACTCCCAAACTTTGGCGTACGTAAACGGATCAAGCGGATCAAGACCAGAAGTTAGACCTAGTGACTCTGCGATCTGAAAAATCTCCGGAGTATCAAATCTATCCAAAACGAAAGTCATCGCCCATGTGTCAGAATAAAAGTCTATTCTCAATCTAAATCTACCACGGTGCCCGACCGTTCCGAGCCCAAATATAACCGAATTAGGGTACGCCTGTTCTAATTTTTCTAGAAAAGTGGACTTTTCTATAAGATTTGTGTATTCATATAGTCCCTTATAAATCCTACTATAAAAATCAAGAAGCGCAGTCCTTATATTCCATCCTTTCCTTGGATATTTGGGATTTACTCCCGGTGGCAGATAGTATAACTGATGAACTGCAATCGCTGGTGCCTTTAGAGGATAGGCGGGCCTCAACGCAGAAATCCGAGCGGTTCGCCCTAGCCTGGTGTCAGGAGTGTAAAGACGTGCAGGTACAGCTATGTTATTCATTGTGACCCCCATCACAGATTAGCGAAAAGCCGCGAGACTGTTGACCTGAATAAAAACAGTGTCAATTTTTTAGCGTTTTTCTAAAATGCAGTCGGTTTTACAGCATGCGCTCTGCTGTATGACGTTCTCAACGCTTTATCAGGGATTGGGGCCTAGCTTCCGGGAACGTTGGAAGTGAAGGGATACCCCAATGTATGACGCGCGTCCGAACAAGCTCTTCGGGGACGGCAATCTGCTGTTCGGTATCGCAACGATCATTGTGGTGGGCGGATGCTTTGCCGGCGCGATGATGGTGCCCGGCCTCGGGGGCCAGGCAGACGACGCCATTGTTGCCGAGGCCGAAACCGCGATCTCTGCCCCCCTCGCCGACCCTGAAGCGCTGAATGCCGCTTTGTCATCGCCAGATGAGCAGCGCTTCCTGAAAACCCTGCTGGCCATTGCACCGGACCGCTACATCAACCTGCAGCAGACCTTTGCAGACGAAACCATCGATGCTTCGAGCCGCATGGCGATCGTGCAGGAAACCGCAATCAATACCGTGATCGAGCAGGCGGATCTCTTGAGCTTTGCAAGCGGGCAATCCCTGAACCGCGTGCTGGACGGCGCCATTCGCGACCTGAAGACGGCTGCTGGCTCGGGCACGAAGTATTGTAAGGGCGAGACCTACGCCGATGTGGCGGGTTCGCCCGAGGCCGCTGTCATGAACTGGGCCAGTCGTCAGGACCTCAATGACGAGGACTTCTACCCCACCGCCATGCGGATGAACGCCGACATTCTTGAACTGGTCCGGCAGGCGCAGACCAATCCTGCCCGTCACGGGCTGTTCACGAAGTCCGACGAGATGGAAATCCAGAAGGTCATGATCAGCGTCATGGCTGATCCCGACGTCATCGGTGTCATGACCGCCGGGGATGACAAGGCCGGTGCGCTGACAACGCTCAATGTATGCGCGGTCGGGGCCAAGGCGCTCGGTGCGCTGCGGACCTTGCCGGACGAAACCAAGGGCCGGGCCTGGGCCGCCTTTCTACGCCGGGCCGACGTGCGCCAGGCCATCAAATCGGCCCAACAGAAAGCGGCGACCTAGCGCCCTGCCAACGGCAACCTAACGCTCGACAAGCTCCAAGGCGACCTGGTCCTCCTCGACCACGTCTCCTTCCGCGAAGCTGAGGCCCTGCACGGTGCCTGCAACCGGCGCTTCGTAGGGCACCTCCATCTTCATCACTTCCAGGATGAACAACGTGTCGCCGGCTTTCACCGTGTCGCCATCCTTGACGAGCAGCTTCCAGACCGTGCCGCCGGTTTCCAGTTCAATCGGTGTCGCCATGGGTGATGAACCTCAGGGTCTAGCAAGAAAATGGCTGGGCCCGCGAAGGGGCTCTAGCAGGGGCTGGATGCGGTCAACCCAGCGGCAGAGCATCGGGCGGGTCTCACGCGGGTCGATCAATTCGTGGACCGCGAGCGCCTCGCCTCGCGGGAAGGGAGACTGACGGGCGGCCAGCATCTTCTCAAGCTCCCTGCGCTTGGCGTCGGGATCTTCGGCTGCTGCAATCTCGCGGTGGAAAGCCACGGCTACACCCCCTTCGACCGGCAGCGGTCCGCTTTCGGCCGACGGCCAGGCCAGAATGTAGGCGTCGGGGCCATAGTGAGCGGCCTGTGCGACACCGAAGGATTTCCGCACCTGTATGGCCGCCCAGGGCACGGTCGTGGTCGCCGCCGTCAGCACTGCATTCGCACCATACCGGATCGTGGCATCGGCTTCGGCCTGGGAGCCGATCATGAAGCCGGGCTCATCGATAAACGTCACGATGGGAAGGTGGAATGTCTCGCACAGCTCCATGAAACGCCGCGCTTTCTGGGCACCCAGCGCTGTCATCGATCCGGCCAGGTGGCGGCAGTCATTCGCCCACACGCCGATTGGCTGGCCATTCAGCCGAGCAAGACCCGTGATCTGGCTCCGGCCATAACCCTTGCCGATCTCGAAAAAGCTGCCGGCATCCAGCACCGCCGCGAGCACCTTGCGCATGTCGAAGGCTTGCCGGCGCTCTCTCGGGACCACCTCGAGCAACATCTCATCCTGGCGGTCAACTGGGTCGGCGCACGGCAACACGGGCGGCAACTGGTCGACATTGTCGGGAAGATACCCAAGGACAGATCGGATTTGTTCGAAACAGTCGGCCTCGTCCGCGCCGGCATTGTCGACGGTTCCATTCTTGGTGTGAACCTTCCAGCCGCCAAGCGCGTCTTTCGTGGTTTTTTCGCCCATGGCCCGCTCGACCACCGCAGGGCCGGCCGTCAGGATCTGCGCGGTCGGTTTCGACATCACGGAGAAATGGGACGAAACCAGTCGTGCTGCCGGAAGCCCGGCAACAGCGCCCAACGCAGCGGTCGCCACCGGCAGCGTTGCGAGACAGTGCGCAACCGGCTTGAACCGCGACGGCGAGAAGACAGGCGCTGGCAGGCTGGAACCGCCAGAGCCGCCCACACTTCCCCCCGCGCCTTCATGCAATCGCACCAGCGGCAGCCTGTATTGCAAGGCGAGTTCCTCGGTGTAGACGCTCTTTCTCAGGCCTGCAGGCGAGGGCGACCCGCCTTTCATGGTGAAGTCCTCGCCGCCCACGACAACCTTTCGGCCATTGATCGAAGCGAAGCCAAGCACGAAGTTCGCAGGTTCGAAACCGATCAATTCACCATCCGGCCCGCGTATGGGCGCGCCAGCGCCGCGGCCAATCTCATCGAAACTACCGGCGTCGACCAGCGCATCGATACGCTCCCGAACCGTCAGGCGGCCCTTGTCATGCTGCCGCGCGACAGCCTTTTCACCGCCTTGGACAAGCGCCATTTTCCGGCGGCTGTGGATTTCATCAACTTCGGTCTTCCAACTCATCGGTCCATTCTTGCCGGGTCGGCACAGCGCCGTCAAAGCATCCGTTGTTCCGATGGATCTCCAGCGCCCACGGCATCGTCACTGGCATGCAACGAAACGCTTGTTAGGCGGCGGAAATCGGCCGGGAGACGTGCGGTCCCAGCGATGGGGTATCCTGCGCCCTTTTGGCCGATCGGGCCGGTGGGGCTTGTGTTGTCGCCCGGCCCCGGCGATTGTGGAATAGAGAACGATGTACGCATTGGAGGAGCCGACATGCCTGACACAATGAGATCCATGAACCCCGAAGACGACATGAACAATCTTGTCATGTCGGAGGAAGCGCGCCCGCTCTACGAGCACGTGAAGCGCTTTATCGCCGATGTCGTGAACCCCATGAGTGAGGAGTTCTATCGCCTGGGCGCCGAGCGGAAAGACAAGGACAACATCTGGCAATATGCAGATGGTCAGCTTGAGACCCTCGAAAAGGCCAAGGACGAAGCCAAGCGCCAGGGTCTATGGAATTTTTTCCTTCCCGACGCAGAAACCGGCGAAGGGCTCAAGAACCTCGACTATGCCTATATCGCTGCTGAGCTCGGCAAGAACCCGCTCGCATCGGAAACGATGAACTGCTCCGCCCCCGACACGGGCAACATGGAAGTCCTCGAGCGGGTCGGCACGCCCGAACAGAAAGAGCGCTGGCTGAAGCCGCTGCTCGAAGGCAAGATCCGCTCGGCTTTCGCCATGACGGAGCCGGCCCTGCCGTCGTCCGACGCGAAGAACGTCTCCACCGCTGCCGTTCTCGAGGGCGACGAGTGGGTCATCAATGGTGAGAAATTCTACATCTCGGGCGCCGGCGATCCCCGCTGCAAGATCATGATCACCATGGTCAAGACCAGCCCCGATGCAGAGCCCCATAAGCAGCAGTCTCAGATCCTGGTCCCGATCGACACGCCCGGCGTGAAGATTCTGGACGGCATGCAGGTGTTCGGCGACTACGATGCACCGCACGGCCATATGCACATCGTGTTCGACAATGTGCGGGTGCCCAAGGAGAACATGCTTTTGGGCGAGGGCCGCGGCTTCGAGATTTCCCAGCTGCGCCTTGGACCCGGCCGTATCCACCATTGCATGCGCTCAATCGGACAGGCCGAGAAAGCCCTCGACCTCATGGTCGTGCGCGGCATGGGTCGCCAGGCTTTCGGCAAGGATCTGGTTAAGCTGGGCGGCAATACCGAGATCATTTCCCGTGCTCGGATCGACATTGAGGCCATGCGCCTGATGGTCCTCAAAGCCGCCAAGGCGATGGATGTGCTGGGCAACAAGGAGGCCCGCGTCTGGATCTCCATGGTCAAGGCCATGGTGCCCGAGCGGGTTTGCCAAATCATCGACCAGGCCATCCAGATGCACGGCGCTGCGGGCGTCTCGCAGTGGACACCCTTGGCCCGCATGTACGCAAACCAGCGCACCCTGCGCATGGCTGATGGGCCGGATGAGGTGCACCACATGGTCGTCGGCCGTGCCGAAACACGCCGCTACACCGGCGGTGAGGAAGATCCCGCCATGGCCGCTGTCTGGCGGAAATAGGCTGTTCAGGCCGACACAGGCTTGAAGTGGAAACGCCGGTCCTTGCTGAAAGGGCCGGCGTTTTTTTGTTTTCGCGAACGCTGCAAGGCACCCGGCGCCCCAGATCACGGAGCCCTAGGTCAGGGAAAGAAACTCCTGCCGTACGTCCACTGACGATTTCTTGCCCACCTTCGTGAAACAGGACTCAAGCCACGTTTCCGCATGGTCCCGCCCCAGATCGCGCAGCTTCGTCAGGAAGCTCCAGCGCGTGTCGTACTTCGTCTCGAGGGACAGATCGCACAGCATCTGCCCACCCCGGATCGCATGGATATTCAGCCGCCGGTAATCGTTCCGCATACGGTCGGCCAGCCAGTTCTCATCCAACAGCTTTTGAACAAATGCGATGGCGCGCAGTTCACTGATCAAAGCCGAATTGAAGCTGATCTCGTTGAGCCTGTCCTGAATAGCCCCAGCCGAGCGGGGCGTTCCCCGACGGATAAGCGGGTTCAGAAGCACCAACAGGACATCCCCCGGCGCTTCGGAGTAGATCAAGGGATAGAGCGCCGGATTGCCCATGTATCCGCCATCCCAATAGGGCACGCCATCGATTTCCACGGCACGAAAGGTCTGGGGAAGGCAGGCGGATGCCAGGGCCGAGTCAATCGTGATCTCGTCGTCCTTGAAGATCCGTACACGCCCTGTTTCCACATTGGTCGCTGCGATGAAGAGATCCAGTGGAGCCTGGTGGATTGCTTCGAAATTCAGGGCTGAGGCCAGAACCTCCCTAAGCGGATTATAGTCGAAGGGGTTCAGATCATAGGGGCTCGCAAAACTCGAAAGCGCAGAAGCAAAGTTGAAGGGCGTGAAGCTGGCAAAAGGATTGAACGCGTCAAACACCGTCGGCACCGCCTGGGACGAGACCGCCGCCAACGGCGCACCGGCGCGCGATAACTCCCGCCAGAAGTGTTCAAGACTCGCGCGGGCACCCTCCAGCCCATCATCATGCAGCCCGTTTGCGAGCGCCAGCGCATTCATGGCCCCCGCCGATGTGGCCGTGACCGCCTTTATGTCCAACCGTCCGTCTTCGAGCACGCGGTCGAGCACACCCCACGTGAAAGCGCCGTGGGCACCACCGCCCTGCAGCGCGAGCGAAATCGGCTTGCGTTTTACGCGTCTCGGCACGAATGAAAGTCCTAACTGATCGCGTCGTTTGCCCCGTCACAGCGGCGAACGGGCCGTTCGACCCGCTGGATCAGGAACCGGTCCGCTGCATCCACCAGCGCATAGTAGGGCCCCTCTCGCACAACCCGGAAGCAACTGGCAATGGCGCCATAGGAAAAACAGGCCAGTCCAGCGTCAGTGACAAAAACTTGGCCCCTTAGCGCACGTTCCCCCTCGACCTGATAGTAGGTCTGGCCCGCCGGATCGATACATTCCCGCCAGTCGAGGTCCTCTCCTTCGATCACGCCAGAAACGGTCACGCCCATCAATTCGTCCTCGATTTCCGCTTTCGTCATCGCGTCTGCCGCAGCGTCTGCCGCCATAACGACTGCGACCGCGAGAACAGCCCAAACCGAGCGATGCGCCATGTTCATCTCCCCATTCACGTCGCCCCCGCCCATTCACTTCGCCCCAATCCATTCACTTCGCTAAGGAACGCGCCACGATGTATGCTTCGGGTATGTCACGCCCTCTGGAACCCGCTCAACCTGTTCTCGCCGTCGGCGCGGTTTGCTTACGCGATAATAATGTCCTGCTCGTGCGGCGGGCCAAACCGCCCCGGAAAGGCCGCTGGTCATTACCGGGCGGACATCTGGAATGGGGCGAAACCGCCGCTGGCGGCGCACAGCGTGAATTGGCCGAGGAAACGGGCGTGGAAGCAGAAGGGCTCGGCCTCATAGACGTCGTGGACGTCATTTCGGACGCGCACCACTATGTCGTCATCGACTACGCGTTCCGATGGACCGCTGGCGAGCCCAGGGCCAATGATGACGCGCTCGAGGCGCGTTTTGTGCCGCTCACCGGGCTCGAGCCCTACTACCTCAGCGGGGATACGCTCTCTGTGATTGCAAAGGCGCTGCGCCAGTTCGGCGCTTGATTTCCCCACCGTGAAGGGGGCAAATCAAGGCCAACACAGAAACGCCCTGGAGGACCTTGTCTTGGCCTATGCCCCCTTTGATCTCACTGGAAAAGTTGCGCTCGTCACAGGCGGTAATCGCGGCATCGGCCTGGGTATGGCCGAGGCGCTGGCGGCCTCCAACGCCCATATCGCCATCTGGGGCCGCGACGCCGCACGGAACGCCGAAGCGGTTGAAAAGCTGTCGCGGCTCGGCGCAGGCGACGTGAAGGCCTGGGCGGTTGATGTGGCCGACGAACAAGCGGTGATCGACGGAACAACGGCCGTCATCGGTGCATTCAGCCGGATCGACAGTTGCTTTGCCAATGCGGGGGTCGGCTTTGGTGCGTCCTCATTCACCGACATGTCGACAGAGACATGGCGGAAGAACATGGCGATCAATATGGAAGGCGCCTTCTGGACCATGCGTGAAAGCGTGAAAACCATGATCGACCGGGCCCGCCAGGGCGATGATGGCGGGTCCGTCGTCGGTGTGGCGTCGCTCGCGGCTATTGAAGGGGCCGCCCGCAATCAGGCCTATGCGGCGACCAAAGGCGGGTTGATTTCCATGCTGAAAGGCATCGCCGTTGAGCACGCCCGCTTCGGCATCCGGGCCAATGCCATCCTTCCGGGTTGGATTGCGACCGATATGACCGCGGCCGCCCAAGGGGCCGAGGTCTTCACGGAAAAGGTCATCGCCCGCGTACCGGCCAGGCGTTGGGGTGAGCCCGAGGATTTCGGGGGCATCGCGGTTTACCTGGCGTCCAACGCGTCCTCATTCCACTCCGGCGACACATTCGTCGTTGATGGTGGATACGCGATTTTCTGACGCCGTCCTCGCTTTTCTCGGAACCCGCGCGCCGTGCAAGGCTCTCCGACCAATCCTGGAGGGCAAGCACGTCCGCGCGCGCTCCCCTTGAATTCAAACTTATCCAACACCGGCGCCATACAATAGCTGAACAATATCAGCGATCTAAAAGAAAATCGCTGTTCCCAATCCCCACCCCCTGAACCCGTGGTATTCTCGGGGCATGGATCTTCTCATCGTTCATATCCTTGCCGGGGCCATTGCCCTCGCCATAGCTGCCGCCGGGCTCCTCGCCCGTTCGGCAGCCTTTGGCGTGCGCGAAACCTCGGTACGAAATGACGACCAGCCATCAGGGATTTGGGTTAGCCCCAATGGCCGGTCAGCAGATACGGGTGACAGACGCATCAGCGATGAACGGGAGAGCCATATATCTCATCAGGCTTATTGGGCTGGGCCTGCGTTGGGATTGGGTTTGGGCAGCGGCCGTGGCGGGCAACTTTTCGGTAAAATCAAATGGGTTGGCACCGTGCTGATCCAGCAAAAAGGAGACATGGGTCTGCAGTCCCTTCAAGCGAAGGACGCGCAGGCAATCATGACAGGCTTGATCGTCCAAAGCGCCGAACCAAGCCAACCCGCGGCCCCCTGACCCCCTCAGACCGCGGTACAACTAGGAAAAAGAACCGGACGCGCCATGGCGCGGGCCGGACAAAGGTGCTGGCGTCGGGCCTCGAACAGCGAATTTACACGCCAACTGGGCAGCGACGCTCACAGCAGGTCAACCCGCTGCGCACACAAATCCACCTCATCCGCAGGTCAACGCACATCCGGATATCGATGGTGCAAGCGTTTGCCTGGCACGCCGAGCCCCCAAAGGATGCCAATTTCCAGGTATTTGAGGTTTGCCTTCAGCCCGCCCCAAACCGCCACGCGCCGGTCACTGCTGTATATCAGCCGGTGGATCTGGCGGATCCTGCCCCGTCCAGACCGAACCATCCTAAGCACGAAGTCGGCCTCTTCCATGATGGGGGTTTCCGGATCGAAGCCGCCGATCGCGCGAAAATCTCTGGCACGGCAGAAGATGGCCTGGTCCCCGAAGAGAAGCCGTACGCCCCTCACGAAAGCCACGGGCCTGAAGATCAGCGGCGCGTAGTAGGACTTGATGTAGTTGTGGGCGCTCGTCAGCCAGCGTGTCTTCTCCTGCCCCCGCATGATCGAAACGAACCCGCCCGCCGCCGTCCCCTGGTCGGCCAGGGTTGCCGCGATCGTCGCCGCCATATCCAGCGGTGCGGGCGTATCGGCATGGAGAAACACGAGGTTTTCTTCACGCGCCTGCCGCGCGCCGATATTCATCTGCGCGGCGCGGCGCCGAGGGGCATTCTCGATCACTTTTGCCCCCGCCGCTTTTGCGACCGTAACGGTCTCATCGGTGCTCCCGGCATCCACGACAATGACATCGCATCCCCCCGGCTGCATCCGAGCGATCGACTTCAGTGTTGCTGGAAGCGCCTTTGCCTCATTGAGGGTGGGAATGATAATCGACAATCCGGCCCGCCGAGACGGCCCTAAAAGCACCACTCCCCCTGTTGCATCGGGCGGTGCAGCGGGCGCCATCAGAACCTTCTATCCTTCAGCTTGGGCAAGGGAAAAACCGTATCCACACGCCCAGAATTATTCGTCGAAACACACTTGTCCAGCCGTCCCAACCCCGAAACGACTACCAGCCCAGCATCGCCAAAATCGACCCAATCGAGCAGCGGCGCGCCCGCCTCTATTGCACCAGCCTTAGACTTCGCCCTGGGCATGGGCGGGCCTATTCATCGGGCGGCCATAGAGTTCAAGACTGTGGTGTTCGAGACTGTAGCCGAGCCGTTCAGCGATGCGTGTTTTCAGGGCTTCCAGTTCCGGGTCCTGGAACTCGATCACTTTGCCTGTTTGGACATCGATCAGATGGTCGTGATGACCAGACCGTTTGACCTCATAACGCGCTCTGCCTTCTCCAAAATCGTGACGCCGGATTAGGTCCAGATCTTCGAGAATTCTGAGGGTCCGATAGACCGCGGACACAGACACTTTCTGATCAAGCTTTCGAGCGCGCTTCCATAATTCATCCGCAGTAGGATGATCACACGAAAGTTCCAATGTTCGGCAGATCACCTCACGCTGCGGCGTGATCTTGGCGCCTTTGGATGCGGCGCGGTCGATGAGGGATGTTTTCGCGATCAACGCCTCCCAGTCGCATCAGTTTCGGGGCCGAATATCGCGCCAAATCGGTACGACACGGTCGACCTCACCTACACAATAGACTCCTAGGCGGGCCAAAATGACCCCCAACGCCTTGGAATTTCCAACAAGGATTAGCGTTCAGCACCTCTAGCGACCGAAAGACTTGCGCAAAGAGGCGCCTGAACTATGGTTCCTGCGAATTATTCTCGCCGAAAGGGCCTTCGACGCGGCCGGAGACGAAACCGAAAGCGCGGCGCGGTTGAAAACAACGAGGACAGGCGAACTGCACCCGCGAGCCGGGTTCCCGGACGAGCCTTTCAGGAGCATGGAGGTCGCCATGGATGACTTGCCGGCATTCCACGCGACATATGAAGACACCGCGCAAACCGTCGAACACGTATCGGCGCAGCAAACGGAACCCTCTACGAAACGACAAAGCGACCATAACGACATTACAGCGCTGTACCGTGATCATTCGGCCGAACTGATCGCGTCGTTGCGAAAAGCCTTCGGCGCTGGACCGCCCGACCCCGAGGATGTCGCCCAGCAAGCGTTCCAGAAACTGATCGAACGGGAAGACCGCAGTGATATCAGGGACCTGAAAGCCTTTCTGTGGCGCACGGCGCGGAACACGTTTTTGAAAGCGGTCAGCAAGAACGGTGTGCGCTCCCGGCATGATTTCGAGGTCGAGCATCTTTTCTTTCCGGCGCGAGGGGACGATTCGACCCCTGAAAGGGTCTTAGAGGTGAAAGAAGAACTGAAAGCGATCAACGAAGTGCTGCGCCAGATGCCGGAAAAACGCCGTCACGCCTTCCTGCTGCACAAGGTCGAGGGCCTAAGCGTTGCTGCTGTCGCCCGGCGTCTCGGTATCTCCCGCACGCCGGCGCAGAAACACATCACCCGCGCCGCCCACCAAATCGAAGTCCATCTCACCGAGATGCAAAAAGGCGAACAGTGTGAAACCGGCGGATGAGGATGATCAGACCTTGAGCCGGATCGCCCATGAGTGGCGCGAACGGATCAATGGGGGCGATGCGACCGAGGCGGACCGGCAAGCACTCGACGCCTGGCTTGCCGAAGACATCCGTCACGAAGAAGCCTTCGACCGCGCCGAAACTTATTGGGCCGCATTTGACCACCTGCGCCGCGACGATATTGACGCCGATCTGATGCCGCAGGCGAAAGCCGGCCTGCTGGCTCAATTCCTTCAACAGACGAAGGCGCTGTTCACCCCCACACCAATGAAGTTCGCAATGGCTGCAGCGACGATCGCCGTCATTGCCGTCCCAGTCGCACTCAATACCCCTCAGACAGAGCCCACCCCGCAAGTGCCGCCTGCGCCAACCCTCGCAAGTTTTGAGACCGGGACTGCGGAGACAAAAGTCGTCACCCTCGACGACGGAACAGTCGCCACGCTCGGTGCGCGCACGCGGATTGAAACCGTTGTGTCCGATCGAGCGCGCACAGTCACCTTAAGAGGCGGCGCGGCTTTCTTCGATGTCGAACCTGACGCCTCACGCCCCTTCTCCGTTCAAGCGGGTGAGCTGACAGCGACAGCGCTCGGCACCGAGTTCGACGTGCGTAGCAATGGCGGCGTGTTCCGGGTGGCCGTCGCCGAAGGCCGGGTCGAGGTCGCCTATCCCTATATGGTCGACAACAGGCCGACCTGGCTCATGACGCGCCGAACCCTCGATCACGGCCAGGAGGTCGCCGCAACAAAAGACGAAGGTCTACGCGCGATCCGCACCGTCGCTGCACAAGACGTCGGCGCCTGGCGCGAGCAAAAGCTCATCTATGACGGCGGCACGCTCGGCGAGCTTGTGGCGGACGCCAATCGTTATTCAGACCGGGAGATTGTCCTCACCGAAAGCGCGAGAGGCTTGGCGGACCGCACCATCACCGCCTCATTCGACGCCAATAATATCGATCGGATGCTCTCCATGCTCGCGCTGTCCTACCCGATCGAGATCGACGATAGCGACGGCGGCACGCTTCGCCTGCGCGCAAAAGACGACCCCACCGATTAACGCCGGCCCAGACTTTTTTCATATTTCGTCAATTTTTTTGATCGCCGGGGAGGCATTCAAGGGAGGCAAAGGGTCTAGCTCACGACAGCGCGATTGAATGGCAATCGCAGTAGATGTCCGAGAGGGGTATGACTCATGGGAAAAACACCGAGACTTCAATTCAGTAAGGCGGCGCTGACAGTGGCGGTCTCCTCGATCGCAATCCTGACTGCAGCGCCCATCGCGGCCGCGCAGTCACCCGACCAAAACGCCGTCGCGCAAGCGCCACTGAACATTCCAGCAGGCCCGCTGAACCGGTCCATCCTGGCAATTTCGGATGCATTCGGCGTCGATATCCTCGCGCCGAACGAGCTGGTTTCTGGAAAAACAGCGTCTGCCGTGTCCGGCGCCACGAGTGCAGAAAACGCGTTGAACCGCGCACTCGCGGGGTCGGGTTTGACATATTCGCCGACCGACGGCGCGTTTGTGATAGTTCTGCGTGCAGCGCAAACGCAACCCTTATCACCTGACGCGGCGCGCATCCCGGCGGCGACAAATGAAACAACACGTTTTGAAGATACCGTTGTCGTAACGGGATCCCGCATCGAGCGGACTGCGGTAAACGCGCCGAGCCCAATTGATGTGGTAACGGCTGAAGAGATCAGCAGACTAGGGCTTACGGACGTGACGGAAGCATTGCGTTTTGTGCCCGCACTCAACCAATCTGTGAGTTTAACCACGCCTGCCTTTGATGGTCGCTCATCATTCGCGGGTGGTCCGAGCGGTTCCGGCGGTTTGGGCACGTTGAATTTGCGCGGACTTGGTCCTGAGCGCACCCTGGTGTTAGTCAACGGACGTCGGCACGTCGGTGGTGTTACCGGCCAGGCGACGGTCGATGTAACGTCAATTCCAGCGGCACTTATTGAGCGTGTGGAAGTACTGACCGGTGGCGGGTCCTCTATTTATGGAGCGGACGCTGTTTCAGGCGTTGTTAACTACATTATCAGAGATGATTTCGAAGGCCTCGAATACCAAGGCAATTATAGTATTGCGACAGAGGGTGAGGGTGCAGGTTTCTTCGGTTCACTTACTCTTGGTACCAACTTTGATGGTGACCGCGGTAATATCGTATTCAATGCTGAATATCAGCGGCAAAATAGTGTTACGGCGGCCGATAGGCCAAATCTAACCCCCCGCAGCAGCGTGGACTTTGCATCGCCTGGAACGGCCGCGTTGACTGGGGTTGGCCCCGATGCGCAAATTGTACTCGAGCCAGATGCCAATTTTACTTTTTTCCCGAGTGCAGGGTTTTTGCAGGTAACACCGCTCGGAAGTGTTCCTGGCGCCGTCGTCTCGCTTTTCAATGGGGGGCCTGATCAGATTTCTGGAATCCCGATCGTCCAGAGTCTGGACACCGCCACGGGGGCATTGAGTCCCTTTAATCCTGGTGTTTTTTCGACATTCTCGTCTTTTGCATCAGGTGGTGACGGGGCGGCTTTCGGGGCGTTTGATCCAATCGGCGATCTCATCCCGAACGTTGATCGATACACATTCAACGCCTTCGCCAACTATGACATCCTACCCGACGTCCTGAATACATTTGTGGAAGTAAAATATACTTTTAATGAATCCGAAAGCCGAGTGCTTCTGGCTGTTAATATCGTTGGCTTACCGATCGCCGCCGACAACGTTTTCATTCCTGAAGCCATCAACGACCAGGTCGCAGCGCTAAATGGGTTGGACCTCGGGCCGGATGTGACGCCAGGTGTCGGGGTCTCTGCCCTTTTGTCGGGTCCGGAATTAAATAGAGGTCGGGTCTCATCGCGGGAAACCTTCCGAGCTGTCGGCGGTATCCACGGTGAATTGTCGTCGGCCTTCAAGTATGAGCTGTCTGCTAACTATGGTCGCACGGACACCCGGCTTGAAGACAACGGCGAACCGCTTCTCGACAGGTTTTTTGCTGGCGTTGACGCCATTGAAGGGCCGAACGGAACTCCGATCTGCCGCTCTGACATTGATCCGGCTACGCCATTTCCAACAGCTGGCTTCCCGTCTCCCGCTATACCGGGTTTCAACACATTCTCTCCAGGCGACGGCTCGTGTCAGCCAATCAACCTGTTCGGCGTGATTTCGCCTGAAGCCGCCGACTTCTTCCTTACCTCAATTGCACAAACATTCGAGCTCGAACAATTTGTAGTCAACGGCACTGTTACCGGCAACAGCGAGGACTACTTCAATCTGCCGGCTGGTGGCGTTGGTTATGCCGTTGGCTTTGAATATCGTGACGAGTCCAGTCAATTCGCTCCAGATTCTCTACAGGTAAATAATCTCGGATTTCTATCCGCTTTCAGCGATGATTTGCCCGTTGCCGGATCATTCGATGTGATTGAAGGCTTCGCCGAGGTCAATGTTCCGCTCCTCGCTGATTTACCCGTCGCTGAAAAACTGGACTTCGATGCCTCGGTTCGCGTTGCCGATTACAGCACTGTTGGCACGACGGCTTCGTTCGCGTTTGGTAGTTTATGGCAACCGGTTGACGACTTAAGGCTGAGGGTGTCGTTTAACCGCGCAGTGCGCGCCCCGAACGTTGGGGAGCTATTTACCCCGCAGTTAACGTCGCCCAGCCAAATCGTCGATCCGTGCTCGCCCGATCAGATAGAATTCGGCACATCTTCGAGGGCCGCCAATTGCGCCGCCTTCGTGCCGGCAGGCTTTACCGCTCCAATCAGTGGTATTCCGTTCACGCTCACCGAGATTGAGGGCGGTAACCCAAACTTGGCTGAAGAAACAGCCGACGCGTTTACGGTGGGCTTTGTGTATACGCCAAGCTTCATACCCGGTCTTTCTATCGTTTCCGACTACTATGATATCGATATACAAGATGCGATTGTCGGCGCACCCGGCTTAACAACGGTTGCGAACAATTGTGTCGATGCGCCCACAATTGATAACTTCTTCTGCGACGCTGTCGAGCGTGATCCGGCAACGGGAGACATTCTATCGATCGGCGCTACAGCGTTGAATATTGCTGGATTTACCTCCCGAGGTATCGATTATCAGGTTGCTTATAATTTCGATTTCGACAGTTTTACTAGTCAATCGATTGGGGACGTTTCGGTGAGTGTTGCAGGCACATATCTGATCGAACGTGAGAATGTTCCTTTTGCTGATTTCCCCGAAACAGTAGACATCCTAGATGGCGAAATTGACTTTCCGGAGCATTTCATCAACTTCAATCTGGGTTGGCGTAATGATAAGTTGTCCGCGGATTATGGCTTCACCTACCGCTCCAGCACGGTCTTGGCACCAAGCTTCACAGGCGTAGGCGTAGAGGATGTCGCCGCAAACCCCGGTATTTTCCCAGACGCAAATACGGGGTCGGCATTTGTACACTATATCGGCGCGAGCTATTCGCTTTCAGATCAACTTGACGTTAGTGTCATTGTTAACAACCTCACAAATATTGATCAATTTGAGGGCCCCAATAATCTGGTTACCGGACGCCCGGTTTCGGCCATTGGACAGACGGTTCAATTCGGAATTCGCGGCCGGTTCTAAGCGGAGCGAAGTTGTAGTCTTAGAGGGTGTGGTTTGAGTAATCACTCCCTCTTGGATTTCTTGCACAACGTTGCCCGTAATCAATTTCAACCTACTCCCCGTCAGCAGTCGTGAGAGGGATTGCTTGTTTTGCTTAAAGATACCCAGCGTTGGTCCTAGAACCGCTTACGGATCAACTTCGTATACCCAATAGACCAACGAAAATCACCTTCATCCCGATAACGCAGGAACCTCTTAAACTGTAGGTAAAATGGTGCCCAGAAGAGGACTCGAACCTCCACGCCTTGCGGCACACGGACCTGAACCGTGCGCGTCTACCAATTCCGCCATCTGGGCACGTCATTGGGAAGACCGGCTAGTTACTGACGCATGCGCGTGCCGTCAATGCTGGAACGCGGAAGGATCAAGATGATCATTTCCTGCCCAGACAAGGGCGACCCGGACGCTATTCCGCCGCGGTCCGCACGGGAGCACTCCCTGCTGGAGCCGGGTGCGCATCCTCGAGACCGTCTGGGAGCGCGCCATGATCTAGCGACGCGAGATCATCGGCACCATCAGCCGCCTCACGCCATCCCACAGCCACTAGGCCCCGTTGGACAAAGGCCGCGATCTTCTCCGGCACGGCCAACCACACCGGCGTCACGATAAGGGCCATCAGTGTCGAGAACCCAAGACCGAAGACGACCGCCGTCGCCAGAGGCACCCACCATTCGGCGGTGACACCGCCCTGGCTGATCGTACCGGCTCGGAAGTTGACATTCAGCATGAACATCATCGGCAACAGGCCACACACGGTGGTCAGCGTGGTGAGCAGGATCGGGCGGATCCTCTGGGCTGCAGCGGCAATCGATGCTTGCTCTGCGGTGCGCCCATCTCGCCTTAACCTCTGGAACGTATCGATGAGGACAATGTTGTTGTTCACCACAATCCCCGCCAGCGCCACAATGCCCGTCCCGATCATCAGGATCGAAACGTAGGGCAGGAAGATCTGGATCCCGATCAACACGCCCGCGGTCGACAGCATCACCGCCGTTAGCGTCAGGAACACGTGGAAGAAATTATTGAACTCCCAGAGCAGGATCACTCCCATCAGGAACAGCGATGTCAGCGCTGCCACCTGAAAGAAGGCGGCCGCTTCCGCTGCATCTTCATCAGCGCCTTCAAACCCAACCTCAACAGACGGATCGATCCCAGCCGTCGGGATCCAGTCACGGATCTCCTGGACCTTTGCAGCGCCCTCCCCCTGGACGGCCGCATTCGCGCGCACGAACAGCGCGCGCTTGCCATCCCGGCGTTCGATCTTGGTGACCTTTGGAGCTGGCTCTCGCGTGACGAACAGTGACAGTGGCACCTGACCTTGAGGCGTGCCGATCCGCAGAGTGTCCAGCGCTTCGACGCTCCGCTCCTCTTCCGGAAGACGCACGCGGATATCGATCTCTTCCAGCGCGTCATCGGGACGGTACTTGCCCACGAGAATACCGTTTGTGACGAGTTGCACCGCCGCGCCCACCTCGGCCACGTCCACGCCGAACTTGCCCGCTTGGGCCCGGTCGACCCGAAGTTGATACTCGATGCCAGGCAGGGGCAGTGTGTCCTCGATTTCCCGAAGTCCGTCCATACTGTCCACGAAAGCACGGACTCTCCTCGTCGCCTCCGTCAGTGCCGCCCCATTATTCGAACGCAGCATGACCTGAACGTCCTTGCCCACGGGCGGGCCCTGTTCGAGCTTTTGGACTTCGCTATGCACACCTGGAAGCTCGGCAAGGCGCTCGCGGATCGCCTGCTCGGTTTCGCGGCCATCGAACCCCATCTCGCGATCTGTGAAATTGATCAGGATCCGACCAATCGTATCGGGTGGCGGCGGTGAGACGCCATCGAAATTCATTTCGCCGGAGCCCTCTGTCCCCGATGATGTCGACATCGACTCAATGCCGGGAATATCGCTCAGGCCGTCAGCGGTGCCCTTGACGATCGCGAATTCCTCAGCCGCCGAAAGATTGCCGCGCGCTTGCACGAACACGTAGATCTGCTCAGGCTCCACATCGAGGAACAGCTCCGACTTGTGGGTGGTGTTTCCAAACCAGACGAAAATACTCACGATAATTCCGGCTGCGCCAAGCGTGACCAGCCATGGCCGCGCCACCAGCATCGAGGTCGTGCGGGCGTAGGCACCGATCCAGCCTGGCGCCGTTCGGGGATCGCCGCTCGCGCCCGAGACGGCCGCAAGATCGTCGGCGCCGTCGCTATGGGCTCGGCCCCCAACAACGGAGCCCAGCACGGGAAGGAAGATCAACGCCATGACCAGGGACGACGCGAGGACGAAGATCAGTGTGATCGGCAGGTAGGCCATGAATTTGCCAATCAGCGAATTCCAGAAAAGGAACGGGAAAAAGGCCGCGAGGGTCGTCGCGCTGGATGCAACGATCGGCCAGAACATCCGCTTGGCGGCCATGGAATAGGCGTCGCGACGATGAAGGCCCTCGGCCATCTTTCGGTCCGCATACTCGACCACGACAATCGCGCCATCGACCAGAATGCCAACCGCGATCACCATGCCGAACATGACCATCATGTTGATCGTGTAACCGAAGACGCCGAGCAGCAGGAAAGCCATGACGAATGAGCCCGGGATCGCCAGACCGACCATGCCAGCCGACCGCAGGCCGAGGGCGGCAACAACGATGATCATCACCAGAACCACGGCCGTGGCGATCGAGGTTTGTAGCTGCCCGAGTTGATCATCGATCATCTCGGACATGTCCGAGGTCAGCTCAGCTTGTACGGTTGCCGGCCAGGCTTGTTTCTGGCGATCTACAATCGTGTGGACGTCGGCGACAGTGTCCAGAATGTTGGCGCCGGTCCGCTTGACGATCTGAAGCTGCACAGACGGGCGACCGTTGAATTCACTAAAGCTCGTCCGGTCCTTGAAAGTGCGCTTCACATCGGCGACGTCGGCCAGTGTGATGACTGCGTCGCCGGAGGTGATGAGCGGCAGCGCGACCGCATCCTCAGCAGTCTTGATAAGGCCGGGAACCTTCACCGGAAACCGGCCCTCGTCCATGGGAACATTCCCGGCCGGCACCAGGCGGTTATTGGCGGCAACCGTGTTGAAAATTTCCTGGTAGGAGAGGTTGTACGTTTCGAGCTTGACCGGATCGAGCACGATCTCGAGCACTTCCTCCCGGTCACCAACCAGTCGCGCCTCGAGCACACCCTCGACGCCCTCAAGCTCGTCTTGCAGTGCGCGCGCGAGGGCATAAAGGTTACGTTCCGGCGTGTCACCGAAGATATTGATCACGAGGATTGGGAACGTCGCCGCGTTCAATTCCGTGATGATCGGTTCGAGTGCATCATCGGGAAGCTCCCTCTGGGCGAGATCGACCGCTTCGCGCACATCCACGACCGCCTGGTCCTGGTCGAACGTCACTTCGAATTCGGCGATGATCTGTCCGGCGCCCTCGAGGGCGAAGGCATCGAGTTGTTTCAGCCCCTCGATGGATTTGAGTTCCGTTTCCACTGGCCGGATCAGAAGGCGTTCGGCGTCTTCAGGCGAAATGCCCTCAAGGGGGATGGTGACGCCGACGAACGGGATTGGAACGTCGGGATCGGCTTCCTTCGGCAGGTTCGCGTAGGTTATCCCGCCGGCGAGCAGCGCAACAACGAGGACCGACAGCACCATACGGGCCTGCCAAATCGCACCATCGATCAGACTATGCATGCGCTACAGCCTCTCAGTTTCTATGGGCCGAACCGTCACGCCTTCTCCTACGAAATCCTGCCCGGGGGCCATGATCCGGGCGTTTTCGGGAATTCCCGTAACCCAAATGCCTGTCTCTGCGTCATCGACGATTTCGATACGCGCAAATTGCACCACATCATTGCTGTCAACATAGCGCAAGCCGACCTGTCCATCATCGCTCAGGACGAGCATGGCCGGCGAGACCTGCGTGGCGGCCGCTTCGCCCATGGCCAGACGGAGGGACGCCGTCAGTCCCGCGGCGATCTCGAAATTGGGGTTGGGCACCGAAAGCTCGACCCGAAACGTACGCGTGCTTTCGTTTGCAGTGCGCGCCACATAACTCACCGTTCCTTCTACGGTCCGGCCGTCGGCAAGGCTGACAGACGCTTTCTGTCCCTCGGCAATGCGGCTCGTCTGGGCTTCCGTGGCCTCGACGACGACGAGGATCGGGCTCAGGTCGAGGACGCGGCCGCAGGGTGAACCGGGCGAGAGGAAGTCGCCGACTTCTGCCAGACGCTCTTCGAACACCCCCGTGAAAGGCGCTCGGATGATCGTTCTTTCGAGCTCGATCTTAGCGGCATCCACGCCCGCAGCGGCAGCATCATAGGCCGCTTTTGCCGCCGCCGCCGATGTCGAGGATGTCCACCCCTTTTCTGCAAGTTCGCTGGCGGCTTCCCAATCGAGGGTCTTTGACGCGAGATTGGCCTCAGCTTGTTGCAGTTCCACTTCGCGAGCATCCACGTCGAGACGGCAGAGTTCGGCGCCCTCACGGACGATCCGGCCCTGCCTTGCTGGCGCAGCGGCGACGACTCCAACAGTTGCGGAGCGGACGGTCACTGCCCTTTCCGGCTCAGTCCGGCCTTTCAAGCTGGCGAACGCTGTGTGGGGTTGGAGTCCGACAGACTGGACGACGACCTCCGGCGGTTCGGACGACTCCACGGCAGCGCTCGCGGAAGCGCTATCTCCGGCTGTGCTATCGTCGCCCCTGGTGAGAGTCCGGACCCCGAAATAAGCGAGGATAAGGAAGAGGATCAAACCGGCGGTGATGACTGAGCGAGGCAATAGGTTGTCCTGGGTGAAGCTTGTTCTGACGATATTCCGAGTTGTTTACCATACACTGGTAAACAGATCGACGGAGTTAAGACTTGTCGTTGCGTAAAGGTTGTATGGCAGTCTGACGCACCCAACGACCGGTTGCTGACAATGCAACTGGTCGCGCGCGTTCCAGAAGTGCAAAAACTCTGTGGCGGGTTCCCGCAAATTTTCACGAAAACTCGCCGGTTGCTCTCAGCGGGGGCTTAAAGTCCTTGCGCTAATGTCTGTCCATTAGGTCCAGAATGGATCGCGAAGAGTCTGGCAACGGACCGATGGTGGAAGACATGGAAAGACAGAACGCACAAACCGAGAGCGTGCGCGGGCCGAATGGCCAGCGTCTGACGCTGGACGATCTCCCGCCCGCCAATATCAGCCGCTGGGTCACGCGCCGAAAGGCCGAGGTCGTTGCGGCTGTGCAGGGTGGTTTGCTCAGCCGAAATGCTGCACTCGACCGCTATGCTCTGTCCTCGGAAGAATTCGAGGGCTGGGAGCGGCTGTACACAATGCACGGCGCAAAAGGACTTCGCGCGACGCGCATTCAGGAATACCGCGAAGCCTAGGCTTTGCTTCAGCCCACCCGGCTGCGCGATTAAGCCTGGGTTTACGTAAGGCCGGTAGCGTCCGGAGCGAGTAGCGTTCTGGAGCAGCTGATGCCTGCGGCAAATTCATCCCGCAGCGATAAACGCAAGCGGCATCCTGACCAGGCGCCTGCCAGAATCCGCGCTGCGCAACTCATCCTTGCCTTTGCGCTGCTGCTGACGGCCGGCCTTATCGGATGGCGGTCGCTGGAGATCGCAGGAGCGGCTGTTCCTCAGTCTGCACGCGCTTCAACGCCGCTCGCCTTGAGCCAGCCGACAACGGCGATTTCGGCGAACACCGCCGCTGCGGAGTACGCGTTGGAGCCTTTTGTCGGGCCCGGCCAGGTTCGGGTGATCATTGCGGGTGAGCCCGCCTCTTTGCTCGTCATTCTGAACAGCGCCAGCGAGCCCGCGCGCACCTTGACCACCGACAGGATCGCCGCCCTTCTCAGCGCTGCTGGGCTCTATGTTCCCCTTGCGGGCGAGACACTCACCGTCCAGCGCGTTCCATTCCAAAGCCCACACGCCCCTTCGCCCACCCTTGCCGCGCTGGTTGAGATCGGTGCCCTGGGCCTGATCGCAGCAGCGCTCGCCTGGAGCCTCCGGTCGGCCCTAGCAGGACGACCAAACGATCAGGGCTCAACTGTGACCGGCCATCGTCTTTCCCCTCCTGCCACCTTCGTCGAGCCAACAGCGCCAAGACGAAACACCGAAAACCCCGAAGCCGTCGCTCATCTCATGCGCCAGTGGCTCAAGGAGAACGCCGCATGATAAATTCAGCCCCTTCGCCGCGCCCCGAACCTGAGGCGTCCCCAACCGGGCTTTCCAAAGCGGCCGCGCTGATGCAGGCGCTTGGCGAACAGGCCAGCCCGGTTTGGGCAGCCTTGACACCCGAAGAGGCTCACCTGATTGCCGGTGAGATGCAGCACTTGCCGCCCCAGAACCCCGGATCGGCCGAACGGACCCTCGCCGCCTTGCTGGACCCGCCCCTGACCGGACACGCATCACCTCTGGCTGCCCGAGCAGCAAATCAGGCTGCGAGCCCTGCCCTCGACCCGGTTTGGGGCGAGATCGACCGTGTGTCCCCGCGCAAGCTCGCCGCTTTCCTGGCACAAGAGAGCGCCCAGGTTTCGGCCATTATTCTTTCGCGCATTTCGCCCGCCCAGGCCGGAGCCACCGTCCGCGCATTGCCCGAAGACCATGCGCTGGCAATCCTGCACCGCATGGTCGCGCTGAAACCGCCGACAGAAACTGTCCTCAACGCCGTCACGCATGGCCTCCAGTCCTTTCTCCGCACGGCCACCAGTCCGATCGCTGGCCCCCAAAAGGTCGCCCAGGTGCTCGAAGCCATGGGCGAGGACGATGCGCCTGCCTTACTTGCCGCCTTGACCGCATCTGGAGCCCCCGGCGCCGAGGATGTTGCGCGCCTCGTGAAGCCCTTCGAGACCATCGCCGACCTCGGTCCTGCGGGTTTGCAGACCCTGATTGCCCACGCCAATCACGACACGCTGGCCCTGGCGCTGAAAGGCGCGCCGGAGACCGTTCTCGATGCCATCGCCGCCAATATGACCCAGAGGGCTGCCGCCATTCTGAGCGAAGACATGGAGGCCCTCGGCCCAGTGCCGAAACGCGATGTCGATGCCGCCCGCGCCCAGATTGTCGGCCTGGTCCGCGACCTGGTCCAACGGGGTGACATCCGCGCGGACGGCGATCGCGAGGATGAGGACCTGATCGAATGACGGGCCGACCGATCCAATCGCTGAAACCGTTTCCGTTTGCGCCCGATTTCCAGGCGCCCGCTGAGCCCGATGCCAATGCGAGCGGAAAAGGACTGACCCTGACAGCCGAGGAGCTCTCGCGTCTGGCGGCAACGCTGCAGGCTGAAGGTGCAGCATCGGCCAGAGCACCTTTCGAAGCCCAGGCGCTGGCGCAATTGGAAACCATCGCCGAGCGCCTCGCCCAGGCGGCCGAGCAGGTCGGCGCTGTGGCCGATGCACTGGATAACCCCGAGATCTCGCGCGATGCGACCGCCGCCCTGGCCCGGCGCGTCGCCCAGTCCATCACAGACGGCCAAGGGGACCTCTTGACCGGCGCCGGCGCTCTGATGGCCGGAGCCCAGCAACCGGGCGGAAGCGGATCCTTGCCATGATGAGCCCCGCCAATCCGGCCCTTCAGCGCATGATCCAGGATGTGCCCGTGCGCGTTGACGTGATCCTCGGCGACTTACGCATCTCAGTCGACGATCTTCTCGCGCTTGCCCCGGGAGACGTGGTTGCCCTCGAACAGCGCACCACTGATCCCGTGGAAATCCACGTGGCCGGACGGTGCTTTGCCAAGGGCCGGCTCATGGTGGCCGACGGAAAACTCGGCGTCACCCTCACCGAAATCCTCGACATCCGGGATTGATTCCGGGGTTGGGTCTTTCTGGATTTCTCCCTTCTCGGCTTGTGGCTTTTTGATATCGCTCGCGGCGCGCGGCGCCTCCGCGGGGGCGGCGCAGTTGCGCCGGCGGGCTTTATGCTTGGATCGCCCGCTGGGCTTCGCGCTGGCGCGCTTCGCTACGCGGTGGATCGGGCTGATGGCTCTGGGTTCGCTCGGTCTCAGGTCGCGCGCTTAGCCGGATTTTTCGGCATGGTTTGTTTCTGCCAACACGTTT
>JBCDLC010000022.1:0-51970 GCA_038745855.1 Pseudomonadota bacterium | reverse complement strand
GTATTCCACGTGGGCGGTGTTGATCGTGATCCCGCGGGCCTTCTCCTCGGGCGCACTGTCAATGTCCTCGTAGGAGCGCTTCTCAGCGCCCGTCACATCGGCCAGAACCATCGTGATCGCCGCCGTCAGCGTCGTCTTGCCGTGGTCCACGTGACCGATCGTGCCGATGTTCACGTGCGGCTTGTTCCGCTCAAACTTCTCCTTGCCCATGGGGCCCTCCTTCTGACTGGTGTGAAAGCAGCGCTATTGCGCCAGCTCCTGGATGATTTTCTGGGCCTCGGCCTTTGGAACCTCGGCATAGTGATCGAACAACATGGTGAACTGCGCCCGCCCCTGGGACATGCCGCGCAGGTTACCGACATATCCGAACATGTTCACCAGCGGAACAAAGGCGTTGATGGCGGTGACGTTGCCGCGCGGCTCCGACCCCTGGATCTGGCCCCGGCGGGAGTTCAGGTCGCCGATGATGTCGCCCATGTAGTCTTCGGGCGTGACCACTTCGACCTTCATGATGGGCTCGAGCAATCGCGGATCGCCCTGCCCTTTCAGCTCCCGGAAGGCCGCACGGGCGGCGATCTCGAAGGCCAGCACGCTGGAGTCGACGTCGTGGAACGCGCCATCGATGAGCGTGGCCTTGAAATCGGTCACAGGATAGCCGGCCAGGAGGCCATTGTCCTTGGCGCTGTCGAGGCCCTTTTCGACGCCGGGGATGTATTCCTTGGGCACGGCCCCACCGACAATCTTGCTTTCGAACTGGAAGCCAGAGCCGGCTTCGAGCGGCTCGAACTCGACCTTGATCCGGGCGAACTGGCCCGAACCGCCGGACTGTTTCTTGTGCGTGTAATCGATCTCGGTCGCCCGCCCGATGGCTTCGCGATAGGCCACCTGGGGCTGGCCGATATTGGCTTCGACCTTGAACTCGCGCTTGAGCCGGTCGACCAGAATGTCGAGGTGAAGCTCGCCCATGCCTTTCATGATCGTCTGGCCGGACTCGAGATCGGTTTCGACCCGGAAGGAGGGGTCCTCTGCCGCAAGACGGCCGAGGCCGATGGACATCTTCTCCTGGTCGGCCTTCGACTTCGGCTCCACGGCGATCTCGATCACGGGATCAGGGAAGTTCATCGTTTCCAGCACGACCGGGTTCTGCTTGTCCGACAGCGTGTCGCCCGTCGTCGTCTCCTTGAGACCGGCGAGCGCGATGATGTCGCCGGCAAAGGCTTCCTCGATCTCTTCGCGGTTGTTCGAGTGCATCATCATCATGCGCCCGACCCGCTCTTGCTTGCCTTTCGTGGCGTTGAGCATCGATCCGCCCTTGGTGAGGGTGCCGGAGTAGATTCGCACAAAGGTGAGCGAGCCGACGAAGGGGTCGTTCATGATCTTGAAGGCGAGGCCCGAGAATGGCTGTCCGTCATCGGCAGAGCGGGCGATGTCGCGAGTCTCCGTCTCGTCGCCGGGCTTGAAGCCCATGTACGCTTCCACATCGAGCGGACCTGGCAGGTAGTCGATCACGGCGTTCAGCATGGGCTGGACGCCCTTGTTCTTGAAGGCCGAGCCGCAGAGCACGGGCACGAAGGACATGCTGAGCGTCCCCTTGCGGATCAGCTTGCGGAGGGTTTCTTCGTCGGGCTCGTTGCCTTCGAGATAGGCCTCCATGGCCTCCTCGTCCTGCTCGACGGCGAGTTCGACAAGCTCTGCCCGCATTTCAGCGGCCTTGTCTGCCAACTCCGCGCGGACGTCCCTGAGCTCCCAGCTCGCGCCGAGGTCTTCGCCCTGCCACACCCATTCCTTCATGGTGATCAGGTCGACCATGCCCTCAAGCTCGGTCTCTGAACCGATGGGCATCTGGATCGGCGCAGGGATTGCCCCGGTACGGTCCTTGATCATGTCGACGCAGTTAAAGAAATCAGCGCCGATCTTGTCCATCTTGTTGACGAACACGATGCGCGGGACCTTGTAGCGGTCTGCCTGCCGCCACACGGTCTCGGTCTGGGGCTCCACGCCGGCATTGGCGTCCAGCACGCACACGGCGCCATCGAGCACGGCAAGGGAGCGCTCGACTTCGATGGTGAAGTCAACGTGGCCGGGGGTGTCGATGATGTTGAAGCGGAACTTGTCGGTCTGTGCGGACTGGCCGTCTTCGGTGCGTTCCCAGAATGTGGTCGTCGCAGCCGAAGTGATGGTGATGCCGCGCTCCTGCTCCTGCTCCATCCAGTCCATGGTCGCAGCGCCGTCGTGCACTTCGCCGATCTTGTGCGATTTCCCCGTGTAATAGAGGATACGCTCCGTCGTGGTCGTCTTGCCGGCGTCAATATGCGCCATGATTCCGAAATTACGGTAGCGTTCGAGCGGATATTCGCGGGACATGTGCGGCTAAGTCCTTTGGTTAACGGTCAAGTGCAGGCTTGGTTTTCGGCGGATATAGAACACTTGGCGGCGCTTAACACCACATTCGGTAAAGAGAAAGGACCGTGGCGTCGTGCTCCGGCCCAGTGCAATCCCTTTCGATGTGTTCCGGGCGCTCCCTACCAGCGATAGTGTGAAAAGGCGCGGTTGGCCTCGGCCATCTTGTGGGTGTCTTCCCGCTTTTTCACGGCAGACCCGCGACCCTGGGAAGCGTCCATCAATTCGCCAGCGAGACGCTCTCGCATGGTGTTTTCATTTCTCGAACGGGCTGCAGCTGCGAGCCAGCGAATGGCGAGGGCCTGGCGACGGTCAGGGCGCACCTCGACGGGCACCTGGTAGGTGGCACCGCCCACGCGCCGCGAACGGACTTCAACGGCTGGAGAGATGGCATCGAGCGCTTCCTTGAAAACCTCCAGCGGATCTTTTTTCGCGCGCTGCTCAACCAGGTCCAGCGCACCGTAGACAATACGCTCTGCGGTCGATTTCTTCCCGTCCAGCATGATCTGGTTCATGAACTTGGAGAGGATGACGTCCTTGAACTTCGGATCGGGCAGGACTTCGCGTTTCTCAGCGGCGCGGCGACGGGACATATCTGATCAGCTCTCTTATTTCGGTTTCTTGACGCCATAATGGGAGCGGCGCTGCTTGCGGTCTTTCACCCCTTGGGTATCGAGCACTCCGCGCAAGATGTGGTAGCGCACACCGGGAAGGTCTTTCACCCGGCCGCCGCGGATCAGCACGACGGAGTGCTCCTGGAGGTTATGGCCCTCGCCCGGGATGTAACCGATGACTTCGAAGCCCGACGTCAAACGGACCTTCGCAACTTTCCTGAGCGCGGAGTTCGGCTTCTTGGGCGTGGTCGTGTAGACGCGCGTACACACGCCACGTCTTTGGGGACACGCCTTCAACGCAGGCGTTTTGGAACGCTCTGGCTTTGGTTTGCGCGGATGGCGGACAAGCTGCTGTATGGTGGGCATGGGCGCCTTTGTTTCCTAACGAGGCCTCGCTGGCCTTATTTCTCTTCGATGCGATAGAAAGCCGTTTCTCTGGCTTTCTGCTCTGCTTGACTTCTGGGATCCTACCCGGGCGCGCCAAACGAGCGTTTGGCCGCGACGTGATCGGAAAGCGCGGCTATTACGCCAGCGGGGATGGCCCGTCAACTCTGGCTGTCCACCTGGCGACAAGGCTTCCATGAGCGCGGCGCAAATCGGGTGGTGGACGGCGCCGCTGTCGACGCTCAGTGCCCTTGTTGCGCACAGATCTCAATGGCGAGTTTCACGCGGCCTGGCACGCCAAGCGCCAGGGTATCTGTCTCGCCGACGGCTTGGACGCGCTGGCGAAGGCCCTGCCCATTCGCGATCTGGATTGCCAGACCCGGCCGGGCATTCAGTTCCAGCAGCATCGGCCCCTTGTCCTTGTCAATCACGATATCGACGCCGAGATAGCCTAGCCCGGTGACCTCATAGGACTTGGCCGCCATTTCGAGCATCTCATGCCACCCGGGAATGGAGATGCCATTCAGCGGGGCGCCCGTGTCAGGGTGATCCTGCAACCGCTTGCCGTGTTGAACGGCGCTGTGGGTGACCCCTGTTGGAATATGTATGCCGACGCCGACGCCGCCCTGGTGCAGGTTGGCCTTTCCATCGGATTCTTCGGTGGGCACCCGAAGCATGGCAGCGATTGGAACGCCTTTGACGGCCACGATGCGAATGTCTGGAACGCCGCCGATGGCGATATCGCCGAAAACCGTATCAAAGCGGATCCGTTCTTCCACCATGGCAGTGTCTGGCTCGCCACCCAGGCTGTACATGCCCGACATCACGTTCTGAACGTGGAAATGGATATCGTGCTCGGCGACGGGCTTGCCGCCATTCCGCTGCCACTCCGGGCGGCGTGGGCAGGTCTGATTGAGCAGGATCAGGATGCCCTTGCCCTGGGACCCGTGGGCCGGCTTGATCACGGCCCCCCGGTCAGAGCAGATCATGCTCGTCACCTTTCGGCAGTCCGAAAGATTGGTCGCTGTCCCATAAAGGGTCGGGGTCGGAATTCCGGCCCCTTCCGCCAACGTCTTTGTCAGACGCTTGTCGTCAACAAGGCGGATAGCCCTGCGCTGATTAAGCCTGCCAATCAGGCTCTCATTGCGTTCGTTGATGCCTATAACACCAGCGTCCCACAACCGTTTCGCTGAAGAAATCATCATGACTTCGCGATCTCCCTGAACCGTATAAGCTCCGAAAGACGGTACCCCGTATACTTACCCATCAGTAACATTAACGCCAATACCACAAAGAGGAGCTCGGGAAAGGTGTAAAACACATGCTCTAGGGCAGAATTGGTCATCAAAAAGTGGCTAATTATGGCAATAAAGAGACTGCCTAATCCTTTGAGGATAGCTTCCCTTGGAGACAACTCCTCCCACGCGATTGCCATTCTTTCGATTGTCATTGCCAGAATGACCAGCGGAAAGAGCGATGCCGACGATCCGATATCCACATCGACCTGGGCAAAACCGACCGCCAGCAGGATGATCGCGATCACGACCACGATGAGCACGGCAGCGAGCCTTGGCACCAGCAACAGCCGCAACTGTTCCAAGTACATTCGCACCAGCAACCCGATGACCACGAGCAACGTGAATACGACCGCGCCGACGAATGGCCCCGTCTCGCGGAAAGACACGCCGATGAGGACGGGCATGAAGGTGCCGATTGTGGCCACGCCGACGAATTGCCTGAGCAGGACGAGCAAGGAAATGCCGAGCGGGACCAGGACCATCACGCGAAAGGTGTCCTGTACATCGGCTGGCAACAGCGAAAGCGGATTAAGCGGCGTCGCCTCTGCGACCGTGCCTGGCGGGGGGGCCGATAGGGGCATCCCATAGCCGACGCTTTTCACCAGAAATATCGCGAGGCCCGTGGCGATAAGGATCGCCGATAGCAAACGAGTTTGGACAGCATCATTCAAGGGCGGCCTCACTTGCGTCTTCGGCCAGGGCCTGATCGCCGCCGGTGCTGCCATTGTCGGGTTCCGACTGATCGCCCGCTTCCGATTGGGCCGTCACGGTGTTCTCAACGATGGGGTTCTTGGCCTCAAGGTACGCATCGCACGCACCTTCGGCAGTGTAGCGCCGCCCCGAGTCGACCAGCACCCGCGAGGCCAGGAACTCCCGGCCGATCAGGACATCATAGTCGAACTGGTCCCGATCGGCGAGATTGAATTCGGCGACCCCGTGGGTTCCCCCGACGCAAACGTCGAGCAGGACGACCGGTCGACGAATGGACCCGCCCCGCTTGGTCTTGATCTGAGCATACCGCACAATGTTCTTTTCGAACCGAATGGTCCGTCCGTCATCCCCAATCAACCGGTAGCGTACCCAATCGTCTCCCCTCGACTTCTCGAAAACACGGACATCGCGGGCGTAAACCGAGCTGCTGTCGGCGCCTGTGTCGAGTTTTGCGCTCATCTCGAGGGTGAGTTCGCCGATGAAGGCGGTTTCGATGAAGCCCAGGGTCAATGGTAACCCTTCATCGCCGGGTGCGGACTGGGCATGCGCAGCGTTCGGCTGGCCCAGGAAGACCAACGCAAGCGCCCCGAGGAGCGCGAGCAGCAGACGCATCAAGGTATGCACCAGAATTCCTGCCTCGTCGTGGTTCAGTGAAGGATAGATCAGGGGGCGGCCTTTAATCGACCCCTGGACGCCCGCGCACCGGAGTGCTGCCGTAAGCTGCTGCCCTTCGCCCCTGTTCGGGGCAAAATCGTGGCAGATCAAGCCTTGATCTCACAGTTTTTCGGGTCTGGCCGAAGACCATGGGCGCCTCCCTGTGGAATTCTTAAGGATTTTTTATCCCTGTTTGGAACCCTACAAGCAAAATGCCCGCCGGAAATCCGGCGGGCATCTGATCAAACGGAAGGGGTGCCCTTCAGTTTGGCGCTTTAAGCAGGGTCTGGCGCAGGAAGCTGGGCCGTCGCTGCCGCGGCCGCTTCTGCTTCCTTCGCACGCGCCAACGCCGCCGCATCCCTTTGCGCCTTAAGGACCTTGTCCCGGTCCGACGCAACACTGCGGAATTCGCGCAGACCGCCACCGGTTCCGGCCGGAATGAGGCGCCCGACGATCACGTTTTCCTTTAGCCCCTCGAGGGTGTCGACCTTCCCCTGCACAGCAGCTTCGGTCAGTACCCGGGTCGTCTCCTGGAACGAGGCTGCAGAGATGAAACTCCGCGTCTGGAGCGATGCTTTGGTGATGCCCAGTAGGACCGGCGATGCCTTGGCCGGCTGGAGATCCTTCTTCCTCGACCGGGCAAGCGCCGCGTTCGCTTCCTCGAACTCGACCATGTCGACGTGTTCGCCTTTCAGCAGCGTCGTGTCGCCAGGATCGGTGACTTCGACCTTCTGGAGCATCTGCCTGACAATGACCTCGATGTGCTTGTCATTGATCGGCACGCCTTGCAGGCGGTAGACCTTCTGGACCTCGTCGATCAGGTAGTTCGCAAGCGCTTCGATACCCATGGTCGACAGGATGTCCTGGGGCGCGGGATTGCCGTCGATGATGAACTCGCCACGCTTGATCAGGTCACCATCCTGCACCGCCATGTGCTTGCCCTTGGGCACCAGCATATCCACGGGTTCGAGGCCCTCGTCTTCAGGAACAATGGAGATCTTCCGCTTGTTCTTGTAATCGCGGCCATAGACGATCTTGCCCGAGACTTCGGCGATGATCGCGTGGTCCTTGGGCCTGCGTGCCTCGAACAGTTCCGCCACACGCGGCAGACCACCGGTGATGTCGCGGGTCTTTGCCCCGCCGGTCGACACCCTTGCGAGCGTGTCGCCGGGCTTCACTTCATCACCATCGGCGACCGACAGGATCGCACCGACGGACAGGAAGTAGCGTGCCTCGGTCCCATTCGGCAGCGTCAGTGGCTCCCCCGCATCATCGACGAGAAGCACAGCCGGCTTGAGCTCGGCCGACGATTTCGCCGCGCGCCAGTCGATCACCACGCGGGAGGAAATTCCCGTCGCTTCATCGGTTTCCTCGCGGGCCGTTGTCCCGTCCACCACATCGACGAGCCGGACGTTACCACCAATCTCAGAGACAATCGGTTGGGCAAATGGATCCCAATCGGCGAGCTTGTCGCCGGGTTTCACCTTGCTCTTCTCCTTGGCGTAGAGACGCGTGCCGTAGGTCGGTCGGAACGACTGCCGGACGCGGCCATCGCCATCGACAATGGCGACTTCCATGCTGCGGCCGATCACGACGAGGACGCCGTCCTCCCGCTTCACGACAGAGCCTTCGGTGAATTTCACCGTGCCTTCGAAGGTCGCTTCAACGGAGGATTGGTCAGCCACGGTTGCGGCACCGCCGATGTGGAACGTCCGCATCGTGAGCTGGGTACCAGGCTCGCCAATCGATTGGGCCGCGATGACGCCGACGGCTTCCCCGCGGTTGACGATCGTACCGCGTGCCAGGTCGCGGCCGTAGCAAGCGACACAGACGCCAACCTTTGTTTCACACGTGAGCGGCGAGCGGGACTTGACCTCGTCGACACCCGCTTCCTCAATTTGCGCCGCAAGTGCCTCGTCTACATAGGTGCCGGCCGGCGCGATGAGATCACCCGAGGAAGGGTGTTTAACGTCTTCCCCAAGGGTCCGCCCCAGAAGGCGGTCGGACAGCGGTACGACCACATCGGCGCCATCCATGACGGCCGAAATCTGGATCCCCAGATCGGTGCCGCAATCGTCTTCATTGATAATGCAGTCCTGGGCGACATCGACAAGACGCCGGGTCAGGTAGCCCGAGTTGGCCGTCTTGAGGGCCGTATCGGCCAGGCCCTTCCGCGCGCCGTGGGTCGAGTTGAAGTATTCGAGGACGGACAAACCTTCCTTGAAGTTCGAGGTGATCGGCGTCTCGATGATCTCACCGGATGGTTTGGCCATGAGGCCGCGCATGCCCGCCAGCTGCTTCATCTGGTTCTTGGAACCCCGCGCCCCCGAATGGGCCATCATGAAGACCGAGTTGGTCTCGGCCATGAGACCGGTTTCGCTCTCAACCTCTGCTGTTCCTGCCGCGTCCATCATCGCGTCTGCGACCTTGTCCGTGCAGGTCGACCAGGCATCGACCACCTTGTTGTACTTCTCGCCTCGGGTGATCAGACCGTCAGCGTACTGGCGCTCATATTCGGCCACCTGGAGACGGGTCTCCTCGACCAGTTTGGCCTTGGCATCGGGGATCACCATATCGTCCTTGCCGAACGAGATACCGGCCTTTGCGGCTTCCCGGAAGCCCAGCTCCATAAGCCGGTCACAGAAAATCACCGTCGCCTTCTGGCCGCAGTTTCGGTAGACCTCGTCGATCAGTTTCCCGACCGCCTTCTTGGTCATGAGATCGTTGACGATCTCAGGCTGGATGCCCTTCTCTTTCGGCAGCAGTGACGCAATCATGAACCGGCCGGGCGTCGTGTCGATGACGCGAACGTCGGCGTTTCCGTTTTCGTCGACGCCTTCGAACCGGGCCTTGATCTTCGCATGCAATGAAACGAGGCCCGTCTGCAGGGCGTGTTCGAGTTCATCGACGCCGGAGATCAGTGTCCCTTCACCGGGCTCCCCGTCCTTGTCCAGTGAGAGGTAGTAGAGGCCGAGGATGATATCCTGGGACGGAACGACGATCGGCTTGCCGTTGGCCGGGCTGAGGATGTTGTTCGTGGACATCATCAGCACGCGGGCCTCCAGTTGGGCCTCAAGGCTCAGCGGGACGTGCACGGCCATCTGGTCGCCATCGAAGTCCGCATTGAACGCCGCGCAAGCCAACGGGTGAAGCTGGATGGCCTTGCCTTCGATAAGCTTTGGCTCGAAGGCCTGGATCCCCAACCGGTGCAGCGTGGGCGCCCGGTTCAGAAGCACAGGGTGCTCCCGGATCACCTCGTCGAGAATGTCCCAGACTTCGGGCTTCTCTTTCTCCACCATCTTCTTGGCGGCCTTCACCGTGCCGGCTAGCCCCTTTGCATCGAGGCGGGCGTAGATGAAAGGTTTGAACAGCTCGAGCGCCATCTTCTTGGGGAGACCGCATTCGTGGAGCCGCAAATTGGGCCCGACAACGATAACGGACCGACCCGAATAATCGACGCGCTTTCCGAGCAGATTCTGGCGGAACCGCCCCTGTTTGCCTTTCAGCATATCCGATAGCGACTTCAGGGGACGCTTGTTGGTGCCCGTGATGACGCGGCCGCGGCGCCCGTTGTCGAACAGGGCATCGACCGACTCCTGGAGCATCCGCTTCTCGTTCCGGATAATGATGTCGGGTGCGCGCAGCTCCATAAGGCGCTTGAGGCGATTGTTCCGGTTGATAACTCTTCGATAGAGATCGTTGAGGTCTGAGGTGGCAAAGCGCCCCCCATCCAGCGGAACGAGCGGCCGCAGATCCGGGGGGATCACCGGCACGACCGACATAATCATCCATTCCGGCTTGGCACCCGAGGTCAGGAATTGTTCGACGATCTTGAGACGCTTGGCGTACTTCTTCGTCTTGAGCTCCGACGTGCTTTCAGCCAGGTCCTCGCGAAGTTGATCGGCCAGAGGCTCGAGATCGAGGGCCTTAAGCATTTCGGAGACCGCTTCCGCGCCGATCATGGCCGTGAAGCCGTCCTCGCCGTGCTCGTCCTGCTTGTCCATGTACTCCTCTTCAGAGAGGAGTTGGCCTTCTTCCAGGTCAGTCAGGCCCGGCTCGGTCACCACGTAGCTTTCGAAATAGAGCACCCGCTCCACATCCTTGAGCGTCATGTCGAGAAGCGCGGCAATGCGGGACGGCAGCGATTTCAGGAACCAGATGTGGGCGACGGGTGCGGCAAGCTCGATATGCCCCATGCGCTCACGCCGGACCCTGGCAAGCGTGACCTCCACACCGCACTTTTCACAGACGATGCCGCGATACTTGATGCGCTTGTATTTCCCGCAGAGGCACTCGTAGTCCTTCACGGGCCCGAAGATGCGGGCACAGAACAATCCGTCGCGCTCAGGTTTGAACGTCCGGTAGTTGATGGTCTCAGGCTTCTTGATTTCGCCGGACGACCAGGACCGGATCTTCTCCGGGCTTGCGATCGTGATCCGGATCGCGTCGAAGCTCGGCGCGGTCTCTTTCGGGTTGAAAATACTGGCTACGTCTTGGCGCATGGCGTGTTTCCACTCCTCTGGAGGGCTGGGCCGAACGGGTGGGCAGCCAGTCCGGTCCTGGGGTCTTGGTCAAGGCTTACCGGTCCTGGACCGGCAATTTCTCTACTGGGGTCCATCATCGCGTGCGATGGGCCTCACTCAGCTGCAACGGGCGGTTCCTCGCCCCCTGCATCATCTTCATTGGCTTCGATCAGTTCCACATTCAGGCCGAGTGACCGCATTTCCTTCACGAGCACGTTAAAGCTCTCCGGAATACCGGCTTCAAATGTGTCATCACCACGAACAATGGCTTCGTACACCTTCGCCCGGCCGGCGGTATCATCGGATTTTACGGTGAGCATCTCCTGCAAGGTGTAGGCGGCGCCATAGGCTTCAAGGGCCCAGACCTCCATCTCACCAAATCGTTGGCCCCCGAATTGGGCCTTGCCGCCTAGCGGCTGCTGGGTCACGAGCGAGTAGGGCCCGGTCGACCGGGCGTGGATCTTCTCATCCACAAGGTGGTGCAGCTTCAGGAGATACTTGTAGCCGACGGTGACCGGCCGTTTGAACGTCTCTCCGGTGCGCCCGTCAAACAGGGTCACCTGGCCGGAGCTCTCGAGCCCGGCTCTTTGGAGCACATCGACGATATCGGCCTCATTCGCGCCATCGAACACGGGTGTCGCATGGGGCACGCCGCTCGTGGTGTTGTTCGCCAGCTCGAGGATTTCCTCATCGGTTTCGGGAAGGGGCTGACCGTCACCATAGGCCGAAGACAGAGCCTCGCGCAGGGCGCCCGCATCCCGGTTGTGCTGCCATGCCTCCAGCGCATCCTGGATCATCTTGCCAAGCCCTGCAGAGGCCCAGCCCAGGTGCGTTTCGAGGATCTGACCCACATTCATCCGAGATGGCACACCCAGCGGGTTGAGCACGATGTCGACCGGGGTGCCGTCCTCGAGGAAGGGCATGTCCTCCAATGGGTTGATCTTGGAGATGACGCCCTTGTTGCCGTGGCGCCCGGCCATCTTGTCCCCGGGCTGCAGCTTCCGTTTCACGGCGAGGAAGACCTTGACGACCTTCATCACGCCGGGCGGAAGATCGTCGCCACGTTGGACTTTCTCCACCTTGTCGTTGAACCGGGCATCAAGCTCCTGGATGGAGCTTTCGAACGCATCGTTCAGCGCTTCCAGTTCTGCCTGTGCCGCTTCCGATTTGAGGGCAATATCCCACCAATCGTTGCGGGCCAGGTTTTCAAGGTCGCTTGCGGAAATCTTTCCTGGCTTGAAGCTACCGGGGCCTGCAACCGCATCCTTCCCGATCAACAGCTCTTTCAGGCGCGTGTAGGTATTACGCTCAAGGATGGACTGCTCGTCTTCCTTGTCTTCCTGGAGCTGCTCTATCATCTCGCGTTCGATCTGAAGCGCCCGCTGGTCCTTGTCGATGCCGTGACGATTGAACACACGCACTTCGACCACCGTGCCGGCGCCGCCGGGAGGAACGCGCAACGAGGTGTCCCGCACATCCGACGCCTTCTCACCGAAAATGGCCCGGAGCAGTTTTTCTTCCGGCGTCATCGGGCTTTCGCCCTTAGGTGTCACCTTCCCGACGAGGATATCGCCGGCCTGGACCTCGGCACCGACCGCCACGATCCCGGCCTCGTCAAGATTTCTGAGGGCTTCCTCACCGACGTTCGGGATATCGCGGGTGATCTCCTCGGGCCCCAGCTTGGTGTCCCGGGCAGCGATTTCGTACTCTTCGAGGTGGATCGACGTGAAGACATCGTCGGTCACGATCCGCTCCGAAATCAGGATCGAGTCCTCGAAGTTATAGCCGTTCCAGGGCATGAACGCGACGAGCACATTCCGGCCGAGCGCCAATTCACCGAGATCGGTCGATGGGCCGTCGGCGATGATATCGCCTTTCGACACCACATCGCCCACCTTACAGATTGGTCGCTGGTTGATGCACGAGTTCTGGTTCGACCGGCGGAATTTCGCCAGCCGGTAGATGTCCACGCCCGATTTTGACCCTTCGAGGTCGGACGTCGCGCGAACAACGATCCGCGTCGCATCCACCTGCTCGATCACGCCGTCACGGCGCGCCACAACGGCGGCTCGGCTATCACGCGCAACGATGGCTTCCATCCCTGTTCCCACGAGGGGTGCTTCCGCCTTCACAAGCGGCACCGCCTGGCGCTGCATGTTCGATCCCATGAGCGCCCGGTTCGCATCGTCATGGCCCAGGAAGGGGATCAGAGAGGCGGCAACAGAAACGACCTGTTTCGGAGACACGTCCATGTATTCGATTGCATCGCGAGGCAGCAAAGTCGCCTCGCCGGCCTGGCGCGCGTTGAGCAGATCAGATGCCAACTCGCCGCCATCGGTCACCTCGGCATTCGCCTGGGCGATCGCATACTTGGTCTCTTCCATGGCGGACAGATACTTCACTTCGTCAGTGAGTTTACCCGCTTCCACCTTCCGATAGGGGCTTTCGATGAAGCCGTACTTGTTGATCCGTGCGTGAGTCGCGAGGGAGTTGATCAGACCAATGTTCGGGCCTTCCGGCGTTTCGATCGGACAGATCCGTCCGTAGTGAGTCGGGTGGACGTCCCGGACTTCAAAGCCCGCGCGCTCGCGGGTCAGACCGCCCGGCCCAAGCGCAGAGAGGCGGCGTTTGTGCGTGATCTCCGAAAGGGGATTGGTCTGGTCCATGAACTGGCTGAGCTGCGAAGATCCGAAGAATTCGCGCACACTGGCCACAACCGGTTTCGCATTGATCAGGTCATGCGGCATGACCGTGTCGATATCGACGGAACTCATCCGCTCCTTGATCGCGCGCTCCATGCGGACGAGGCCAATGCGGTAGTTGTTCTCCATGAGCTCGCCGACGGAGCGGACCCGGCGGTTGCCGAGATTGTCAATGTCATCAACTTCACCGACGCTGTCTTTGAGATCGAGGATGACCTTCATCACGCCGATGATGTCATCTTTCCGAAGCACCCGATCCGTGTCCTCAGCGGCCGTGTACTCGTCCAGCGCAACAGAGAGCCGCATGTTCATCTTCACGCGCCCGACAGCCGAAAGGTCATACCGTTCGCTGTCGAAAAAAAGCTGTTGGAACAAGGCTTCGGCCGCTTCCTGGGTGGGCGGCTCACCGGGCCGCATCACGCGGTAAATATCTGAGAGTGCCTCGAAGCGGGTCTCATTCTTGTCCGCAGAAAGGGTATTGCGCAGCCATGGCCCCCGTGACGAGGGACCGATGTTCAGGATTTCCACGGTCTCGACGCCGGCTTCGCGCAATTCGGCAATCAATTCTTCTGTCAGTTCGTCAGATGCTTCGCCGAAGATCGCGCCGGTCTCCATATCGACGATGTCGCGCGCGAGGAACTTACCCTCCAGCGCAGTCGACGGCAGCAGGATTTCGGTCGTTCCAGCCTCGGCCATGCGCTTCGCCTTGAGCGCGGTGACCTTTTTCCCTGCCGGTGCGATCACCTCACCCGAACTTGCGTCGACAATGTCGAACTCGGGCTTTGCGCCTTTCCATTCCTCGACCCGGAACCCGGTAATCCACCCCGCGCGATCCATTTTGTAGATCGCATGGCTGTAGAATGTGTCGAGAATCTCATCGGTATCGAGACCCAGGGCGTAAGCCAGCGTTGTTGCCGGCAGCTTGCGTTTGCGGTCGATCCGGACATTCAGGATGTCCTTCGCGTCGAACTCGAAATCGAGCCAGGAGCCGCGATAGGGGATGATGCGCGCTGCGAACAGAAACTTGCCAGACGAGTGGGTCTTGCCCTTGTCATGATCGAAGAAAACACCCGGTGATCGGTGCATTTGCGAGACGATGACACGCTCGGTTCCGTTCACGATGAACGTGCCCTTGTCCGTCATCAGCGGGATATCGCCGAGATAGACCTCCTGCTCCTTCACCTCCTTGACCGACCGCGAGCCGGTATCCTCGTCGATATCAAAGACAATGAGCTGCAGCTTTACCTTCAAGGGCGCCTGGTATGTTAGGTCGCGCTGCATGCACTCTTCCACATCGAACTTTGGCGGCTCGAACTCGTAGGAGACATATTCGAGCGTGGCGCGCTCGGAAAAATCGGTGATCGGGAAGACACTCCGGAAGACGCCATCAAGCCCGTCTTCCGTGCGCTGATCCTGCGGCGTGTGCATCTGCAGGAAATTTTCGTAGGACTCGCGCTGAACCTCGATGAGGTTTGGCATTTCGATGGCTTCGGGGATCTTCCCGAAGGATTTGCGGATACGTTTCTTTTCCGTGAACGAGAGCGCCATCATCCATCCTTGGTTTGAGCGGATCGCGACACCTGCACGTGGTGCCTGACCCGGAACTGCCGCCCAAGCCGAGCCTGGCTGTGACGGCGTGCTGCCTTAACGCGTGGAAGCGGTGACCCCGTCGACAGGATCACCGCGCTGATACTCTTCGGAAGCCCGGCCCGCGCTCCGGACTCCCTCCTGTTACGCCGAAGCGCCGGAAACGAAGACTTATTTGATCTCGACAGTGGCTCCGGCCTCTTCGAATTTCTTTTTGAGTTCCTCGGCTTCGTCCTTGGAAACACCTTCCTTGATCGGCTTTGGAGCCCCTTCGACAAGCTCTTTGGCTTCCTTGAGCCCAAGGCCGGAAACGACCTCGCGCACCACCTTGATAACGCCGATTTTCTTTTCCCCGCCCGACGTCAAGATGACATCGAATTCGGATTTCTCTTCAGCGGCACCGCCGCCCGCATCTGCACCACCGGCGCCCGGCATCGCCATGACAGCCGCAGGCGCGGCAGCGGAGACGCCCCACTTGTCTTCAAGCAATTTGGCGAGCTCTGCAGCCTCGAGAACGGTGAGGCCGGAAAGGTCTTCGGCGATTTGTTCGATCTTCGACATGAATTCTAATCCTGGGTTTGGGTCCTAAGATAGGGACACGTTGACTGGGGTTTTGCGCTTGCGGAAATGCTAGGCGGCATCCTTGGTGGCGTAGGCCTGAATGACCCGCGCCAGTTGTCCGGCGGGGGCTTGAACAATACCCGCGACCTTCGTCGCTGGCGCCTGGATAAGGCCAATGAGTTGACCGCGAAGTTGATCGAGGGATGGCAGCTTTGCGAGGGCCTGAACCCCCGCAACATCGAGCACGGTGTCATCCATCACCGCGCCGACCAGTTGCAGCTTCTCATTCTCTTTCGCGAAGTCGGCAACAGTTTTCGATGCCGCTACGGGATCGGGAGAATAAGCAATGGCGACGGGTCCCTGGAAAAGGGCCTGGGCCGCGTCGCCGCCTTTTCCGTCCAGTGCAATCTTGGCCAGACGGTTTTTGATCACCTTCAGGTGTGCGCCCTCTGCTCGAAGCTTCGTGCGCAACCCTGTCATTTCCGCAACGGTGAGACCGGAATAGTGGGCCACGACGACCACACCGCTGTCTTCGAATACGCCCTTCAGCGTTTCGAGGGCAGCTGCTTTTCCAGCTTTGTCCATTACGGTTCTCCTAAGTCGGCGAACGGACCGTCCGAACGCCTTGGGTCTCGCGACTACGGATCTGGCGACCCGCTGCGCGCCTGCCCAGGGCGTACATCCAAACCCAGTGCGATGCACTTGGCCCGTCCGCAGTGCCCCGTCTATCATAGGTGCCTTCTGGCTTATCAGCTTGGAGAGCCGCTCTGGGGGTCGACGGAAATCGAACCTTGCTGCAACCTCGCTGCCGACCCATGGTCTCGGACAGGAAACGGGAGATGTGGCGACTGCCTCATCTCCCGGATTCCGGCTGTCTATAGCATGGGATAATTTCACGCAAGTGGTGTTTGCCAAAAAGTCAAGCCCTGCCTGTTTTCAACCCTTGCGGTAGCACCACGTTTGCGCTTCTATCGTGAAGTGTACGGCGCTGATGCGATAATCTGATGCGCCATGTGGGGAAGTACGAGGGACCTTTGAAAATGAAACTTGCATTTGCGACCGCCGTTGGGGTGGCTGCCGCTGGCTACGCGACGGCTCAACCGGAGTTTTATGCCGCTGTTGGATACACGGCCGTCGACGCCTCCGATATTGATATACTCAACACGGGCGTCATCCGTGCCGGCGTGAACGCGATCCCGAACATCGGTGTCGAAGTCGAGTATTCGAGGAGTTTGGGAAGCACAGATTTCTTCGGCGGCGACCTCGAACTTGACAACCAGGCCGCCGCTTACGTGGTGGGTCGTCTCCCTGTCACGGAAAAGCTCGAAGTCTTCGGCCGCGCCGGATACGGCGTAATCGAACTCAGTGCTGAAATCGGGGGCTTCAGCGCTTCGGATTCCGTTGACGCTTTCAGTTTTGGAGCGGGCGCCGAATTCGACATCACGGACAATGTGGCTCTCCGCGCGGACTACACACGGTTTGAAGCCGATGACAGCGAGATTGACGGCGGCATCAACGCGTTCGGTATATCCGTCGTCATAAGTACCTGACGATTGCTGATCGCCCGGCGGTCGCTTGTGCGTCGAACGCGGCCACCAGAACATCTAACGCCATTTCGTGCGCGATTACCTCAATCGATCGGAAAGGCCGCGCGCTATGGCGGCGTGAGCGAAGTCGCGTTCGTCCGCCGTGGGCTCCGGCACATTCATGAAGCTGACGACCAGCAGAGGCCCCGTCGCCCCCGTCGGGTCGATCGCAAAGGCCACATTGTTCGTCTGATCATTGAGCGACGTGCCGGTTTTGTCCCCAGCAATCCAATCGCGCGGCAATCCCGCGCGGAGTCGCCGGAGCCCTGTTGTTGACTCCTGCATCCAGCCCCGAAGGCGCTGTCTGGCCTTTTCCGAAAGCGTATCCCCAAACAGAAACGCTTCCATCAGCGCCAACATTGCCAATGGGGTCGTCGTGTCCCTGGGATCATCGTCCGCGTTTTCATTGAGGGCAGGCTCACTCCGGTCCAGCCGCGTCACCGTATCTCCGAGCCCCCGCAGCGACGATGTAAATCCGCGAGGCCCACCCATAGTGTCGAGCAAAAGGTTCGCTGCCGTATTATCGCTTGATACGACCGCAGCCCGACAAAGCGCGTCGATGGCCATCGTCGTACCCACTCCGGGACCCGTCACAGGAGCGTAGGGCAGTACAGCGTCCGGTTCGATCAAGATCGTTCGGTTGAGGGACTCTTCCCCCCTATCCGCGCGGTACAGCACCAAGCCAGCCAGGACCCACTTGAACGTGGAACACATGGCGTGGCGGTCCTCGCCCCGATGTTCGAAACGCTGTCCCGAAGCCAGGTTCACCGCGGCAACGCCGATCTTGCCGCCGGTGGCATCCTCGATATCGACGATCGGGTCAGTTAGCGCTGCCTTCGGGACGGTCTCGTCCACAGCTTCGCCCTGCTGAGCTGGCGAACAGGCGGCGGTCCATACGGTGCCTGACAGACCGAGCAGTATGGTTCGGCGTGTCAGCCGGTCGATAACAATCGGGTCCATAGGCGTGGTCGCTTTCCCATGACCCAATCAGATAGACCGCAAATCTGTCGAGATCGCGGCGGGATCACCGCTCGCGCTATCAGCGAGCCTATTGCACCGAGGTTGCGTCGTCGTCGACGACAGCCGATCCGTCTCCGAGCCCTTCGGGTTGGCCAACGACGACAAAGGTAAACCGTTCAGGCGCCAACCATTCAGCCGCCACACGATTGGCATCTTCGAACGTCACCGCTGAAACGGCAGCGTTCCGACGATCGAAATAATCGACGCCAAGGTCCTGTTGCCGGACGCTCATCATGTTCCCGGCGATCTTGGAATTGCTGTCGAAACCAAGGGGATAGGATCCCGTGAGATAAGCCTTGGCATCATCCAATTCCTGCTGGGTGATCCCACTGTCGGCGGCTTTCGTCAGTTCGGCCTTCACGCCATCAATGAACGCGCCAGCGCTCTCATTCTTTGTCTGCCCCGAGCCTGACCAGATCTTCAGGTATTCGGCCCCCCAACTCAAACGCGTACTCACGCCATAGGTCAGCCCCTGTTCGACCCTCAGTGTTTTCATGAGCCGGCTCTCGAAGCCGCCGCCGCCAACCGTGTAGTTGAGGACGAAAGCGGTGAAGAAATCGGGATCGGACCGGTCAGGCCCCGGCGCCACGAAACGAACCAGGCTCTGGGGCTGCGGCAGGTCCACAATGATCGGCTCCGCAGGCGCGATCGGCAGTTCGATCGTCTCGAACCCGGTGTCATCACTGGTCTCAGGCAAACGGCTCACCGCTTCGTCGATGAGCGGTGCGAGCACTTGCGGGGTTACCGCACCCACAGCGGTGACCAGCAGGCCATCGCGAGTCATCAGCCGGTCCTTGTGCGCCCGGGCCGCTTCACGCGTACGGGCATTCACGCTGCCTTCCGTCACGTCGCGCGCGTAGACATGACCTGGGTACAGCGCCTCTTCGAGCGCCTCGGCAGCCAGGTATCCGGGACGCGTTTCCCGCTGGTTGATCGCGATTAGGTCTTCCCGGCGATGGCGCTCAAAAGGTCCGTCATCGAACCGGGGCGCCTCGAAAGCAAGCGCGACCAGGTCCATCGCCTGCTCGGAATTCTGCGTAAGCATGGTGGCCGAGCACTCGGTCCAATCGCGGCTGGCCGAGCAGCCGAAGCTCATGTTGAGCGCTTCCATACGCTTCTGGAAGTCGAGCGCTTCGAGGTCGCCGGCCCCCTCATTCATTTGGTAGACAACGGCGTCCGTCAGCCCTTCCAAGCCTTCAGGATCTGTCGTTGTCCCGGCATTCCACGCCATCTGGATAGACAGGATTGGGATGGACGGCTCAGTCACGAGCCACACCGACACGCCGCCTGGCGTTGTGAACTGCTGGATATCGGCAAAATCGCCGGTATGGGTTTCAACGTCCATCGCCGCGTACGGATCGATCAAGCCTGTGACGCGTTCGGGCAACCCATCTGCACCGGTCTCGTTCAGCTGCTGGCAGGCGGCGAGAGAGAGACACGCGCTCGCTGCGATCAGAGCGTTTCGGATCATGAGACATCTTCCTGTCCGTCAGAGCTTTCTGTCACGGGCGGCAACAGTCGCGCGTCGATATAATGGCGGTCTTCGGCGAATACGGTTCGCAAAGCCTCGATCGCGGCCTCTGGTGTCACTTCTCGAACCTCGTCCGGATACGACAGCAGGTCCGCTACATCCCCACCGATGGCTGCCCAGCTTCCAAATTCGTTCGCCATGCCGGATTGACTATCGCGGGCATAAATGGCGCTCGCCGCCATGGCGTTGCGCACCCGTACGATATCGGCCTCATCAAACCCGTTCTCGAGCACAGTCCGAACCTCGGCCATGATCGCATCTTCGAGCGTGTCGAGTTCAACGCCCTCTACAGGCGAGGCAAACAACACAGCTGGCCCCTCATCATGTAGGAAGGTCCACGCACCGGTCCCAACGGCGACGGCAAGCTTCTCGTCTTCGACAAGCGCCTGGTAGAGCAGGCTCGTCTGCCCACCACCTAGAACATCAAGGCCGACTTCCAGCGCGAGGGCAAATGCCCGGTCACGGATGCGCGACGTTCCGAGATAATAGCGGGACCATTGCGGCTGGCGCACTTTCGGATCCCGATGGATAATGGTCTGCGTGGTCTCCAGAGGCTCAACAGAACGCCAGGCCCGCGACCCGTCAACAAGCCCCGTTGGCGCTTTCACACCGTAGTACTTTTCGGCCAGTACCTTCACTTCGCTGCCCGTGACATCGCCGGCGACGACGAGAATCGCATTTTCTGGGGAATAGTATTTCCGGTAGAAGTCGAGGCCGTCCTGGGGGGTGAGCACGTTCACCTCCTCCATACGCCCGATGACCGTGATCTCGTAGGGGTGCCCCTTCCAGAGCGCACTGAGAACCTGTTCTTGCAGGATCGCCCCCGGGTTGTTTTCTATCCGCTGACGACGCTCTTCCTTCACGACATCGCGTTCGGAAATGAAGGGCCCTTCCGGATCGTCATTGATGATGAGATCCGTCATCCGCTCAGCTTCGAGCTCCATCATGAGGGGAAGCTGGTCCTTCGCAACGCGTTCGAAATAAGCGGTATAGTCCCAGGATGTGAAAGCATTCAGCTGGCCGCCATTTCGCTGCACGATGGTCGTGAATTCCTCAGGACCGATATCGTCGGTCTCCTTGAACATCACATGCTCGAACAGGTGAGCGATACCTGACTTACCGGGCGCTTCGTCGGCCGCGCCAACCTTGTACCAAACCATATGGGTCACCACAGGCGCCCGATGGTCCGGCAGAACAAGCACGTCCATGCCATTGTCCAGCGTGAAGGCTTCAGGCGCCCACTCGGCAGCGGGTTCTGCGCGCTCGGCATGGGCAAGTGGCCCAAGGAGTGCCGTCAACACCGCCGCAGTCCGCAATGCTCGTACCATTGGATGCAATCCTTTCCTGATGCGCTGGAAAGACAATCAGCCACTGCCCATCGCACGGCCTCTGTCTGGCCGTGCTTACGTTCCCGGCAGCTTTGTCCGGCTCCGTCTTGGATCAGCGATGGTCACTTCAGCGCCGCCTGTTGCGTTATCCGCCTCGATCACCGCGCGGTTTTCCTCATCGTCTCGCCAGAACAGGATCCTGTCGCCGAGGCTCTGGGATTTCCGAACAGTTCCAACCTCTTCCCAATCCACCTGGGAGCGGATCAACGGGTCGACGGCGTTTGCGCCGGCTGACGCAACAAGCGCTCTTTCAGATGCTGATGCGTTCTGGCCCAGCGTTTCACCGAATGCGGTCACGGTCCCCGACCGCTGCGGATCGACTTCCAAGGGCAGAGCCTGACCTGCGCCGGGGGGCCGCAGACTATACTCCGGCGGGACGGTCAGGGGCGGTTTGGTGACCACAAGGAACTCGTCCTGCCGGCCGTCATTGATCCCCCGGTCGCGCGAACCGGCGCAGCCAACAACCGTCGAAAGCGCGAGAAGGAGACAGGGCGCTAGAAGAGCATGTCGCATGGATTGGGTCCTGGTCGGTAAAAGCCACATCGCAGACGCGGCCAGAGCTTGAGCATCTTTCAAGGGTTGGGAGAGGCCACCTTGGCCTCATCCTTATCGTCTCCGGACAGTATAAACTGATCGAAAAACAGCAAGGCCGCACCGACAGTTATCGCGGCATCGGCAACATTGAAAACGTAGTTGAAGAAGTAGGGTGGCCAGATTTCCTGGAAGTCGAAGAAATCGACGACCGCACCGAACCGGACACGGTCGATGACATTGCCAATCGCCCCGCCGACCACGAGCGCCAGCCCCGTCCCGGTCAGCCAACGTCCGGCTCGCCAAAGCCAGACTGAAAACCCAAGCGCGATGACAACTGAGACCAGAACCAGGACCCAGCGCATGATGCCCTCGGACTGGAGCATCCCCCAGCTCATGCCCCGGTTCCACACCATGGACAGGTCCATGACGCCGGGCAACGGAATGCGGCCACAAGGCTCCAACGACGCAAGACAGTCCAACGCGTTGAAGCGCGGTTCGGTCAACACCATCCATTTGGTGACCTGGTCAACGAGGACAACCAAAGGCACCGCAAAGAAAACAAGGAGGTTGCGCAGGGTCTTATTCATGCCATTTCCCTCGCAGCCGCATGTGGCGGGGTCAAGGCGACGCGCTGGTGCTATCGCGCCCTCGACCCCTCCCATGCTTTCACCGCCAGCGCGTCCCGGGGGGTGATGTCTGGAAAGCCCTCAAGCGCAGTGGCCGGATCGAAGTACTTCCAGCTCCGTGCACATTTCTGTCCCACCGCTGCACTCGGCACCACACCGACGCCGGGCAAATCGTCGAGGCTGAACGCGTTCGCGGGCGGTGCCGCGGTCTCAAACTGCGCATCGGATGTGATGAAAATCTCGGCCGCGTCCTCATTCTCGAATGCCTGCCGCAAGGCATCGTCAAGCACATAAACGACGGGCGCCGCTTCAAGCGACGATCCGATGCGCTTGTCCTTGCGCTCGATCTCCATGGCGCCGGTCACAACGCGGCGCACCGCGAAGATCTTTGACCACCGCGCTGCCAGCGCATCATCTCGCCACGCGTCCGGGGTTTCAGGAAAGAGTTTCAGGTGGATGCTATCGGCCGACATTCTGAAGGGGCTTTCCAGAAACGCCTCTTCTGTCGTGAAGGGCATGACGGGTGCCAACCAGCACAAGAGCCGTTCGAGCACGGCCGCCATGACAGACCGAACGGCCCACCGGCGCTGGCCAAACCGGGCCGTCTCGGCATCCCAATGATCCGCTGCCGCCAGGACCGGGTCGCAATAGAGACTATCCTTCCGGATATCGAAGTAGATCGCCGAAAGGTCGATCGTCGCGAAATTGATCAGCGCCGCCATGACCTTCTTGAAGTCGTAGGTCTGGTATGCCTCACGCACGAGCGCATCGAGCTCAGACAGACGGTGCAGAACCCAACGCTCGAGCGAGGGCAGGTCTTCCAGCGCCGATCGGTCAGCCGAGCCCCCCCCTCGAAGAACGGATTGCTCGACGGCAAAGCCATTCAACGCGCCCAGCAGGTAACGGAGCGTGTTCCGTAAGCGTCGGTAGCTTTCAACCGTGCCCTTGAGGATCTCATCGGAGATCCGAAGATCCTCGGTGAAATCGCCCGATGCCGTCCAGATGCGCAGGATTTCGATGCCATACTGCTTCTGGATCTGTTCAGGCTCGATCGTATTGCCGATGGATTTCGACATCTTCTTTCCCTCGGCATCGACGATGAAGCCGTGGGTGAGGATCTGCTTGTAGGGTGCGATCCCGCGCGTGGCGCAACTTTCCAGCAGCGAGGACTGGAACCAGCCGCGGTGCTGGTCGGACCCTTCGAGATAGAGGTCTGCCTGTCCCGTATCCTCGTCAATGACCCCGCGTTTGCGAAGGCAGAACGCATGGGTTGTCCCGCTGTCGAACCAGACGTCCAGCACATCCGTGACCTTTTCCCAGCCTTCGGGGGAGACGCCCGTGCCATCGAAAAAGCTGGCAACCGGATTAGAGAACCAGGCTTCAACACCATCCTTGGCCACCGCCGCAATGATGTTCGCATTGATCTTCGCGGCGGAAGCGTCATCAAGCGCAGCGGTGTGCGGCTCGCCTGCACCATTCACGAAGATCGTCAGCGGCACGCCCCAATTCCGTTGGCGCGACACCAGCCAATCCGGCCGATCAGAAACCATGGACGTCAACCGGTTTCGGCCCTGGGATGGGAAGAACTCGACCCCCTCCAAGGCTTTCATCACCGTGTCCCGAAGCATCGAACCATCTTTGCCTGGCTGATCCATCGCGATGAACCATTGCGGTGTTGCCCGCCGGATCACCGGCGCCTTCGAGCGCCAGGAATGGGCATCGCGGATCGTGGTCATGCTCCGCGCCAGCAGATTCCCGCTCTCGGCGAGCAGCTTGATCACCTCGGCGTTCGCCTTGCCGAGCTCCCCGCGCTTCTTGCCCGACGTACGAATGATATCGAGCCCGGCCAGGGGTTCAGGCACGTCGGCGGAGTAGCATCCACCTGCATCGACAATCTGGCGAATCTCATGCGTCTTGCGCCCGCTGTCGACCCAGACATTGAAATCGTCTTCACCGTGTGCCGGTGCCGTGTGGACAAAGCCCGTTCCGGCGTCATCGGTCACATGAGTGCCCGCCAGAATCGGAATGGCGTGGGCGAAAAAGGGCGAATGCGCATGGAGTGGATGCTTCAGCGTCCAACTCGTAGGATCGGCATTCCCCGTTCTTTGGTATTCCGACACCTTGGCTGCATCGAAAACGCTGTTAGCCAAAGCATCAGCAAGGACCAGTTTCTCTCCCGGCGCCGCATAGGGCGAAAAACCAAGGTCGGCTTCGCTCATCACGCTAACGACGTCATAGACGCCGTAGGCGATTTCAGGATTGAAGCTGACGGCCTGGTTTGCCAGGATTGTCCAAGGGGTCGTCGTCCAGATCACGACCCAGGCGTCGTCCCCGAGTTGAGAGTCTTCTATCGGAAACTTCACCCAGATCACGGGCACCTTCCGGTCGTGGTACTCGACCTCAGCCTCCGCCAGGGCTGTCTGCTCCACGGGGCTCCACATGATGGGCTTGGCCCCGCGCACCAGTCGCCCTCCCATGGCGACGCGCAGGAATTCCTCGACGATGGCGGCCTCGCTGTCGAACGCCATTGTCAGATAGGGCGCATCCCAGTCCGCCTCGACGCCGAGACGCCGGAACTCCCCGCCCTGTATCTCGACCCATTCTGCAGCGTACTCTCGGCACGCTTTCCGGAATTCGGCCGGGTCCACATCATCCTTGGCCTTGCCTTTGGCGCGAAACGCTTCCTCGACCTTCCATTCAATCGGAAGGCCGTGACAGTCCCAACCCGGAATGAACGTCGCATCGAAGCCCAGCATCTGACGCGAGCGAACGACGGTATCCTTGAGGATCTTGTTCATCGCCGTGCCGAGGTGGATGTGCCCGTTCGCGTAGGGCGGGCCATCATGGTAGACAAACGGCATGGCGCCACGCTCAGCCGCCTCGGCGCGCATACGTTTGTAAAGCCCGATTTCGTCCCAACGCTTGATCCAGTCTGGTTCCCGTTTGGGGAGACCTGCGCGCATGGGGAAGTCGGTCTGGGGGAGGAAGAGGGTATCGCGATAATCGCGACCCTGAGGGTCATCTTTGTCGGAAGGCATGATGGGCATCAGTCTCGAAATTCAGGACAAGTATTGGCGGCAAATGCATACCCGGCCGAGGCCCATCATCCCTTGAAAGGGCGTTAGCCGCGAACCGGGCGCATAATTCGTATCACGATCGCCTGCACCATGGCTTCCGATTAGACGAGCCCGGCGCCCGCGTCCATGCCCTTGTGAACCTAGCGCTCGAACGCTTCTTTGACCCCTTGGGCCGCCTGTAGGAACACACCGAGGTTCACCTCGATATTTTCGGGGGTCACACCATGGTCGAGGATCATGTATCGGTTCACGCCATATTCGGGCGGCGCCCCTGTTTCGGCGCCCGCCTCCGCTGGCGACCGCCACACGCTGACCGCCGCACGATTGTAGTTCAACAAATTGATCTCATCGAGCGGAGGCTCCCCGAGCGGCGACAGGATCATCATCATCTGCAGGCCCGAACAGTTCAGTGCGTCTGGCGCTTCGCAATTCATGCCGACCAGGCCGTAGCGTAAACCCGTCGCAGTGTTTGCGATGACAACAGCCTCATTGAGCCGATTGACCGCCTGCTCGACCACATGGCCCTGCCGTTCGGCCATGCCTTGAAGGAAATTCAGGTCAACGCCGTTCACGAAGGTGATTTCCGTGGCTGGCGCTTCGGCACCTGCGGGCGCATGGCCCACGCCGGATGCGGCCACCAGGGCGCACACCGTCATCGCTTTGACCGTTTTCGTTCCCATTCAACGTCCCCTGCAAACTTCAGCCGCCACTCGCAGACAACACACGCTTTGCAGCCGTCACATCCCCATGCATCTGATCGATCATCGCTTCAACGGATGCGAACGCCGCCTCTGGCCTTAGGAAAGCAATCAGCGCCACCTCCAGGGTCTTGCCGTAGAGATCCCCATCGAAATCGAACAGCACCGTCTCCAGGAGCGGATCGCGCAAGCCCGTCGTCGGTGTCCTTCCAAAATTCGCGATCCCGTCCCGCCAGGCGTCCTCCCCCGCAATCCGCGCGCGAACGGCGTAGACCCCGTGCCGCGGATGAATAACGTGGTGCAGGTGCATGTTGGCTGTGGGGAAGCCAAGCGTACGCCCGCGCTTCTCACCATGCTCCACCACGGCCGACACCGACCAGGGATGCCCCAGCATACGCGCCGCGCGCTCGGGCTCGCCGACCCTGAGTGCATGCCGAATCGCCGTTGACGACGCCTTGGAGCCGCCCTCCTGCACCTCTTCGACCACGCTCACGCCAAAACCGAGCGCCCGACCAAGACTTGCCAGCCGATCTGCATCCCCCATGCGTCCCCGGCCAAACCTGAAGTCAAAGCCGACGGTCACGTGCCGCGCGCCAAGGCCCTCGTGGAGCACATCGCGGGCGAATTGTTCATCCGTCATGCCCGCCATATTGGCGTTGAACGGCAGTTCGAAGACGGTATCGACCTTGCCGACATCAAGGATTTTCCGGTTTCGAACCTCCGGCGCCAGGATCCGAAAAGGGGCGTCCTGAGGCCGAAAATAAGCGCGCGGCGGAGGTTCGAACGTCGCAACGCCGAGTGGCGCCTGACCTGCCGCTGCCTGGCGTGCGGTATCAATGACAGCAAGATGACCGGCGTGCAGCCCATCAAAATTGCCGAGGGCGATCGAATGACCCTTCGCAGCCTGCGGCAGGGAGACGTAGTCAGCGTAAATCGTCATCGAAATGCACCAGCCGGATTACCGTCACCTCAGCTTTCACCATCCCTCGACGGTGCCACAACCCCCGCCTCGCCGGAAATCACAGGCTTGCCGTCCACAAGACACGCAACTTTCATCGTCACGCGGTTGCCGCGATCCTGTTTCTCGGACACTTCGACCCGCACCGTGACTTCCGTACCGACGAAGACCGGCCGGCGGAACCGCATATTGAGGTGGGTGAAGATCGCGCCCGGGCCCGGCAGGTCGTTGCCCAGGATCGCGGAGATGTAACTCGCGGTCAGCGCTCCATGGGCAATGCGCTGGCCAAACAGCGTTGTCTTGGCAAATTCCTCGTCCAGATGGAGAGGGTTGTGATCGCCGGAGACAGCGGCAAAGGCCTGGATGTCGGCGTCGGTGACAGTGTGGACGGTTTCGTGCGCCATACCGACTTCGAGGTCCTCATAGGTATAGCCCTGCTTGTACGCCATCTGGTCTGCCTTTCATTCGTGGACGTGCGCCTCTTAGGGAGTCTCGCCCGCCATGCAAACGCCCCGGGATGACATCTTTACCCCGTCTACCACCGAAGGGAGGGCATCGCATATGTGGCTGTGACCCCAGCATCGGCAAGGCGCTTTGCTGTGTCGGTTGTGAAGTCGGCCTCGGAATCTGCTGCAAGGCCAGAGCCGACGTACAGACTGTCGATGCCCTCACGATTTGCGCCAAGGATGTCGGTAACGGGTCCATCGCCGATCGCGAGTATCCCACGATCGAAGGAGGAAACACCCATTTCCGTGAGTTTCTCCCGCGCCAGGGCATAAATGGCCCCATAGGGCTTACCCGGATACTGCACCGTTCCTCCAAGCGCTTCATAGATGCGCGCCAGGGCGCCAGCACACCAGACAAGCTTGTTGCCGACGCGAACCTGGATATCCGGATTGGCACAAATCATCGAAAGGCCTGCATCGACCCCCATCTTCAGCCGATCTCGATAGTCCTCGGGATCGTCATTCTCACTGTCATCGAGGCCCATGCAGAGAAAGGCTTGCGCATCCGGGCCATCGACCAGGGTCAGGTCCAACCCCTCCCAAAGGGCCCGGTCCCCGACAAACCCGAAATCGATACCCATCACCCAGACCCGTTGCCCCTCGAAACGCCGCAACACGGCACGGGTCGCATCGCCCGATGAGACGCAATCGTCATAGGCGGTTTCGGGCACGCCCAGGGGCTCGAAATAACGAATGACCTGTGACTTCGGAACCGGTGCATTGGTGATCAGCACGACCGCTTTGCCGCGGTTCCGAAACTCGACCAACGCGTCGCAGGCTGCCTCGAAGGCTTGGCGTCCATTGTGGATGACGCCCCAGACATCGCAGAGGATCGCCTCATAGGAACCCTGTATCTCCGAAAGGCCTTCAATTTCTTGGAAGTGCGCCATTCGCGGCGAACTAGGACGGCACCCGGCAGGGGTCAACAACCTGGCTCCAGATGGCCCTGCTCGCTTTCCGCAGCCGGGCAAAACCACGTCATTCCGAGGTCTTCCACCATTAAATGTGCGTGTACGGCTTGAGTGCTCCACCGCCACGGTTCAAAGATTGCATAGGAACGGCGGCGCGGGGTTACCTAGGCATCCCTGTCGGCAGAATGCGATCGGTAGTAGACCAAACACAGAGTATCTGGGGAAAAGAATGACGCGTATCGGAAGCGAATCCTTGGCTGAGATTGGCGCAGCGGCGAAAACCACCAAGAAAAACTGGAATGAAACGCGTCTTTACGAGGCGGCGATCGTCAGCGGTGAGGCGCGGATCGCAAAGGGCGGCGCCCTGCTCGCAGAAACTGGGGCGCACACCGGGCGCTCTGCGAAAGACAAGTTTACGGTGCGCGACGACCTGACCGAAAACACAGTCTGGTGGGACAACAATGCCCCCATGGCGCCCCATCATTTCGACGCGCTCTGGGAAGACTTCAAAGCTCATCTCGGACAAACCGATGTCTACGTCCAGGAATTGTTCGGTGGCGCCGATCCCGAACACCGGCTCCCCGTCCAGGTCGTCACCGAATACGCCTGGCACTCCCTTTTTATTCGCCACCTGCTCCGCGTGCCCAAGGGCGATGAGTACAATGGGTTCACCCCAGAGTTCACTATCATCAACCTGCCAAGCTTCCGCGCCAACCCTGAGAAACATGGCACGCGCTCTGAAACCGTGATTGCCGTCAATATCGCCAAGCGCCTCGTGTTGATCGGCGGCACCTCTTACGCGGGCGAAACCAAGAAATCGGTCTTCACGATCCTGAATTACCTGCTGCCCGAAAAGCGCGTGATGCCGATGCATTGCTCAGTCAACACCGACGAAAATGACGACGCGGCGATCTTCTTCGGCCTGTCGGGGACGGGCAAGACCACGCTTTCCGCCGATGCCAGCCGTATCCTTGTCGGGGATGACGAGCACGGGTGGTCAGAGAACGGCTTGTTCAATTTCGAGGGCGGTTGCTACGCCAAGATGATCCGGTTGAGCAAAGAAGCAGAGCCGGAAATCTACGCAACAACAGAGCGTTGGGGCACCGTTCTCGAAAACGTGGTGATGGACCCGATTACGCGGACGCTCGACCTCGATGATCCTTCGCTCGCGGAAAACTCCCGGGGCGCTTACCCCATTTCAGCAATCGAGAACGCATCGCCAACCGGCCAGTGCGGCCAGCCCAAGAACCTCATCATGCTGACGTGCGATGCCTTTGGCGTGATGCCGCCGATCGCAAAATTGACGCCGGCGCAGGCGATGTACCACTTCCTTTCCGGCTACACTGCGAAAGTTGCTGGCACAGAAAAAGGCGTGACCGAGCCCACGGCGACCTTCTCAACGTGTTTCGGCGGGCCTTTCATGCCCCGCCACCCCTCGGAGTATGGCAACCTCCTCGGCGAATTGATCGACCGGTACAATGTCGATTGCTGGCTTGTCTCCACCGGTTGGACGGGCGGCCCCCATGGAGAGGGCAGCCGCATGCCAATCAAGGCGACCCGCACCCTGTTGAACGCCGCCCTGGATGGAACGCTCAAGACGGCGGAATTCCGCCGGGATGAGACGTTCGGTTTCATGGTCCCAACAGCGGTTGACGGTGTTGATCCCTCGATCCTGGATCCCCGCACGACATGGTCCAACCCAGCCGCATACGATGCTCAGGCCGCGAAATTGGCGGACATGTTCATCCAGAATTTCGGGATCTATGCCGGCCATGTGACAAGCGAGGTGAAGGCGGCGGGCCCCAGGGTTTCTGACATGGCCGATGGCTGATCCAGCACCCTCATGAATCAATGAAAATGAGAGAGCCAACATAAGCGCGGCTCTCTTTTCTCAGGTTTCGAAAGACAAGCGCGAGTTTCCTTGGGTATTTCCGGAAACTCGTGGAAATTTCATGGTCGCTGTTCGTGATTATGAAAGCGCCGCATGTCACAACTGCCTTTCCGGGCGCTGATGGTTGTGAGGCAGAACAGCATGGGCTTTTTGACGCTTGCTTTGCGCCGCTTTGCACGGGATGAGCGTGGCGGCGATGCGATCGAGTACGCGCTCGTCGCTGGCTTGATCGTCATACTGTTCATTGGCGCTTTTGTTCAGATGGCCAACGGAGTCGCTGACACGTTCAACATTGTCGAGGACGCCGTCGACTCGTAGACGGCCCGCACAGCAAGCCTTCAAGGGCCTTCAACGGTGAACCCTTGCCGGCGCAGCATTTCAACCACGCTGTCTTCCCCCGCCAGGTGACCTGCACCAACCGCGATGAGGAAAGCGCCCGCCTCCGCCTCCATCAGATCCGTAATCTGCTCTGTCCAGTTCAGGTTTCGCTCCACAATAAGCGTGTCGTAGATCTTGCGGGAGCCCATGATGTCCGGGTTCGCCATGATCTCCGCAATGGCGTCGACATCCCCTTCCGCCCACTCCGCCACGAGCCTGTCCAGGAGTTGCGGGTCATTTTCGATCTGTTCGGCCGACGCCACCAGGAAGTCGACCTGGTCGTCGATCGGCGCATCCGCGAAGAACCTGAGTTGCTGCTCCCCTGTCTCCAGGTAGCGGAGCGCGATGTCGCTGTCCGCAGCCGCATCCCCGATCACCACCTCAACACCGCTCTCTGCATCGTAGCCCTGTTTCTGGAGCGCCAACATGGACAGTTGGACCGTCGCCAGCCACGGCTTCATCGGCTCCATGGCCGCCATCGGCACGCCGATCAGATCCGCCGCCTCCTTGACCTCCTTTTCATCGGCATCGCTGAGAACATCCGTGAGCTTTGTCCCGTCGGTATAAACGCCCAATTGCGGCACGAGCCGCGCCATCGATTGCTGGGCATCAAGGCTGGTCACATCCGCCTCGAAGTAGATGGCATCGACTGTCTCGATGATCTGCTCGAAGGCGGGGGTCTTCCACTCCGTCTCAGGCCTGAGGATATGGATCGTCCCGAACAGGTGGACGGTCGTGTCTTCGTCGGAAACCCGCCAGATGGCCGGCGCACCGGGAACTGCAGGATCTGCGGGCTGTGCCCCGTCCACCTCTGTGTCGACCGGTTCGGACACGTCCGGTGGCGGCGCGTCACCGCAAGCGGTCATGCCAAGGACGAGGAGGCCGCACAAAAGGCCCGCCCGCACAACACCTTGGGCGCGCAGTGGAAACACGGGCGGGAAGGATCGCGGTCTAACGAACATCATCGGCATCATCCTACGGTACAGCCCACCTAGCGTTAGCGGGACATGGCGGCCCTGGCAAAGCCTAATTCGACACGTGGTACCGCGGACACCTCGTAGAACCCGATGAATTCACGTCACTTTTCCAGGAAAGTTCGGCCTCCCCGCACAGGCCTACCAAGCCGACACCCCAAATCAAGCGCCCGTAAGGACCATTAGCCGTGCGGCGAACACCAACATCAGCGCGAAAACCATACCGCGGCATATTTACCGCCACCGCAAAAGGCACTGGCCACTGTCCAATAACGCGACACATTCGCGATTGGCTTTTCGCGCGAGATGCTGAATCATAGCCTTCCGCTGACACGCGCAGAGACCGCCCGTTGTGGGAGAATTAGATGATACACATCACCACCAACGGCCGCGACGCTTTCGAATTGGGGGCATCCGATGACTGACTCAGCGATCGAAACGCCCACCACAGCCCAGGCCAAGCCCAAGGCCCCACCGAAGACAAAAGCCAAACCCAAAGGCGGCAAGACCCCGCCCTGGGGCCGCCTCCTCATCGCGACCTTTCTCGGCTACCTGACCACCGTCCTCATATCTGCCGCCCTCACGAGCCTGCTGCCGATCCACCGCGCCGAAGCCACCATGATGAGCCTGCTGATTGCGGGGATCGTCTATGTCATCCTTTTCCTCCGCGTCTTCGCGGTGCGGTCCTGGCAACGCGCCTTGATCGAAGTGCTTGCGGCGTCTTTCCTGGCAGGCGCGATCCTGCTGGTGACCAAGGGAGTGATCATCTGATGGAGACCCTCCGCCAATCGATGTCCTGGGCGCACACCTGGACAGGGCTCCTCTTCGGATGGGTGCTCTACTTCATGTTCGTCACCGGATCGGCCGGCTATTACGACATCGAGATAGACCGCTGGATGCAGCCGGAACGCACCGCAGTTGTCGACGTATCAGACCCGATCCCACTCATCGAGGCCGCCTTGGAGCGGGGCCAAGCCGAAATGCCGGACGCGATCGAGCACATGGTCTTCCTACCCATCGACCGCGCATCAACGCCGTTTATCAGGCTCTTCATGTCCGGCGAGGATGAGGAGGGCAAACGCACCTTTGAGGTCCTCGAACTCTTGGCCGATGGCACCAACGCGCCTGAGGGCCGCGAAACCGCTGGCGGCCAAACGCTTTACCGGTTGCATTGGACGTTCCACTACATCCCCCGCGTCGTTGGCGAGGTCATCGCCGGTCTGGCGGCGGTGTTCATGTTCGCCGCCATCATCTCGGGGATCATCACCCACAAGAAGATCTTCACGGACTTCTTCACCCTGCGGCTCTCCAAGGGCCAGCGCACCTGGCTGGACAGTCACAACGTCATCAGCGTCATGACCCTGCCCTTCCAGATCATGATCACCTTCTCCGGCATCTTGCTGGTCGTCACCACGTTCTTCATGCCGATCTTCGTCGCCCAGTACGGGTGGGGACCTGACACCGTTAAGACGGTCGAGAAGGAAATGTTCGGCCGCTTCACGCCCGTCGAGCGCAGCGGTGAACCCGCCCCACCGCTGGACCTCCGGGCGATGGAAGCTGAGTTCGAACGCCAACTTCCCGGCGAAAGTCTCAACTTCATGACCGTCTATAATCCTGGCGATGCCACAGCGAGCGTACGGCTCAATGGCGCGGTCGCCGACGGCATCCTGCGCATGTCGCCAAACGTGAAGTTCGAAGCGGCGACGGGTGAGGTCACAGATGTCAATCCGCGCAGGGTTGAAGATAGCGAGGACGTGGCAAACATCCTCGAGGGCCTCCATGAGGGCCTGTTCGCCGGAACCATCCTGCGTATCCTGTTCTTCGTTTCAGGTCTGCTGGGCGCGGGCATGATCGCAACCGGGCTCGTTCTCTGGACCAAGAAGCGCCGTCAGAAACTGCGCGGCGATATGCGGGCCGAGCGAAATCTCGTCATTATCGAACGGATGAATGTCGGGGTTGTGGCCGGGCTTGCCATGGCGGTGGCGGCCTTCTTCTATGCCAACCGGCTGCTGCCCGTCGGCCTCGCCGATCGCGCCGATTGGGAAATGCACGTGCTTTTCCTCACCTGGCTCGCCTGCATCCTTCACAGCCTGGTTCGGCGCCCCGAAAAGGGATGGACGGAGCAATTGGCCATGACCGCCGGCGTCTTCCTGTTCCTGCCGGTCCTAAACGCCCTGACCAGCAACCTCCACCTGGGCAACACCCTCCCCCTCCCCGGCCGCCCGGGCGAACTGATGATGGCGGGCGTCGATCTCTGGTTCATTGTGATCGGTTTGGGCTTTGCCTACGCCGCGCGCATTTCGGCGAAGAAACAAGTCGACCCGCGCGTCGCCCGGCGCCAGAAGAAGCAGGCGGTCCCTGTCCCGGCGCCGGCAGAATGAGCCTCATCGCGGCCTTTCTGCTGAGCGCTGCGGGATTTGCGGCGCTCTGCCTTTCGATGCAAAAGCACCAGCGCGCTGTTCTCGGGGCATCGCTGCCCGCGGCCCAATCTCGGCCCTACCGCTGGGCAGGGTTCGGCCTGATCATTGCGGCAACGGTTTGGTGCATGGTCGCGTTCGGCTGGGCGCGCGGTCTCACTGTCCTTTGCGGCATTGCAACGGTTGCTTCGATTGCAGTCATCGTCACCCTGACCCTACAGCCCCAGATGCTGCGTCCCCTCTACCGGATCCCCCGCAACGAAGACGCCTGAAACGCTTGCTGGCGCACCGCTCCCGGTTCACCGGCCAGCCAGAACAGGCACGCCCCGAATCCAGACTTATCCAACACCTGCGCCATACAATAACTGAACAATATCAGCGCTCTAAAAGAAAATCACCGTTCCCAATCCCCACCCCCTGAACCCGTGGTATTCTTGGGGCATGGATCTTCTCATCCTCTATCTTCTTGCCGGGGCCATCGTCCTCGCCATAGCTGCCGCCGGGCCCATCGCCCGTTCGGCAGCCTTTGGCGTGCGCGAAACCCCTTCGGAATACGACGACAAGCCATCAGGGAGTTGGGTTAGCCCCAATGGCCGGTCGGCAGACACGGGTGACAGACGTGTCCAGGGACAACGAGAAATCCAGACAACACATCAGGCTTATTGGGCTGGGCCTGCGTTGGGATCGGGTTTGGGCAGCCGCCGTAGCGGGCAGCGAATTGGTAACATCGAACGGGTCAGCACCGCGCTGACCCTGCAAAAAGGAGACATGCGTCTGCAATCCCTTCAATCGAAGGACGCGCAGGCAATCATGGCAAGCTTGGTCGGCCAAAACGCCGAACCAGGCCAACCCGCGGCCCCCTGAACCCCTTCAGACCGCGGTAAAACTTGGAAACAGAACCGGACGCGCCATGGCGCGGGCCGGACAAAGGTGCTTGCCGAATCCTGGGTCGACCAGAAACTCAGCCCGCTGGGAGCGCACCAGGCAGTGGAGCGCCGGCGCCTCACGGGATCACAAAATCGCCCGGCCGATGTCCAGGGTCGGGCCAGCCAAGGTCCATATCCTCAAGGGCGCCTCTGACCAGTCGGGCGATCATGGCGTTTCTGCGCGTCCGGCTGTCGGCCGGAACGATGTACCAAGGCGCATTCCGGGTTGAGCACCGCTCCACCGCTGTTTCGTAGGCGGCCATGAAATCGGGCCACAGCTTGCGGTCTTCCAAGTCACCGGGATTGAACTTCCAGCGCTTGTGCGGTTCGGACAAGCGCTCCGCCAACCGCTCGCCTTGGGTGTCATAGCCCACGTGCAGCATGCATTTCACGATGGCGATGCCATTTTCCGTCAGATGCTTTTCGAACGCGTTGATCTGGCCGTACCGTGCCTCGATCGCATCGCTCGGCGCGAAGCCCCGCACCTTCACCACCAGCACATCTTCGTAGTGCGAGCGGTCGAAAATCCCGATCCGCCCCTTGCGCGGCACCGCCCTGTGGATCCGCCACAGGTAATCATGGGCCAGCTCTGTCTTGGACGGCGCCTTGAAGGCTTCGACTTGCATCCCCAGCGGCGAGGTCTTGGCGAACACCTTCCGGATCACGCCACTCTTTCCGGACGTATCCATCCCTTGCAGGATCACAAGCACAGCCCGGTCGCCATTGGCGTAGAGTTGGTCCTGCAACGCATCAATTGCGGCGGCATCTTCGTCCAGGGAGACCCGGGCGTCCTTCTTGTCCTCGAACAGGGTCGGATGGCGTGTCGGACGGTCTGCAATCGAAAATGGCTTGCCAGGCCGTGCCACGAGCGCCGCCCTGACCGACTTCACACTGGGCTGTTCCATCGGCAACTCCCCAAAAAGACACGCCGCCCCAGTCTGGAGCGGCGCCCTGTTCGCTTCAAGCCAATACGCCCATCAAGAGGAGTAGTATTCCACCACCTGCGACGGCTCCATCTGCACCGCATAGGGCACATCCGAAAGCTCCGGCACCCGTGTCAGCGTTGCGGTCATCGCCTTGGGGTCCAGCTCGATATAATCCGGCAAGTCCCGCTCAGCCGAGCCAAGCGCTTCCAGCACCAGCGCCATGTTCCGGCTTTTCTCGCGCACTTGCACCACATCGCCCTCTTTCAAGCGGTAGGACGCAATATTCGTTTTCACACCATTCACAGTGACATGGCCGTGGTTCACGAATTGGCGCGCTGCAAAGATGGTCGGCACAAACTTCGAGCGGTAAACAAATGCATCGAGCCTACTTTCGAGGAGACCAATCAGGTTCTCCGCCGTGTTGCCCTTCATCCGGGCCGCATCATCATAGGTGCGCCGGAATTGCTTCTCGGTGATGTCGCCATAGTGGAATTTCAGCTTCTGCTTCGCCATCAGCTGCAAGCCGAAATCGGACGTCTTGGAGCGCCGCCCCTGACCGTGCTGGCCGGGCTTGTAGTTGCGCTTGTTGACGGGTGATTTCGGCCGGCCCCAGATGTTCTCACCGACCCGGCGGTCGATCTTGTACTTCGCATTCAAGCGACGTGTCATGTCTGCCTCAACTGTCTGACGCGGGCCGGCGAGGCGCGAACCGGTTTCCAGCCTATCTGGCCCGGTGGCCCCACGATCTCAACGGCGGCTCCGCACCGATCCGTCCTGTTTGGGAAGTCGCGGATAAACGGGAAAACGACACCAGCGTCAAGGGCTACACGCGAGGCCCCGACGGCCTGGACAGCACAAACGCCGCCGACGCCAAAAGCACCGCGCCTTGTACCGCAATGATCCACCCCGCCATCCCCATGGCAAAGCTCACCACCGGCATCGCCGCCATCGCCGCAATAGAGAGCATCTTGGTCGGCCGGTCGATCGCACCATGGCGCTGCCAATTCCGGATCAGTGGACCAAACCGCTTATGCCCCAAAAGCCAGCGATGGAGACGGCTTGAGGATCGCGCAAATGCAAACGCCGCCAAAAGCAGGAACGGTGTTGTCGGTATCAGAGGCAGCACAGCACCAATCACGCCAAGACCGACACACAACAGCCCAAAACCAGCCCAGGCCACCTTGAGAATTCCGCCGCGCTGAGCAGGTGGTGCAGGGTCGATAGGGATATCGGGAACGCTTCCGTCACGCTGTGTCATGGGCCAACTATGACAAGACGCGCGAAAAGCGCCAGACGCACGCGCAAGCGATTGCGGCGTGCGTCCTTTTTGCAAACGATCGAGGTGGGACTGAAATCACCGGCGTCCCGCCCGTCGGCGCACGCGGCGACGGCGGGCTTCCAACACCCGAAACACCGACGAATTGCCAGGCGCTTCCACGGGCACCTTCGGGAGTGTGGCAGGTGCATATGCACCCTTTGCATTCACGGGTGGGGAGGTTGGGCCGCCTGCAGATGGATCGTGCACAAACGGCTGGGCGTCGGGATACCGGCCGTCTTGACGGGGTGACGTCTGTTCATGGGGCGTGGTCATAGGGCTCTCCTCTGCTGTGTATCGCGGTCGGAGGCCTTGGGTTCAGATATCGCCTCGCCGTCGATGGGATGAGGTTACGCACCCGCGCTACGAGAAACTGTGCTCGCCAATACACGCACAAAATTGCCACAAAATCGCAGCCGGACGCCCATGAACACCCTTGGCGCCCTCAAACGACATCAGCCGAGCCACAAACCGGCCCGGCTGACCTCATGTCTATTCGTATCAATCAAAGCGCCAACGCGCATACGAAGAACGCCCGTCTAGCTCGCAGCGCTCGGGCACCCGCAGCTCGGGCCGCATTGGCAGTCATCGCACGTGCAGGCATCGCCGCAGCAGCAAGACCCGGCTTGCCGTTCCGCACCGCCGCAGCTGCAGGAGGGGCCACAGTCGTTACAGGCACATGGATCAAGATCAGCCATCGTCGTCTCTTTCATCTTGGGTCGCGATCCACAGCGGACCGGACGGGGAAAACCTCCGGGTAAGCGCCGCCGTTGGAGACTGATCCACACGGGCCACATACCCCCACACCGTATATAACAGCCTCGCCTCAAACGCACAAGTAGAACGGTCCGAAAGCCCCCAGCCGCCCCTGCCAGCGGCCGCGCGCTTTCCCTCGTTCAGCAGCCGTTCGTCCCGGGCTATGCATCGCTGCATCGGGCGATAAGCTGAATGCGGACCTTGGGGAGTGGTCGCCATGAAATCTACACCCTTCGATTTTCTCGGAAATCTCGACACGCTCATCGCCGTGATCATCGGCGCCGTCCTCGCCACCGGCGGCGCCCTCGTCGCTGATGTCATACAGGACCGGCTCGGCCGCAAACGGCGCGCGCGGGATGCCGCCCGCTTTTTCGGTGAGGTGCTTTACTCGATCGACCAACTCACCGCTATCGCGGTCCGTTCCCTCAACATCGGCGACAACAGGTGGGGCAGTGTCACCCAGCGTATGTTTCGAGCCGCCCTCCAGGAAGCCTCGATTTACGAGCGCAACCGCGAAAGAATATTCGACATCAACGACGCGCGCCTTCGCCAGCGCATTCACCGCTACGTGCTCAGCACCACGATCCCCATGGTGGCCCTCCTGGAATACTCGAACGATCTCGTCGCCCTCGAGGGCCAGACCGGCGAAGAAACCGAAAGCCGCCGCAAAGAGTGCACGGAAAACCGCGAAGGCGCACTGGAAGCCGTTCTGGAGCACCGGCCCGAGAACCGCGCCATCATCTCAGCCCTCGAGAAAATCGCCGGCGTCGAAATCGACCTCCTCGAGCCCGTCGATCAACGCTCGGATATTCGAGAAACCCAGCCGCCTGCGAATGCTGACAGTTGAGCGGAGCCTCAGCCCGATCGGTCGTGGGAGAACGACCATATGAAGGTCGGCGAAGCGGAACCGATGTACGCAATGTGATTGCAGACGACAGCATCCGATATAATTAAGAAATGAGCAGAAGGGGGGAGAAGAACGTGAGATCATACAACGGGCAATCGCCCGAATTATCGCCAGAGTTGCGTCAAACGCGCGACCTCGAAACGTTTGTGCAAGATATCAAGGTCATCGATATCAGCCGCAGAAGCATACAGTCTTACACAAAACGCTTGCCCTTCATGATTGCTGGCGCAGTTGTTGCGGGCATCCCGTTCGCTCTCTCGATCCTCGGCCTAAGCATCCTTTTCGCACTTATCTTCGGTTCAATTTTTGCCGCCGTGCTCTCCCAAATAATCGGTCCTAAAGGGGCATATGAAAGCAGACGGAAGGCACGGGAGGTCGTCGCAGAACGACTGGAGGCTCTGAAAGAAAAGGTTCCCGAAATCAGGCAGCACCTTGATCCAATGCTCATTGGCTTCCAATCCGTATCTAAGTCCAATATTCGATTTTGCACAGAAGGTTTCTTACTGGACGAAGAACTCATCTCTAAAGTGGATGAGGATGGGGCTTGGCCGATTGGATCGTGTAAATTCAGTGGTGTCGTGCTTCGTCGCCCTGAGGGGCAAATTGACGCCTCCGATCGAGGCCTTGCTGGTCAGTACTGGATGAACGAAATTCGCGCTAAGGCACATTCCGCCGAAGCAATGAACGACGCACTCAACACACAGGTCCGCATCGCTTCGCCTTAAGCTCTCCAGTCCTGTCGCAAGCATGCGGCCCCCTAACACCTTTGCCGGTTCCTGCTATATTCGGAGCATGAGCGCAGAAGCGAATCACCCCGCCGAGCCGGGCGCCGCAGATCGTCGGCCCTCGATCAGCCAGATGGCCACTGCCCGCCCCCCCGTGGCAGCGGAAGATGCAGACTATCTCACCGGCCTCAACCCTGAACAGCGTGAAGCCGTCCTCACCACGGAAGGGCCGTTGCTCGTTCTGGCCGGCGCAGGCACGGGCAAGACCCGCGTGCTCACGACCCGCCTCGCCCACATCATCCACACCAAGAAGGCCTGGCCATCACAGACCCTCACGGTCACCTTCACCAACAAGGCCGCCCGGGAGATGCGTGAGCGCGCCCTCAAGCTCATCGGCGGCGAGGGCGAAGGCCTCCGCTGGCTCGGCACCTTCCACTCCATCTCCGCCCAAATGCTGCGCAAGCATGCAGAGCTCGCCGGCCTCAAACCCAGCTTCACCATCCTCGACACCGACGACCAGATCCGCCTGTGCAAGCAGATCATCGAGGCCGAGGGCATCGACGCCAAACGCTGGACGCCGCGCTACCTCGCCTCCCTCTTCGATGGCTGGAAGAACCGCGCCCTCACTCCAGGCCGTGTGCCCGAGGAGGAAGCCTACCAGTTCGCAGATGGCCGCGGCATCAAGTGCTACGAAACCTACCAGGCCCGCCTGAAGGTCCTGAATGCCTGCGACTTCGGCGACCTCCTGATCCACTGCATCACCGTCTTCCAGCAGAACCCGGATCTACTCTCCGAGTATCACCAGAAATTCCGCTACATCCTCGTCGATGAGTACCAGGACACCAACGTCGCCCAGTATCTCTGGCTCCGCCTCCTCGCCCAGGGCAGCTCCAACATCTGCTGCGTCGGCGATGACGACCAGTCGATCTATGGCTGGCGCGGCGCAGAGGTCGACAACATCCTCCGCTTCGAGAATGACTTCCCCGGGTCCGCCGTGATCCGCCTTGAGCGAAACTACCGCTCGACCCACCACATCCTCGGCGCCGCCAGTGCCGTGATCGCCAATAATCGCTCCCGCCTCGGCAAGACCCTCTTCGTCGGCTCCGACGATGACGACGACCCCGATGCACCCAAGGTCCGGGTTCGCGGCGTCTGGGACGGGGAAGCCGAAAGCCGCCTCGTTGCCGACGAGATCGAGGCTCACGTCGCCAAGGGCGGCAGCAACGAAGACTGCGCCATCCTCGTCCGGGCTTCCTGGCAAATGCGCCTCTTCGAAGAGCGCATGATCATGCTGGGCATCCCCTATCGTGTCATCGGCGGCCCCCGCTTCTTCGAGCGTGCGGAGATCCGCGACGCGCTGGCCTATCTCCGCCTCATCCGCTCTCCCGATGACGACCTCGCCTTCGAACGCGTCGTCAACCAGCCCAAGCGCGGCGTCGGCGGCACGTCCCTCCAGAAGCTCCAGCGCTATGCCCGCGATGATGGCCGCTCTCTCTTCACTCTCACCCCGATGGTCCTGCAAACCGACGAGATCAAGGGCGGCGCCAAGCGCGGCCTCACGAGCTTCATCGACCAGATCAACATGTGGCGCGACCGGCTCAATGGCGGGCTTCCCCACACCGAGCTGGCCGAGATCATCCTCGAGGAGAGCGGCTATACCGACATGCTCCAGAAAGACCGCTCGCCCCAGTCCCAGACACGGCTCGACAACCTCAAAGAACTGATCCGCGCCATGGGCGAGTTCGACAGCCTCACCGGCTTCCTCGAGCATGTGGAACTCGTCATGGATGTGGGCGGCGCCTCGAACGGCGACGAGGTCCAGATCCTCACCCTCCATGCCGCCAAGGGCCTGGAATGGCCGCTGGTCTTCCTCCCCGGCTGGGAAGAGGAGGTTTTCCCCTCCCGCCGCGCTGTCGATGAAAGCGGCCTCAAGGGCCTCGAAGAGGAACGCCGGCTGGCCTATGTCGGCATCACCCGGGCGCGCGAGCACTGCCATATCAGCTTTGCCGCCAACCGGCAGATCTATGGCCGCTGGCAGTCGGTCCTGCCCTCCCGCTTCGTCGACGAGCTTCCCCACGAGCACGTCGATGCCGCCGCCGAGACCGGCTATTCCAGCCAGCCCGGCGCCGACCAGGGCTTCACCGGCACCGTCGAAGACTTGGGCGAACGCTCCAGCTACACCAGCCCAGGTTGGCAACGCCTCCAGCGCAACTCCAAGAAGGGCGTCTCCGAACCACCCCGCACCCTCGACGGCACTGCCACCCTCGTCGCCACCAGCAGCGGCCCCTCAACCCACAAGACCGGCGACCGCGTCTTCCACGACAAATTCGGCTACGGCCACGTCAAACGCGTAGAAGGCAACAAACTTACCGTCGACTTCATGACGGGGGAGAAAAAGGTGATCGCTACGTTTGTGAGCGCGGCTTAGTGAGCGAGACGCTTGTTCAAACCCTGCTGATTTGGACAACGATAGTCGCCAACATTGTTGCTATTAGTACCGTATTTTTTGGCGCGAAACCAGTTTGGAACTGGGGGCGAGCAATACGGCAGGAGTTGACGGAAGCAAGGCGCCGTTTGGAATTTGGCCCCGACAAGCAGTTCCATGAATTGCATTTACCCGGCTGCCAAATTCGAATTTTACAGACCAAACTGAATCCGAAGGGGGAATGGAGTGTAGCTTGGTCGCTCCCATCTGAGTCCGGGTCAGGGTGCGCAACTGTACGGTCCCCACGATTATCTCGGAAACTAGAGTTGGGGGCTGATAAACTGGTCAATAAAGCGATGGTTGGAGATGTTCGGCTATTTCGCGCTGATGAGGACCAAAATAACGCGAGGAACATAGAAATAACTCGACTTCATTATATTAAAGGCGAGAGATGGGCGAAATTGGCATTCGACACAGGCCGAGTAGTCAGACAGCTCCTCCCCCGCTGGGGACGAGAATAGATGGGCCAGTTTTTAGAATACGTTGTTCTGGATCACTCCAACGCCTCAAGTCCTCCCTACTCCGGCCACACCTCCACACCCCTCTCGGCCGCCGCTTCTCGCAGCCGCGCATCCAAACTCGCAAGCGGCGCGCCCTCCCGTAGCGCCAGATCAAGATACGCTGCGTCGTAGGCAGATAAGCGCGTCTCCCGTCCCAATGCGATCAGGGCATCGAATGTTTCGATCTTCGGCGGATCCGCAGTAACAATTTCCAATACCGATAACAGGGCCAGCCGCTCCCTGGCGGCATCGACGGTGATCCGCCCCCTCTTTTCCGCCTGCAGCATGACATTGGGCACCTCAAATGACCAGATTGCGGGAACGAGGAGTGTCCGATCAAGCAACGATCTCAAGAGGGCTGCAGATGCGTCGGCCGCTTCATCCTCAAGGAGCCAACTCAGCGTCACCGATGCATCAATGACGATAGTCATTTCTTGCCGAAATCACGGAGTTCTTTCCAATCCAGATCGCCAAGTGTGAAATCCTTTCGAATCTCAAGCAGCCGTTCGATCGCGGCGCGACGCACTTCGCGCTCATCCGGCGTCCCCTCCCCATGCCCCACCAGCTTCGCGACAGGCTTGCCGCGCTTGGTGATGGTGATGGTTTCGCCGCGCTGCACGGCCTCGATCAGCGCCGACAGATGCGTCTTCGCCTCGAACATTCCAACGGTTCTCATGCGAACAAACTAGTTGGTTCATTCGCTCTGATCAAGACATCACGCCTTCAGGTGTCCGGTGCCGCTTCGATCGTGCGGTCTTCGACGGCGACCCAGGCATAGATCGCCATGGCGGCGAGCAGGATCCCGGCCAGCAGGAACGGCGCGTCGCGGCTTACATACTCATAGACGAAAGGCCCGAACAGCGGCGACACCACGAACCCGATCGCGTTTGTCGCCACCATCAGGCCCGCCACGTCGCCTTGCTCTGACCGGCTCACCGCAAGCGACGCGCCCGCGAAGAACCCGGGCCGGCTCAGCCCTTGGCCCAGCCCGATCGCGAACTGGGCCGTGATCAGCACGGCAAAGTTGCTCGTGGGAACGATCGCCAAGGCCCCGAAACAGATACAGCTTGCGCCCACCACCATGAGCTGCCGGTTCGAGAGGTTCAGCCTCGGGATCAGCACAAGCTGGGCCATCAGCGTGGCCATGGCGCCAACCGAATAGGCCGGCCCCGTAAACTGGTTCACGACCGTGCCTTCAACGTCCAGCTTATCCATGATCGCAAAGGCAAAGGTCTGGAAGATCACCCCCGTCACCAGGGACAGCGAGACCGAGAACAGGACGAAAGGGAGGATCCGACGGTCCCACCAAAGCGGGCTGATCAGGCGGGGGCGGGGCCGCAAGCTGGTCGTCTGGGGCGGGGTGTCCTCCGGCAAGCGGGTCCAGACCAGATAGGACGCCACTGCCGCCATGATCGCCGTCAGAAACGCGGGGCTCAATAGTCCGGCAAGCCCTGCAATCGCTGCCGCAAAGGCCGGCCCAGCCACCGTGCCAAAGCTGTGGCCCGCCGTGACGGACGCGATCTCCTCGGTCCGCCGCTCGGGCGATGTCCGGTCGGCCACATAGGCCTGGGCGGCTGGATTGGTGCCAGAGCCGAACAAGCCAAAAAGAGAGCGCGAGAACAGCAAGCTCACAAAGATCAACGCCGGCGCCGTGATCACGCCCATCAGGGCCAACTGTCCAAACATCCCGAACAGGAGCATCGATAGCGAATACCCAGCCAAGCCCATCGCGGCGACCCGGCGCCGGCCCCAGGTGTTGCTGCGCGTCCCCCAGAAGGGGCTTGCAAACACCCACATCGCCGCCGACAGCGAGAAGATCGCACCGGCCATCCAATCTGGCAGATCGAGCTCCCGGGTCAGTGGCGGCAAGACCGCTGCGATCAACATCGTGTTGCCCGCGCCGATCACCGCCAGCGACAGAAACAGCAGCCGAAATGCGCCGCGCCGATCTGGCCGTCCGCCCTTTTCCGGATCGTCTGGCCGTGTCGGCTGCGCCGGAAGATCATCTTCATGCATGCCGCTTCATCGGGGTGAAAGCGGTCGAGATCAAGAAGGCAGGGGCAACCGGCGCGCAGAAGAATACGGAGCGGGCCGCTTCAAGCGCCATGGCCACCCACCCTGTTTTTTGCGGCAGGATCGGCTAAATTGTACCCAACGGAATGTTCCTGAAACGGAGTGCGCGTCGTCGTGAGCCTGCTTGTCTTCGCCATCGTCAATGTCCTCGCCGCATCCAGCGGCGCGATTTTCCAGCCCGGCGAGTGGTACGAACGTCTTGAGAAGCCGTCCTGGATCCCGCCGAACTGGGCATTTCCGGTCGTGTGGACGACGATTTTCGCGCTGAATGTCGTCGCCGGCTGGTTGGTCTGGCGCGCCTCGGGTGAAGCGGCGCTGCTGGCGATGGGCCTCTATGGCTTCAATCTCGTGGTGAACGCCCTCTGGTCTGGCCTGTTTTTCGGGGCCAAGCGGATGGACTGGGCGCTCGTCGATGCGGGCATCCTGGTGGCGTCTGTCGTGGCCATGATGATGGCCTTCACGGCCCATTCCACCGTCGCCGCATTGCTGCTGACCCCCTATCTGGCTTGGGTGTCGATCGCCTTCGGCTTGAACTGGAAGATGATCGAACTGAACGGCGCAATCGCCAAGGGGGGCTAGCGGCGCGACTGCCTACCGCGTCAGGGCAAGGAACACGTCCTCAAGGTCTGGCTCTTCCGTGGCCAGGTCATCGACGCTGATCCCTGTATTCCGCACGATTTCAAGCAGCCGGCCGATCCCGGTCTCGCCCTTGCTGAACGTAATCGCGATGCTCCCATCGGGCCGGAGGATCGCATCGAGCGCGGACAGAGCGTCGGGCAAGTGCTCCACGGGCGCCTTCGGTTTCACAGTCAGGGTTTTCTGATTAAGCCGCGAGAGCAGTTGCCCGGTAGGCTCGCAGGCGATGATTTCGCCATGGTTGACGATAGCGATCTGGTCACACAATTCCTCGGCCTCTTCGAGGTAGTGGGTCGTCAGGATGATGGTCGTCCCAGCCGCGTGCAGGTCTCGCACATAGGACCAGAGCGACCGCCTGAGTTCCACATCAACGCCTGCGGTCGGCTCGTCGAGGATCAGGATCGGCGGATTGTGAACCAGCGCCTTGGCCACCATCAGGCGCCGCTTCATGCCACCTGAGAGCTGGCGAACATAGGCGTCCTTCTTGTCGTCGAGGCCGACGGCGGTGAGGATTTCGAGGCTGCGCCGCTCGGCTTTCGGCACACCGTAAAAGCCCGCCATCAACTCCAGCATTTCCAATGGCGTGAAAAAGGGGTCGGCAACAATTTCCTGGTTCACAACGCCAATCGCCGCGCGCGATGCGCGGGGGTGCTCGTCGGCGTCCATGCCCCAGATCTTCACCGATCCCGACGTCTTCACCACAAGGCCAGCGAGAATATTGATGAATGTGGACTTCCCCGCACCATTCGGTCCGAGAAGACCGAAAATCGATCCCCGCGGCACGGAAAGATCGACGCCTTTCAGCGCCCGCTTCGCTTCAACCTTGCCCGACGCCGGATATGTCTTCTCGAGTCCCCTGACATCGATGGCGAGATCCGGTAGCGATGAGGGCATGGGGAAGCAGCTTTCTCTGGCGAGCACCCGACACGCGCACACATGACCGCACCGCGCAACCCTTTCGGAAATCCGTCCCTACCGCATGGCTGTCCGTGTTCCGCCTGCGCAAAGCCGCAGCGCGCCCCGGCGGGCGAATTCGCCTCAGTCGTCGAGTGTTGGAACCTTCAGAGACCCTGTTGTAAATCCTTAAGGTGAGCGCAATATCCCTAGTCGCTCCTGTAGGATCAAGGCACTACGATGCACATGGACAGCGACCCATCACACGGCTCCAAGCCAACAGCACCCCAGGTGCCACCGCCGGAGATCGTGATCGCCGATAGCAAGCGCGTGTCCTGTAATGGCGGCGGTGGGGCGCTCGGCCACCCCATCGTTTTCTACGAAATGGGCGATGAGGACTTTGTGGAGTGCAAATACTGCGACCGCCGGTTTGTCCTGCGCGGCAGCGCTGCGGATCCAACGCGCAAGAGCTGATCCAAGCCCATCACAGCGTGCCAGCCGCCTTGGCAATGCCGAGCAGGTGATCTTCCAGACGCCGGCTCTGTTTTGCGAGGTTGAAGTCAGCGAGCGCAAATTCCCGCCCTGCCGCGCCCATGGCAGCGGTCGCCGCGCCATCGTCCACCATCCGGCCCAGCCGGTCTGCCAGCGCGGGCACGTCGCCCTCGTCAACCAGGTATCCCGTTTCGCCATCCCGCACGCATTCGGTGATCCCCGCATGCCGCGTCGCCGCCAGCGCACATCCGCTCAGCATGGCCTCGACGCAGACCAGCGGCAGCCCCTCGGCATCGCCCGACGCCGCCCGTTTTGAAGGAACACACACGATCATCGCCTCGGCGAAATGGCGCGGCATCTCATCCGCATCGATCCAGCCCGGAAGCTCTGCCGTCACCCCGGCCGCCTCCAATTGCGCCACCAGTGGCGCCCTCAGCGGCCCGTCCCCGATGAGCCGAACCCGCCAGCCCGCCAGCCGCTCGCCCAGTATCGCCAGCGCCGCAATCAGCGTGTCGATCCCCTTCTTCTCCGTCCACCGCCCGGCAAACAGAATGATCTTTGCCTTCTCTCCAGGCTGGAACCGCTCCGGATCGGCGGTGTTGTGGTGCACCACCATTTTCTCCGCCGGGGCGCCCTTGGCCAGCAATTCGCCCTGAATGAACTTCGAGCACGGCAGGATCAGCGCCGCCTCATCCCACAGCGCCCGCCTGCGCCGATTGTAGACCCGGATCCAGCTTGCCTTCGTGTTCGCCGTCTTGGTTGCATCGCCGCCATAGTAGGTCACCGCCAGAGGAAGCCCCAGCTTCCGCGCCAGGGGCAGCGCATAGGCGCCCGATTTGCCGAAGCTCGCATGCACCGCCACGGGCCGCATGGCGCGCAGCGTCTCTTCCAGCTTCGCAGAGACCGTCCCTAGCTGCTTGAAAGCGCTCTCCCCGCCGGGCCCATGTAGCGGCCCCAGTGGCACGCACGCGGCCCCATCCGGCGTCGGGCCTTTCTCCTCATGCCCAATGAATACGGGCCGCAGCCGCGAAAACGCCGAGTAGCCCCGCGGGATAAAGCTCTCGGACGGGGTGAACAGCTTGTCACTATAGGCGAGAAACGCCCGCGGCGCCTCGCTCATTTGCCGACATAGCCGCGCTGGTGCTCAGCCTGGTGCCAGCGCCATGCGGTCGAGATAATAGTGTCCACATCGGAATGGGTCGGCTCCCACCCGAGCACGCGCTTCGCCTTCTCCGAACTGGCCAGCAGCGCCGGCGGATCGCCCTCCCGGCGCGGCCCCACGCTCTTGGACACCTTCCGCCCCGAAACCCGCTCCACCGCCTCGACAATCTCCTGCACCGTCGTTCCCGTCCCGGTTCCAAGATTGAACACGTTCGAAGCCCCACCCTCGCTCAGGTACTTCAGCGCCCGGGCATGGGCATCGGCCAGGTCCGCCACATGGATATAGTCGCGAACACACGTGCCATCGCGCGTGTCGAAATCATCGCCGAAGATCGTCAGCTCGAACCCGTCCTCCATCATGCCGCGGATCGCCAGCGGAATGAGATGCGTCTCCGGCTCATGCCGCTCCCCCGTCTCGCCATCCGGGTCCGCCCCCGCCGCATTGAAATACCGCAACTTCACCGACCGCAGCCCATGGGCATGGCCGAAATCATCGAGCAAGCGCTCCACGAACAACTTCGACCAGCCATAGGGATTGATCGGGCTCTGGGGCAGGGTCTCCGTCATCGGTACGGTCTCGGGAATGCCGTAGGTTGCGCACGTGGACGAGAAGATCAGCTGACCCACGTCATGCTTTACCATCGCGTCCAGCAAATTCATCGAACCGGCCGTGTTGTTCCGGTAGTAGAGCCCCGGATCGGTCACGCTCTCGCCGACATAGGCATAGGCCGCAAAATGGGCTACCGCATCGGGCTTCACTGCCGCAAACGCCCGGTCCAGGGCCGATGGGTCGAGCAGGTCGCCCACGATGAGGTCGCCCCACTTCACAAGGTCCCGCCAGCCCCGGGCGAGATTGTCGAACACAACGACCTTCCAGCCGGCCTGGGCAAACGCCTTGCAGCAATGGCTGCCCACATATCCCGCTCCGCCCGTGACCAATACCGTTTTCATCGCGTCGTCCTCATTTGGCCAATCCCACTCGCATCTGTTCCCGTCCTGCGAGAAGTATGCCTGCCGTGCTAGAAGTGTGCCCCAGACCTGGCAAGGCCTCGCCCACGCTGGAGCGCGCCGTCGCCCCGAAGGATCCACCCCGCATAGCGGCGTTTCGCGCAAACTGGACATGGCAGGTTTTCAACCCGGTGCAGCCGGTCTAAAGCCCCTCCTCTGACCGGTGATTTCCATCCCACGGGGGCGCCTTGCATGGCCGACTACAAGCTTTTCGGGGCCGAAACCTCGCCCTATTCCATCAAGGTGCGATCGGCACTGCGCTACAAGGGCGCCAGCTTCGACTGGATCCCACGCTCCAGGGCCACCGAAGCCGATTTCCGCGCCCTTGCCACATCGCCCACGATCCCGCTGCTCGTCGCCCCCGGCCGGCCCGCCAGCCAGGACTCGACCGCCATGCTCGCCGCCCTTGAGGCGGACAAACCCGATCCGGTCACCGTCCCGGAAGATCCGGCCTGCGCCGCCCTGGCGCTCGTGCTCGAGGACTATGGCGACGAATGGCTCAACAAGGCCATGTTCCACGAGCGCTGGTCAGGCACGCCCGACCGGGAGGCCGCAGCCCTCCGCCTTCTGACCCAGATGCTGGGTGAGCCCCTGCCCGAAGAGGCCCCGAAGCTGCAAGCCGAGATCGCCGAGAGCATGGCCAGCCGCCTCGACCAGATCGGTGCCGGGCCGAAGAATGCCAAGGTTATCAAGGGCGCGTTCCAGCGCTTTGCCGAGCTGCTGAACGACCACCTCAAGGACCGGTTGTTCATCTTCGGCGGCCGGCCCACGGCGGCAGACTTTTCGATCGCGGCCCAGCTTCGCCAGATGCTCGATGATCCAAGCCCCAGCGAATGGCTCCGCGACCGGGCACCTTTCGTGGTCGCGTGGTGCGACTTCATGGATGCGCCGAAAGCCAATGGACCGTTCGAGCCGCTCGACGATCTGAAACCGACCCTCCTGCCGATCTTCGCCAAGGAGATCGCGAAAACCTACCTGACCTGGAGCCCGGCAAACGCCGCCGCCCACGCCGCTGGGGAAACCGCCGTGAAGGTCAAGATCGACCGCCGGAATTACGAGCAGCCCGTCCAGGTCTACGCCGCCCGCGCCTTCACCGCCGTCAAAGGCGCGATGCAGACCGTCCTCTCCGAAAGCGACCCGCTCACCGCGTTCTGCAAGAAAGCCAAGATCCTCCCGCTCTTCACGCCCTGACCGGAAATTCCCACGGCGCGGAACAATAGCCCGCAGCCTTCAGCGCTTTCGCACCCTCGCTTTTACCGATGTGTGGCCAGCGGCCGAACTTGCGTTTCAAGAAACTCGATGATCTGCCCAGCAATATCCTTACCCGTTGCCGTCTCTATGCCCTCCAGACCAGGTGACGAGTTGACTTCGAGCACTTTCGGGCCGTCCTCACTGCTCAGAATATCAACACCGGCAATAACAAGGCCGAGTTCCCTGGCAGCCTTCCGAGCGACGCTTCTTTCAGCCTTGGAGAGCCTGGCAACGCTCGCGGTCCCGCCCCGGTGAAGGTTGGATCTGAACTCGCCATCCATCGCCTGACGCTTCATGGCACCGACCACCTTGCCGCCGATAACAAAGCATCTCGTGTCTGCGCCAGCAGCCTCTGCAATGAATTCCTGAACAAGGAAATTCGCATCCAGCCCACGGAAGGCATCAACAAGGCTTTCCGCAGCCTTGCTGGTCTCTGCAAGCACGACACCGCGCCCATGGGTCGACTCCAGAAGCTTCACGACGACGGGAGCCCTGCCGGCGACCTTGATCAGGTCCTTGGTGTCTTTCGGGGAATTTGCAAAGGCCGTGACCGGCATGCCAATTCCAGCACGCGCGAGCAATTGGTGCGCAAGGAGTTTGTCGCGAGACGCGTTTATCGCCGTTGCGGTGTTCAAGCAGTACGCGCCCGTATTCGCGAACTGGCGGAGCACAGCGGTGCCGTAGGGCGTCACAGATGCGCCAATCCGGGGAATAACCGCGTCGTATCGCGGTAAGACCTGTCCGTCATAGTGAACCTCGGATCCGACGGAATCGATCCGCATATAGCACCGCGTTGTATTGATGCGTTCCACGATGTGGCCACGTTTTTCTCCGGCCTCGACAATTCGGCGACTGGAGTAATTTCCGGGCTCACGGGTGAGCAATGCAATCCGAAGCGGGCGTTGCACCGGCTTTTTCCGCGGCATCCCGCGATAGGACGCGTAGTCTAGAAGGGGCTGAGCAAACGACCGATTGGGATCGACGACCATTTCATCTGTAATGGATGAGCGACCGAGCAGCATGCGGTAAATCATGTTTTCTCGGTTGGTCAGAGTGATCTCGACCGGCCATCGTCTATCGCCCATGACGACGTCTGCTGAAATGACATAACGAAGTTCCGTCTCTCCGTTGGAACTCGTCACGTTCCGCCGATCGACGACCTTCGCTGAGCAGGTCACGTCGAGCGATGGATTCTCGGGGTCAGGTTGTATCAGAAATCGAACGCGGGGGTTATTTGCCGGCCCGAAGGGCTCAATGACCGATGCGTGCAAGGCAGATGTCCGCGCCCCGGTGTCGACCTTCGCCTTGATTGCAGGAAGGCCAAGGCCCGGCAGCGCTAACCACTCTTCCCAACCTAAAAGGAACGGTTGTGCCACAGCGATATCCCTCAAAAAATCCGATTTGCGAGCCCCAGGCCCAGAACGTCCAGGCCCGTAGGGGTTTTCCACAAGCGTCGTCGCGCGCTATCGCCCGCAACACCGCCGAGTGCCATTGTGAAAGAACGAACTGTATATGACCGACAAGGGTCAACCTCCAATAAACGTCAGATCAGCCCATCACAGGCAGAAAGCGTCCCCCGCGTCTGGACGCCCACAGGTGTAGGATAACTTCTGCCCTATCCACGCCCCGGGCCCTGTAATCGTTGCAAAAACCCGGTGCTTATCCGACCGGCCCACGCCCGTGATAAGCTCCCACCAAATGTCGAACATCACCGACACCATCGAAGAGCTGCGCCCCTTCGGCGAGCAGCTATATACCCGCGTGATCGGCCGAGATGACCTCCATCTCGCGCCCGACTTCCTCACGCGGGCCGCTGCCGCACGTCTGAAGGCCGGCATCGCCATGCTCGAATCCTGGATCCGCCGCGTGCTGATCCTCCTCGCCCTCGAAATCGAGCCGACGCTCTCAAACGACGACCACCCCCACATCCGCTATTACCGAGAGCGCAAACTCAGCCCGCCCAAGCACGCCCTCCGCATCTTCCCG
>JBCDLC010000021.1:0-54041 GCA_038745855.1 Pseudomonadota bacterium | reverse complement strand
GCCAGGCCCAGCCCAATAAGCCTGATAGGAAGTATGGATTTCTCGGTCTCTGTAGACACGTCTGTCACCCGTGTCTGCCGACCGACCATCGGGGCTAACCCAAATCCCAGATGGCTGGTCGTCATTTCCTGCTGAGGTTTCGCCCACGCCAAAGGTTGCCGGACGGGCGTGAGGCCCGGCGGCAGCGAAAGCGAGGACGATGGTCCCGGCGAGAATGAGGAGGATGAGAAGATCCATAGCTCAAGAATACCACGGGTTCAGGGGGTGGGGATTGGGAACCGTAATTTTCTTTTAGTGCGTTGATAACGCGCTGTTTATTTAGGCGCAGGTGTTGGATAAGTCTGGATTTGGTCGGGGTAGTCTGAATTAGGCGTTTTCGCGCCGAGGCGAGGTGGGGCTTTGGGCGAAGTGGTTGGCGATGGTCTCGGCGAGTTTTCGGGCGACGGCGGGCTTTCCCATGCGGGGCCAGCGGTGTTTTTCGGTTTCGGTGATCAGGATGATCTCGTTATCGGCGCCGCCCATGACATCGCCAGACACATCGTTGGCGACGATCCAGTCACAGCCTTTGCGTTTGCGCTTGGCCTCGGCGAGGGCTTCGACATCGTGGGTCTCTGCGGCGAAACCGATGACGAGACCGGGCCGTTTCTTCCGCTTTCGAGCGAGGGTGGCGAGGATGTCGGGGTTTTCGACGAGGTTGAGCGCAGGGGCAGATTTGGCACCGTTCTTAAGCTTGAGTTTGCGCTTCGCCGGGGCCGCAGGGCGCCAATCGGCAACGGCCGCGACGGAGACGAAAATATCGGCGGGAAGCGCCGTTTCGCAGGCCTTGAGCATCTGCCGGGCGGTTTCGACGGAGACGAAGGTGACGCCCTGGGGCGGGGCGAGGTCGACCGGGCCGGAGACGAGCGTGACGTCTGCGCCCTGGGCGGCGAGGGCCTCGGCGATGCCGTAGCCCTGCTTTCCGGAGGAATGATTGGAGAGGTAGCGAACGGGGTCGAGGGGTTCCCGGGTTGGGCCCGCTGTAACGAGCGCGGAGCGGCCGGTCAGGCGTCCGGCCCTTGCGGGTGGGGCCGAGAGGGCAGCTTCGACCGCTTCGGCGATGGCGATGACTTCGGGCAGGCGCCCCGGGCCGAACTCGCCGCACGCCATGGCGCCTTCGTCGGGCGGCATGACGGTGACGCCGTCTGCGCGGAGGGTTGCGACATTGCGCTGGACGGCCGGGTGCTGCCACATGCGCACGTTCATCGCAGGCGCCATGAGCACGGGTTTATCGGTCGCCAGGAGGGCTGTGGTGGCGAGATCATCGGCATGGCCATTGGCAGCCTTGGCGATGAGGTCTGCCGTGGCCGGGCAGACGACGACGAGGTCGGCCGACCGGGACAACTCGATATGACCCATCTCCGCTTCGTCTGTGAGGTCGAAGAGGTCGGTGAAGACCTTTTCGCCGGAAAGGGCCGACACCGAGAGAGGGGTGACGAATTCGGTCCCGCCCCGGGTGACGATGCAGCGGCTCGCGATACTGCGCTTTGCCAGCATGCGGATCAGCTCGAGGGACTTGTAGGCCGCGATGCCGCCGCCGATGATCAGGAGGATGCGCTTATCCATAGGCAGAACCTGGGGTTTCGGCGGGGACCTTCCCACCGTCTTAACCACGCATTCCTTGCGAAAACGACGCCAAGCGCGCCGAAATCCGGCACAATCGCGTCAATGGGCGCTGCCTGAGCACTTCGTGGGCCCAGAACCGCCGGGCCCAGAACCGCCTGGCCTAGAACCGCCGGGGTTGGGGCGCGCCGAGGACGTTGGGCGAGGTGCCGATGTTCAAGCCCGTGAGGCCGTTGAAGCCGCCGACGCCGCCGAAGCCGTTGAGGATGACGATGGTCTGGTCATTGTTGGCAGGCTGGACGGGCGCCGGTTGGGGCGCGGCATAGCAGCGGAAACCGTCGAGGGTGCCGACGGGGCGGAGATCCTTGGCGCGGAAGCTGCGGGTAACGGAGACGCCTTTCTCGCTCTGCTGGGTGGAGATGGGGCGGCAGTCGAGCACTTGCGGACCACCGGCAAGCGCTTGGGCGCTGGCCGTGGCTGCGGTGCTGGCAAAGAGCAAGGCGGTCATGATTATCGAGCGCATGGATGATCCTGTCTGTTTGACCGGCACACCCCCGACTGTGCACCTTCGTTGTGGTTCCGTAACGATAGGGGTGAGGGCGCTTTGCTGCGAGCGGTTTCTAGCGCTGGCAGGTGCCGCAGAAGAAGGATGATCGCCCCGCTTGCACGATCCGCGAGATCGGCGTTGCGCAGGCCTGGCAGGCTTCGTTTTCGCGGTCATAGACGCGGAAGGTGTGCTGGAAGTAGCCCAGGCTGCCATCGGCGGCGGAAAAGTCGCGGAGGCTGGAGCCGCCCGCATCGATGGCTTCGGCGATGACCGCGTTGATGGCGGGCACGAGGCGCTCGATGCGTTTGGGGCCGACGCTGGCGGCCTTGCGCCGGGGCGAGATACCGGAGCGGAAGAGCGCTTCGCAGACGTAGATATTGCCGAGCCCGGCGATGATCTTCTGGTCAAGCAAGGCGGATTTGATCGGGGTCTGGCGGCCCTTGAGCGCGTGGGCGAGGTAGCCGGTGTGGAAGCCGTTGCTGAGCGGCTCGGGGCCGAGCGTCCTGAGGCGGGGATAGTGCTGGAAGCTGCCCGTGGGCCAGATCTCCATGAACCCGAAGCGGCGGGGGTCGTTATAGGTGACGGAGATACCGCCTTCGAGGCTGAAGACGACGTGGTCGTGGACGGGGTCGCGCCCGGTGTCGTGGACGAAGATGTCCAGGGACTGGCCTTCCACGGCGAAGCGCCCGGACATGCCGAGGTGCATGACGAGTGTTTCACCGCTCGAGAGATCGGCGCAGAGGAATTTGGCCTGGCGCCCGAGGCGGAGCACCGTCTGCCCGGTGAGCCGGTGCTCGAAGCGGTCTGGAAAGGGGAAGCGAAGGTCAGGGCGGTTGGCTTTCACGTTCAGGAGCGCGCGTCCCTCCATGACGGGGGCAAGGCCGCGGCGAACCGTCTCGACTTCGGGCAATTCGGGCATGGCGATGCATATAGCGCTGGCATGACAAGCGCACTATGGTCCGCCCCAATGGAAGATGCCGCACCGCCAGAAAAGAGCGTTTCGTTCGGTTTCGAAACCGTGACGCCTGCCGAGCAGGTTGACCGCGTAAAGGGCGTTTTCCGCTCGGTTTCGGACCGCTACGATCTGATGAACGACCTCATGTCGGCGGGCATTCATCGGATCTGGAAGCACGACACCATGGCGCGGATCAACCCGCAGCCGGGTGAGACGCTGGTCGATGTCGCCGGGGGGACGGGCGATATGGCAAAGGCGTTCCTAGAGCGCGCGGACAAGACGGCGCGGCGGCGGGGTGCCGGTGAGGGTGCACGGGCAATAGTCTGCGATATCAATGACGCCATGCTGAGCGCTGGCAGGGTGCGGGGCGATATCGGGGATGTGCCAGGGACGCTCGATTGGGTCTGCGGAGATGCGACGGCGCTGCCGTTCCCGGACCGGTCTGCAGATGTGGTCACCATCGCGTTCGGGATCCGCAATGTGGTCGACCGGCCGGCCGCACTGGCTGAGTTCCGGCGTGTGCTGAAGCCCGCCGGACGGCTCGCCGTCCTTGAATTTTCGCAGATGACAGCGCCACTGCTGCAACGGGCCTACGACGCCTACAGCTTCGCCGTGATCCCGCGCCTGGGTGGGCTGATTACCGGGGATCAGGATAGCTACAGGTATCTGGTGGAGTCGATCCGCAAGTTCCCTGACCAGGACAGCTTCAAGGCGGAAGTCGAGGCCGCCGGTTTCAGGTCCGTCAGCGTGACCAACTTCTCGGGCGGCATTGCGGCGCTGCATTTCGGTTGGGCGCTCTGAGATGTTCAAATGGCTTTCGGACTACGGACGGCTGATCAATGCCGGTGTGGCGCTCGCCCGCCATGATGTGATCCTGCCCGGTGAATATCGCGGCCGCTTGCCCCTGCCCGCACAACTTGCAGGACGGACGTTACGATTGGTCAGCGGCGGCGCGTCCGGACGGCCGGGGGAACGGCTCGCCAAAGCGCTCGAAAGCCTAGGCCCCGCCTATATCAAGCTCGGCCAGTTTCTCGCGACACGGCCTGATGTGTTCGGGGTCGAGACCACGGATGACCTCTCCAGACTCAAGGACAAGCTGCCGCCCTTTTCGAATGTGAAAGCCAGCGAGGCCTTGGAAAAGGAATTTGGCCCCGAAGCGAAAACGCTCTTCCGCGATATCGGCTCGCCCGTCGCAGCAGCGTCCCTGGCCCAAGTCCACCGGATGGAGACCCCGGAAGGCGCGAGAGCGGTGAAGATCCTCCGTCCGAACATCGAGAAAAAGATCGAGAACGCCCTGTCCGCCATGCTGCGTGCGGGACGGACGATCGAGGGTGTATCGGCCGAAAGCCGGCGTCTCAGGCCTGTCGCCTTCACTGAAACCATTGCGGTCTCCATGCGGCGGGAACTGGATCTGCGCTTGGAAGCGGGCGGTACGGACGAGATGCGGGCCCTGAGCGAGAAGGATGGCTTTTACCGGGTCCCGTCGGTCGATTGGGCCCGGACGGGACGGCGCGTGCTGACGACGGAGTGGATCGACGGCAAGCCGCTGACCGACCCAGCCGTCTTCGATCAGCCCCACGCCAACCGGGAAGAGATCGCAAACAAGGTCACCCGCGGATTCCTATCCCATGCAATTTACCACGGCGTGTTCCATGCGGACATGCACGAAGGAAACATGATCCTGACACCCAAGGGCGAACTCGCGCTCGTGGACTTCGGCATCATCGGGCGTATCGGGCTCGATGAACGGCGGTTTTTGGCGGAGATCCTCTGGGGCTTTATTCAAAGGGACTACACCAAGGTTGCAGAGGTGCATTTCGAGGCTGGCTATGTTCCGGCCGACCAATCGGTTGGCGATTTCGCCCAGGCCTTGCGATCCGTCGGAGAACCGATCCACGGCAAATCGGCCGAGGATGTCTCCATGGGCCGGCTTTTGCTGCAACTCATGGACTTCACCCACGCGTTCGGCATGCAACTCAGACCGGAACTCGTCTTGCTGCAGAAGACGATGGTGCAGGTGGAGGGTGTCGCCAGGGGTATCGATCCCAATCACGATATCTGGACAGCCGCCAAGCCCGTCGTGGAGAAGTGGGTGACGTCGGCCATGGGTCCAGCGGGCGCTGCGCGGCTCATGTCCCGGAACGTACGGGAGGTTTCCGAGCGTTTGAAACGCCTGCCAGCGGTCATGGACAAGCTGGAGGAGCGGCTGGAAGCGCCCCCGATTGCGGAGACGCAGAAAGCGCCGTTTGCCCCCTGGTGGGGGTGGTTCGGTTTGATCATCGCGCTGTCCGGAATCGCAGTCTACGGCGTCACCCAAGTCAGCGCGTAAGTGATCGCGCGTCTATCCGCGGGTGGAACGCAAGCCCGCAACCCCAGTCGAGCGGGAGCCGTAGCAATCGCGCAGGGCGGCCGCCCGCTGCACGGTTTGCAGGCCTCGGGCATTCAGGGCGGGCGGGTACACGGACACGTGCGTCAGCCAGCGGCAGGCCGCCGGTAATCCTTCGCCGGAAGCCATCTGCCAATCGGAGTAGCGCACAACCCCGTCGACGGCGCGGACATGTCCGCCATGGACAGTGAGGAACGTATTCAGTGTCCGCTTGGAGGCGTCGGTTTCGCCGCGGCTGTCCTGTATGTCGCTCAGCAAGAGGAGGGCATCGCCCGTCATCGGGTGCTCGGGAAACGCCCTGAAAATTAGCCGAAGGGCGTTCAGGGCGCGTTCGGTCTCCCCCGCCTCACGGAAACGGATTGCGTCGGTCAGGAGCGTGTGGGGCAGCATGTAGGACTTGATGAAGCGGACAGAGGTTTCCGTTTCACCGCTGAGCACGTCTCCAGGGTTTTCCATCAAGGACTTGTAAGCCTTGATCTTCTTGATGTCTGACGTCTCGGTGTCGAGCATTGGAACGGTGAACCGCTGTTCGTCGAGAATGCGTTCGACCGCCGTGTCGGTCATTGATTTCGCGTAGTCCGTCCCGGCCTCCACCAATCCGAGATCGGTGAGGGCCTGGGCAAGATCTCCCTCTGCGGGTGCAGCGCCATCTTCGGCGGTCATCGCAGCCGCCGTTTCGGCGATCTGGCTGAACTCTTCTTCCACATTCTCGATGCTGCCGGTTTGGTCGAGACCATCGATGGGACCATCATAGTAGCCGGCTTCGTTGAGGAGCCCTTGCATTTCCTCCATGGCCATGGAGTGGGCGACCAATTCAGCGAAAGCCTCGTCTTCGGACATCTCGGTTCCGATCATGTCCGGCGGGAGCTGCGAGAGCATGGCTGCGTAGTCCATGGTGCCGCCCTTGAGATCCATCTGCTGCATCATGGCGAAGGCGTCGTCGTCATATGCCTCCAGCAGATCTGTGGCAGCGAGGCCCACGTTCGAATTCCCGAGGGTTTGCGCCGCCATGGCGAGCATGGCGAGGTTGTTGGGATCGATGCCCGCCTCGGCGACGATGGCCTCCGGGTCTTCTTGCTCGAGCTCGGGATTGAGCATCTGGTTCATGGCCGACAGGCGCATCTCTTCGGGCAAGAGGCCGGTGAACATCAGAACCGCATAGGTGATCGAGCCGACCAGGCTGATCCAGGCCATGGCGAAGACGGGACCCAGCAATTTCCGGATGCCCGATTTCTGGTGCTTGTCCTGGTCCCGGTCGAAATACGCGCTGGACATCCACAACTTCCCTCGTTTTCACAAGGTCTTGCCAGCGTGAACTTAGGCGTCGGTTAATACGCCCGCAGATTGCAGGGAATTCGGTCGATTCCTGCCATCAGCGCTTCACAGCGGCGGAAACGGGCCTAGTGTGCGGGGCACTGAGCGTAGATCGATCCGGGGCCAGGCATGGAAGACTTTATCGTCAAGCTGACCGACTTTGTGTGGGGCGGGACATGGGGAGATGAGACGATCCTGCCTGCGGGCCCGGTTGTGGTCATCCTCCTGGGGGCGGGGCTCTATTTCATGATCCGGCTCGGCTTCCGTCCGATCCGGCGATTTGGGCCGGCGCTATCGGAGTTGTGGCGGGGGCGGAAGGGTGATGGATCGAAGAACGCCATCACGCCATGGCAGGCCCTGTCGACCGCGCTGTCGGGGCAGGTCGGGACGGGCAATTTGGCAGGCGTGGCGACGGCGATCACGCTGGGCGGGCCTGGCGCGATCTTCTGGATGTGGGTGACGGCGTTCTTCGGGATGGCTCTGGCGTTTGCGGAGTCCTCCCTGGCGGTGAAGTACCGTGAGACGGACGAGTATGGCCGCATCAATGGCGGCCCGATGTACTACATCAAGAACGGGCTCTCGAAGAAGTGGACGCTCGTCGCGATCCTGTTCTGCATCGGCACCATTTTTTCAGCGGCGGCCACCGGCGGTATGACCCAGTCGAACTCGATCACCCAGACGGTTGTCCGTAGCGGCGGCGACCTGGGCGTTGCCGTGCCGGCCTGGTCTGTCGGGGCGGTACTGGCGGTACTGGTGTTTGCGGTGATCATTGGCGGGATCAAATCCATCGGCACCGTAGCGGGCCGTGTCGTGCCAGTGATGGCCGCGCTTTATGTTGGTGCGGCTCTGCTTGTGCTGATCATGAATATCGGGGCCGTGCCGAGCGCGTTCATGATGATCATCACGTCTGCATTCGGATTGCAGGAGGCGGCAGGAGGGGTCGCCGGCTTTACGGTGGTGATGGCGATCCGGTTTGGCGTGGACCGGGGCCTTTTCTCAAACGAAGCGGGCCAGGGCTCGGCGCCGATTGCCCATGCGGCGACTTCGATCAAAAATCCGATCAAGCAGGGCGAGATCGCGATGATCGGTGTGTTCATCGACACGCTGGTGATCTGTACGATGACGGCGCTGGTAGTGCTGTCTGTGCCCGGCGACTACAAGCGCAGCCCGGCAATGGCCGCGTTCAATGCATGCGACGGGGCGGGGGTCGTCTCGCTGCCCGGCGGGGTGGACCAGGATGACTGGTTCCCCGGTGCCTATGTCATCGACCGGGAAACCCTTGTGGCGGCGAACGGCGCCAGTGCAGCCGACCTGCTGGCCACTTGCCAGACGGCGCGCCCAGACCTCGTAAGCGACGCAGCGATCGCATCGGCGCGCGATGGGACCATCGAACAAGTCGAAAGGGCCTGGCAGGCCGATCTCGAAGCCTCGGCGGTGACCAATGCGGCCTATAATTCCGCCTTGCCGTTTGGTGGGTGGATCGTGACCATCTGCCTGGCCCTGTTCGCGTTCACCACGATCATCGGCTGGTCCTACTATGCCGAACAGGCGATCACGTACCTGCTGGGTGAATGGGCGACACACCCGATCCGGTACATCTGGGTTGGCGTCATCTTCATCGGTGCGCTGGCGGAGGTGAAATTCGTCTGGATGCTGGGTGGTCTTGCCAACGCGTCCATGGCTATTCCGAACCTGATCGCGATCCTGGCGCTTTCAGGCGTGGTCATGGCGATGCACCGGCGCAATGGCGACCCCGACACGGACGATGGCGAATCCGTCATGCTCAGCGGCAGCGCGGTGGCGCCGTCGCCGCCGGGTGAATAAATTCGGCGCTCCCGGAAACGGGAGCGGATACCGCTTGCGCCAATTGCCATGCCCCTCAGCCCCCAGGACCTCGACCGGCACAAGCGCCACCTCCTCCTCAAGGAGATCGGCGGTCCAGGCCTACAGAAACTGAAGAGCGCATCGGTGGCCATCGTCGGCGCTGGCGCACTGGGCGGACCCTGCGCGCTCTACCTCGCCGCGGCAGGCGTTGGCACCTTAACGATCGTGGATGACGACCGGGTGGAGCGGTCGAACCTCCAGCGCCAGGTCCAGTTCAGCGAGGCAGACGTGGGCCGCCCAAAGACCGAGAGGCTGGCGGCAAGGCTCGTGGCGCTGGACAGCGATTTAACGGTTCGGGCAGAGGCGAAACGGTTTGCGGATGGTGACCGTTTGGACGGTGATATACTGGTTGATGCCACGGACAACTTTCCAACGCGCTTCGCCCTGAATGCCCTCGCCCACCGGACGGGTCGCCCGCTGGTGTCGGGTGCCGCACAGGGCTGGCAGGGTCAGGTTTCCGTTTTTGCTTCGGGCATCGACCCCAGCGCGCCGTGCTACCGGTGCCTTGTCCCGGAAGAACCGCCCCGCGCAGCATCGTGCGAGACGGACGGTGTGGTCGGCGCGGTGACAGGAATGATCGGCGCGGCAATGGCGCTGGAAGTTGTGAAGCTGGTGACCGGCGCGGGCGAGAGCCTGAAGGGCCGGCTCTGGATCGTTGATGGCCTCGAACATCACAGTCGCACCGTGTCACTACAGCGCGATCCCGCCTGCCAAGTGTGCGCGACCGCATCTTTCCTTTGACAAGTCAATTTCCAGCCTCTTGAACGGAGGCAGTCGCGTGACACTAAAGGTAGAACACCATGAAACGTATTCTGGGCGTATTGCTCAGTCTCGTCGCGCTGGTATGCGCGGCTTGGCTCGCATTTCGAGTACCGGATCTTCCATATGAGACCCTGGAGTCCGCGTACGCTTCCCCCACCTCGCAATTCGTCACGCTCGAGAATGGCGGCCGGTTACACTACCGCGACGAAGGCCTGGCCGACGGTCCCGCAATCGTCATGGTGCACGGCTTCTCGGCGTCACTGCACACCTGGGATGGCTGGGTCGACGCGCTAGGCGACGAGTACCGCATGGTCCGGCTGGACCTTCCAGGCCACGGGCTTAGCCGCAATTTCCCGATTGAGGCGGTGGGCACGACAGGCTTCACGGGCGCGATCGATGCCATTGCGACACTTCTGGAGATCGATGATTTCACCCTCGCCGGCAGTTCCATGGGCGGCCACGCGGCCTGGGCCTACACGCTCGCTTATCCTGAAAAGGTCGACGCCCTCGTCCTCGTTGGTGCAGCGGGATGGGCGCCGACGGAACAGGAAATCGACGAGGCCCCATTTGTGTTCAAGGCTTTGAGCAGCAGCCTTGTCAGGCGCCTGGTCAAGGGCCTCGATGTCCGGCCCATGATCGAGAGCGGCCTCAAGAACAGCTTCGTCGATGAAAGCTTCGTCACGGACGCCATGGTCGACCGGTACGCCGCGCTTAACCGGGGCCGGGGCCACAGGGAAGCGATCCTTCACCTGCTCAGCGGGGAAGCTGAGCGCGTCGAGGCGACCCAAGCGAATATGGCGGAGATCGAAGCGCCAACGCTCGTCCTGCACGGACGCGAGGACAGGCTCATCCCAGTCGCCCACGGCGAACGATTTGCCGACTCCATACCGGATGCGGCGCTCATCATTTACGACAATATCGGTCATCTGCCGCAAGAAGAGGTGGCTGAGAGAAGTGCGGCGGATCTGGATAGTTTTCTCGACGCAAACCGAGCTGCGAGCCTTGTTTCGATCCCCCCTGTTGCCGCCCAAGGCGCGGCCTCAACCGACGGATTGAACTAGTCTCTGACCCAAGTGGACATTGCCCAGTCGGTGGTCAGTATAGTGGATACTCAGCTTCGGCAGTGTACCAGCTAGGCCCCTTTCCCATGCGGCTCTCATAAAGGTGGAACCGGTCGATCCAGAAGGGGCCTGCCGCGTAAGCGCCATGGCGCTCGCACCAGGCCTTTGCATCCTCCAGCGGCGTATTGTGGCAATAGGCAAGCGTGATGTGGGGCGTGTAGCGGGTCTTGTCAGGGGGCAGACCAAGCCGGCGCGCGGCGCGTTCGCAGGCGCCCGCCAGGCGTTCGAGCGCATCGTTTGGCGCGATCCGAGCCCAAACAGCTCGCGGTTCGCGTCGCCCAAACCAGCCCATCCCGTTGATCTCAAGCTGCATCTGGCGGGCGTCAATATTGGCGAGATCTGCATCCAATTCACGGGCGGTCGGCCCATCCAACTCGCCGAAGAACCGCAGGGTGATGTGAAAGTTCTCGATCGGCCGCCAACTGGCGCCTTGCAAGCTATCCTGCAGATCGCTCAGCGGGCCTGCAATCTCTGGCGGTGTCGGTAGCGCAGCAAAGAGGCGGTGCAGCATGATGGAAATAACCTGACCACGTTCGCTGCCCGTTGTGGCGCGTGAACCGCGCGCAAACAAGAGGGACCGGTGCCCGTACGCCGACCTACAGGCGCCGGAATAACCGAGCCGTCTATGCAGCGCTAATCAGCGGGCAAGTGCGTCAAGTTTATCGAAGTGCTCGGCGATCAAATAGTAGAATGTCACGCGAGACTTGTTGCCGCCCTCAGCTTTCAGCTTCTCACAGGTCGATTCAATGGCCGCATCCAGATCCGCCGTTGAATGGGCAAGCCCCAGCTTTCCGCGCATCCATTTTTCGCGGACCCGATCCAATTCGCCCCGGTCGGAACAGGAGACCAGCGACGAGTCTCGATTTCGAAGGGCAATGCCCAGGTGGCCGACGATCTTCTCCGCCGCTTTCTTGTTGTAGTCCGACGCGTATTTTTTGACGTTGGCTTCGTACTTGGATGCGTCTGCCATGGCGTTTCCTCATGTTTTTCGTGCATATTTTATTTTTCACACGTGTGCGGCAAGCTGCCGCGCCCCCCTGACGAAGTCAATATTGTGATTGCGAAAAGGCCAGGGCCAATCCCGGCCGCTGCGTGCGATCAGCTCCGGCTGTCGCGTACGGCGACGGCAGTGGCTGGGAAGTCGACGAATACGCCGTCGACACCCGCCGCGAAGGCCGCGTTCAATTCATCCTGGATGTTCGACACTCCGCCTGGAAGCGCGTCATCGCGATAGGTGTAGGGGTGGACCAGGAGGCCTTCGGCATGGGCGCGGGACACAAAGGCGCCCGCTCCGTCCACATGGTCGTCCATCAGCGCTTTTGAAGGGCCGACCCCGTCAGCATAAACAGCGATCTCGGCAAGGGTCGGTGCATCGGCATCCTGGACGGGCAGGAGTTGGATAACGGGCCATGGGCTGGTTTCAGCGATGGTTTGAAGCACGCCCGGCTCGAAGGACTGAATGAAAACGGGCGCGTTGAGACTACGAAGGTCGGCGGTTTCGAGGGCATCCAGCACGGCTGTCCGCATGTCGAGGCCGATAGAGGCAAAGTAGGACGGATCCTTGAGTTCAGGATAGACGCCGAGGCGCTGGCCCGTCTGGTTGGTGATGGCCACGAGGCCGAGGATTTCGGTAAAGGTCGGTATGGCGAATCGGTCGTCGAATTCCTGGGAGCGGCCGGCCCGGGTTTGCCGCGCTCTCAGGGACTTGAGTTCCGACAGGCTGAAGTCCTCGACAAACCAGTCCTCGAGCGGCCGGCCGTTGATCTGTTTGACGGTCTTGCGCTCGGCGAATTCCGGGCGGGTTTCGACATCGGTCGAAAGGGAGAGATACCGCTCGTGCCGGGCAACGAGAACCCCGTCGCTTGTCATGACCAGGTCCGGCTCAATGAAGTCGGCGCCCTGGTCGATCGCAACTTCGTAGGCCTCGAGCGTGTGTTCGGGATAGAGGCCGGATGCGCCCCTGTGGGCGATAATGATCGGCGGCGCGCCGGTGAGTGTATCGCGGGAAATGGAGATCCGCTGGCCGGGCGCAGTGGTCATATCACCGCCGCAAGCAATGAGCACGAGCGGCAATGCCCCGGTTGCAAAAGCGCGCCATCGTCCCTGCGCCCACAAAGCCGCTTCCCGGCCTGCGCCATGACCCTTATATCGCCTCATCATGACACCCAGCCATACCATCCGGAATTTCTCCATCATCGCCCATATCGATCATGGGAAATCAACGCTCGCGGATCGCCTGATCCAGACCTGCGGCGGCCTTTCCGAGCGCGAAATGCGCGAACAGGTTCTCGATAATATGGAAATCGAGCAGGAACGTGGCATCACGATCAAGGCGCAGACCGTACGGCTCGAATACAAGGCCCGGGACGGTGAGACCTATGTGCTCAACCTGATGGACACGCCGGGCCACGTGGACTTTGCCTACGAGGTGAGCCGGTGCCTGGCCGCGTGCGAGGGGTCCTTGCTGGTGGTGGATGCGTCGCAAGGGGTCGAAGCCCAGACGCTCGCGAATGTGTACCAGGCGGTCGACCAGGACCACGAGATCGTTCCGATCCTCAACAAGATCGACCTCCCGGCAGCCGAGCCAGAGCGGGTCAAGGCGCAGATCGAGGACATAATTGGGCTGGATGCGTCCGACGCGATCGAGGCATCTGCGAAATCGGGGCTCGGTATCGAGGATACGCTGGAAGCGATTGTGCACCGGCTGCCCCCGCCTGAGGCCGGTGATCCGGATGCTCCGCTGAAAGCCTCGCTCGTGGACGCCTATTACGATCCCTATCTCGGCGTCGTGGTCATCGTTCGGATCTATGAGGGCACGCTCAGGAAGAAGCAGAGGATCCGCATGATGCGCACGGGCGCCACCTATGATGTGGACCGGGTGGGGACGTTCAAGCCGAAGATCACGGACAGCGAGGCGCTGGGGCCAGGCGAAGTCGGCTTCCTGGTGGCATCGATCAAGGAGGTCGGCGACTGCGCGGTGGGCGATACGATCACCGAGGAGAAGCGCCAGACGACAAGCGCGCTACCGGGCTACAAGGATGTGGTGCCGGTTGTGTTCTGCGGCCTGTTCCCCGTCGATGCGGCCGATTTCGACGACCTGCGTGCGGCCATGGGGAAACTCCGGCTGAATGATGCGAGCTTCACGTGGGAGATGGAAACATCTGCGGCCCTGGGCATGGGATTCCGGTGCGGGTTCCTTGGGCTTCTGCACCTGGAGATCATCCAGGAACGCCTAAGCCGTGAGTTCGATCTCGACCTGATCGCAACAGCGCCGAGCGTGGTTTACGAGTTGACGATGACAGACGGTTCCGAAATGGAACTTCATAACCCTGCAGACATGTCTGACGTTGTAAAGATTGCGGAAATTCGGGAGCCGTGGATTGAATCCGTCATCTACACGCCGGATGAGTACCTGGGTGCTGTTTTGAAACTTTGTCAGGATCGGCGCGGTATCCAGATGGAACTGTCCTATGTCGGCGGCCGGGCGATGGTGAAGTACGAATTGCCGCTAAACGAAGTGGTGTTCGACTTTTACGATCGTCTGAAGTCGATCTCCCGTGGCTATGCGAGCTTCGACTACGAGATTGTCGGGCATCGGGCCGAGAATCTGGTCAAGATGCAGATCCTCGTGAATGAAGAGCCCGTCGACGCGCTGGCCATGCTTGTCCACCGCGACCGCGCTGAAGGACGAGGCCGCATGATGTGCGAGCGGCTGAAGGATCTCATCCCCCGGCAGATGTTCAAGATCCCGATTCAGGCAGCGATCGGCGGTAAGGTCATCGCGCGGGAAACCCTCTCGGCACTGCGCAAGGATGTGACCGCCAAGTGCTATGGCGGCGATGCCAGCCGTAAGCGGAAGCTGCTCGACAAGCAGAAGGCGGGGAAGAAGAAGATGCGCCAATTCGGCAAGGTCGAAATCCCCCAGGAAGCCTTTGTCGCTGCCCTCAGGATGGATGGCGATTAGGCCGCCCCTGGCCACGGCAGTGTATCGGCGCGATAGGCTCTAATCGCTTCGCATGTTATTGCTCGCGCCGGACATCGGGTGGAGGCCCCCATGCGCACGTCTTTGATCCTGTCTGTCGCGTCTCTTTGCGCCTTGCTACTCACAGCTTGTGGCGGAGCGACGGATAACGCGACCGCTCCTTCGAACAGCGAGGTCATGCGCGAGCCCGATATCGAGTGTTTCACAAGCAATGCCCTCGCCGAATTTCCCTGGCCATTCCCCCAGTATTCGGTGGCCCAGACCGTTCCCCGGGCCGTCTTGTTCGGTGACGTGGATCCCGCCGGCGCCAGCCTTGAGGACGTTGCGGAAAGAATTGAGAGCGGGCTGGACGCAGCGGGCTATGTGGAGCGGGCCTTCTATTCGATCGGATGCGATGGCTTCGCCGTCGTCACACGGCTTGAACAGATCGACGCTGATGGCGCGCCTGTCCCAGGAGCCGAACGGTTTGAGCCGGTCGATGATCAAGAGCCTTTCAGCCTGGCCCGTTACCTCTCTCAGCTCTTCTACGCGCCGCCGGGTTTTTACCGGCAGATCACCTTCGTCGTCACCACCAAGCCTGTCAGGGGCGACGGGTCGGAAACGACCGAGGCTGAACTGGACGCGCTTCTCGAGGCTGGCGCCGACGCATTGCCGGATGTCTTTTCAGCAGCGCCCTTCACCCAACGGCATGATGTGACCGCGCTGATCTACGAATTCAGGGCGGACGGCGATCAGGATGCCGAGGCATTAATCCCAGGCCGGATCCCAGGCCAGTCCCACTTGGATATTTCCGGTATCTCCGCCGCGCTGTCGGTGACGCCCGATTAGTCGGGCAGCTCACCGTTGACCGATGCCTCAATCCTCACGGCGGAGCCAGGCGATCGATCACGAGAAGAGATGCTCTGGACCATCGCCACCGAGGATCTGATCGCCAGTTGGCGGCAGGATTTCGGGATTGACGTCCGTCCCCTCTTCTCCGGGGTCGATACTATCCGCATGTGCCGGGATAGCGAAACCGGTCTTATACGGTTCGACCCGCCGGTAATCGGTGACAGCGATTTCTACACCGCGCTTCGGCGGTTCGATTGGTATCATCCCGCTTCGAAAGAGGAGTTCAAAGTAGCCGCGGCGCTCGTGGGGCCTGGTGATCTGGTAATCGATGTGGGCGCCGGGACAGGGGCATTCAGTGCATACGTGCAGCACGGCCGATATCTGGGTTTGGAAACAGACGCGGCCGTCGCGGGCGCCTGCAGGGCGCGTGGTCTCGATGTGCACGCCTGTTCCATGGCCGAGTATCGCGCACGGTCCGATTTCGAAGCGGCGGACATTGTCGCCAGCTTTCAGGTGCTGGAACATGTGGACAGGCCGGGCGCGTTCCTGGCCGACATGGCCGCGTTGGTCAGGCCCGGTGGCCGGGTCGTCATCGGCGTTCCCGATGCCGATAGCTATCTTCCAACTCTGCCGGACATCGTCCTAAACGCACCGCCACACCATGTCCTCTGGTGGCGGGAAGCCTCCTTGAGGGCGTGGATGGAGAAGGCGGGACTGACTGTCGAGACGGTGCAGCGGTTTCCCGTCGAGCCTTGGGAACGCCAGCTCTGGTGGATGGCGACGCTCGCCGCGCTCGGTCGGCCCAAGGATTTACCGCTGTTTGGTCGTCGGCTTCGAACACGGAAGGTGATCAGCTTTATCCTGTCGTGGGTCTTGCAGATTATGCCGATCCCCAGTGACGCGCGAGGGTCGACGCTTTTGGCGATTGCCCGACGGCCCGCTGACGCAGCTTGACTGAGTGCATAATCTTCCATTTCCGCCGCCGGTCTCTCTTGCTACACTTGGTAAGCACCATGGGAGGAGGGACCCGATGCCGTTGCTTCAAAGACCGAGTTCGAGGGGCCTTCTTCTGGCCGTTTCTGCGCTGGCGCTCGTCGGTTGTGAGACATTAGAAGAGGGCGACCCGCGCCTGCCGGAAGGGGAGGTCAAAAATGCCATAGGCGAAGTGGCAGGGGTTATCCCTGACCCTGTCGAGGAGGCCGTCACCTACACAACGGAAGTCGAGCGGATCCCCCAACTCGATGGTTCGGTGATCGTCGTTACCACGACGCGGGGGAGTGACGGGTCGGTTTTCATCGACGAAGAACGGACGGCTCCAACCGGTGGCACGCCTGGCACGACGCGCGGCGTCACCATGCCAGGTGGTTTGAGAAACGCAGTCGAGGAAGCCGAGAGGCGACGGGCTCAGGAGGAAGCGGAGCGATTGGCGCGAGCGCAAGCCGAGGAGGAGGAGGCGCGGCGACGCGCCGAGCGGGCAGCAGCTGCCGATGACGAATTCGTGTTCGCGGACCGGGATCTTGCCGAATTGGGCGTCGATGAAACGATCGCCGGTGCACCCGCCATCATCGAAGCGCGCTGCGACCCTGACGCCCTGATGTTCGACTTTACCTGGCCGCCGCCAGAGCCTTCGGCTCGGATCGAAATTCCGCGTAGCCTTGTGCTGGGCGGGATCGATGAGAACGACCGATCGGTCAGCCGTATCCAGAGCCGGGTGGAAAGCGCCCTCGAAACGGCCGGCTACGTGGACCAGTCCTTCTACACGATCGGTTGCGATGGGTTTGCGATCATCACGCGGATGGAGCAGATCGACCGGACCGGTGAACCGCTGGAAGACGGGCTTCGGTTCAATGCACCAGGCGAGGATGAGACCTGGTCGCTGACCGGTTATCTGACCCGCCTGTTCTACGCACCGCCGGGCTTCTATCGCCAGATCATCCTTGCCGGGACCGATGAGATCTATGACGAGGACAATCTGCAGGCGGCGCCGGATGAAGACCAACTTGATGCTTTGTTCACGGCGGGCTCGTCCCAGGCCCTGGACATCGATGCCGCCGAGATGTGGGGGACTGGTCACAAGCTGCATGCGTTGATCTATGAGTTCGAGACCCAGGGCACGCGCAATGTGAAACAGCGGCGGCCCTCGCCCATCCCAGCGGAGCGGCACGTGGAAACGTCCGGCATCTATGGGGACCTCGACTAGGATCCATGCGTGCTTTCCTGAGTTATCGCCGGGCCGATGCAGAAGCAGAAGCCAGGTCTATCGAGCAGCGCCTGCTCCAGATGCCGGACATTCGCCATGTGTTTCTGGATCATGAAGCGATCCCGAAGGGTGAGGATTTCGTTCGGTCGATCCAGAAGGCGATCCGCAAGAGTGGCGTCGTATTGGCGTTGATCGGGCCGGACTGGCGGGGCGTCGATGCTGAAACCGGGACCGCCCGGCTGATGGACGACAAAGACTTTGTCAGGCTGGAACTTGCCGAAGCCCTGGCCGCGGACAAACGGGTCATTCCGGTAATGTTGAACGAGACCGTGCCGCCACGGCCGGAAGAGCTGCCACCGGAGTTGCGGAGCCTCGCCACGATCAATGTGACCCGTGTGCGGATGGAGGATTTCGAGGAGGATATCGACGATCTTCTCGATGTGATGTTCGGAAACCGGCGGCGGATCTCCCGGTGGATGGTGCCGAGGATGACGCTTTGGCGGGCGGTTCGACTGTTCTTCTATGGTCTCGCCGCAGCGGCGGCCTTCGTGCTGCTCGTGGCGATCCTGAACCAGGAGCTAACCGGCGGGGGCACGTTGCATACCCTTCTGGTGAGTGCCCTTGGCAGCGACCAGGACCCGGACATCGGCTTTCTGTACCTCTTGCTTCACCTGGTCGCCGATGTGTTTGTGGTCGGCGCGCTGATACCCTTCTTCTACCGGTTGCTGCGGCAACGCTCGAAGCGGAAGTGAAGGTTCCGATTTGCCGTCTTATGGGGTGAGACAGACGCTGATCGGGGCGTGGTCGGAGGGCTTCCAGCCGCCGCGCCAGGCCAGGTGGATCTGGTAGCTATCGACCGCGGTCAGGGGCTGGGCGGCTTCATTGGCCCAGATGTGATCGAGCCTTCGGCCCTTGTTGGAAGCAGCCCAGTCGCGGGCCCTATAGCTCCACCACGTATAGAGCTTCTGTTCGGGGCCATGTTTCAACCGGGCGATATCGGCAAAGCCAGCGCCGACCCTGGCCGCTTCCAGTCGCTCTGTTTCAGCCGGAGTGTGGCTGACGATTTTCAAGAGCTGTTTGTGGGACCAGACGTCGTTTTCGTGGGGGGCGACGTTCAGGTCCCCGACCAGGATCAACGGTTTGGCGGCCGGACTTTTTCGTTTGGCGTAGACATCGGCCATGGTTTCGAGGAAGTGCAGCTTGTGGTCGAATTTCGGGTTCGTCTCAGGGTTTGGCTCATCTCCGCCAGCGGGCAGGTAGATGTTGTGGATCTCGACGCCGTTGACCGTTCCGGCGACGACCCGGGCGTGACCCTCGCGGCATAGCTCGGGCGAGGTGGCCGGCTCTATCGGGAGCCGGGAAGCGATGGCGACGCCATGGTGTCCGCCGCCCTGGCCGTTCAGGAGGAGGTGGGGAAAGCCCATTTCCTCGAAGGCTTTCACCGGGAATTCGCCGTCGCGGCACTTGGTTTCCTGCAGACAAATCACATCGGGTTGCTCGTCTTCGGCGAACGCCTGGACGTTTTTCGCGCGAAGCCGCACCGAATTGATATTCCACGAGACGATCTTGATCTGGGTCATCGCCCTATAAGGGGGAGCCCTTCGAGGGCGTCAATGCGCCCGAGCTCGGGGGGGATGGCTCGGGCGCCTGAGACGTTACCGTCTACACCGGGAGGGGAAGGGACCGGTGTTTTGTCGAGGCGTTGGACATCAACTCGGGGTGTTGCCAATGCCCTGTCTCGACAGTTGTAAATATGTCACTTAAATCCAAAAGTTCAAGACACGAATTTGTTAGAGTGTTGTTCGTCAGAAGCGAGTTGATTTTTCAGCATTTGCTGGCCAATGGCTCGCGACAATCGCCCAGAAGGATGCGTTCTTGGTGTTCTCCGGGGCGCGATTATCGGCGGTCGTCATCTTCGTCTTCGTCGAACTCCTCAATGATGAAGAGGCGGGGATTGAGGCGGATTCCCGTGTCGACATCGCGCAGTTCCACGAAGGTGAGCCGATCATTTCCATCGAGGGTGCGCCAGCCCATGAGGTCGTAGCTGGCGCTGTCCAGGAACAGTGTCAGTTCGCCGTCTGACTCGCCGGTTCGGTCGCGCATGGTGATGGCAACCTGGCCGTTGGCCTTGATCACCCGGAGCACTTCGGCCTCGGTTTCGAAATCGAGCCTGTCGTCGAGGAGAAGGTTCAGGGGTGTTGCGGCCAACGGAACCCGGTCGACCGTTTCCAATTCATCGTCGCGCACGGCCACGGTTGCCCCGTCAGCAGCGATCAGGATCGGCACCGGATCATCGTAATCGAACCGCATACGACCGGGCCGTTGGAGCGCGAATGTGCCGTCGGCCCGGGTGCCGGTTGGATCAAGCTGGCTGAAGCGGCCACGGGCAGTTTCGACCGAGCCGAGCGCTCCGGCGGCTGCTTTCAGGATGGCGCGCTGTTCTGTTGGCGACACCTGGGTCGGGTCGGCGATGGGCGTTGACTCGACAACCGGTGCGGCCTCCTCGGCCGAAAGGTCGAGCGTAAGGGTTTCCGGGGCATCGCTGAATGGGCTGTCGCCTTCGGTTTCAAGGGAAGGCGGGTCGATGCGCGGCTCTTCCGAGAGCACTTCGGCCCTTGGTGTTCCGGTGGCAGCCTCTGTTTCAGGCCGGGTGTCCTGCAAGTCTCGAACGCGGACAAGGGGAAGCGGCTTTGCGTGTTTTTTCTGGTCGGCAATCACAGGCACTGATGCCTGGTGCGGCGCCGTGCCAGGCGCTGAACTCTGGGGGGTGGGCGCCTCGACTGCGCCCTGCTCCACCACGGGGAGCGGCTGGGGCATGGGATCCAAATTCAAGGGTGCCCCGGCCACGATTGCGGCTAGGCTGACAAATGTCGAAATCATACCTGTTTCCTCTGTGCCAGGACTGAGCTGGCATCGGTGCGGTTTGGCTGGCGAGACGCGCAGCGCCGTTAGGGTCACTTAAGCGTCGGGGTGAAGCCAGACTTGGGCGGGAATGGGGCAAATGCGGCGGGATTCGTTGGGTGAGGTTCAGTTTGTTTGGCCAAGGGCGGGATTCTTGCGGAATACCTGAACGGGTTGGGGTTTCGGGGACGATTTGACATTCGGTGCAGCGCCTTTGCCCTCGCGTCGCGCCAGCGAGCAAGGTGAGGAATTGGAAAGGGATGCGCGGCTGCGGTCGGCCTGCCGATGCAGGCTAAGGCAGGCCTGGATCGGGCCCTGGCCAGCCCGCGAAGGCGTCAACAATGTCCCGATTGAGCGTGTCATCGAAGTTGGGATTCGGCGTCCAACGGCCCGCGATGCGGCAGGCCGCGGTGCGGCTGGAAAGACCGCGCCGCCGGTGACGCCGGAGAATGCGCACGAGGCGCGCGATGGCCCGGTGCGGACGATCAAGGGTGACGACCAGGTTGCAGAAGCGTTGGAACTCGGCCGCAACGGAAACGCGCAACGTGCCGAAGTGATCGCCGGGATCCCGGAGACGGCCATACAGATGGGCGGGATGATCGGCACCATCGTGCTGGGCGTCCGCGTTAACGGGGCCGTTCGACGAATGGCTTTCATGCAGCCGGAAGCGCCAGGGGTCTGACGACGATCGGCGCTCGGGCGCGCGGGTGGGGAGATTGGACCCGGTCATGGGATCGGTTCCCGGAGAGCCTGAATGCGCACTCGGGTACGGTTGTTGTTCGACCGGCGCTGGATCTTTGGCGACAAGGTCGCGCGCACGCTGGAGCAGGAGCCGCCGCATCATGCCCTCGGCGATGCGAAGCGCCCGCCGCAACGGTTTGCGCAGGGCGATGAAGATCGGAATGGTGCCATTGCCCGCTGGGCCCATAAGCTCGCCGACGGCCCTGATGACGGCCATCAGAATTGTCCAGTCGGCAGCATAGGCGGCGAGGTCGGCGGGATGATCCGGCTTTGCTGTTTGTGTCGTGTCCATCTGCGGAGTTTACCGCGTGTGGAATTCGGTCGGATACGTTTGGCATGGGCGTTCACGCTCAGGGGGGCACGTGGGCCCTGCGGGCCGCGCAGATGTGCCGTGGATGCTACAGATCCTGGGCGGAAAGACCTGCGAAAATAATTGCTTGGCGTCCGCGCTCGCCGCGTTTTGTGTTGGAAAAACTGTTTCCTCTCCAACAGGATCTGTCCCCTGAATTCTCTCAGGCGTTGTCTTGAAAAGACTGCCGAACTCTTAAACGTTCCGCGAAATCTTGGCTTGCGAGCCCCAGAAGATTGACGATTTTCCCGGCGGGCTGCGTGCGCGCCGGACCGATCCCGGAGCGGAGGGAGAAGACCATGAGCACCGAAATCGACGACATTCCGGCAACAAGCGTGGCAAATGGGACAGCGGCCCTGGTGGTCGGCCAGAACGAAGCCGAAGACCTGACCCTCGACGGGTTTGAGGTCGAGGTGCGGGGCGAGGCTTCTGGCGGCGAATTGGTCCGTACTTTTGGGACGGGCACGGCGTCTGGCGATTTTGTTGGGCCGACGGGGCTCTATCGGCTTTCAGTGGCCTTTTTCGAAGAGAGCGACGGACAATCGACCTTCTCAGTATTGGTGAACGGCGACGTTGTGGCCTCGTTTACCGCGAACTTGAGCACTGCTGCGCTCGGGTCGTCCAGCCCCGATATGGCGAGCGTCGATGTGGACCTCACCACGGGCGATGTGGTGTCGGTTCGCGGGGAGCGGGACGTGGAAGCACTGGCCCGGTTCGACGTGCTCACCGTGACGGCGCTGGATGTGCCGGATGATGACGATGACGGCGGTACAGGTTCTGGCGGCGATGGCACCGGTGGGGACGACGATAGCGGCGATGACGATGGTGCTGGGTCCGGTTCTGGTGGCGACGGCGGCTCTGGAGATGGGGACGACGACACCGGTGGCAGCGACGACGGCGGCACCGGAGATGGGGACGACGGGTCCGGTGACGATGGCGGTGATGACGACAGCGGCAACGATGATGCGGACGACGGCGGTGATGATGATTCCGGCGACGGGACGATTACGGGCACCGAGGACGACGACGTTCTGACCGGCACCGATGGTGAGGACACCATCAATGGGCTGGGCGGAGACGACACGATCGACGCCGGGCTCAGCGACGATACGGTGTCGGGCGGCTCTGGCGATGACACGATCAATGGCAATGCCGGCGATGACTCGCTCGAAGGGAACGAAGGCGACGACGTGATCGATGGCCATGGCGGCGATGATGTCATCTGCGGCAATGGCGGAGACGATGTGCTGGTTGGCGGGCTCGGCCGCGATACGCTGAAGGGCGGCATCGGCGATGATGACCTGTTCGGCGACAACAATCGCGACACGCTGTTGGCCGGTGCGGGCGATGATCTTGTTCGAGGCGGCGGCGGCGGCGACACGATCAACGGCCATGGCGGCGATGACACGCTGGGCGGTGGGATCGGTAATGACACGATCCGCGGCGGGGCGGGCAATGATCGCCTGTTTGGCGGCAACAATCGCGATACGCTCCAGGGTGGGGCTGGAAACGACCTGCTCAACGGTGGCCGCGGCGGCGACGTGTTGTCGGGCGGAGGCGGGGTCGACACGTTCGTGTTCGATGCCGACGAGCCAGGCCGTGACCGGGTGACGGACTTCCAGGCGGGAGAGACGGTGTTCCTGACCGGCTTCCAGTTTGCCAGCGCCGAAGAAGCAGCCGCGAACTTCACCCAGGATGGCGATGACGTCGTGTTCCGGTCCGGCCAGTCCGTGGTGCGGTTCGAGGACACGGTGCTGGACGACGTGGTGGATGCAATCGTGTTGCCAGAGGCGCCGGCGGGAGAGGATACCGCACCGGCCAACGTGTTCGTCGAGGCGGTCGACTTCGGCGATGGCGGCCTGGGCTGACGCCAGCGACATTCCGTGTGCCTGGGCGGTTTGACCTGGGCAATGGAGAAAAAGAAGCCGGGGCCTTTGTGGGCTCCGGCTTTTTCTTTTGGGGGTGTAAGGCGCGGAAGCACGGGGGGCCTGTTCATTGACGATTAGGGAATTGTTCTACATACCGGTCTTGTCGCAGCGCACAGAGAGTGCGCATGGGGCGGGCAGCGCGAGTCGCCGCGTTCGGATTGCCGGACGGTCAGAGCCTCCCCCTTCAGCCACACCCTCGAATTCTGCGTCCCCTTTCGCGCGGGCCGCTCCAGCCTCGCCGCTCAATATCGTTTGAGCCGCCGGCGCATTGCGATCACGCGCGCGCCGTCATTTGAAAGCCAACTGAATTGACCAAGTTTACCGACCTCAACCTGCACAAGCAGATCCTCAAAGCTGTCACCGAGCAAGGCTATGATACGCCGACACCTATTCAGGTGCAGGCGATCCCGCATCTTCTGGGCCGACGGGACCTCCTGGGCATTGCCCAGACCGGCACGGGCAAGACGGCCGCTTTTGCCCTGCCGACGCTCGACCACCTCGTTCGCACCTTCGAGAAGCGCACGGCCAATGCGTGCCGGGTGCTTGTGCTGGCCCCTACGCGGGAGCTTGCCGGGCAGATCGCGGAGAGCTTTCAGTCGTATTCGACATTCACCGATTGCGTCACCCAAGTGGTGTTTGGCGGGGTGAGCATCCACCGCCAGATCCGCAACCTGAACAAGGGGTGCCACGTTCTGGTCGCCACTCCGGGCCGTCTCGTCGACCTTCTCAACCAGAAAGCTGTCAGCCTGGAGCACCTGGAAACGCTTATCCTTGATGAGGCCGACCAGATGCTCGACATGGGCTTCATCCACGACCTTCGGAAGATCATCGCCAAGACGCCAGACAGTCGCCAGACGCTTCTGTTTTCTGCGACCATGCCGAAAACAATCGCGGACCTTGCCGCCGAGTATCTAGACGATCCGATCAAAGTCTCCGTTGCGCCCGAGAGCACAACGGCCGAACGGGTCGATCAAGGCGTGCTGCATGTTGCGAACGGAGACAAGCTAAAGGTTCTCGACGCGCTGCTCCGGGACCAGAGCATAGACCGCGCCCTTGTCTTCACACGGACGAAACACGGGGCGGACAAGGTCGCACGCAAACTGATGGCCAAGGACATTCCCGTTGCGGCCATTCATGGCAACAAGTCCCAACCCCAGAGAAAGAAAGCGCTCGACGCGTTCAAGGCTGGACGCTGCCGGGTCCTCATCGCCACCGATATCGCTGCACGTGGGATCGATATCGACGGCATTACCCATGTCATCAATTTCGAGATGCCGAACGTCGCCGAGCAGTATGTCCACCGGATCGGACGGACAGCCCGGGCCGGCCGAGCGGGACTTGCCATTTCCCTCGTCGCGGAGGACGAACTCTACTACCTGCGGGAAATCGAAAAGATCACGCGATCGGCTGTGGATGTTCTGTCGACACCAGAGGGGTGTGAAGCGGTTATCCTGCCAACGCCCGATGCCGACGTGCGGGTGCGCAAACCGAAAGGTCCTGGCGGAAGGCGGAACAGTGGCCGGGCGCCTGCGAAGCGGCCGCAAAGCGGTCAGCAATCGGCGCGCAAACCGAACCGCCAAAAGAGACGCCGCAAGAAGGCGCCGGAGCGAAGCGCTAGTCTCGCTCAGTAAGCGGCGCTTATTCGATCGCGGTCAGGCGTTTTCCAGTTCCTTGGTTGATGCTGTCGCGGCTTCGGCCGCGGCTGGCTTCATGACCTGGACCTGCGTCGGGCGTTTGCCATCCACGCCATAGAGATTGACCTTCAGCGAAGACATGGCGTTGACCAGCGCGTTCGGCGCGTAGACCACCTCACTCACCGGGGCGATGTCCGGGAACCGGGCGAAGATCCGCTCATAGGAGAGGCGAAGCTGCATCTGCGCGATGCGCATGCCGAGGCATTTGTGGACGCCGTGGCCGAAAGCGATGTGCTTGTCCCGATTTTCGCGGGTCATGTCGAAGACGTCGGGATTGGGGAAGATCTCGGGATCGTAATTGCCGGCGCCATACCACATGGCGACTTTCTCATCCTTCGCAATGACCTGGCCGTTGAGCTCGAAATCTTCCATCGCGGTGCGGCGCATGTGCTTGACAGGCGACACCATGCGAAGGGCTTCCTGGGACATGGCCGGGATCAGGCTGAGATCATTCAGCAGCATGGCCCGCTGGTCCTGGAAGTCATGCATGAGCTGGATGGTGCCCGTGAGCGAATTCCGAGTGGTGTCATTGCCGGCAAAGATGATCAGCAGCCACGATCCATCGAGGAATTCCTGGGTCAGCTCTTCGCCATCGAGCTTTGACTGGGCGATGACGGTGAGCAGGTCTTCGCGCGGATTGGCCCGGCGATCGGCCATGACCTTTTCGCCGTATTCGAACATCTCGTTCACGGCGGGGAAGAACTTGAAGGGGAACAGGGGGTCCTTCATAAGGACATGCCAAGGATTGGCCGTGTATTGGGACGCCATCTCCAAGTAGTGCATCCAATGGACGATCTTGGGCCGATCCGCTTCGTCGACGCCGAGCATTTCGCAAAGGGTGAAGAGGGGCACCTGCTCAGAGAACAACTTCACGAATTCAACGACTGGGCCCTGGCGCTCCATCTCATCAAGCAGACCATCGATATGGTTCGCGACACGGTCGCTGATCTTCTTCACGTAAGCCGGGATGAAGAAATCCTTCTGCTGCATCCGCATTTCCATATGGCGCGGTGCATCGAGATTGATCAGTGAGTTGAAGGCGGCCGGAACCAGCTTCTTGGGTTTCCACTTGTCGCGGGACTGGACGCCGAGATTGATGCTGCCCCGCTCGGAAGAGAAGACCTTGGGCGCGAGTTCGACCGTCTTGATGTCTTCATAGCGGCTGACGGACCAGAACCCCGAAATGTCTTTCTTGCCGGGCGTCCACATAACCGGCGCGGTTTCCCGCATGCGTTTGTAGAAGTCCCAAGGCTGACCGGCCGTCCACGCTCCTGGATTACCCAGTTGGAACCCGTCCAGCATAGGATACGCGGCTGGATGGATGGGCATGATCTGCCCCGTGTCGATCATGATCTTGTCGCTGACCAGCTCCATGGGGTTCCTCCGGTTATTTTTTTCGAAACTACCAAAAAGAGTTCTTCAATAACAGCCTGACGTTGCGTCGCCCTGAACAGAAAGGCCTAGATTCGCTCAGGTAGTGCGGCTTTGACCGGCTGACGAACGCGATTGCGCAAGATGGGACACGCGCAAGGGGCGTCCGGTGCCTAGGATGAGGGCATGGGAGAGCAACGCATGACCAACACCAATTACACACTTAACTGCATGGAGAGGGCCGTGACATTCATGTCTGGCGCCGTTGGAGAGGCCCGGGTGCCATCCCTCGACGAGATCGCAACTGCATCGGGGTTGTCCAAGTTTCATTTCCACCGGCTGTTCCGGCTGGTGACTGGGGAGACGTGCAGCGACGCGCTGACCCGGATACGGCTGGCCCGGGCGGCGAACCTGCTGAAGGACCCGGCGGTGACCGTGACCGATGCTGCGTTTTCAGCCGGGTATGGCTCCAGCCAATCGTTTGCGAAGGCGCTGAAGCGCGTTCTGGACCAATCTGCCTCGTCTCTTCGGGCCTCAGATGACCGGCTGGCCGCAGCGGTGGAAACACTGGCGGTGCCCGAACAGGCATCGGCAACGGCAATGCGGATCGAGATTGCGGCGTTCGATCCGTTTGATGTGATCACCATCCGAACCGACGGCACCTACCCCGCACTCAACGTGGTCTACGGGGCCTTGTTCGAGGCGGCCGGCGATCCGGGCCTGGTGGATGCGATTCTCGGCACCCCGTTCGGCGATATCGGATCGGCAGAAGATCTGCGCTTCGACTGTGCGCTCAAACTTGCGGCGGACGCCGATGCCCTGCCCGAGGGCGTGAGCCGAACGCGGATCGACGGCGGCGCGTTTCTGCTGGCCCGGCATGTGGGGTCCTATGACGGACTGCCGGATACGCTGGACCAGCTGTACTTGGCCGCCCTGGCCGCCGAGGACATCCGCATCGGGGCCGCACCTGCCCTGTTCCATTACCTCGACGATCCCGAAACGACCGCGGAGGCGGACCTCAGAACCGATCTCTACCTCCCCGTCCGCGCCGTTGATGGCTCGACACAATCCCTGGCTTGAAAGGAGCCCGCACCATGAAAACGATCCGCCACACACTCATTGCCGCCGCTGCGCTTGGGGCGCTGATCGGAGGCTTCGCCACCGCAGAAATCAACCGCGGCACCTCCCCTGAGCCCGAGGCGCAGCCTGCTGCCCACACGTCTAACGAGGCGATCATCGATGGACTGTTTGCGGCCTTCAATGCCCATGACGTCAAGGCGCTGGCCCGCTTCTATGCCGAGGACGCGGTGGTGTATTCGCCGGAAAGCTGCACACCGGCGGTGGGGGCAGACGCCATCGCGGCGAGCTATGCGGAGATGTTTGCGCATATCCCCGACGTGCATGACGCGCTTGAGGTGGTGGTCTCTGAAGGGAACCGGGCGGCGGTGATCTTCACCGCGTCGAGCCAGATCCCGGGGGCCGAATTCGAGCTTCCGATCTCGGCCTTTCTCACCTTCGAGGACGGCAAGATCATCGAGGACCGTGTCTTCTTCGATACCGATATCGTGCTCGATTGCGCCTAAAGCACCGGTCTTTCGTTTCACTCCAGACCGTCGCTTTATGTTGTTGTTTTTGCGCAAGTATCCGTTCGCAAACGATTCCGTTTGCTCCGAACTTGCTTCAGGCTGACATCCTGCGCAGGGGTCTGGGTCGCCGCTGTCATCCCCATTGTTGGATGCAGCGGCGATCTCTTTGTTCGCGTTGACAGAGGGATGTCACACAGCGCGTGTATGGCGTCAGCCGAAGACAAAAATGGGATCGACGATGATGGACACACGGATTGGGACGGTGGCCGCCCTGGCGGCAACCCTTTTGACGGCTGGTTGTGCGGCAGTTCCAGCGGCGGCTCCCCTGCCCGAACCGGCTTCGCCCGCGACTGAGCAACGCTCCGGACCGACAAACATCATTCTTATGATCTCCGACGGGATCGGCTTCAATGGTTGGTTGGCGACGGACTACTATCAGGGGCTGGCGGGGCAGCAGTCCTATCAGGTCACACGGCCCGATGGCACCGAACCTGTGGTCTACGGCCTTGCCCATACGGCGCTGAACCTGGTCGACGCAGAGGGCGCTATCCTGCCGAGCCAATCGGATGTCGGACTCGCTTCGGGCGCCGTGGAGCAGGGATATGATCCCCTCACGCGGTGGACCCGATTCGAGAACGCGATGGCGAACGATTTCGAACCGGTCGGCCAGAGTTATACGTCCTACACTGACAGTGCGGCGGCGGGGACGGCCCTGATGAGCGGCCGGAAAACATCCGTGGGCCGTATCAATGTCGACTGGACCGGGGAGGAAGCATTTACCACCATAGCCGATTTGGCCATGGATCGCGGTTTGGCAGCAGGCACCGTCGCTTCGGTCATGGTCTCGCATGCAACGCCGGCTGCGGTGATCGCCAAGAACACGTCGCGGAACAATTACGTCGAGATCTTCAACGAAATGGTGGCCAGCGACCTCAACGTCATCATGGGTGCTGGACACCCGCTCTACGGCAATAGCGGCGAAGAGGCGGACGAGGTGAACGCGCTCTATGTGGGCGGTGACGAGACGTTTGCAGCCTTGCAGGCACCGGATGGGCTGAACGGTTTTGATTTCATCGATACGCAGGCCGCATTCGATGCGCTGGCGTCTGGTCAGATCCTGCCGGAGCGGGTCGTCGGAATTCCGCGGGCAGGAGCGACGTTACAGGCGGCGCGGGATGGGCTCGCTTCGGCCGAGGATACGCCGTCAGGCATGGCGTTCAATCCAGATGTGCCAGATCTTGCGACCATGTCTCTCGGCGCCCTCAACGTGCTTGCACAGGACGATGACGGCTTCTTCGTGATGATCGAAGGGGGCGCGGTGGATTGGATGGGGCACACCAATAATATGCCGCGCTTCATCGAGGAGCAGATGGACTTCAACCTCGCGGTTGAGGCCGTCATCGGCTGGGTCGAAGCAAATTCGAGCTGGGACGACACACTGCTGATCATCACGTCCGACCATGAATGCGGCGGCATATGGGGCGAAGGCACATGGACCAATGGTAAGGGCGGCCCGGTAGCCACCGATCGAAGTCCGGAAGCTGTAGCGGCTGCGCGCTTCAATCCGGAGACCGACACGTTCAACGACTTCCTGGCGGTTCAGGACAAGGGAGCTGGGAACATCCCCGGATATCAGTTTTCATCGGGCAACCACACCAATGATCTGGTGCCGCTCTGGGCCATTGGTGCAGGCAGCGAACACTTTGCCGAGTTCACAAGGACAGACATCAAAGCCGGTGCGCTCTGGGGTGAGCCCTACGGTTGGACAGGAGACTACGTCGACAACACGGCGGTATTCCATGTCATGGAAGCTGCGCTGACGCAGCAAGACTGACCGGCCGAGGCGTCCGTGGCGTGAGAGGAACGCGCGCCCTAGCCCTTGTGGCGGACGTGTTGTGCTTCGCCAAACAATTGTGAACGATGGGTGTCATCAAAGCCCTTCAGACCGCCTTCGACGGTTTCAGGCCGAACCTTTTCCCGGGCGACCTCCATCCCGCGCTGGACGGCGGGACGCGCCCCAACGCGCTCGACCCACGCCTTCAGATTTGGACGCGGCGGCATGCCAGGATTGGCAACCGCTCCTTCGACCCAAGGGTAAATCGCCATATCCGCAATGGAGTAGTCGCGCCCGGCGAACCAGTCACGGCCTTCAAGGTGACCGTCCATGACAGCGAGTTGCCGGGCAATCTCATCGCCGTAGCGCTCTATCGCGTAGGGGTGCTTCTCCTTCGCATAAAAGAAGAAGTGCGCGAACTGACCGAACATGGGCCCGACGCTTGCCATCTGGAACATGAGCCATTGGTGGACCAGGTGACGGTCTGGCCCGCCTCCCGGTAGAAACTGGCCCGTCTTCTCTGCGAGATACCAGAGGATCGCGCCAGACTCCCAGAGTTTGAAGGACCCGCCATCTGCGGCCTTCGGGCCTTCCGGGTCTATGATGACAGGAAATTTGTTGTTGGGATTGAGGGCGAGGAAGGCCGGCTTGTGCTGGTCGCCCTCAAGAATGTCGACGTATTCGACAGTGTAGGGGAGGCCCATCTCCTCAAGGGCGATGGAGATTTTCCGTCCGTTGGGCGTAGGTCCGGTGTAAAGCGTGATCGAGGTCATGCCAGCATCGTAGGCCGCTACGCGCCGGCGTCCATAGTGGACGCGCCAGAGCAACGCCCAACTATTCCACCGACGGGTCGCCCTTGCTGAGGACTTCGCGTTTGCCAGCATGGTTGGGCGGACTGATAACGCCCTCTTCCTCAAGGCGTTCAATCAGGGATGCGGCCTTGTTATAGCCGACCTTGAGGCGGCGCTGGACGTAGGAGGTCGAAGCGCGGCCATCGCGGATCACCACAGCCATGGCTTGTGCGTACAGGTCTTCCTCCTTGTCGCCCGTGGACGTGCCCATGATGGCGTCCATGACGGGGGAGCTGTCTTCCGGCTCTTCAAGCACGTCGGGATGGTAGTCAGGCTCGCCCTGGTCGCGGAGCCATTCGACAACGGTCTCCACTTCCTCATCGCTGACGAAGGGGCCGTGTAGGCGTTTCGTCTTGCCCCCGGGCGCCTGGTAAAGAAGATCGCCCATGCCGAGGAGCTGTTCGGCACCCTGCTCGCCGAGGATGGTGCGGCTGTCGATCTTGGTGGTGACCATGTAAGAGATTCGGGTCGGGAAGTTGGCCTTGATCGTGCCGGTGATGACGTCGACCGAGGGGCGCTGGGTGGCTGTGATCAGGTGGATGCCGGCGGCGCGGGCCATTTGGGCGAGGCGCTGGACACAAGCCTCGATCTCTTTACCCGCGACCATCATCAGATCGGCCATCTCATCGATGACAACGACGATGTTGGGGATGTGATCGGTTGGCAGGTGCTCGGTCTCGTGGATGGGCTTGCCATAGTCGTCATAGCCGGTCTGGACCTTGCGGGTCAGCGGCTCATTGGATTGGCGGTGTTTCTTCGCCTTTTCATTGAACCCGGCGAGGTTGCGGACGTTCGCCTTGGACATCAGCTCATATCGGCTTTCCATCTCGCGGACGGTCCATTTCAGGGCGTTGACCGCCTTCATGGGGTCTGTGACGACCGGGGCCAGGAGGTGGGGAATGCCCTGGTAAATACTGAGTTCCAGCATTTTGGGATCGACCATGATGAACCGGCACTCTTCTGGGGGCAGCCGGTAGATCAGTGACAAGATCATGGCGTTGACACCGACCGACTTGCCAGAGCCCGTGGTGCCGGCGATCAGGAGGTGGGGCATCTTGGCGAGATCAACGACCGTAGGCTGGCCGCCAATGTCATCGCCGAGCGCCATAGGAAGCGCGGCCTTGCTGTCCTTCCAGGCGCCGCTCTCGAGGAGGGCGCGGAAGTAGACGGTCTCGCGGTCGTCGTTGGGAAGCTCGATACCAATCGCGTTCTTGCCAGGCACGACGGCAAGACGGGCTGACGCTGCCGACATCGATCTGGCGATATCGTCGGCGAGGCCAATTATGCGCGCGGATTTCACACCGGGGGCAGGCTCCAGTTCGAACAGGGTCACGACAGGGCCAGGACGGATTTCCTTGATACGGCCCCGGACGCCGTATTCCTTCAGGACCTCATCGAGGTGGCGGGCGCGCTCGAGCAGCGCAGGTTCGTCGATCTGGGCCCGGTCGGCAGGGGGCGTGTTGAGGAGATTGATCGGAGGCGCCCAGGGTGCGCGCTTTCCTTTCCGGGGACGAACGCGAGGCCGGGGGGCCGTGCGAACTGGCTGCGCTGCAGCCTGGGGCTTCAGGACGGGCGCTGATGGCGAAGGCGATGGGGCCGGACGGTCCGACAGGGTATCTGGCCCCGGAGGCGGTGCGAAAAGTGCGTGGCCATCATCGTCCAGATCCGCATCGAAATCGGAAGTATCGTCATCGAGGTCGCCAAGCACTTCGGACGGTCGCAGCACATAGTCTTCGTCATAGCCGGGATGCAGTGGCTGGCGTCTGTCGCGCCGTGACACCAAGCGTCTGCAGCCGCGAAGGGCTGAAGAGATGCGAGCCGAGAGCCAACCACTCAGGCCGCGGGCATGGCGAGCGGCGCTCGCACCGGAAACGCTCGCTGCAGCCTGCAGGGCCTGGGCGTCGCGGCGGGCAAAACCGAGCGCCGAAAGTCCCGCGAGCAGAGCCATAATTCCGAGCAAACAGCCAGCGATCACGGTTGGGAAAGGCAGCAGGAGCGCCTTGAATGGCAAAGTCGCCATGCCGAGAAGCGCATCACCAACATATCCGCCGAGACCGACTTCCAGGGTCCAGGCTTCGTAGCTTGGCTTGGGCAATGCTGCGAAAAAGGCCGCCGACAGGGGAATGGACGCGGCGCCCAGTAACCAGCGCCGGACCGATGGCTGGCCGATCAAGACTGTGCGCATGGCACCCCCGATCATCAAGCCGATACCGCCCGCCCAACTCGACCACCCAAGGGTTTGGCGGGCGAGGTCTGAAAAAATCGCGCCGCCGCTGCCGAAGAGGTTCTGGGCGGGTAGGCCTGTTGCGGCGTTCAAGCTGGGGTCAGTGGGCACGTAGGATGCGACGCTGCCGCAGATGAAGACGCCGATACCAAAGGCCGCCGTGCCGGTGATGATCCGCCAGACCGGGTCGCTTGCCGGCGGGGTTCGTCGGGCGCCAAAGCCGGGATAGTCGCCATCGCTGGGGCCGGGATACTCTACGGAACTGGACATCACCCACCCTAGGGAGCGAGGGCTTAATGGGAGGTGAGAAAAGGGTTAGCGCAGGATGAATCCAGTAAATTTCATGGAAGCTTGAGGGGTCCAACAAAAGGAAAACCCGGCAGGAATGCTGCCGGGCAAGGTGAGGAGGAAACGCCATGCGGCGTTGGATTACTGGTGCTGGAGATGCTGGTTCGATACAAGCAAGACCTTTGTCTTATACTGCCCTCTGAGGCTTCTGCCGGGACTTTGTGCGCATAGAGAAAACCCTGGCCACAATTGGTGCGGCCAGGGTTTCTAAGGGGTCGCCCCCGAAAGAATATGGGAGCGATAATGGAGCCTGTCGCCGGCCCCTTTCAAGATAAGCGCGTGCCGATCAGGACGCGAACTCCGGATAGGCTTCCACTCCGGTCTCAGCTCGGTCGAGACCAAGGGTTTCTTCTTCCTCGCTGATGCGGACGCCGATCGTGACCTTGGCGAACATCCAGACGATGGCGGACAGGATCGAGACCACAACACCGGTGAGAACGATGCCGACTAGCTGGCCGACATAGCTCGGATCGCCGGCTTCGTTCGGCGTTATGTTGTTGCCATAGGAGGCAGCGACGATCAGCGTTCCCCAGATCCCGCAAACAAGGTGGGCCGGGATGGCGCCAACCACGTCATCTATGCCAAACTTGTCGAGCAGCGGCACCGTGAGCACCACAAGGACGCCACCGACAGCACCGATAGCGACCGCCGCACCCATGGATGGAGCCAGCGGCTCCGCCGTGATCGAGACGAGGCCACCGATTGCGCCGTTGAACGCCATCGTCGGATCAACCTTGCCCCGATACAAGATAGCCGTGAGGAACATCGCTGCGAGGACGCCGCCGACCGCGGCCATATTGGTGTTGGCGAAAATTTTCGAGACGGCATTGATGTCATCGAAGGTGCCCGCCGCAAGCTGGGAGGCACCGTTGAAGCCGAACCAGCCGAACCAGAGAATGAACGTACCGAGGGCGGCCAGCGGAATGTTCGAGCCGGGCATCGGGTTCACCTGGCCGTTGGGCCCATACTTGCCGAGCCGGGGCCCGATAATGATGGCACCGATCAGGGCCGCCCAACCCCCCGTGGAGTGCACGAGCGTCGAGCCTGCGAAGTCCGAGAACGCCCATTCGCTGTCGAGATAGCCGCCGCCCCACTCCCAACTGGCCACTATGGGGTAGATGAACGCGGTCAACACAGCCGTGAATAGCAGAAACGCCCATAGATTGACGCGCTCGGCCACCGTGCCCGACACGATGGACGCCGCTGTGGCAACGAACACCATCTGGAAGAACCAGTCAGAGCTGGCGGCGTAGCCAGTTTCGAGGCTTTCCTCAGGTGCCCAAATGAAGCTCGGAATACCAACAAGGCCGCTCGCCAGCGTTTCGGCTGGATAGGCCATGTTGTAGCCAACAAGCCAGAACATCAGGCCGGCGACCGAAAACAGGGCAACGTTCTTCAGGGACTGCATCGAAGCGTTTTTCGACCGGACAAGCCCGCTCTCGAGACACAGGAAGCCCGCCGCCATGAACATAACAATCAGGCCGCCGATAAGGAACAGGTAGGAATTGTCGACATAGGCCGAGGCATTGCCCTCAAGCGCTTCGATACGCTCCAGAAGGGCTTCGGTATCGGCGTCCTGGGCGAAGGCCGTCCCGGCCGCTGCAAGGCTCGCAAGGCCAAGGCTCCCGAGCCTGAAAAGGTTTGGAACAGACATTGTCATGGATAGAGCACTCCCTCGAAGACCAGACACAGTGGCGGCTGCCGCATGCGTCCCCCCACCGCGCGCCATGTTGCAAGTCGGTCACGCGGCGGGCAGGGTCACGCGGTTAATGTCTGGGGTGCAGTATGAGATTGTCTGATTATTGGGCAGACCTGCCCAGTGAACGCACAGGATTTTGTCGCACTGGACGCCGATTGTCCGCGATCATAGGTCCACCCCATGCGGAAAAGCCCTGAATATCTCTCTGATCCTGGTCAAGTCTACGACGTCGCGATCGTTGGGGCCGGACCGACAGGATCAAGCCTCGCCCTGGCAGCTGTAAAGGCGGGCCTCTCTGTTGCCCTGATCGATGGTCGTCCAGCCGTTGGATCCGCCCCGTTGAAGCGGGATACACGCAATTTCGCCATCGTCCGCGGAAGCTGGCGGCTTCTGACGCGGCTCGGCGTAACAGAAACCCTGACAACCGACGCGGAACCATTGCTGGGCCTCGAGGCGGAGGATGGCTCTGGCCATATCCTGGGCGCACCAGCAGCCCTGTTCGGCACCGATGATCTTGACGCCACTGACGACGAGATACCGCTCGGTTATATGGTGCAGGCCGAGCCGCTGCAGGCCGCCCTGGATGCCGCGGTGAACGCCAAGGCGGCCTCCGAGGGGTTAGCTGTGATGCGGCCGACCCGGTTCGCTGGCTATACCGTTGAGGGCGAAACCGCGATTGTAAGCCTGGAAGACGATACGCCGATCCGGACCCGGCTGCTGGTCGGGTGTGACGGGGTGAACTCCCCCGTACGCGCTGCCGCTGGAATAGGGACCGAAGGCCGGGACTACGGAAAGTCGGTCTTTGCGGCGAATGTGAAACTGTCCCATCCCCATGGCGGGATTGCCCGGCAACTTTTCATGCCCGAAGGACCGTTTGCGACGCTCCCCCTGCCCGGGGATCGGGCAAACCTTGCCTGGTATCTAAAGCGCGGCGCGGCTGAGGTGCTGGCAGAATGCTCGACCGAAGAGCAGGAAGCGGAGCTGAATGCGCGTTTTGCCGATTTCGCCGGGGAAATGAAGATTGACGGCCCGGTGCTGGCCTATCCGCTGAAGCTGATCATCGCGCAGGACATGGTAGGGTCGCGGGTGGCCTTGGTGGGAGACGCGGCACGCCGGATCAATCCACTGGCGGGACAGGGCCTGAACCTGGGCTTCAAGGACGTGGCCGCACTGGCGGAAGTGATGGCAGACATGGTGCGAGCCGGCCTCGACCCGGGGAGCGCGATCGCCCTGGAGCGCTACAGCCGCTGGCGCCGCTGGGACGCAACGATAACGGCGCTGGGCATGGACGCGATCGACCGGGTGTTCTCGAATGGCAATCCTCTGCTGAAGGCTGGCCGCAGCCTCGCTCTGATGGCCGCGGATCGTCTCGGCGGCGTGCGCAGCGCGCTCACAAAACAGGCCAGCGCCGACCAACCGGGGTTGCCGGAGCTCATGCGGTAACGGCGCTCGATCTCACAGCGCGCGTTTGCTTCTTTCGACGCCGAAAGCGCGAAAAGCGATAGAACGTATCAAACGCCCGCTTGTCTCGAGAGACCGACTTGCATGTCGAGGGCTGTGTAGACTTGGTCGCCGTCCTTGTAGACACGTCCGTCTGCGATGCCGAGGACGAGCTTGCCGCGACGGACGCGTTTGATCTCGATCTCATAGCGGACGGTCTTCACGTCCGGGGTAATCTCGCCCGTGAAGCGGACCTTACCGACGCCGAGGGCACGGCCCTTACCGGGGGAGCCCGACCAGCCCAGCCAATAGCCAACCGCCTGCCACATCGCGTCTAGGCCCAGGCAGCCTGGCATCACAGGGTCACCCGGGAAGTGGCATTCGAAGAACCAGAGATCAGGATTGATATCCAACTCTCCAATCACGTGCCCCTTGCCGAATGCCCCGCCATCAAGGCTGATCTCGAGGATCCGGTCCATCATCAGCATGGGCGGCGCTGGAAGTTGGGCATTGCCCGGCCCGAACAGGTCGCCCTGGCTGGAGACGATCAGGTCGTCGTAAGAGTAGGACGGCTGGGGGGTGTGATAGTCATGGGGTCCGGACACGATGGATGACCTCGACTCGGGGGGTTCACAGAGAGCGCGTTGCACGCTTTTGGCAGCTGATTGTCAACCGGTCATCGCTGTTGGTTGCATCCATGTCATGGCGCAGCGGAGCTGTTCGATCTGGTCGAGGTGCGCGGTGAAGGCAGACCAATCATCGCTGTCGGCAATGGGGCCCCAGAGCGCTTCGATTTCATCATAGATGAGCGACACCGGCGTAGCGGACTGGAAGTAGGTCGCGTTAAGCCGCTCTACCCGGTCAGGCGCCCGGGACAGCAGGCCAGCGCGGACGGGCTCGAATGCGGGAGCAGTATAGAATTCTGCTGCTGGACTGTCGGCCGCGCGGGCTGCACCGGCGGCGCCGCCGAACCAATCGAAAAAGACCTGGGGCCAGGGCGCGCCGCTCTCGGTCATCCAGGCATAGAGCGTAGACATGAAAGAGAGGTCCTCCTCCAGGCTGGCGCCATCCTCGAGACCCAGCAGGGCCAGCGTGTGCCGTGCAAACCGGACCTGGTAAGCCCGCTCGAACGGCTTGAGTGCGCCAGCAAGCTCTTCCTTCTCTGCGAGGGGGAGGAGGGCACTGGCGAGCTGGGTAAGCGCCCAGAGGGCCTGGGTCGGCTGGCGTCCGAAACGGTAGAGGCCGGTCTGGTCGAAATACGCAGCGACGAGATTGGGGTCCGAGTTCGGCAAGAAGCGATAGGGGCCGAAGTCAAAAGTCTCACCGGTGATGTTGAAATTGTCGGTGTTCATGACGCCGTGGACAAACCCGGCAGCCATCCATTCGCCAACCATGGCCGCAACGTCGAGAGCGATGCGTTCGAGCAGCGCGACGGCCTGGCGGTCCATGGCGGGGTCTTCGGCATCGGGGTGGTAGTGGGTTACGCAATGGGTGACGAGGCGGGCGAGGCCTTCGGTGTCGCCAAGATAGGCGAGGCGCTGGAAGCTGCCGAAGCGGATGTGGCTGTGGCTGAGCCGGACGAGCACGGCGGAGCGTGTGGGTGAGGGCTCGTCATTGCGGTAAAGGGGCTCGCCGGTCTCGATCAGGGAGAAGGCCTTGGACGTGTTGACGCCGAGAGCTTCGAGATAGGCGGACGCCAAGACTTCCCGGACGCCGCCCTTCAACGTCAGGCGGCCGTCTCCCTGGCGGGACCAGGGCGTTTGCCCTGAGCCCTTGGTGCCGAGGTCCAGCCAGCGACCTTGGTTGTCCTGGATTTGGGCGAAGAGGAAGCCGCGACCATCGCCGAGATCAGGGTTGTAGGTGCCGAATTGGTGGCCGTGATAGCGCAAGGCCAATGGCTGGGGCAGGTTGCCGGGCAGCGGGTCGAAGCGACCGAAATGAACGATCCATTGTGCGTCGGTCAGTCCGCCGAGGCGGGCGGCATTGGCCCAGCGCTGGTTGCGATGGCGGAGGAGGGTTTGTGGGAAGTCGGCCGGCGCGACTGGGTCGCCGAGGACATCGGCAATCTCGAGAATGGGCGGGGTCAACGTGTCCGGCATGGTGCCCTTATGGGGCATCGCGCGCCCGGCAGGAAGCAGGATATGGTGGCGGGGGCGGAATGGCAGTATGGTTCGGGAATGAACGCGATCACGCTCCTTGAGGATTATCCCCGGCACCGGCTGACCCTGGACGATGTGTTCGGGATGATGGCGGCCGGGATGCTGGATCGTACCGCGAAATATGAGTTGTTCGATGGGGTGGTTTTCGAGGTGCCGTCAGAAAATCCACCGCATATCGACTACAAGTCAGAGATCCTCCGCCACCTCAACCGCACCCTGTCAGACGACTATTTTGTTGTCGCCGACGCCACGCTGAAACTCTCACCCCACAATGCGCCGAGCCCAGATGTCTACGTATTCCCGGCTGCCATAGCGACAGCGGATCTAAAGGCTGAAGAAGTCTGCCTGGTGATCGAAGTGGCGGATACGACGGTGAGGGATGATTTGGGCGTGAAGGCTGCGCTCTATGCCCGATATGGGGTGCAGGAGTACTGGGTGGTGGACATTGCGCGGCGGGCGATCCTGGTGCACCGGGCGCGAGAGGGCGAGACCTGGGCCGCGCCGGTGGAGATTACGGCGGAAGAGACGGCCACGAGCGCTGCAGTGCCGGACTTGAAACTGAGGCTGGCGGATCTCAAGCGGGTGGGGTGATCAGATCACTTCGATGACTTGGTCGTCGGCTTCGAGACTTCGCAGGATGTTGGGCCATCGCGTTTCAAACCAGGCGATGAAGTCGGCGTTGCTGGCATTTCCCACGCGCAGGTGCACGAGCTGCAGCGGGTCATGCAGGGATATGGGCAGCAGAATGCGGTAGTCGGCATCCTTGGTGACGATCACGTCAACTTCCTTCCGGGCCCAAGCGACGATCTCCCTGTCAGACTTGCGTTCGAGGACAGTGCCCTTTGTATGGTGGGCGACAAAGCCTTGCTGCTCAATCCACGGAACCAGAATGATGGGAACATTCTGCTCCAGAAGGAATCTCATTCTGCCGCGACGACCGGGACGTCAGCAGCGCGCGCCGCGTAGGTCAGAGCAGCGAGGATATCTTCACGCTCAAGCTCATCATACATCTCGAGAACATCCTCGTAGGACCCCCCTGCAGCAAGCACGTCGAGAACGTCCTTCACACGCAGGCGCATGCCGCGGATGCAGGGGCGACCGCCCATCTTTTCAGGCTCTGTCGTGATGCGGGCGAGGAGGTCTGGCGCGTTCATTTGGTGATATCTACCATGCGTCCGAACTTTCGGACAGTCAGAGGGACGCGTGCGGCGACGACACCGCTACGCAAAGAAACAATGAATAAGCTTGATGCCGCCTCCAGTGCCTTTCCCAGATCCTAGTTCCGCCCAACGCGCTTGTCCCTCGCCGCCAACAGGCGGAGCCGCAGTGCATTCAATCGGATAAAGCCCTCGGCGTCCTTTTGGTCGTAGGCGCCGGCGTCGTCTTCGAAGGTGACATGGGCTTCGGAATAGAGGCTGTAGGGCGAGGTTCGGGCCATGAGGTGGGCGGCGCCCTTGTAGAGCTGGAGAGTGACTTCGCCGGTAACGTGGGCCTGGCTGTGGTCGATCGCGGCCTGGAGCATCTCGCGCTCGGGGCTCCACCAGAAGCCATTATAGATGAGTTCGGCATAGCGCGGCATGAGCTCGTCCTTGAGGTGGGCGGCGCCGCGATCGAGAGTGATCTGTTCGATGCCGCGGTGGGCAGTGAGCAGGATCGTACCGCCCGGCGTCTCGTAGATGCCCCGCGATTTCATGCCGACGAAGCGGTTCTCGAGAAGATCGAGCCGGCCGATACCATGTTTGCGGCCGAGGGAGTTGAGCTGGGTCAAGAGGGCCGCAGGGGACAGGGTCTCGCCATTGATGGAGACAGCGTCGCCGCGCTCGAAACCGATGGTGATCGTCTCCGGCATATCGGGGGCATCCACCGGGTCGACGGTCCGCTGGTAAACGAAATCGGGGGCCGCAACGCCCGGGTCTTCAAGGACCTTGCCCTCGGATGACGTGTGCAGGAGGTTGGCGTCAACGCTGAACGGGGCTTCACCGCGCTTGTCTTCGGGGACGGCGATTCCCTGCTCCTCAGCAAATTTCAGGAGGTCGGTGCGGGATTTGAAGCTCCAGTCCCGCCAGGGCGCGATGACCCGGACATCTGGTTTCAGGGCATAGTATCCGAGCTCGAAGCGAACCTGGTCATTCCCCTTACCCGTAGCGCCATGGCAGACGGCATCCGCGCCGACCTGCTCGGCGATCTCGATCTGGCGTTTGGCGATAAGCGGGCGGGCGATCGAGGTACCCAGCAGGTAGACGCCCTCGTACACGGCGTTGGCCCGGAACATCGGGAAGACGTAGTCGGCAACGAAACTCTCGCGCAGATCATCAATAAAGATATTTTCGGGCTTTACGCCTGCATCGAGGGCCTTCTGGCGGGCCGGTTCCAGCGCTTCACCCTGGCCGAGATCAGCGGTGAAGGTCACAACTTCACAGCCGTATTCCACCTGAAGCCATTTCAGAATGATCGAGGTATCGAGCCCCCCGGAATAGGCGAGGACGACTTTCTTGGGCGGGGACGTGTTGGTCATGGTGGGCGCATCCGGGCGGTGAAGATCAAAGCGAGGTGTTAGCGCTGCAAAAGCCCGGCGTCACCCATTGCACGTGCGCAGATCATGGCGCGCGCGCTCCGGGTTTGACACGGGGCCGCCACAAAGTCGTTGCGGGTGGGCAACAAGGAGGCCCAAAACGGGCTGGAACGGTGAAATCTGCTGCATTGCGTTCATCCCACAGCAATTGCGTTAGGGTTAACGTTCACGCCATGTCGCGGAAGATGATCAGCTTCATGGTCGCTGTGATGGCGGTGGCCTTTGCCTTCGGCGCGATGGCCGCGATCCGTTGGCCGTCGATCCTGATGCTGGTTGGCCTCTTCACTGAAACCGGCATGGAAGACACGCTGGAAGGTTTTAATTGGCGCGAGTTTGGCATCCTTCACGGTATCCCGTATTTCATTGCCGCGATGGCCTTCTACACGAGCGCGGCACTGATCGCGAAGCGCAAACCTGGCGCGCTCAACGCCTATTTGCTGGGCGGCGTGACAGGATTTCCTGCCGCAATGCTCGTGGATTTTGAACCCGGCTGGTGGCGTGATCCATCAACGGCAGAAGGGATCGTGGCCGGCGGATGCGCGATCGCGCTGCTCTTGCTGCTAGCGGTTTGGGATTTGCGGTTCAAACGGCGACCACCCCGCGCCGTGGCCCTGTCTGCCGCTGTGACGCCGGGCTCTGAACTCGCCAACCCGGGAAAGCCGAAACCGCGCCGCCCAGCCGGGCCCCCTTCAGCCGCTGTGATGGCGACGCGAGCCCAATTCGCGCGGGACGGGCAGAAGATGCTGGCCCAGCAAAAGAAAGCCAGGCAGCGGCAAGGCCAACCGAAGCAAGCAACGGGCGTCGGTGAAGCAACCCCTAATGACCTTCCGAAGATTTTCTACCCCAACGGGAGACGGTCTTAAAAGTCTCCGTGTTAGCTAAGGATCGTCCGCTGGTTGGAGGCTCCCGTCCCATGCTGCTTTTCCTCGCCACCGCGTTGATCGCACTATCAGTCCTGCTGCTCTTTGCCTGGCCCCTGCTCGTGGTACCGCCCGCGTTTCGGGCCGACGCGCTGACCTCACCCGCCGCGCGCAGTCTCGCCGCGTGGTTCGGAACTGCCGCCATCACGGCCTGCTTGGCACCTCTCATCATATTGGCCTTGATCTCCAGCGCTGAGACAGTGCAATTCGTCGCCAACGAATTCGAGACCTTCTCTTTCGCCCTGTAAGCCGCGTGACGGGCAGGGAGGTCTGACCAGAAGGACCCCGCCCCGTGACCACACAGAAATCAGACCCCGGCAACTTCTTCGAGGATTTCACGCCGGGCCGCGAGCTTGTCCACACAACCCCGCTGACGGTCAGTGAAGGGGACATCAGCCTCTACAGAGCCCTGACCGGTAGCCGCCACATCCTCTACAGCGCCGAAACCTTTGCCAAGGCGAACGGATTTGAACGCCTCCCGGTCGACCCCCTGCTTGGATTTCATGTGGTTTTCGGAAAGACCGTGCCGGATATCTCGCTGAATGCGGTGGCAAATCTTGGCTACGCGGACGGCAAATTTCTCGGACGCCTCTATCCGGGCGACACGCTTCGGGCGGTGTCGGAGGTGATTGGACGCAAGGAAAACTCGAACGGGAAGACAGGCGTTGTCTATGTCCGCACGCGAGGGTTGAACCAGGCCGGCGACGAAGTTCTATCGTATGTGCGCTGGGTAATGGTCCATAAGAAGGATCCAGCCTCACCCGCGCCCGAGACCGTCATTCCAGACTTGCCAAAAGCGGTCGATGCCGCCACCCTGACAGTCCCGCCGGCCTATGCTGATTGGGACAATGCGTTGGCGGGCAGCCCCCACCGGTTCGACGATTACACCACCGGTGAGAAGATCGACCATGTGGACGGGATGACCGTTGAGGAAGCCGAACATCAGATTGCGACGAGGCTCTACCAGAACACCGCCAAGGTGCACTTCGATGCCCACGCCCAGGCCAGTAGCCGTTTCGGCAAGCGCCTGATCTACGGCGGCGTCGTTATCTCCATCGCCCGCGCCCTCAGCTTCAACGGTCTCGCCAATGCGGCCGAAATGCTGGCGATCAACGGCGGCACTCATGCCGGACCATTGTTCGCAGGCGACACGGTCTATGCCTGGTCAGAAGTGCTGGACACCGCCGAACTGTCACCCACTGTCGGCGCGCTCCGGCTCCGTCTCGTGGCAGCGAAAAACCATCCCTGCAGCGATTTCCCGCTCCGGGGAGACGACGGGAAATACCATCCAGACGTCCTGCTCGACTTCGATTATTGGGCCGCCATTCCCCGCTAGGCCGGGGGACGATCGTTTCCGACCAATCAGGCGGCACCGAAAGCCGCAATGATCGAGGGCTCAGTTGGTGCGGTTCCGCGCCAGAATTCGAGAACTTTTCACCCCGATCCATTATTTCCCGCTTGAGGCCGTCCATTGGCTTTCACATTGGCGATCAACATTGCATTAAGAATAGAAGGCTGCATCTCAGGCCAGCAGGCATGGCCAAACCGTTACCGCCGGATGCAACGGATTAGACAGCAGAGGTCGGACTTGGAAACGGATATCTACGACGTAGCGATTGTGGGCTGTGGGCCGACTGGTGCAACGCTCGCAAATCTCCTGTGCCGTCATGGTCTGAAAACGGCTGTCTTCGACCGCGACACGGAGATCTTCCACGCTCCGCGGGCAATGATGCTCGACCCAGATAGCTGCCGCATCTACCAATCACTCGGCATCATGGACGAGATGTACGTGGCCGACGCTCGGCCCTTTCTGAACCACAGGTTCCTGAACCCGAAACGCAAGCCGCTCATCACCTTGGATTTCAGCGACGTCGAGGTCCCGTACGGCCACGCAGCCATGGGCGTCATGTTCCATCAACCAACCTTGGAGGCCATCTTACGCAGCCGTTTCTCCGATGGCGTCGGTATCGATACCTATCTCGGCCATGAGGTGTCGGCGGTTACCAACGGTGACGAGCATGCCACCGTGTCCGCACGCTGCGCCCGCAGCGGCGAGGAAACACACTACAAAGCCCGCTACGTCGTAGGGTGTGACGGTGGCGCAAGCCTTTGCCGGCGGACAATCGGCGGACAGCGGATTGACTTCGGCTACCAGCGAAAGTGGATCGTGATGGACGTGATCGTCCATGATCAGGCGGTTTGGGATGCGATCCCGCCCGGCTCCGATTTCATCTGCCAGCCCGACGCCGCGATCGTTTTCGTCAAAGGCCACCGAGGCCATATCCGGATTGATTTCGAGGCGGGCGAGGAACGGGCGGAAACCTTCTCCGAAGACGACGCCTGGGCCCTGATCGGTTCGTTCATGGACACGTCATCCGTGGAGATCATTCGCAGAACTCCCTATAGTTTCTATGCGGGCATGCCCGATGCCTGGCGCAAGGGTCGGCTGCTTATCGCCGGCGATGCAGCACACCAAACCTCTCCTTTCGCCGGACAGGGACTGAACATGGGGCTCCGGGATGCTGCAAACCTGGCGTTCAAGTTCGATCTCATCTTTCGCGGCCTGGCCAACGACAGTCTGCTTGACACCTATTTCGAAGAGCGCTGGGCCCACTGCAAATACCTGATCACCGACGCATCAAAGCGCGGAAAGCTTCTCAGCCTCAGTGACCGCAAGGCAGTCTTCAAGCGTGATTTGGCCTTCTTCCTGGGCCGGATATTCCCGAAGGTCCGTAAGGAAATGATGCGGGTCCCTTACCGGCCGCCCTATCGAAGCGGCTTGCTCATGGCCGATGCTCCGCTGGCCGGAGAGCGAATGATCCAGCCCGTGATCGAGGCCTCTTCGGGAGAGCCGATACCTCTCGATACGTGCCTTGGAGCAGGTTTTGCCCTGCTGACCACCACGCCCGAAACGGGTGAAGCGCTGGACTGGTTCCGAACGACTCTAGAGGGCTCCCTCCATGTGATCGGCGCGGATCTGCACGATCCATCTGGCACCCTCACCGCTTTCATGGCCGAACACGGGGTAAGCGCCGTATTGATCAGACCAGACCGCCACATCTTCGGCGGCGGTGACGCGGGCACAGCGCTCTGTTCCGCCCTTCGCGACCACCTCGCCGAGGTCCACCCGGTCGAGCAAAACACAGCCGCATCAGAAACGCCCGCAATGGCGGTCGCCGAAACTTGACATTCAAGCGTCCCGGAACGTGGGGTTACCGGGCCGTCTGCGCCAGGTCTCCACGCGGAGATATCCGGTCGAGAAGCCCGCTGACTGTGGTTTCATCGAACTTCAGGCGGAATTTGAAGAACAATCCGTCGCGGGTGTACTCCGCGCCCTGGAAGTCGTCGTCCCGGAAACCGGCGACATTGTAGCCAACGCTCGCCCACACATTGTCCTTTGGGGAAAAGCCCACCGACGGACCAATCGCAAACTCGGTCGTCCCAGTGGCATTCGTCCGCAGAACCGAAGCCGCCAGACCCACATCCACCCGCTTTGTCAGATCGTGGCGATATTCGCCGCCCAACAGGTGGGTCCAGCCTTCAAAGCTCTTCTGATTGAGTTCCGTGGTTGTGTGCTTGATACCCCAATTGAGAGAACCCTGCCCGCGCGGGCCAAAACGCCGGTTCAGTGCGAGATTGTTGACCAGACGAATGGTCTGCCCCGTCGCCTGGGTCTCACTGACCGCCACGTCGAACCGGTCAAACACGATCAAGCCCTCCCCACGCGGGCGATAGGACAGCCCCAGTCGAACGTCCGCATTAGTGCTTTCGAAACCGGTCCCATTGTCCCGGTTCTCGATCCGCGCGGCCCCCGCAAAGGACAGCACCTCGCTCAGCTCCCGGGCCGCGCCAATCCCGATGGCATGGCGGGTCTCAACGGCCGTGTCACGGATCTCGATGCGGCCCGACCCCGCCAGGGCCGACGACAGGAACCCTGCACCGAAATAGGCAGAGCGGAAATTCTCATCACCGCTGAAGGAATTGTTCGCCGCCCCTTCAAACGGAGACTCCGCCTCATCGGCGATCGGATCGAAACCGTCATCGCCGCCATCGATCCTCGAGCGGTCAGCCACCCCGAAGCTGGCACTCCAGCTCGAGTTGATCTGCACGGTCTGGTCCACCGCCACATTCGACGCCAGGCGCCGGCCGCTTTCCTGGGTAATCTCATCGACGCCCGCGGTCACCCGCGCCCCGCGCCATGGGCTGGCCGATATGCCGGCCAAGGTGCTGGAACCGCTGCTGTTGGCCCCGTTCTGGATCTCGTGGCGCACATTCAAGCTCACGCCCTTGAACAAGACCTGGTCGGCGCTGAGGATCGTCCGCTCGGGGAATTGGGCGACTTCGTCCCTCGAACTGCCCCCAGTGCTGAGCGGTGCCTCATGGGACGCTCCCACGGTGAGACCCAGGGTCGGGAAAACCTTCTGCGTATCCGCGGTCGCCAAAAGCGATTCCCGATCGCCGGTGCTCAGCGCTTCGCGCGCCGCCCGAACACCAATCGCCGCGCTCAGCGTTCGGCTGGTCTGCTGCAGGGCCACTGCGCCCACGTCGCGACGCTCGCCCGTATCCAGCGCTTCCTCGCGCACACCCTCGGCCGTAATCGAGCGAACAAGCGCTTCCCGCGTATCCGGGTTCACCCGCTCATCGATGATCAGATCGCCTTGTGCCCCGTATCGGCGGATCGTGGCGGTGCTGCTCAGCGTTTGGCCGACACCAAAATTCTCGTCCTCCTGGCGCAAGAAGCCGCGCAAGGCGACGCGCTCGCGAATTTCAGTGCCCTCTACCAGGAACGCGCTCGCCGTGCCGCCCGCTTCCCCATTGCGGCCGCTCTCGCGGTGCGACCCGGCAATCTCAGCCCGGATTTCGGTGGTTTCGGTCAACAGCGCCGTGGCATCGACCCCCGCCAGGGTGACGGGCGCATCATTGGCCTGCGTGCCAGCTTCATCATGGATCACACTTGCGCCAACCTCGAACGCGCCGGTGCGATCGCGCAGCGCTGCGCGCCCACCCGCCGAGATTTTCCGTTCCCCGCCGCCCTGGGCCTCGTATTCGGCAACGATCACATTCGGATTGAAAGTGCTATCGGTCGGCGCCAGCGGCGCGCGAAGCCGGACCTCGCCATTCGCATAATCGATCTCATAGTCGCGATCCCGCTCCAGGGTTTTCACCGCGAGCACGATATCGGGCCGAAACCGGTCGCGGGTCTCAACCGTGATAATCTCCGATGTACGCACAATCGGCGATCCCGACAGTTGGTAAGGTCCGGTCGTGCCGTCAGCGCCCAGCTCGTCCCGTTGGAACTGCTGATTGCTCTCTGTCACAAAGCCAGTCGCCGTCACCCGGTCGGTCACATAGCCAGCCTTGAGCCCCGACACCCGGCGATTATAGCGCAGCAGTTCGCTGTCACTGAGATCGGTGTTGAAATCTCCGAACAGGAACTGGGCCGTGTCCCGCTCCAACCGCACGAACACGGGGAACTGGCTCTCTGCGTCGTCGCCCTGAAATGTCTGGTCACCATAGAGCGTGTAGAAGGCGTTCGGATTGATCCGATTGAACACCTCATCGTCGCGGATACCCCGGCGCTTCGCCGTATCAACGGCGATCGTCAGCAGCCAGTCACCCCGGATCATGCCCTTGGCGAAAAGTGCGATACGGCCGGGATGCTCCAGCGCACCGTCGGCAAGCTCCAGGCCGCCGTCCGCCAGGCCGACCACGATCCAGTCCCGGCGTTCGGGCAAAAGGTAAGCGTCGATTTCCTGGACCCGCTCATTGCTCAGGGGCACGTTGAGGCGAATGCGGCCGGTTTCGAGCGTTGGCGCCAGCTCGATGTGGGCAATCCCATTGTCACCGACGGTCACGACATTTGACAGCTGTCCGGGCCGGTCCACGGGGCGCAACCCATCCAGCGCGTTCTCCGTCGCAAGCCGGTAGGGCGGCGGCACGTCGATATCGACAATCGTGCCCTTGCGCAGGGGCCGGCCAGCCGCGTCCTCAAGCCGAACGGCCACCACCGGATACGTCCGGCCGTCGGCCACCAGAATGGACTGGTCATCAACCAGCCGGGCCCGGTCTGCTTCCGTGACATACCAGATGGTCTCGGTCAGGGTTTCCGTGCGCCCATCGGCGTGGGTCACTTCGGCCTCGAAAAGGTTCTCCCCCCGGACGATATCAAGCCCGCGCCACCGCAGCAGCACCTTGGACCGGTCTGTCGATGTCAACGAGCGGGAGACGTTGCCCGGGTTCACGCGACGGCCATTTACAGACATCTTGATCCGCGTTCCAGCGGGCGCCTTGATCCCCACATTCACGGTCGGCACCGACGGTGTTTCGGCCGTATCGGGATACGCCCATTCAATCGTCTCGTCCTGGTCGTTTAGCCAGACAATGTCATAGTCGCGCCAGGTGCCGGTCTTCTGCGACAGACTGCGGCGTGCCGTGCTCGCGGTCTCGATTTCAGTGTCGGTCTCGGCCCGGCGCGCTTCAGCGTTGGCGGTCGCAGCGGTCTCGGCTTTCCGCAGATAGAAGTTGGCCCGCCAGATGCCGCCGCCCTGCACATCGACGAATTGTGACGTGGCAGAGCCCGCGAAACGCGTGTTTTCCTCGCAGACCATGGCCTCATAGCCATCCGGCAGGGTGACCGGGTCGATGCGAACCACGTGGGTGCCTTCTTCGACACCCTGGAAATGGTAGAGGCCGTCCACATCGGTGATCACGAATTCGCCGGTTTCAAGGTAGAGACGCACACCCGGTACGCCGATGCCTTGCTCGATCTCACGCGGCCAGTCCTCATCCGATTGACACGCCTGCTCTGCAACGCGGCCAACAAGGGTAAACCGCGAGCGGAACAGATCTTCTTCCAACGTGACGGCCGCCTCCGCCGTATTCGAAAGCGGTTGCCCGCGCGGGCCCACCGCCTGAACGCGGTTGATGATATCGCCTTCCTCTGGGGCTCCAGCGCCGATCGCCGTGACATAGGTCAGGGTCCGGTTCGCGCCCGGATCGATACGCGTGGCCGGAAAGAGCAGCGTCCGGCCATTACTGGCGATTTCCGGGTCATCAATGGGCTGGCCGTCAAGCTGTGCCGACCCTTCCATATACCGTACGCCCCGGGGCAGCGTATCGCGCAGGATGAGCGGCAAGCTGCCTTCATTCGTGTTCTCTGCGACGATGGAATAGGAGAGGAAGTCGCCGATCGCGGCCGTATCCTCGCCCGCCCGCTTGAACACGGTCAGTTCCTGGGCGCCGTCCAGGGGAACGTCGAGGATAATCACGCCAGAGCGATCCACTGAAAAACGCTCACCGAAAGAGCCGCCCGCAATCTCGAAGGGCGCTGTGGGCAGGTCCACGAAATCAGCCGCCTGCTGTATCGATGGGAATCTGTAAGTGGCCGGCGGCTCAACCTCGAACCGGTAGTTGCCCGGCGGAATAAGCGGGAAGAGGTATTCACCCGTCCCAAGCGGATAGGAAAGCCCAGATGCATCGGTCACGATGGAGCCGGTTTCCACGGTCGCAGGATAGGGAGACACCCCGTCAATGCCGAAAAGCTGCGCCGGTTGCCCGGTCGCCTCATCGACCAGGGTCACCCGCGCGCCATCGACAAGTTCGCCCGTGAGAGCATCGAACACCCTGCCAAATGGATTGACCACGGCCGTATCGATCGAGACTTCCGTGGCATCGAATTGGTCAACATAGCGGGCCGTCAGAACGGTATTCTGCGGCGCGCCGAGGATTGCGTCGGTCGTGTCCGTATTTGCTGCTGCACTCGGCACATAGGCGAAGAATTGGCCGGTGTTCGGGCCGCTTTCATAGAACCGAAGCGTGATTGAGTCCCCCGCATCGGAAGACAGCGTTCCGACAATGGTCTCGATCTGGTCGGGCTGACCGTTTTGTCCCTCGTCGGTAATACGCGCGATGATCAACTCACCGGTGAGGTAGACCTCGGTCTCGACCAGACGGACCGGAGCCGACACATCAATCGGTGTTCCGCCCAGGGTCTCTGGCGCATTGATCGCCTCAAAGCGCGACGCATCAACCGATTGGACTCCCGCATCGCTGCCTGGACGGGCAAGCCCGCTCACGCTCGCAGGTCGCGGCAGGCTGTCGAAATCGCCGCCGACGAGATAGTCCGAGCCATTCAAGCGGATCGGAACCGCCTCCGGTGCGGCCGGTGCAACACGGAAGAAGTCGATGGTGGACGGGGTCGGCCGAGCCACGACCGTGAAAGTCGCGGGATTGGTCTCCAGCGACATGTTCTGCTCGCTGGTTTCGAAAGAAAAGCTGGCAATGTTCGTAACAGTTTCGCCGATAGGCGTTTCAGCGCTCGCTGGCGTTCCGATAACGGACGCCGCAGAGGCCAGCCCCCATACGAGAGCGGCAAAGATAGACTTTCCATTGAAAGCCATCGCCCATCACCATCAACCTGTCGCGGAAACCTGTTGCCGGTCTCTCGCAGTCCACTCCGGTAAGTCCCGGATTTTTCTTATTTTTAGGATCGCAAAGTATGGTAAAAATCGCGTTAGCGTTGTGCGCTGACTTTGCGATAAACCTCGATCAAAGCCTGATATTCAGCGTTCGGATCGAAGGGTTTGGAACCAGAGGCAGGCGCGCCGAGATCAGCGCACCCGCCATTGGCTCAGCGTCCGTAGGCGAATAGATTTCCATCCGCCTACGGCTTGTTTGATCACCGCAGCGTGGTGTAGATCACCAGCTGTCCGGTATTGCCGGAGTTCAGAGCGCCCGCGGTGCCAATCACGTCGCAAGGCGTGTTGGTGGCAGGGCTTGCAGTCGAGCACGTGGTGCTCGTGTCGGTCGGTGCCGTGTCGAAATCGACGAACACGTGGTCCTTGTACTCGACTTCGGCTGGCAGCGTATCAGACACGCTGATGCCCGTTGCATCCCGCGCCGGAGACGACACATTGTCGACCTCGATCACATAGGCGATGCAAGCGCCTGGCAGGGCAAATCCGTTCGGATCAGCCGTCAGAGAGGACGGATCAAAACCCGTCGCGCCTGCATCATCACACGTGCTGCCCGATCCGGAAGCGGCCAGTTCCGTGGCCAGGATAATCGCAGTCTTGGTGCCGGTCAGAGCCGGATTCACGATCGCAAATCCATTCTGGAGGGACTGCAAACCGTCGGAGTCACTATCCGAGGTGGCGACGTTTGCGCCTTCGTCGAGGAACACGTTCTGAACGCCATCATCAGTGTTTGTGGCATTCACTGCCATTACGCCACCGAGCGAAGCGTCCACTTCGCCACCCGCGGAGGTCGATGTGGCAGGCCCCGTCGGGATCTGTGCGTCCTCGTTGATCCACGAATAGGGTTCGCGCGTTTCGGCAACGACGATGAAATCGTCGGTGTCGGTCACATCGATGCCAGCCCCGGTCGGAATGTTCCTGGTCAGCGTCAGAACAATGCGCTCATCAGGAAGGATGGGACATGTGATATCGGCGGAGTTCACGTTTGAACCCTCGGTATCGATCGTCGAATCCGTGACCGAGCCGCCCGCGGTTACGAACTGTTCGATCGTGCCGGTGACACTCGTGCCTTCGCAGCTCGCCATCGGGTTGCCGGGATCAGACCCATCGAGGTCAACCGGACCGCTCCGCACTGTTCCGCCAACACCGAGAACCGTGTAGGTTATTGTGTAGTCGCCACCGACGGAGTCGAAATCGTCGGCCGATTCCGAAGCGGAGTTTTCGAAGCTGAACGAATACGACTGGATGTCGTTACCATCGTTAGTGATGGTGTAGACGAGCGTTTCGCCCGAGGCGCCTTCGGCAACACTCTTACGGCCACTCCCATCAACCGATGTGTTGAGCGACAAGGTCAAGTCGACCAGGCGGTCGACCACGAACGTTGTCCGCTCACCATCATTGTCGTTCGTGATCGTGGGCTGGGTTGAGCCGCCGACCGTATAGTTCAGGGTAAATCCGTTCTGAACGACTTCGCCTGCTGGCGTTCCGTTCGCACTTTGCGCCGACGCCGCTCCAGCGGCTGCCAGTGCCACCACGCCAGCCGTCAGGGCTAATCGTGATGCAGTCTTCATCAAGAGGTTCATGTTCCCGCCTTACATTTCTTATTTATAAGGGGGATAAACACCAGGTTGCTTTAACACCGCGTAAAATTGGCTGCAGACACCTGAATTCTTGTTCGATTTATTCAGATGCTAACGTGAGCGACCAAAAGAAAAGCGGCTCTCCCAAATCCAGGGAAAGCCGCTTTCCACTGGGAAAATACTGGGTTTACCGCAGGATCGCCTGGAAGCTGACCGTTCCGTCGGCGCCTGTGTCCACCGGCTCCACGAACGCCCAGCGGATATGGGTGATATCGTCGGCCTTGGCCTCAACCAACTCGCCGTCCACCTCAATCGTGAGCGCCTCGCGCGGGGCATAGGACGCGCCGCCGTCCACGGAGTAGGTCACTTCGGTACCGGCGGTATCGGCAGAGGTTTCGAGGAAACGCAAGCTCTCTGGCACCGGCATGGTCAACACCATGTCTTCCACCGCTTCGGCGCCCTCATTCTGGTAGGTCAGGCCGTATTGAACGGTCTCGCCAGGCGCAACCACATCGGCAGCGACCAGTTCGGTTTCGACCTCGCCCGATGGATTGGTGACTTCGACGACTTTGAGGACCGACTGCTCGGCGATCAGTCCGGTCGCAAAGGCCGGCGCGGAAACAACAGAGAGAGCGGTGACGACAGCGAGAGCGGCGCGGAGCATGGGCATTCCTTCATGGTTATGGGTTTAACTAGGCCTGTTGGTGCCGGGGAACGGTTAAGACTTGCTGAAATCTTGGTAAGACTTCTGCGGAAAGCGTGTGGCGCCCGTGCGGTGAGAATTTGGCGCACTGGTAACCTCACCAGCCTGGCCACCTTATCAGCTATCTCAACGCCGCGCAGGCACCAGCGTGGACGCCATATGCTCTGCCAGCGCCGCGAGCGCTGCTTTATTACTGCCCCTGAAAGCCTCCGTCCTGAGCACTGTCATCGCGCCATGGAAATTCTGTGCGAGCAGCGCCGTATCCGCCCCCGGTTCCAGCGCGCCATGGCTCTTCGCCTGGATGAAAAGCGTCCGGATCTGTTGGTCCATCTGGTCGAGATAACTCCGCACAGCCTCGGAAATTGCATCGCCCAAAGCGGGCGAATCGAGCAGCGTTCTCATGAGAAAGCATGGGCGGCACGCGCGGTCGCCCGGCGCATTCGCACCGATCCGGCGAAGAAGGCCCACAAGGCCCTCGAGCGGCGATGCCCCGCCGGTGGCGAAGCTTGCCAACAGCTCGCGCTGCTCTTTGAAGTATCGCTCAAGAGTGAGGAGAAACAATCGTTCCTTACTTGAAAAAGCGGCGTAAATACTGCCGGGTTTCATATTGAGCGTACGCTCAAGATCCTTGAGGGACACCCCGTTATAGCCCTTGTTCCAGAACAGGATCATCGCCGATTCCAGCGCCGCGTCGCGGTCATAGGGTTTCGCTCTCTGGGCCATCGCCGCGGACACCTATCAGGCGCCGCGCGAAAATCGAAGCGTCGCCGAAAACGATTGAGCGGATACTCAAAACTGGATTGATCGAACACTCAAACGAGGCTTTATACGTGAATCCGATTTGTTTGGGAGTTTCTCCCTTCGCTGAGTCTCTGGCAGCCGCCAGCGTTTCCGCGCGCCGGGTTAGAGCTGGCGGATTCTGGGGCTGTTGTTGGGGGCTCGGCCCAGAGGTGGGGGGCGGGCTCGGCTTTGTTCGAGGATGGCAACGGCGAAGCTGTCATGAAGCGCGCCCGGTTCGGTGCCGAATTGTTGGCCGCTGTGGGGCCCGCGGTAGGGGGGTGCTCTGAGGAGGCCGGGGCGGCGGCG
>JBCDLC010000020.1:0-54946 GCA_038745855.1 Pseudomonadota bacterium | reverse complement strand
AAAGACCGCCCCCCTCCCGTCCAACAATCAGCGCCCTGCCCCGACGCGCAGCGTCGCAAGGCCGACTGGCCGCCGGCGCAACTGCGCCGCCCCCGCGGAGCCATCCGCGAAGCGGATCTGGCGTGAGCGATATCAACAACCTGGGAGCCCAGCGCGGGATCAAAGCGTGATGAGGGATCGAGGCATGATGCCTGATCAGGGCGTGGTTTCTGGGGCCTGGGGCTGGAGGAGGGTCAGGACGGATCGCAGGCGGTCGGCGTGGACGGTGTTGATGACGTGCGCGGGGATGGCGGCATCGCACCCATTGGCGACGGCCTGGGCGTAGGCCTCCTCCGCGTCGGTCTTCTGGCCGGAGAGGTGCCAGCTGCTGAGTTCCATCATCACCGTGTCGTGGGGCGGGGTCATCCTTGCGACCGTGAACAGGGAAAATTGTTCCGCCTCGTCCATGGTTTCGATCATCGGGTGGTCAGCCATGTAGGCGTCGACGCAGTCGGCCAGGATGTCCGGCCGGGCCTCGTTTTCAAGCGTGAGGGCGGCGAGTTTCAGCTCTTCCGCCCGCAAGAGCGCAGAGACGGCCAGCACCGTCGATGCATCGCCGCACAGGGCCCGGAGAAAGGCTCGCCGGTCGGTCTCGTGGGCCAGCCCCCGGCCGGTAACCGAATACTGGTCCCAACTGCCAGAGGGATCGAGGCAGAAATCCTGCTTGTTCACCCCGCCCTTGAGGAGGGCTTTCGCCGTGGCGGGATCGAAATGGTCGGCATTGCCGTAGAGCGGGATCACATAGGTGCGCAGGGTGCTTCCGGAAAGTTCGAAGCCGGACGCCTGGTAGAGGGGGATGGCCTTGAGATCGCCGGTCTCGACGGCGGTCTGGAACCCGTTGAGATTGGGGAGGTAATTCGCCCGTGCGAGCGCATTGCGGGCTTCTATGGGCGAAAGATCCTGGGCGCTCGCAAGCCGGGATGGGTCACCGGAAAGGGATGCAGCGGTCTGTTGGGCAAGGGCAGAGTCAGGCCAATGGATCGCAACGCCAATCAGGAGGGCTGCTGCGACGAGCCCCCGCAGGGCCGCCGCCATGAAACGCTCGCACCGAAATGCGCCCCCGATCGCCATATTGGTCGTTTCCCGTCCTGTTTATCTTCCGGCTATAGGGCAGCGAAACGGCGAGCAAAAGCCGTTTTCCACAGGGGGCGCCCCAACCGGCCCGGGATCGAGCCGACCATGGCCCGAGCGATCATGCATCCACTTTCACCTGACCCGTGAGCCGCTCGATCGCCGCTCCCGCTTCGGCGACCAGTTGATCGACAATTTCGGCCACCGGTTGGACCGAACGGATGCCGCCGGCCGACTGGCCCATGGCAAAGCAGGACTTGTCCGGGTCGAGCTTTGCTTCGTCGACAATGCCGCCGATGCCGCCGATGACGCCGGTTTGGGTGGAGTGAATAGCCTGGAAGGGGAAGGGCTGGATATCCTGGGGCCGGCTTTCCCAGTCGTTGACATAGGCGTTGGTGCGGACGCGCATGGGCTTGCCGGAATAGCAGCGGGTGCGCGTGGTGTCGGTGTCGCCGGCGGCGGTGACGGCGTCCTTGTAGCTCTGCGCTGCGTGGGCCTCGGTCGAGGCGATGAAGCGTGTGCCCATCCAGACGCCAACGGCGCCGAGGGCGAGCGAGGCGGCAATGCCGCGTCCGTCGTAGATACCGCCGGCTGCGATGACCGGGATGTCGACCGCCTCCACGGCCTGGGCCACGAGCGGCATCGTGCCGACGAGACCGGTATGACCGCCGCCTTCCCCGCCCTGGAGGATGACCGCGTCGCAGCCCGCATCCTGGGCCTTGACGGCGTGCTTCACGGCGCCGCCGACGACCATGACCTTCACCCCGGCAGATTTCAGCTTCTCCATTATGGGGAGCGGCACGCCGAGGCCTGCGATGAAGCTGTCGGCGCCGTTCTCGATGATGACGTCGACGCTTTCTTCCAGGGTTTCGGGCTGTGCGGCGAGCAGATCGACGCCGAAGGGACGGTTTGTGAGACCGCGGACCGCTTGCATCTGTTCGGCGATGAAATCGGGGGAGGTGCCCGCCATACCGAGGACGCCATAGCCGCCGGCTTCACACATGGCCGCGCAAACCTCGGCATAGGAGACCCCGCCCATGCCCGCGAGCATGATCGGATGTTCAATGTTCAGCATGTCGCAAAGGGGGGTGTGCAGGGCCATTGTCGTCTCCTCGTCTTTATTCACCGAGTATTGTCGCTCGCCCTGGGGAAGCCAACCGCAGATTGGCCTCCCCGCGTTCATTTTGGTGTCACCTTTGTGCCGCAAATGCCGCTTAGGCGCTGTCGGGATTGGAGAATGCTGCTGGATTGCAGCGTGCTTGGGGTTTGGAAAAGGTTCCAAATCCGGGTCTTAGGAAGGTTGGGCATGATCCCTGTTTCGGCAGGGCTAGGCCCATCCGGAATGCGTAAACCGGTCCTGTGCGACCGTCCTGTGAGGGGAATGACTATGAGACAGACACTTCTGGCGGCCGCGGCCGCACTTGCCATGACCGTTACCGCCTGTGGCGGGTCGGAAGAGCCGGCATCCTCGGATGCGGAGGGTTCGATCCTTGATGCTGCGCGCGAGCAAGCGGGCGATGCGGTGAATGCCGCTGGAGAAGCGCTTGAGGATGCTGGCGAGGCCGCCGGCGATCTGGCCACGGATGTGGCCGACGGCGCCGCCGAAGCAGCGGGTGACCTTGCAGACGGTGCCGCAAGTGCGACCGAAGAGGCCATGTCAACTGCGGGCGAGATGGCCGAGGACGCTGGAGAGGCCCTCGAAGATGCGGCCGAGGCGGCAGCCGATGCGGTGACCACATCGGAAGAAGAGGCGGCGGAAGCTGCTGAAGACATGGCCGAAGAAGCGGCGCCGAACTGACGGTTCTTGGCCGCTGCATCTGGCCCGAGTACCGGGCCTGCGAATACCGCAGCCGCTGGTCCTTACGGGTCGGCGGCTGTTCCTGTTCTGGCGTTGATTTCGCTGCAATTGCTGCAGCACGGAAAGATCTGCTTTGGCGTATTTTGCGTAAATAACTTTGGATCAGCGCCGTTGTGTGCCTATATCCGACATACAAGCCCTGAGGGTGTTAACTCCGGGCGGGCGTTAAGTCCGGGTGCGATTCGGAGGCGGTTTCGATACTTCCCTGTTCTTGTGCCCCGGCTCGACCCTCGTCCCTCAGATCGAGGAAATCCAAGACATGGCCATGGATGCCGTTACGCCTAAGACTGTGCGCGCTGAAGATGTTGTGCGCCCCACACGCGAAGAAGCCGAAGAAGCGGTTCGCACGCTGCTGGCCTGGGCCGGCGATGACCCGGCTCGGGAAGGTCTGATCGATACGCCAAAGCGCGTGGTGAAGGCCTATGAGGAGTGGTTCTCCGGCTACAAGGACGACCCTGTGAAGTACCTTTCGCGCACCTTCGAGGACGTGCAGGGCTATGACGACATTGTCATGCTGCGCGATATCGAAGTGGAAAGCCATTGCGAGCACCACATGGCGCCGTTCCTGGGCAAGGCTTACGTCGCCTACATGCCGACCGATGCAGTTGTGGGGATCTCCAAGCTGGCGCGGGTGGTCGAGATTTTCGCCAAACGGCTCCAGACCCAGGAAACGATGACCCAGCAGATCTGTGATGCGATCACAGACAGTCTTGCGCCCATGGGTGTCGCCGTCCTGATCGACGCTGTGCATGAGTGCATGACGACGCGGGGTGTTCATCACCGCCATGTTTCGACGGTCACGACCCAATTCACCGGCGTGTTCAAGACCGACCAGGACCTGCGGAACCGCTTCCTCAGGCTCGCGGGCAAATAGACCGGCGACGCCTCAGGCTGGCCGCCGGTCAGCCCTTTGGTCCGCCCGGCATGACGGGGCGGGGCGCAAAGCCGCCAGAGCTCATGACGCGGTCATACATGACCAGCGCGCCGGCAAGGCTGACATTGATGCAGAATTTCGTCGGGATCTTCACGACGTGTTGGCACCGGTCGAGCATCTCACCTGAGAGATCCCCCCGCTCGCGGCCAAGCACGTAGGCCGCATTCAGGGGATGACGGAAGCTTGGCAGCTCGATCGCATCGTCGGTCAGCTCGATGCCCACCAGCTGGCACCCCTTGGGGAAATGCATGTCATCGAGACCGTCCCACTGGTAGTAGGGAACATGCTGGAAGGTCTTCGATGTGTCGGCGTTGTAGACCTTGCGCACCTTGTCAGCCGCGTTCACCGAGAAGACGAAGCTGGCACCGAACGCATGGGCCGTTCGCATCAGCGCCCCAAGGTTCATGGGCTTCGAAATGCCCTCGGCGCCAATGGCGAAATAGCCTCGCATGGGAATGATCCTCTGGTGCTTTTGGACAACGGGTCCCGCATCCATGATGCCTGATGGCCTTACGCGCCCTGATCGCCGCTGCAAATGGGCTCGGGGCAGTCCAGTCGGGGTGGACCGACGCCATGGCGACGGTGTGTTCCTGAATACGGCCTTGGCAGAGACGCCGGGCCGCCGTCAAAGTCCGCCATTCAGGGCCCATCGCGCGAGGAGGACCATGGCGATCGCGTAGGGCAATATCCGGCATAGGGTTCTGGCCGCGCGGATATACCCGATCTGTGTGGGGTATTCGGAGACGAGGTGCTCGGCAGCGGCAGCTATGGACGTCTCATGGGGCGCTGAAGCTGTACCTGAGACGGCGTGGCCGACGGCCGCGTTGAGGTCTGGCCGGCTGAGGTCGTGGTCCCTGGCGGCGATCACATTGCGGAGTGCAAAGCCGGCGAAATAGCGCATTTGGTAGGCGAGAAAGAGCACAAAACCTGCAGCGACCAGAACGGTCCAGAAAACGATGGTCCAGATCATTTGGCAGGCCTCTGGCCCGCTTCATGGCTCTCGCCAACATATGCAGGATGGATGGCCCAATGGCTGGACTCTGTCATGGCAGCCCTTTTGCGCCACGGCTTTTCCTTGCCGATGGACAACGGGAACCGCTAACTAGCGAGCGGAGAAGAGACAAGAGGAGACACAAGATGAAGGCAGTTCTTTCCAAGGCACCCGGCGGCCCGGACACCCTTGTTTTAGAAGACGTGGCATCGCCGAGCCCTGGGAAGGGCGAAGTGGTGCTGGAGGTCAAAGCGGTCGGTATCAATTACCCTGACAGCCTGATCATCCAGGACATGTACCAGTTCAAGCCCGAGCGGCCCTTCAGCCCTGGCGGTGAGGTTTCCGGCATTGTGAAAGCCGTTGGTGAGGGCGTGATGGGTCTTTCCGTTGGCCAGCGGGTCATCGGTTCATGCGGTTGGGGTGGGCTCCGGGAAGAACTTGCCATTGATGCCGGGCGCTGCATCCCGATCCCTGACACCGTACCATTCGAGGAAGCGGCCGCGTTCATCATGACGTACGGCACCTCCTACTACGCCCTGAAGCACAGGGCCGATCCGAAACCGGGCGAAAGCCTGCTCGTGCTCGGTGCCGCCGGTGGGGTGGGGATTGCAGCCGTCGAAATCGGCAAGGCCATGGGGCTTGAGGTGATCGCCGCCTGTTCCACCCAGGAGAAGGTGGATTTCTGTATCGAGAAGGGGGCTGACAAGGGCCTTGTGTACCCCAGTGGTGCCCTTGACCGGGCCCAGCAGAAAGAGCTGTCGAACCAGATCAAGGCCGCCGGTGGGGGCGGGGTCGATATCATCTACGATGGTGTTGGCGGAGATTATGCCGAACCGGCCCTGCGCGCGATGAATTGGGAGGGGCGTTTCCTGGTGATCGGCTTCCCGGCCGGGATACCAAAAATACCCCTCAATCTCACCTTGCTGAAATCCTGTGACGTCCGAGGCGTCTTCTGGGGCGCGGCGGTCGCGCGTGATCCGAAGCAGAACCAGCAGGATGTTGCTGATCTTTTTGCGCTTTACAGCGAAGGGAAGGTGAAGCCGCACATCTCGAACACCTATCCCCTGGAGCGTTCCGCTGATGCCATTACAGAGTTGATGGAGCGGCGTGCACAAGGAAAAGTCGTCGTTACTGTGTAATCGATGTAATATTCGCGCATCTTACGGGAGTATAACATTAAGATGCAGCCACATGTATCGGCGATGTATAGACGGCCGTAACAATACACCCTAGCGAACTCCTCAAGTAGAGCGGGGTAGTGTATGAATTATGGTGCGGTTGTACTTCCCTTTGTGGCATCGGCGATAGCGTTGCCAGCGTCGGGCGATACGGGATGGCGAGACGCGGCTGCGAGCACGTGGAACGCCATTTCGAGCACGGACTACTACGCGTCGGCGGGTGGCAGCCTTTTCATTATCCATGACCAGGTCGACCAGGACCTCGAGCAGGGCTTCGATTATGGCAACCTGACGGCGGTGACCCTGCGCGGCGGCGCAAAGGTTCACCCCTATGTCTCGCTTGAAGGCGAAGCTGCGGTCGGTGCGTTCGAGCACGATGCCATCGAACTGTTTTCAGACAGCTCTGTGAAACTCGACAGTTACCTGGCTGCGTCTGCCGTTGGACGGCTACCGGTCACGCCGCGGGCCGATCTCACTGCACGTCTGGGCTATAGCGCGATCGATATCGGTGTCGAATTCAATGATGCACTCGCAGGGCCTGGTCGGTCGAACCAGGAGACGGACGGTTTGAGCTATGGCGCGGGGATCGATTACGCGCTGACTGACCGGTGGGACATTACAGGCGATGTCACCGTGTTGCAGGGCAATGCCCGGATTTTCGAGCAGCGCATTGCGGCCATCTCGATCACCGTGAAGAGGGACTTCTGATGCGGATGCGAATGGCTGTCCTGACTGTGGCTGCGAGTGCAGGCGCCCCGGTTATGATCCATGCGGCGGAAGCTGAGCCGAGATATTATGCGGACGCCAATTACGGCGTCTTCGATGGGGACGGGCTGACGCTGGCCGCGGCGACGTTTCGGGGCGGTGGGCATATCAACGAGACGTTTTCGGTGGAGGCCGAAGGCAGTTTCGGCACGCGGGATGATACGTTGGAGCCGGGCGTTGAGGCCCGACTGAAGCAGCAATTGGGGGCGTATGTTTCCGCGAGACTGCCCGTTGGCGAGCGGGGGCATCTCTTCACCCGTCTCGGCTATGGCAGTCTCGAGATCCGGTCGAGCGAACCGGGTCTTTTCGGAGCGACGGTCGAGGATCGCTTCACACTCGACGGTGCAACACTCGGCCTCGGTGGCACCTATGACGTTACCAAGCGCCTTGCCCTGAGGGCTGACCTGAGCGCCTTTGAGGGAGACGAAGGCAGCCTCAATACCCTGAGCGCGGGGGTCATGGTCCGCTTCTGACGGTGAGGCCCTTTCGGCGGCCTCGGCACTATCCAAAACGGGATCGGCGCGGCATCATGATCGGCGTTGAGGGGAGTTTGTGCGGTCATGTCCTTGAAAACCTTTGTTGTATCCAGGCTCGCCCAACGGATGACGGGCTCGGCAAGGATAGAAAAGGCGAGGACGAGGGCTGAGGCGCAACGCAGGAGGGCCGGCGCGATGCACACCGTTGATTACTTCCACCAGGTGGATGATCCCTATTCCCACCTCATGGCGCAGGTTCTTCCATTGCTGGCGGAGCGCTTCGATGTTCGGATCAAAGTGCACCTCGTGAGCCCGCCGCCCGATTGGGCTGCACCGGACAGACAGAGGCTGGTCGAGTATTCGCGCCGGGATGCGGCGACCTTGGCCGCGAAAGCCGGTCTCGACTTCACGGATCCAGGTGGGCAGCCGAATGCTTCAGCGGTGGAACATGCCGAGGCGGCCATTGCGGCGCTCATTGATGCGGGGCAGGCGGTCGGCCGTACGGGGGAAATCTGCGCTGCGCTCTGGGGAAGGGCCGTTCCGACGACGCCGGCTGCCGATCCTGTGCGGGTGGCGGAGCTTCAACGCGAGGGCGACAGCTTGCGCGACGAGGGCGGGCACTATCTCGGAGCGGTCATCCATTATGGGAATGAGTGGTACTGGGGTCTCGACCGTCTGCATTATCTCGAAGATCGGTTGCGCGCGCTGGGTGCTGTAAAGGCCGATGCGCCGGAGGGTTACATCTTTCCCCCGCCTGAAACCGGGTCTTTGTCGCCCGCGGGCGCGCTGCCGTCCGGGACCGTTGTGGAGGCGTTTCTCTCGTTCAGGAGCCCGTACAGCTACTTAGCGGCATCGCGGATCAAGGATCTGGCCGCGCACCATGACGTGCCGGTTCGGGTGCGTTTTGTTCTGCCCATGGTGATGCGCGGGTTGGAAGTGCCACGGCCGAAAGGGCGGTATATCATCTTTGATGTGGCGCGAGAGGCGCGGCGGCTCGGACTACCGTTCGGCAAGATCGCCGATCCCGTCGGGACACCTGTCGAGCGCGGCTATGCGCTGATGCCCCGTGCGATCGCCGAGGGGAAAGAGATGGATTATGCGATCTCCTTCCTGACCGGCGTCTGGGCAGAGGGGATGGACGCGTGCAGCGATTCGGGCCTCAGGACGATCGCCGAACGGGCCGGCCTTGATTGGGCCGCGGCCCGAGAAGACCTCGGCCGCGATGACTGGCGCGCGGTCGAGGCCGAGAACCAGCAAGCGCTTCTGGATCTGGGAATCTGGGGTGTGCCTAGCTTCCGGGTAGGCGCAGTGTCGACCTGGGGACAGGACCGGCTCTGGGTGATCGAGGATGCGCTTAGGGCCATGGCTCAGAGCGAAGCGGACCAAGCCAGCGCCATGGACGCTTAGGACGCTCCCCGCTCTCAAAGTCCGGCGCTCGTCGATGATCTCGCCCTATGCGGGCCAAGCTGTGCGGAAATGTGCGCCAATCCGCGCGGCTGGCCTTGAGACGCCAGTCCTCGCAGCGCATATACTGGCCGGATGCTGCTCCGGGCCTTGACCCCGGTGGAGAGAGACGATGGCGACAGATTTGACCGCCCCGGTTCCCTACACCGGTGGCGCCAACACTCTCGGGATTGAGAAAGCACCCGCCGATACGCGCGTGGTCGCAGCCATGTCTGGCGGTGTGGACAGCTCTGTCGTGGCCGCCCTTCTTAAAGCGCAGGGCTACGACGTCGTGGGGATCACGCTGCAGCTTTACGACCATGGCGCGGCGATCCAGAAAAAAGGCGCGTGTTGTGCGGGCCAGGATATTCACGACGCGCGCAATGTCGCCGACCAGATCAGTATTCCGCACTACGTGCTGGATTATGAGTCCCGGTTCCGCGAGCAGGTCATGGACGATTTCGCAGACACCTACCTGGCGGGGTCGACGCCCATTCCTTGTATTCGCTGCAATCAGACCGTGAAGTTCGCCGACCTCCTGGAAACGGCGAAGGACCTCGGTGCGGACTGCCTGGCGACAGGGCATTATATCCGGCGAACCATGGGGCCGGCAGGGCCCGAGCTACACCGCGCCCATGACGCCAGCCGGGACCAATCCTACTTCCTGTTTGCGACGACGCGGGCGCAACTCGATTTCCTGCGCTTTCCCCTCGGCGAGTTGCCGAAAACAGAGGTGCGGGTTCTGGCGGACCGGTTCAATCTGCCGGTTGCCGCAAAGCCGGACAGCCAGGACATCTGCTTTGTGCCAGAGGGGTCGTACGCACAAGTGGTCGAGAAATTGCGCCCGGGCGCGGGACGCGGCGGCGAGATCGTGCACCTGGATGGGCGCGTGCTCGGCACCCACAAGGGTGTCATTCATTACACGGTGGGCCAACGCCGGGGCCTTGGCGTTGCAACCGGTGAACCGCTGTTCGTGGTCAGGATCGACGCGCAGAACCGCCAGGTCATTGTTGGGCCGCGGGATGAACTCCTCGTCGCGGGGCTCGTCATGGAAGAGCTGAACTGGCTTGGCGAAGGTAGCCTGGAGCGAGCTTGCGATGCCGCAGCGCCGGTGCTTGTGCGTGTTCGCTCCACGCGGGCACCGGTGCCTGGCCGGCTCGGCCGCTGGAAAGGCGAGCCAGCCGTGCTTTTCGAAATTCCGGAAGAAGGGGTCGCCCGGGGCCAGGCGAGTGTGATCTACGATCCAGCTGGAGAATCCCGCGTATTGGGCGGCGGCTTCATCCGAGAGACGTTCACACTCTCGAGCGCTGAAGCCGCTTGAAGCCCTTTGGTCTTCGGTCGCGCGCTCTAACCGGCCTTGGTTTTTCCCATTCCTGGCAAGAAGCCTTTGAACCAGTGCAGAACGTCGTTGACGCCGGCGCCGTGGACCGCGCCTGCCCGGTAGATGCGGGCAGCGGCCCACAGGATTGCTGCCGTCGCAACGGCCATGAGTGAGAGCTGGCCAAGGACTTCCCAAAGGCTCGGTTCAAGCGGAGCGCGGAGGATCAGCAGGAACGGCGTGAAGACGGGGATCCAGGCCATGACCGCCAGGACGGGGGACGTCGGATCGCTGACGGCAATGAACACCATGAACAGCGGCACCATGAGCAAGACTAGCATGGGTGACATGAGTGTCTGTGCTTCCTGCACCGTGTCGCAAAGCGAACCGATGGCGAGGAACACAGCCCCGTACATGAGGTATCCCAGGAGGAAACTGAGCAAGGCCGGGATCAGTATTCCGGGTTTCAGGACGGCTGCTGTCACGGCGGCAATCATCTCGGACATGTCTGGTGGCAACGCAGAGCCGGCATAGGTCATCGCGCCGATACCGCCGCCCGCCCAGAAAACCATCAGGGTGAGCGATACGGCCAGCACGGCAAGCAGCTTGCCGGCCAGGAGATGGGGCAGTTTCACCGACGTGAGCAGCGTATCGAAGATCTTGTTGGACCGCTCTTCGATGGTGCCCATCAGCAGGTAGTTCACGACGGAGAAGATGAGCATCCAGAGCGTGAAGGCGATGGCGACGGACACGACGGTGGGCGCAATGTCTGCAGCCGTCACCTCGGCGGCTTGGGCTGCGTCTTCCCGAACCTTTCTTTCGAGGATTTCGGGCGTCGCGGCCCGAACATCGTCAAGGATCGAGAAGGGCACCTCCTGGGCGGTGAAAACAGCTGTCCGGGCGAGGGAGATCGCGGCCCGCTCGGCAATGTTCTTCACGGTACCGATCGTGACGTTTTCACTCCAGTACTCGATGCCTTCATCGGTCTTGATCAGGGCCGCGAAGAGTGGACGCTCGCCGTTCGGCGTGTCGAGCAACCGCTCGCCAAGCAGCCATGGGCGAAGGCCGTCGATTGTGGTCGCAGGGGCCTCGACCCGGATGAAATCGTCGTCGGGGATCTCGATATTGCTGGTTTCGGGATCAATACCAGCTGCCGTAAGGGCTGCCGCCAGGTCGCCGCTTTCTCGGGCCGCAGTCTCGAATGTGGCGGCTGTTTTGCGCCCATCGCCGGTGAGCGCGCCCAACGCCATGATCTGGGCTTCGATGACATCGATCTTCAGGTCGAGCGTCTTCTCGTCCATAGCTGGACCGAGGGCACCATCCGGATCAACCACAACGTAGTAGCGCTCTGGTGTCTGTGAGGCCGCGAGCGCGGGGCCGATGATGCCGAGGCTGAGGAAAAACGGGGTGAGCAAGAGGCCGAGCCAGAAGCCCCATGCGGTGACATAGCCGAGATAGTCACGGCGGGCGACGAGGTAGATGGACCGCATCATTCTGCAGCTCCTGCGAAAGTCGAACGGGCACCGGGTTGATCGGCCATGGCAGCGTCCGCTTCACCGGCCAGGGAGATGAACACATCGCGCAGGCGGGCCTCTTCCGGGGCGAAGCCGGAAATGGGTGCCCCAGCTGCCAGGGCGGCGCGCAGGGCATCCTGGGCATCACGGCCCTGGGGCAATTGAATGTGCCACCAGCCGGCTGCACCTTCCGATGGGTCGGGCGCGGCAGCATACCCGGCACCAGCAAGGGCGGTGGAGAGGTCAAACCCGCCCGAAACCCCGATCCTGACCCGGCGGCCAAGAGCGCCAAACGCCTCTTCGAGAGAACCGTCGAACACCTTCTTGCCCCGCGCCATCATGACGATGGATTGGCAAAGGCGCTCGGCATGCTCCATCACATGGGTCGAGAAGACGATTGTTGAGCCGCGTCGGTGTTGGTCCCTGATCAGGTCTTCGAGGGCCTGCTGGTTCACCGGGTCCAGGCCTGAAAAGGGTTCGTCGAGGATCAGGAGATCTGGTTCGTGGGCGAGGGTTGCCAGGATCTGGACCTTCTGGGCCATCCCCTTCGAGAGTTTTGAGATCCGTGCGCGGGCGAAATCCTGGAGCCCCGAGGCCTCCAAAAGTTCGAAGGCCCTGAGCCGCGCGTCGTTCGCGCTCATGCCTTTCAGCCGGGCGAAATACTGGATCGTGCCGACCGGGCTCATCTTCTTGTACAGCCCTCGCTCTTCTGGCAGGAACCCGACCCGTCGGAGGGCGTCGATGCCCGGTTTCTCACCAAACAGTCGTGCCTCGCCAGCATCAGGGGTCATGATGCCGAGGGCCATACGCAAGCTGGTCGATTTACCCGCCCCGTTCGGGCCCAGAAAGCCGACGATCGATCCCTCGGGCACGGTAAAATCAAGGTCATCGACGGCGGTGAAACCGGCAAATGTCTTCGTTGCACCGGACAGAACCAGCGGATCACCCGTCATGATTGTGCTCCATTCAGGTCAAACGACCCCTGCGAGATATCGTTGGTCGATATCTTCTACGTATGGAGAACCATTTCCGGGTTGCCAATTGCTGAATAGCGGCGCAGCATCTCACCCATGGACACAGACCTTGGCCCAATCAATCGGCGCTTGCGGGAAGATGCTCGTATGCGCGAAGACGCTTCGGCGCTTCTATTGGAGCGGATCAATGAGGCGCTCACGCGTCTTGACGAGGGGCGTTTCGGCTACTGTGTGGTGTGCGAGGGAGAGATCGAAATCGCGCGGCTGATGGACGATCCTGCCGCCACGAAATGCCGGAAATGCAGATCCGACTAGATCTTTGACGACGAACCCGCAGGCGCCGTCGACGGCAAAGCTTTGGATACCTAGCCTGGGATCATCGCCTTGGAGACAGTGATGATAAGCTGAACCAGAACGGCAATGCCGGACAGGCCGATTACGGTCACGATCCAGGCGCCACCCATGTTCACGGCCAGCCCGCCGACAATCCCGGCACCGGCCGTCAGCACGAGGGACACAAACCAGTTGATACCCAGCGGGATGGCCAAAACGGTATACATCAGGACCATGCTGACGATGGCACTGCCCCAGACGCTCGCTTTCATGAAGCCGTCCCAGGTGCGCTGTTGTTCAGCAATGTCCATTTCGCCGCGTGCATACTCAGCAGATTCCATCGCTCACACCTCCGACAGATTTCACTGTAGTGTCCTTGACGCGGGTCAACAGGCCGGTCAAGGCGACCAAATGCACCGGTCGTTGGATCGCAATCAGTTCAGGGCTTTTGGCGGTTTGGGCACCTTGGGGGCCAGGGCATCGGGGAGCGGCGCTGCAGGAACACCCTCATCGGCAAGCGCTTTTGCATCCTCGAGTTTCGCCTTTCCCCAGATTGGCCGCTCTTCCTTTTCGCCATGGTGCATGGCACGCGCCTCATCGGCAAATTTCTCGCCGACATAGTCGAAATTCTCCGCCACATGCCGCCGGGCCCGAGCTGCGAAATCCTTCATCTTGGCAGAGAAATCCTTGGAGTGGGCCTTACTCAATGCCGGCGCCATGATTTGCTTGGCTGTACTCGCGCTGTCACAGGCCGGGCAGCAGACCTGTCCGGCTTCGGCCTGGGAGTCGTAGGCCGAAGACGACGCGAACCACGCTTCGAAATCGAGGCCGCAATCATGGCATTGGAGCGCGTAACGGATCATCAGCCTGCCAGCATGGCGTCGAGTTTGCCCTCGCTTTCCAGCGCATGCAGCTCGTCACAGCCGCCAATCGGGACATCGCCGATCAGGATCTGCGGAAATGTACGACCACCGCCGGAACGCCTGGTCATTTCCTCCCGCTTGGCGGCATCCATGCCTGCCTTGATCTCGTTGAACTGGGCCCCTTTCTTCTTGAGCAGCTTGATCGCTCTCGAACAGTAGGGGCAGAACGCGCGGGTATAAATCGTGACAGCGGCCATGAACGGGTCTCCGAAGGGGATTGACCAGCTATATGGTCACGTCGCGCTCGCGGACAACGCGGCAAAGGACCAGCACGTCCACAGACGCTGCTCCAGCCGACTTCAGCGCCCGAACGCAGCTTTTCAGCGTTGCCCCGGTCGTCAGTACGTCGTCGATGAGGACGATCCGGGCCCCTGAGACCAACGTTTGATAGCGCTTACGCACAGCGAACGCGCCGCTAACGTTTTTCCGCCGCTGCCTTGAGGTCAGGAACCCCTGGCTCGGCGTGGCGCGGGTCCGCTTCAAGGCGGCAACCCTCACCGGGACCCCTGACGCTCGCCCAACGCCCTGCGCCAGCCAACCCGCCTGATTATAGCCGCGCTGCACCAGTCGTGTGTAGTGAAGCGGAACGGGGATGATCAAATCTGTGTCGTCCAAGAGGTCGCGCCCGGCCTGGGTCATCCAGCTCGCTATGAGCTTGAGCCCGTCCCGGCGACCCGCACGCTTGAGATCGAGCACAATACGCCGAGACCCATCATCATAGGCCAGCGCCGCCCTCGCCCGGTTCCAAAGCGGCGGCTTGGCCGTGCAGGCGGCGCAGGTGACGGTCTCACCCAGATCGATTTCCATCGGAAGGCCGCACCGGTCGCAGTGGGGCGGTCCCAGAAAGGAAAGTTTGATCCAATCTTCGGCCGGCAGCAACCCAGCGCCAGCGCCGCGTTTGTCCGACAGGAGCGAACGGGCTGGCCAAAGTAAATCTGCCGCCCGTGTGAACGCACGGCGCCAGGCGCTACGATTCAAGCGCCTCTTGGTAGATGTGGCCTGCCGGGCCATATGCTGGTCCATGCCGTCCCCAAATGCCCCAACGCTCTTCGATCCCGAGCGGATCAAAGCCCATCGAACGCGGGCTGCAAAGCGGTATGGGGACTATGACTTCCTCAAGGCCCGGGTGTCGAGGGAACTAATCGAGCGTCTTGAGGATACGCCCCGTCACTTCCCAGCGGTGTTGGAAATAGGCTGCCACGATGGGACGCTGACACGGCACCTCGCGGCCCATTCCAAGATAGATCACGTGATCGCCACGGATCCTTCGCCGGCCATGGCCCATCTTGCTCATGCCCCTCCCGCCATCAGCGCGCTGCCTTGCAGCCTCGAAAACGTTCCTTTTGCACCGGCGCGTTTCGATCTCGCCACGAGTGCGCTCAGCTTGCACTGGGCCAATGACCTGCCCGGCACACTTGTTCAGGTGCGCCAAGCGTTGAAACCAGATGGGCTCTGGTTGGCCGCCATGTTTGGCGCTGGCACCCTGACGGAACTGCGGAGCGTTCTTTCGGACGCGGAGACCGAGCTTCGCGGCGGCGTCTCCCCCCGTCTTTCGCCCCTGCCGGGCCTTCAGGATGTTGCAGGCCTCATGCAAAGGACGGGCTTTGCGCTGCCCGTTGTCGATACCGAGCCGGTGACCGTGCGCTATGACACCATGTTCAAGTTGCTGGATGATCTGAGGGGCATGGCTGAACAGGCGGCCTTCCCGGCGCATCTTACATCGCCCCTCCGCCGCGACGTACTTATGGCTGCAGCACAGGCCTATCACGAGCGCTTTTCTGATCCTGACGGCCGGATCAGGGCCACGTTCGAAATCATCTGGTTATCGGGTTGGGCCCCATCGGAGTCCCAGCCCAAGCCACTCCGTCCCGGAAGCGCGAAGGCGAGCCTTGCCGCCGCTGTGGGCGGCATCGAACAGTCAGCGGGTGAGAAGGCCGGGCAAGGTGACGATCAGGCGTAGCCGTCCGATGAAGTACGCCTAGGCGGGCCCTATCCAGCCAATGCCTTGAACAGGGGAATATCGGCTGCGGGGGCAGGATAGGTTTGCAGATCCTGGGGGCGGACCCAGTCAAGCGTTTGCCCTTCTCTGGGCGCAGGCGTGCCACGCCAGTCTCTGCATTGGAAGAGCGGCATGAGAAGGTGGAAATCGTCGTAGCCGTGGCTCGCAAAGGTCATCGGCACGAGCGCGGGTTGCTCCACCTTGATCGCCAATTCTTCTTCCAACTCGCGGACCAGGGCGGCCTCGGGGGTTTCGCCCGGATCGACCTTGCCGCCCGGAAACTCCCAGAGGCCCGCCATGGATTTTCCCTTGGGCCGTTGCGCGAGCAGGATTCGTCCATCGCCATCGAACAATGCGGCTGCCACCACCAACACAAGGCGTTTCTCCGTCATGTCCGGTAGGCTCCGTTGATATCGATATAGGCGTGCGTGAGATCGCAAGTGTAAACCGTGGCCTGCCCTGGCCCGTCGCCGAGCGAGATCCTCAGGACGATTTCATCCTTCGCGCACGCAGCGCTTGCCTTGCCCTCATCGTAGCCCTCTGCCCGCCCGCCGGCATCGGCGACCAAATGATCACCGAACCAGATCCGCAGGCGCGCCTGGTCCACAGCGACGCCAGCGTTTCCGACTGCCATGACCACGCGGCCCCAATTGGCGTCTGACGAAGCCAATGCTGTTTTCACAAGGGGCGAGTTTGCAACCGAAGCGCCGACCGCTCTCGCTTCAGTATCAGATGCTGCGCCGGCAACCTCGATCGTGATGAACTTCGATGCGCCCTCTCCGTCCTTTACGATCTGCACGGCGAGATCCTGGGCGATTTCGAGCAGTAGTGTCTTGAACGGCGGATATCGGGGATCTTCAGGGCTCGTAATCGGGGGCATTCCACTCGCCCCAGTCGCGAACACCATGAATGTATCGCTCGTGGATGTATCACCATCGACGGTGATCGAATTGAAGCTCTTTTGGGTGACTTCCTGCAGCAGCTCCTGCAGAAGGTTGGGAGCGATCGCGGCGTCGGTCACCGCATATGCCAGCATGGTCGCCATGTTGGGCGCGATCATGCCTGAGCCCTTGGCAATGCCCGCCATGGAAACCGATGTTCCAGCCAGATTGGTGGTGCCGCCAGCACCCTTTGGATAGGTATCAGTCGTCATGAAGGCGCGGGCGAGGGACTCCCAGTCCGGTGAGGTGAGACTGCTCGCCATTCCTTGAACCGACGCGGCGATGTATCCAGGGCTTGGCAGCGGTTCGCCAATGACGCCCGTTGCCGCCAGAAAGCAGTGGGACTGGGAGACGCCGAGAGTCTCTTGAAGCGCCTCGAGGCTTGCAGCATTCTTCGCCCGTCCGAAGGCGCCCGTGAATGCATTCGAATTGCCCGCATTCACAAGCAAGGCGCGGGCGGCCCCTTTCCCTTCCACAAGTGCTCTACGGCACCAGTCCACATCGTCGGATGCCGTTCTCGAAGCGGTGAATACGCCAGCGCAGGCGGTGCCAGGGCCAAACACCATCAGGAAGACGTCGTCCCGTGAAACGCCATCAACTGGCGGATACATTCCCCGCGACGCCGTCGCTGCCCTCACGCCGGCGACGCGGGGCAAGTGCGGAAAACACTCTGGCGCAAAGGGGGATCGCGCATACTTCACGGCGCGCTTTCGCTGTCATCGTCTGGGTCGCCAGATACCGTAGGCCCATCGCCTACGTTAGTGGAGATGTCCGGTCCGTCCCCGGGACCGATTGATGCCTTGGCCCTCAGGTCCTTCAAGATCTTCGAGATTTCCGTGTAGGTGAGGAAAGTCACGATCTCGGACCGCATCTCGTCAAGCGTCTTTGGCGGCGGCGTTCGCCTGTCTTCCACCTTGATGATGTGCCAGCCTTGCTCGCTCTGAAAGGGCTCAGATACCGCGCCGGTGGGCGTGTTCGCGATCTCGCTGGCGAATGGCTCGCCCATCTGGTTCGGTTCGACATAGCCGAGGGCGCCGCCTTCTATTCGGCTGGCCGTATCCTCCGAGGTTTCAAAGGCAACCGTTGTGAAGTCGTCGCCGCGCTCGAGACGTGCATGGACGGCCTCGGCCACGTCTTCGGACGAGACGAGAATGTGACGGACACTCACCTCATCGTCGATCTGCTGGAGCGCGGCCTGCTCCTCATACATCATCCGAATGCTGTCTTCCGTGACTTCCCGAGCGACGAGGCTCTCAACGAGCAGGTTTCCGAGTACCCGCTCTCGGGCCGACTCGAGGCGCCGACGGGCGTTGGCGTCGAGATGCAGACCGCGGGCGGTGGCTTCCTGGGCCAGGAGGGCTTGATCGATGATTTGGTCGAGCACCTGCTGATAATCGGGGTGCGTTGGTCCGAATAATTCACCTGGCTCGATCAGGCCCTGCGCGGCCGCCTCCAGATCCACATCAACCGTGTAGATGGCTTGACCGTTGACCGTCGCCGCTGCCGCCGCGTCGATATCCAGCGACTGCATTTCCGGTACCTCCGGCTCGTCGCAGCCAGCAAGCGCGAACGCACAGGCCGCACCCAAAGCCGACCGTAAAGGCATGTTTCCCATGGCCGTCGCCTCCTCTGCCGTCCTCAGATCGGCGGATTGACACCCTAAGGGCCGGTTCTTAAGTCTCCGAAGTCCGCGGGTCGAGACCCATTGTTCGGCGCGTTGGCAGACCGATCCCGCGCCTGGAAGTTGGGGCCCCCGGGCCATGGCTGCGTGGTAGCAATGTTCATAACCGTAGCGTAATGGTCATCGGATGCTCTCTTTCGCACGCAAACTTCTCGGTACTGCCAATGACCGGCAGCTTCGTCCGCTCCGCAATCGCGTCAGTCGGATAAATGCGCTCGAGCCCATGTTCGAAGCGCTTTCGGACGAGGCGCTCCGGGAAAAGACCAATGAATTCCGACAGCGCCTCAGCAACGGCGCGGATCTTGACGACCTCCTTGAAGATGCCTTCGCCGTCGTGCGCGAAGGGGCCAAGCGCTCGCTTGGAATGCGTCATTTCGACGTTCAGCTCATGGGCGGCATGGTGCTGCACCAAGGCAACATCGCCGAAATGCGGACCGGTGAGGGCAAGACGCTGGTTGCCACCCTCGCTGTCTATTTGAACGCTCTGTCCGGGCGCGGCGTGCATGTTGTGACCGTGAACGACTATCTCGCGAGCCGCGATGCGGACTGGATGGGCGAACTCTACACCTTTCTCGGGCTAACCGTCGGCAAGGTTGTGCATGGGGTCGATGACCAAGGCCGGAAAGCGGCCTATGCCGCCGATATCACATACGGCACCAACAACGAGTTCGGCTTCGACTACCTCCGAGACAACATGAAGTACGCGTTGGATCAGATGACCCAACGCGGCCACCACTTCGCCATTGTCGACGAGGTGGACTCAATCCTCATCGACGAGGCAAGGACACCTCTCATCATTTCGGGTCCGACCGATGATCGGTCAGAGCTTTATCGCGCTGTCGATACGATCGTGAAGACGCTGGATGAGGCGGACTACGAGTTGGATGAGAAACAGCGCTCGATCGTGTTCTCTGAAGACGGCATGGAGCGCATCGAGGAACGGCTGACCGAGGCCGGCGTTCTTGAGGGATCGCTGTGGGACCCGGCGAATATCTCCATTCTACATCACTCCAACCAGGCCCTACGCGCCCACAAGCTGTACCAGCGCGACAAGGACTACATCCTGAAGAACAAGGAAGTGATGCTCATCGACGAGTTCACGGGCCGCATGATGGAAGGCCGGCGCTTGTCTGAAGGGCTCCACCAAGCGATCGAGGCGAAGGAGGGGGTGAACATCAAGCCTGAGAACCAGACACTCGCGTCCATCACCTTCCAGAATTATTTCCGCCTCTACGACAAGCTCGCAGGTATGACGGGCACGGCCCAGACCGAAGCGTCGGAATTCGGCGATATCTATCAACTCGAGGTCGCAGAGCTGCCGACCAACAAACCGATCCAGAGGATTGACGAGGACGACGTCGTCTACCGGACCGCACAGGCGAAGTACGATGAGATCCTGAAGGACGTTCGCGATTGCCACGAGCGCGGCCAACCCGTTTTGCTCGGCACCGCGTCGATTGAGAAGTCGGAGCTTCTTTCTTCGATCCTCACGGCCGCGAAGATTCCCCACAAGGTTCTGAATGCGCGCCACCACGAACAGGAAGCCCAGATCGTTGCGAATGCGGGTGTGCCGGGCTCCATTACAGTGGCCACCAACATGGCCGGCCGCGGCACAGACATCCAGCTTGGCGGCAACCTCGAAATGCGGGTCTGGAAAGAAAAGGCCGAGAAGGAAGAAAAGCTGGGCCGCGAGCTGACCAAGGGCGAGCTCGAAACGCTGACTGCCCAGATCAAGGCCGATATCGAGGTGAAGAAGAAGCAGGCCCTCGATGCGGGCGGGCTATATGTTCTTGGTACAGAGCGCCACGAAAGTCGCCGGATCGATAACCAGCTCAGGGGTCGGACGGGACGTCAAGGCGATCCTGGAAAGTCGAAATTTTACATCTCCATCCAAGACGATCTCATGCGCATCTTCGCCCACGATCGGATGGACGCCGTGATGAAACGCCTTGGCATCAAGGATGATGAGGGCATCACGCACCCCTGGATGAACAAGGCGATGGAAACATCGCAAAAGAAAATCGAGCAGCGGAACTTCGAGATCCGCAAGAACGTCTTGAAATACGACGACGTCATCAATGATCAGCGCAAAGCGATCTTCGAACAGCGGCGTGAGTTCCTCGAAGAAGAGACCGTGTCCTCCACGATCACTGAGATGCGTGAGGACGTCATCGACGGTCTTGTTGGCGCGATGATGCCCGAAAAAGCCTATGCCGAGCAGTGGGATCTCGACGGTCTTGATGAGGCGCTGAAGCGTGACTTGAGACTCGAGCTGCCGATCCACGATTGGGGCGCTGAGGAAGGCGTCGCAAATGAGGAGATTGCGGAACGTCTGAAGGAAGCGGCTTCGGCCGCCTACGCAGAAAAACGCTCTTTAGCCGGTGATGAGCAGGTAAATTATATCGAGAAACAAATTCTCCTGCAGGTCATGGATATGCAGTGGCGGCAACATCTCCAGCAAATCGACCACCTCCGGTCTGTGATTCATTTGCGTGGCTATGGTCAGCGCGATCCTTTGAATGAATTCAAGGAAGAAGCGTTCAAGCTCTTCCAAGGCTTGATTGGCGATCTCAGATTGGTCGTCACGCGGTCGCTCATGGGGCTTCGGATTGAGGCGGCCCAGCCCGGTGCAGCCGCTCCAATGCCCCAAGCGGTGAAGAGCAGTCCAGCCAAGCCCATCGAGACAGACGCGATAAAAAAAAAGAGCGTGAGCCCGGTCTAGATCAGACAGCGCGTTCGCAAGTCGACAAAGATTGGCAGAAGATGCCGCGAAATGCGCCTTGCCCATGCGGGTCTGGCAAGAAATTCAAGCACTGTTGCGGGAACTTGGCTCGACAAGGCTTGTAGCGGGATTGCGGCGCCCTCCGGCAACCTATCGAAGATCGCTGCCAGCGAAGTACTTGCTTGCTGTGCTCACGGTAGCGTCGTCGATCATTGGCACGTTCTGCAATGCTAAACGCTCGTTGAATTGCTCGAGTGCAACATGACCATGCCCCTGTGGCAGGGGATGAGAACATCACTCAGGCTCGTTGTTTCGCCTTTTCGAGATCCAGGTATTTCATTGACTGAACGCCGACCCTGGCTTCCATGCTTTCGAGACAACGAATTTCGATTTTCGTGAGCCACTTTGGCTGTCGGAAGACCACATCATACGTCCCGGGTCTTCGAACAGATAGCAGTGTTTCACCGGATGCAGTGAATTCCACTTTGCCATGAATGGATGTGATCACGACTTGAAGACCGCCAACGGGCTTGTCCAACCCTGTCGATATCAGGCCATGTTTGCCAGGGGCCGCTTTGTTCCGTGATACCTTGAACGAAGAGCCCGCTTCGCTATCCAACCGAGCGCCGTTCAGGGCAGTTATCTCAGCGGTTGATAATTCAACGAGATACGATGGATCGAGTGCTTTGTCTGTCCTGGCTGAAGCGTTTTGCATCTCGATGGCGCGTTGGCGTGCTGTCTTTGAAAAACGCTCGGCGTCGTGCGCAAGGTCTTCCAGCCAATTCTCATTTCGATCTTCGGGGGGGTCAAGGGTGAGCGGCAATCCGGCCGTATTGGTTTGCGGAATCTTGAGCGACGACCCGTCGTTGGCACTCGATGTTCGAGCGTTCTCGGTGATCAACCCGTCCATGGCATGTCCGGACGTCTCCGAGGTTGGCCGTGGAGGAGGCGCCTCTTCTTCAGGGCCTTCAGGCGGATTGTATCTTTGCCTCGCCATAGGCGGCGTTTCGTCGTCGAGGGGCGCCTGGGGGACCGGTATTGGATTGGCAATGATCGTGAACGGCAGGGTCTGATTGGCGGTGCCGAAACCGCGAAACAACTCGGAGTCGTCGCCTGGCTGAAGATGCCCTCGTTCGAGGGCGAGCGTTTGTAGCGCGTTGGCCAGGCGCGCTTGCATATCCTCAAGGGAAAAATGCTGCACCGCCACATCACGTCCACGCTTAGCAACCGCCTTTAGTTCTGTGCGCCGCGATACAATATCCCGGAGGCACCGCAGCATCGCCGCGGGTTTCGCGTTCGACAGGTGGAACCCAGCGTGCAGATCACGGATTCGGGCAATCGTTGGAAGATCTGCCGGGCCAATGCCGAGCACTGGCGCGCCAACGCCAAGGAGTTCGGGCAGTTTGTTGGCAAGGGAGTACCGGACGTAGCGGTGGGAGGCCTCGTCGAAATTATAACAGATGAGATTGCAATCGGCCTCCGACAGCCATTGGAGGTAAACGGGGCGGCTCATATCCGATGTCGTTGCCTGCACGCCCGGTCGCCCGGCAAACCGCTCGCCTTCTTCGGCGAGCCAGTACTCCCGTGTCTTTATCTCGAGGCAGACGTCGACACCTTCCTGGCGTAGCTGAGACACGGCGTCCGCTACGCGCTCAAGCGTATCCACGCCCATATTGTGGGCAAGGCCTCCGGCATATCGGAAGACAAACGGCTCATTCGGATCGCTTGCTCGCGCCGAGAACCGTTGAAATGCGCCTTTGGCGTCAATCCCATTCGCGATGGCTCGGAATGGAACGTTGAACAGATCTTCGAACCGTTCTGACATTTCATCGCAAATGCTTATGCCGAGCCCAGCTTCACCCAAGGCTTGGGCTATCGACGTCTCGAACGCCCTGCGCTGACCACCCATGCCGAGACCGACGAGCCAGTCGTCCATGATCCAGACCAGTACTGGAATCCCGTACCGCCGCCTGAGTGCGAGCGCCAGCATCCAGAGGACATCGTGGTCCGGCGTCGGTCGCGCAAGTATCACGGTCGGTGCAAACCAATCGATCTGCACGAGCAGGTCGTCGAGGTTGGCAGGCCGGTACAAACCCTTGTCTGCATTTGGAAAACTGTAGTCGAAGACGTCGCCGGAACACGAAACCTGCATGATAGGCGTCGCACCGAGGCCTTCGAAAATGGCTGCTTTCAGCTCTCCGGTCGCCGTTCCATTACCGGTCGGCGTGAAGTCGACGACGAGAAGCCGCACGGCTTTGGGCGCGGCCTCCGATGTCATTTACTGCCCCCTAAACTGAGGGGCGGTTTGAGTAGGCATGATGTCAGACTGCTCGACATCATAGGTTTCGAGATAGCGGCCGCACTTGTCGAAGAACCGTCTTTTCCGAACCTGATCGTCGACGTTTTCGAGCATTTCCCCATCGAAGTAATGGACCCAGTCGCCAACGACACCCTTTCGCATGTGCTGCGATTGAGTTTCGGCCTGGCTGGTTTTGAAGTCCATATGCCGATTGAAATCGTCGACCGGGCGGTCATCGGTTCGGCCGACCGACGATAGAAAACGTTGAAACGCGGCGTGCGGGTCCAGTTTGAGCTGCTCGTAACAGAACAAGAAGGGCGGACGCTCGGTCTGCGCCCACGACATGTGGTGACTGAGATAGCGGTGAATGAAACCAACGCCCTTGTCCCAGAACCAAGCGCCAAAGTCCCGTTCTTCACCGTCTCGTTTTTGATGATGATACCAGGACACCGTCGAGTCGCCGATGTTGCGGATCGAGTTCACGACGACAGTATCGGGCATTTTCAAGAGTGCCTGTGCGAGCCGGCCGTCCTGCAGATCGACATTCGCTGCCCAGTGGGACTTTGAGTAGTAGTCACTGGAGGATAGGTCAGTCTCTTGAATGAACGTCAGGATCAGAGCGGGATCAATCGACGCATTTGCAAGCTTTGGGTTTTGGTAACGGCGGTCGAAATTACTGAACGAAAAATAGTATCTCAGCCCTCGCTGGATCCAGGTCGTACCGGATTTGCCATAGCCGTTGTTGATGATGAGCATTCTTGGTCCAACACATCGGGTAAAGACTGATCGGAAGCTCTATCGCCGTTGACGGCCAAGTCCAACAGCAGGCGCACACAGGCTCTTTCCCCTCGTCTCGCTGCAGCCTACGTTCGGCCACCGGTTGAGGTGCACCCCTCTGCTTCCCAGGAGGCTCCATGCTAGAAGCGCGTAACAGAAAGCTCCTTGTGTTCGGGAACGGTCCCAGCCTCAGGGGATTTGACTTCAGCCGCGTGGGCGATGTCGACACGCTCGGCATGAATGCCGCCTACCGTTACTGGGACACCATAGATTGGTATCCTGACCACTACTGTTGCGTTGACGACCAGCTCATCGATACCCATCACGCCGAGATCCGCCGACTTGTTGAAACGGGCCAGGTGAAAACGGTCTTCACGCTGGCGAAAATCCTCGATCATCAGCCTGACATGGCCAGTATGGATGGCGTCTATTTCCGCGAGCAATTCCATGGGACTCTCGCCAACGCGTTGGCTGAAAGGCTGGAAAAATCACACCCCGGACAGAGCCAAGGCAAGCCCTTCATCCAACATGCGGCCTTCCAACCCTCTGACCCCCGTAAGTTGACCACCGGCGCTTTCGCCGTCCGTTACGGCATTTTTCAGGGCTACACGGAAATAGGCCTCCTCGGCATCGATCTCGAGTACGTTGAGATCCTTCCCGAAGCCCGACGCGGCGATGGTCTCCAACTCGTCATCGACAAGCCCATCCGGGAGAATCCAAACTATTTCTTCGACGACTACCAACGCGAAGGGGACCGCTACAACGTTCCAAATCCGTCGGTCCACGATGGTAATCTCCATGTCCAGGCCTTCGACGTCCTGCGCGACGATCTTGCCATCAAGGGACTGAGTGCGCGTGTGACAAACCTCAATCCCGAGTCCAGGCTCCACGATCTCGGGATCTTGCCCTATGAGCGCACAGCGCGCTTCCTTGGGCAGGACGGCATCGGCGCCATAGCTGTGCCAACGACCGTTTTCGAAGTGGACGATATCTGCCGAAACATAGCCCTGTGGGATATGCCGGCATACCACCCGTTTCTGGATAAGCGAGACTATGGAAGCGCGGACCTGGTTTTCATCTTCTCACAAGCTCCGGGCGAAGACGTAAAAGCCCGGATCCTCGAGGCTTGGGACGCGACCACGTACCTGAAAGCCATGTTTGCAGGTGGGAAGCCGAAATTCCTATCCGTGGACCTGAGCGAGGAAGACGACACTTACCAACGCGAATATGTTCAGGCCCACGGCGCAGCGGGTTTCAAATCCGGCCCAAACCTGCAGTTCTTCGCGTCCATGGCCGCCTTGGGCGATCGGTACCAAGATTTCGTTTTCTACATGGAAACCGATTGCGCGCCCGTTCGGGCCGGATGGCTCGAGGCGCTCGATCAGGTGGCAAAAGGCGACACTGAAAGTTGGGTGATTGGTAGCCCGTATCTTGGCCAGTCCAAGATCGATAAACGCTTCTTCATGCATCTGAACGGAAACGCGCTCTACCGCGTCGGCGATCCTGCCTTTCAGGCATTCCTGGCAGGGCAATGGAAGCCGCTACTGATGGACGTGATCGCCACCCGCGATCCACGCACGGCCTATGATTGCGTCCTCTCGCGCGAATGGAGCCGTGCTGACAGCCACGCCCAGGACGATGCCTGGCGCAGTTACCAGACCTATGGACGACGGTTCAGGGCCAGTGGTTCGGTTATCAACCTCTCGGGGGCGGCGGATTTGGCAGGTTGTGAGGGCAACAGCATCCAGGACACCCTTTCCCGTTATCGCGAAGCGGTCGTGGTGCACGGTCGCCAATATACACGCAGTCTCTACAGCCTGATCGGTGAGAAATGGGTCTCACCCGGTACGCATAAATTGACTGCGATCGCCGAAAAACCGGAAAACAGCGCGGCAGAGTTTGACCCGGCGGCAGCGACGAACGTGCTCGTGCTGCCCGAAAGTGGAACACAAAAACTTGGTGATGATCTCTACCGGATGCAGGTGAGCGACACTGAGACGGCACAGCTTTTCCTGATTTTCGACACCCGTATCGACGTTGAGGACGTCTACACCGCCACAGTGATCCTGAATGCTTCAACCGATTGTGAAATCACTCTCAGCCTTTGCAGGCACGGCAGCGATGCCTACGAGGGCATAAAGGAAAACCGATCCCTGTCACAGGGTGAAAATACGCTCATGATCACCAAGACCTTTCACGACGCTCATCCGCGGCTTCGTGTGGGAATTGGTTTGGAGGCTGGCGTAGTGGACCTCGAGTTCAAGGATACGGCACTCGCCCTTCGATACAGCTGGTGGCCGGTCGATCTGAAACTTGACTCATCGGTTTGATTGCGGGTTTCGACGCCGATGGGGATCAAACGGGGCGTTAGCGAATTAGGCCGGATCGGTCTCTTCTTCCATCGCTTCAACCGCAGGCTCTACCGCGGGCAGCGGTTCTGGGAACGCCGGTGCATCCGGCGTTTGCTGCGCCAGATAGGCGATCACATTCGCGCGCTCATTATCTCTGCGCAGTCCAGCGAACGCCATCGATGTTCCGGCGGCATAAGCGCTGGGATTGTAGAGCCAATCATTCATGGCAGCATAGGTCCACTGCTCGCCTGCCGGCAGGGCGCCAGAATAGTTGAACCCGTCAGCTTTGTTTTTCGGTGCCCCCATAATGCCATGCAGGTTCGGCCCAGTGCCATTCGCGCCACCATCGTTAATGGAGTGACACGTTGCACATTTTGCGTTGAATGAGCGTTCCCCTGAAGAGACATCGGCGGCGGCGAGAATGAGACCAAGATCGAAAACCGGCTCTGGCTCACCGTCCTCTCGGGGCTCTTCCACCTCGACGTAGTAGGCATACTTAGCCGCGAATTGCTCGTTGAGTGTTTTTTCTTCCCCGTGATCATCATGGTGATACGCATGGGGCGGAGCAAATGTGACATGGGCCAATTCCCGCAGTCCAAAGAGGACCAAGGCTGCGGCCAGGAAGCTGCCCATGAATTTGTTGATTGTCAGCTCGCCCATGGCATCCTCTTGTGTCCCAGCAGCTCCTATGCACACGCGGAGCGCTTCTCGGGACTATCGTTTCCTATCCATCCAATACTAAAGGATGGCGATGGAACCCAACAACGTCGCTCGCGGCCAACCGACGCATCCTGAACGATCGTTGCCGAAGAGTGCCTTGAAAAACGGACCGCTTCGATGCGCAATCCAGTGATCATCATTCCTGCGCGAATGGCGTCCCTGCGCCTTCCTGGCAAGCCACTGGCTGATATCTGCGGATTACCGATGATCGTGCGGGTTTGTGCGCGCGCAGCATTAGCAGGCCTTGGACCTGTGGTGGTCGCAGCCGCTGAACGCGAGATTGCGCACGCTGTTGAAAAAGCGGGCTACCCTGTCGTGATGACGGATCCAGACCTTCCTTCGGGGTCTGACCGGGTGCACGCAGCCTGCAAAGAAATAGACCCGGACGGCGATCATGATGTGGTGATCAACCTACAGGGCGACATGCCAACATTGGACCCGAGCTCGCTCATCCAGCTTGGGGCGGCGCTGTCAGCCTTTCCCGAGGCCGACATTGCAACGCTCGCGGCCCCGATCACGGAAGATGCTGAGCGGGACGATCCCAACGTCGTGAAAGCAGTATTGTCGGGACACGGTCGGGAGGGTGCGGCGCGGGCGCTCTATTTCTCCCGGGCGACGGTGCCAACAGGGCCTGGACCAGTCTGGCATCATGTGGGGGTCTATGCGTTCCGGCGCGATGCGCTCGACCGATTTGTGGCGGCACCGCAAAGTCCCCTTGAAGGGCGCGAACGTCTGGAGCAGTTGAGGGCGTTGGAGATCGGGATGACCATCGCTTGCGCCGTATTGAAAGGTGAACCACCAAACGGGGTCGATACCCCGGAAGACTTGGCGGCGGCGCGGGCGTGGTACAAGGAGAGGGGAATGGGTAGATGACGGCCATAGCCTATCAGGGGGAGCCAGGCGCCAATTCGCATATCGCCTGTGAAGCATCCTATTCGGACTTGACTCCCATGGCATGCCGCACGTTCGAAGACGCCATGGCTGCCGTCGTAGATGGCCGGGCAGATCTTGCCATGATCCCCATCGACAACACAATCGCTGGACGGGTGGGAGACATCCACCACCTTCTCGCGACCACACCGCTGCACATCGTTGCGGAGTACTACCTACCGATCCGCTTCCAGCTCATGGGCCTGTCCGGTGCGACGCTGGAAGGGATCACCCATGCACGGAGTCACATCATGGGCCTTGGGCAATGCCGGGCGTTCCTCATGCGGCAAGGAATCGAAGGGGTAACCGCTGCTGACACGGCGGGTGCTGCCCGAGAGGTCCGCGACACCGGCGACCGCTCATTGGCGGCGATCGCACCCAGACTTGCGGCTGAGGTCTATGGCCTCGATATCCTTGCTGAGGACATCGAGGATGCCGAGCACAACACGACCCGTTTCGTGGTCATGGCACGCGAACCCGTCGATGATTTCCTGGCCGGTTCCGATGGCGCTCCGGCCAAAATGGCATTCCTGTTCCAGGTGCGGAATATCCCCGCCGCGCTTTACAAGGCCATGGGCGGGTTTGCCACCAACGGTGTGAACATGACCAAGTTGGAAAGCTACATGCTCGGCGGCGCGTTCACGGCTACGCAGTTCTATGCCGAAATCGAGGGCCATCCCGACGAGCGTCCTGTGCAATTGGCGCTCGAGGAATTGGGCTTTTTCTCAACATCGTTGAAGATCTTGGGCGTGTTTCCTTCAGCAGAGCGCCAAACCGTTTGAACTGTGGCATCACTGTATCCAACAATCGAGCCATATGAGACCGGGTTTCTGGAGCCGTCTGACGGGCATTCGATATTCTACGAAGTGAGCGGAAATCCCGCCGGAGAGCCAATTGTCTTTCTTCATGGCGGTCCTGGTAGCGGGTGTACGCCAGACGCGCGGCGGTTCTTTGACCCCAGGCGCTTCAAGATCGTCCTGTTCGACCAGCGCGGCTGCGGCAAGAGCAAACCCCATGGCCGACTCGAGCACAACACGACGGGGCATCTTGTTTCCGACATGGAGCGGCTTCGCGCCCATCTGGGGCTCCGCGCTTGGCATGTGTTCGGCGGCTCATGGGGCAGCACGCTTGCTCTGGCCTACGGCGTTGAACATCCCACCCGCGCCTGGTCTCTAACGCTCTATGGCGTTTTCCTCGCCCGAGAGTCAGAGTTGCAAGCGTTCTACGCGCCAGGAGGACTGGCACACCAGCTCTTTCCCGACGAGTTTGAAGAGTACATAGCGCTCTTGCCCGAAACGGACTGGGACCGTCCCATCGCTGGTTACAAATCCCTGTTCGAAGATCCAGACCCAGCGGTCCGCCAGCAGGCGCTCCTACAATGGACGCGCTTCGAAAAGGCGCTGTCGCGACTGGTGGTGCCCAGAGCGGAATTGGAGGCAGAGCTCGCCGATCCTGCGTTCGTGCGGAGTCACTCGCTGATCGAGAACCACTACTTCCTCAACCACGGCTTCATCGACGGTGAGAAGATGATCGAGAGGGTCGCCATCGCGCTAGCCCGTCACCCGGTTCAGTTGATCAATGGGAGATACGATGTTGTCTGCCCACCGATAACCGCCTCGCAAATCCATAGCGTCCTGCCGAAGAGCACGCTGACACTCGTTCCCGCTGCTGGTCACAGTTGGAAACAACCGGCCATGCTGGATGCCATACTGGCAGCGACGGACTCGATTCCGGGGCCTGGGGTTTCTCTCGATGGCTAAGGCTTTGAATTGGTGAACGAGACGGGCGCGTCCATTAGGACACGGCATGGGACCAACGGCGCAAATCCGTGATACCACGACAACTGAGCGCATGGTGCGCCCCTGAATATCGTCTGCCGGGCTGAACCATGACCAATCTTCCCAGCTTCTTCGAGCGTGCCGATGGTGATCGACGCATCCTGTCGGTCAGCGGCGACTGGACGGTCCAAACCGTGGCCAATGTCGATAAGGGTTTACGCCAGGTCGATGCGGGTCAGGGTGGGCTGGTCCTCGATGTTACAGATCTTGGGGCAATCGACACCGCGGGTGCGTTCGTCCTAGACAGGACGTTGCGGGAAAATCCGTGCGAGATCGGTGGGGTTTTGGATCTGATCGGCGAACACCCCAGTGCCGAAGCCCTGATCCAGCAGGTTCGCAGGGTTTCCGAGGGCTGCGAGCGCCCCCGCCAGCCCAGCGGGTTCGTCAATCTCTTCGAACGAACCGGGCGCGGGTTCACGAAGCTCTGGACGGACAGCGTCGCGACATTCGCATTCCTGGGGGAAACCGTTTCGACCTGTTTGCGCTTGTTGGCACAGCCCCACAAGATCCGCTGGACCCCAACCGTCGCAATCATGGAAGAGGCGGGCCTCGACGCCCTTCCGATCATTGCCTTCCTCAGCTTTTTCGTTGGCATGGTGGTGGCCTTCATTGGTGCAACCGTACTGGGCGATTTCGGGGCCGAGATCTTCACGGTAGAACTGGTCGGCTTCGCCATGCTGCGGGAATTCGGCGCGGTGATCTCGGCGATCATTCTGGCAGGCCGAACGAATTCTGCCTTCACCGCACAGATCGGGGCCATGAAGATGCGGCAAGAGGTCGATGCCATGACGACGCTCGGCCTCAGAGTGCAGGAAGTCCTCGTGGCACCGCGCGTATTCGCCATGGTGATCATGACCCCAATCCTGGCCTTTGTCGGCACATTGGCGGGTGTGGGCGGCGGGATCTTCGTCGGTTGGGCTGTTCTAGATATCCCCGTGGCCACGTTTCTGGGGCGGCTTCAGGATTTTGTTCCCGCACAGAATTTCTGGGTTGGTATGTCGAAAGCGCCGGTCTTCGGATTTGTGCTCGCGGTTCTCGCCTGTCGCCAAGGCCTTCTCGTCGGTGGATCGGTCCAATCGCTTGGCAGCCACACCACGACATCGGTAGTGCAGGCGATCTTCTCCGTCATCGTTATCGATGCGATCTTCGCAATCTTCTACATGGAGATGGGAATCTGATGGCCGTTCGTCGTGTCTCCGATGACGATCTTGCGATCCGTGTGCGCGGTCTTCGAACCCAATACGGCAGCCACGTCGTCCACGAAGACCTTGATCTGGATATTCGGCGCGGCGAGGTGGTCGGCGTCATTGGTGGATCAGGAACCGGCAAATCAGTCCTCCTGAGGGCGATTACCGGGCTGAAAAGGCCATCCGCCGGGAGCGTTGAGATCTTCGGGAAATCGCTGTCGCGGCTGGACCGGAATGAGCGCCGCACCATCGAGCAACGCTGGGGCATCATGTTCCAGGACGGCGCCCTCTTTTCCAATCTCACAGTTCGAGAGAACGTCATGGTGCCATTGGCCGAGCACACGAAAATGCGCCTGGACCTCCGCCGGGAGGTCGCCGATATGAAAATCCGGCTCGCGGGTCTCGGCCGGGATGCAGCCAACAAGTACCCATCTGACCTCTCTGGCGGGATGCGGAAACGGGCAGCCCTGGCAAGGACCATCGCCCTCGATCCTGAACTCGTCTTCCTCGACGAGCCCACCGCCGGATTGGATCCGATCACCGCGGGCGCATTCGACGCATTGGTCCGCGAGCTTCAGAAAAGCCTTGGATTGACCGTTTTTCTGGTCACCCATGACCTCGATACGCTCGCCGTCACCTGCGATCGGATCGCCATTCTGGCCGATAAGCGTGTTCTGGCGGTTGGCACAATCGATGAATTAAGGGCTTTGCAGCATCCTTGGGTCCAATCTTACTTCAATGGACCGAGGGGCCGGTCCGCGACAGCCAGTTATGACCTTTCAACGGGGATGGCAGACCTGCCATGATGGGCGGCTAGGGTCGCGAGCAAGGAGCGAGGCAGCATGGAACCACGCGCAAACTACGCTTTCATCGGCGCCTTTGTCCTCGCTGCAGCGATCGGTGTGCTGAGTTTCATCCTTTGGCTCGGACAATCGGAGTTCAGGACTAGTCTGGACGAATATGACGTTGTGTTCGAGGGCCCCGTTATCCTCGATGAAGGCGCTCAGGTCCGGTATATTGGGATCGTCGTGGGCGACGTCCGATGGGTCCGCATTGACCGGAATGATCCCTCAAAAGTGCGCGCCCGGATAAGGGTTGATGCCGAAACGCCTGTGAAGGAAGACTCAACTGCGGGGATTGATTTCGCAGGTATCACAGGCGTCACCTACGTGCAGATCAATGCCGGTACAGCCGAAGCGCCAAAGCTGGTCCGGCGCGCGGGTGAGCCCGTACCGTCGATCACGGCGGAGCGCTCTCCGCTGGAAGAACTGTTCACGTCCGGCCAAGAAGTGCTCGGTCTTTCGAATGTGGCGGCCCAGCAGGTAAACAAGCTGCTGACCGACGAAAACATACAGAACATTTCCAAGACCATCGCCAATGTCGAGCAGATAACGGCGAAGCTCGCAGAGGAAGACGGCGCGATCGACGATCTCGAGGCCACGCTGGAGACGCTCCGGGCTGCCGGCGAGACATTCGATGCTGCTTCCAAAGCGCTCGGCGACGTCGGGCGCGGTGTGAACGCTGAACTGGAGAAACTCAGCCCCGATATCGGTGCCATTCTGGAGGCAGGGCAAGACATGCTCGAACGGCTCCAGCAGGCGGCCGAGGAGGGCGTCCGCGCACTCACCAGCGCGGCAGATACAATGGAAGGGCCGGGTCAGGACACCGTGATCGAGACCGGGCTAGCAGCCCAGGACCTGAGGCGTCTGATCGCGCGCCTCGACGATATCGCCAGGGATATCGAAACCGACCCCCAGAGCGTCGTACTGGGTGATCCGCAACCCTACGAGGACCGATGATGGCAAACCGTGTCTTCTTGCTGCCATTGGCTTTGACGGTGACGGCGTGCGTTTCCGTCCTGCCCGAACCGGAAACTCCAGAAGCGCTTTACAGGATTGACGTGCCCGTGGGGGCGCCTCGTCTTGCGACGGATGTTCTGATCCGCGAACCGGAAGCCCCACGGATCTTCGCAGGCCAGGCCATCGCCTCTGAAGGGCCAGACGGGGGGCTGAAACTGGTCTCGGGGATCGAATGGGCCGACCGATCAACGCAACTGCTTCAGGACGCCCTCATCGATGCGTTTGATGCGAACGGCGCGGGAATGGCACTGTCCTCGGCTGGCCTCTCGCAGGCGGACCAGTCCCTCGAATGGCGGGTCGTCGACCTCCACTTCTCGGACGGACAGGCGACCTGCAAACTTGTTGTTTCGCTCCATGATACTGCTGCCCGCCGCGTGGTCGCGCGCGACACCATTTCTGCGAGCATCACATCACGTGGCCGAAACAATGGTGCGCGGATGTCTGCACTCAAAGAAGCGGCGACCAATTGTGTGGGCCAGACCGCAGACTTCATCGCCGCAGCTCAGGACAACGCCTTGGTCTCAGACGCGAGCTGAGGCGCATCGGCAGACACGGCGCCACGTCCGGTTTGTGAAGCGTCACTGGGGATCGGCAGGTAAATCGAAACGCGGGTTCCTTTGCCGAGTTCACTGGCCATGGCGAGCCGCCCACCATGCAGTTCGGCGAAGGACTTCGTAAGGGCCAGGCCGAGGCCCGTCCCCTTCTGCGGGCTGTCCGACCCTTGTTTGGCCTGTTCAAAGGGTTTGCCGAGGCGCTGTAAATCTTCCTTCGAAATGCCCATTCCGGTATCTGTGACCGCGATACAGATCTGGTCTTCACGCGTGCGAACGCTGACATGCACCCGGCCTTTTTCAGGGGTGAACTTGATGGCATTGCTCACGAGGTTCAGCACCATCTGCCGCATCGCCCGATGATCGGCGTCGACATTTGGAAGATCTTCTTCTGCGTCTAGGGACAGCACGATGGCCTTCTCGTCGGCCTTCGGGCGGACCATGCGAACGGCAGCGTCTACGGGATCCACGGGATCGATAGGCTGGAGATTCACCGTCATCTTGCCCGCTTCGATCTTGGACATATCGAGGATGTCATTGATCAGGTCGAGTAAGTGCCTGCCGGCCGTAAGGATATCGCCCGCATAGCTGTTGTAACGGTCGTCGCCGAGCGGCCCGAACAGCTCATTGACGAGCATTTCAGAGAAGCCGTTGATCGCATTCAAAGGCGTGCGAAGTTCATGGCTCATGTTCGCCAGGAAGGCGCTCTTGGTGTTGGCGGCGTGTTCGGCCTTGAGTTTCTCTTCCTGGTATTTGCGCGCCAGTTCCCGGTTCTTGCCCTCAGACTGTTCAAGCTCTGTTACGACCTTCTTGAGCGCTTTCTTCTGCTGTTTGAGAAGATCCTCGTTGCGCACATTCTCGGTCACATCGAGACCCAGCGTAATATAGCCCTGGTCGGGAATTTCCCGTTCGACGATCTTCAGCCAGCGACGATCATGCAGCTCGAGCAGCGTTGTGGAATTGTCGTCATTGACGATCCGCTCTCGGCGTACGGCCGCGGCCCGCGACAACCAGACGGTTTCCTGGGCAACGCCGGCGCGGAGCTGGTCCTGCAAACCGAAATCCAGCTCGAAAGAGCGGTTCCAGAACACCAGCCTTTGCTTGGCATCCCATAGGGCAAAGGGACCGGAGAACCCGTCGATCGCTTGACGGAGACGTTCCTCGGCGTGGCGGAGTTTGAGATCACTTTGCTTCGCCCTGCTCACGTCAAACAGGAGACCGCCGATCACTTTCGGGCCCTGATCGACTGGAGATGTTATCTGCCCACCCCGCAGTTCAGCAAACGTGCCCTTGGCGCCCTCGATAGCAAAAATCGTCTGGAGTTGGCCCGTTTGCTGGGCGGATTTGAAAGCGTCGCTGAGTTCGCCGTGATAGGGCCTCGCTGCGCAGCTTAAAAGATCATGCCGCCGTATGGTGAGTTCTGATCGGCCAAGTCCGAGGAGCTGTGCAGCAATCGCGTCGATTTCGAGCACATCATGGTCGGGGGTCCAGCGCCACGTCCCAGCGCGTGCTTCCAACAATATTGGCTCCAGCGTCGGCTGGCTGTTTCCCCCTTCGGCGACCGTCAGCGAATCCTCGGTTTCCGGTTTTAGGGTGACGCGGTTTGCGAGGCCCAGGATAGCGAGGGCGGGCGCGGCGAAGAGCAGGGCATAGATGATCAATCGAAGGAAATCGTCTCGGCCGAACAATGGCACTTCGGCGGTGGAACAAACCGACAGGTCCGAACCTGCTAGCGGTGCACAGCCCGTCGCCGTCCGGAGTGCGCCATTCTGAATTTCTGGGAGACCTCGATGGCCGACATCCGCAGCAGACTGCAAGCGACTATCGCCGACGCCAACGACGGTTGCCCCCGACAAGGTGAAACGTCGGGCGCCAACCGGTTTTGGGATCAAGGCTTCCGCCGGCGCGATGGCAAACATGGAGCGGGCATCCGGGCTGGCCGAAACGATGACGATTTCCTGGGTGCCTGTCATGCCGACCGAAAGGCCAGCATCCAGCAGACGCTGTGCGACGGCACTGCCGGACCGCAGGGCGCTGCCCTCAGGCGCCGACTGGGCCGTCGAGATGGCAGCGACGGCTTCCAACGTTGGAAAGCGCTGGGCGATCGCTTCGCGCGACGTGCGCGTATTGCGACCAAGATCGATGGCGGACTGTATCGCTCGAACTTCGCCGTTGAGGCGTTCTGCTAATGTGCTCGCTTCCTGCTGTGTGCGCGACAGAGCGGAGCGATCTGAGATCTGCTTCTCATCCCAGGCTTTAAGCAACAAAGCGCCGGTTTGCAGGCAGAGAAGCGCAGCGATCGCAGCGATAAGCCTTCGGTCACGCCATGGCGACGAAGCGGGCGCTGACGAGGCGTCTCCACCGCCGGCGGATAAGGCGCGCGCGCTAAAACCGGATTTCGCCGGCCTTTTTCTGCCCTGTCTACGCGCCATCGCCTATGACCTACCGCCCATACTCTGCCGACCCATCGTCACGGGTGCTTGGGTTTGGTTTGCAGGAAAAGCCTTGCGGGAAGATTAAGTTGTTAACGATGAATTAACAGGACGCGGAAGCCTTCATCTAGGTCAGCCCAACGACCGCGAGATGATATCCATCGAATTCGGCGATAGTTGTTTTTTCGACAGGTTGATGAGGGTGGCCTCTGCAAACGCTCGCGCTTCGGGTTCCAGCAGACGCCATTGTTCGAATGCCGTCAGAAGCCGCGCGGCAAGTGCTGGGTTTCGACCGTCGGTTGCTTCGGCGATCCTTGCGAGAAAGCGGTGACCACGACCGTCGGGTGCGTGGAACGCGGCCAGGTTCTGCATTGCGAAAACGCCGACAACCGCACGGACCCGATTGGGATTCCCCAGGTCGAAATCCGGGTGCTCGGACAGCGCCTCCACATCCGCCGCTCCAGCGGCAAGACTAGCCAGTGCGCCGAACCATTTGTCGATGATAAGTGGATTGGCCTTCCATTGAGCCCGGAAGGCATCAACACACGTGTGATCTGGCCCAGCTGCCTCGATGATCGCGCGCAGACACGCAAGTTGCTCGGTCATGTTACTGGCGCCTTCGTAGAGACCGACGAGGGTCTCCAGGTGTTCGCTCCCCAGTGACCCCAACGCCGAGATCATGGCCGTTCGCAGCGCTCGCTTGCCCGCTTGGTCCGCGGTTGGCGAGAACGGCGCAGCAGACGCCATCGCCAGAATCTCATCGCATAGTGCCCGCAGTCCGGGGTGGGCGATCAACGCCCGGCGCCAGTGATTTCGCCCCATCTCCGCAGTCACGGGATTTGCAGGCGATTGCTGCAGGAACAGCTCACCGACTGTGGGAGCGCGCATTAAAAGCGCCGCATAGGCCGGGTCTGTTTCAGCCGCTCCGATCACGGCCGCAGCGACCGCCTCGATTGCCGGATGGCCTTCTGCTTCGGTGTCCTTTTCAGCAAAGTCGAGGATAGCCTTCGAGGTGTGAGACTGCAGCAAGTCCCACCGGTTGAAGGGGTCATCTTCAATGGCCGCCATGGTGAGGCTGGTTTCTTCGGCTTTGTCCCACACCACGGTAACGGGCGCCGAGAAACGCCGATTCAAAGAGACCATTGCCCGCTCATCGAGCCCGTCGACCCCATCGAACGCGATGACCTCCTCCGCGTCGGTCAGAACCACCAGACGCTCTTCGAGACGCTTGCCATCGGGAGACAGAAGGGCCGTCTGCAGAGGGATAGGAACAGGCAATTTATCCGTCTGCCCAGGTGTGTCCGGAACCGATTGGCGAAGCGTCAGCGTTAGCCTGTTCCTATCGGCATCCCAGGCCTTGCTTGCACGGACGACCGGTGTGCCGGCTTGGGCATACCAACGGCGAAAGGCACTCAGATCGCGCCCAGCGGCCTCTTCGAAACACGCGTAGAAATCCTCGATCGTCACGGCTTGGCCATCGTGGCGGCCGAAATAAAGATCCATGCCCTGTTTGAAGGCCTCTCCACCAATCAAGGTCTTCAGCATACGGATAAGCTCAGCGCCTTTCTCGTACACCGTCGCAGTATAAAGATTGTCGACGCTGCCATAGCTTTCGGGTCGGACAGGATGGGCAAGAGGTCCCGCATCCTCGGCGAACTGGCGAGCGCGAAGGCGGATCACATCCTTGACTCGCTGTACGGGCCTCGAGCGCATATCGGCGGAAAACTCCTGATCGCGAAAGACGGTCAGCCCTTCCTTCAGGCAAAGCTGGAACCAGTCCCGGCACGTGATCCGGTTCCCGGTCCAGTTGTGAAAGTACTCGTGGGCGACGATCGACTCGATGGCCTCGAAGTCCATGTCGGTCGCCGTCTCTTCATCGGCCAGAACATAGGCTGAGTTGAAGATATTGAGGCCCTTGTTCTCCATTGCGCCAAAATTGAAGTCACGGACAGCGACGATGTTGAAGACACCGAGATCGTACTCGCGACCGAAGACCTCTTCATCCCATTTCATCGAACGCTTGAGAGCATCCATGGCATAGGCTGCGCGGGAGCCATCGCCCTTGTCCACATAGATGGCCAGGCCGACGTCTTCGCCCGATGCTGTGGTGAACGAGTCGCGATATACGTCGTAGTCCCCGGCGCACAGGGCGAAAAGGTAGCTGGGTTTCGGGTGGGGATCGTCCCACTCGGCATAGTGCCGGCCATTCTCAAGCGGTCCAGCCTCGCCCGGTGTGCCGTTCGACAACAGGATTGGGTAACGGGCCGCGTCCGCTTCGAGCCGGACATGGAACCGGCTCATCACATCCGGCCGATCGGGCCAGAAGGTGATCCGGCGAAAGCCATGGGCTTCACACTGCGTGCAAAGACGTCCGCCAGAAACATAGAGACCGGAAAGCGCCGTGTTGTTCTCGGGGCTGATCTCAACGCGCGTTGTCAACTCGAATGCATCCGGCGGTGATGTGAGCGTGAGTGTCTGTCCGTCGACTGAATAATCGCCCGCGCCCAGGCCTTGCCCATCAATAGCGATCGATTTCAACGTCACCGCTTCGCCATTCAGCACCATCGGCCCTTCACCGGTCCGGCGGACCGACATCACCGCTTCAACGACGGTGGACTCCGCATCAAGATCAAACCGTAATTGCACGCGGTCGATTGCGAACGGATAAGGGCTGTAGTCTTCGAGGAGGAAAGCGAGGGCGGTATCGGTTCGCATGAAATGCAGTCCTTGCCAAAGTTTAAGCACACGCCGAGGGCATCGGGACCCTAGATGTGTCCCAGATGGGGTCCAAGGTGCAAGAGCGCCAGGCGGCAAGATCGGGGAATTTCGACAACACCGCCCAGCCGCATGCCGCTAGAGGGAGAACATGGAATGGCAAGCATGGCACTGGCCGAGAAACCGGCCCTGGGATGGCTTCGCCGCATGGCAGCGCTGGCAGCCCCATTGGGACTGGTGCTGCTTGCCTATCTTTCCCTGAAACCATCAACCGATGCCGACCCGTTCCTGCTGCTTTTGCCTGACAAGGTCCTGCACATGGTGGCGTATTTCGTCCTGGCGGCCGCTTGGCGGTTGGGCTACCCGCATCTGCGATGGTGGATGATTGCGGGTGGCCTCGTGGCATGCGGGATTGGTCTAGAGATTGTGCAGGGCCTGTTACCCTGGGAGCGGACGCCGAGCGTGATTGACGCTGCGTCCAATCTGGTTGGTGTAGCTTGCGGTATCTTTGGCGCCGCGCCCTTCAAGCAGATGATGCTGGTCCCGGATGCCCAGAGCGACATGGCCCGCTGACTGCCACTGAACCGCTATGTAGAAAGTGCAACTTACGCCGCTTCGACATCCTTGCCATCGGTCTGAGGACTGATCTCATAGATGTTGCGTAGAACAGAGCTCGCGAGTTTGGCCTGCTCAAGCACTTCATCTGGAACATCGTCTACTGAATCTGCAACGGTCTGAACCATAGCAGAAAGGATCCGCATCATCCGTGGGCTGTTGGCGATGATCCGCGCCTGGTATTCGATCCGGTGCGGATCACGATCATACTCCGCTCCAGGCACGCGCCAGCCGCCCCAGTCCTTTTCCTCGGTAACAACAACAGGGAAGGTGCCGGGCAGCGGGTGGTGAGCGGTGTCACCGGACTGCCAGCGCGCCTTCATCCGCATAACCCGCCAGTTCTCGCGGACGAGCTCTGAAGTGTTATCATCGCCTTCACGCAGGTTTGCTTCGGAGACCAGCTCAGTCGCCGAGAATTCACGGCCGAGACCGACGCAGTATGTCACCCGGAGCGGCTCATCCACGCCCTTGACCCAGTGCGGGATCACTGTCTCCACGTGGGCAAATGTCCCCACGGGTTTCACGTATACGCGCTGGTTTTTGTGAAACAGGGCCTTTGCCATGGGTATTTCCTCCACCTCCGCCGGTATCGCACAGTCGTGTTTACGGACAATAAACCCGGAGACCGAAATCATATCGAACCAGAGCCCAAGGCACGAACCATCATGACGGCACCAATAGCCGTCACGAGCCATTTGACGATTTGCTTGAAATTGCTGTCATCCATCCGCTTGAGAACCAGGCCACCTGCCCAGGTGCTGGCCATCGCAATCGCAATGGCGGCGGCGAAAAACCATGCCGGTGGGAGGGCGCCCAACCCCGCGGTGCTCACGAGTGGGACACTCCAGAACCCAATCTTGATGGCATGGCTCAAGGCCTGGGTGATCGATTTGGTTGCAACGATTTCCTGGCGGGTCATGGCGTTACGGACAAAGAACAAATCGAGCAGCGGGCCAGCCACACCGGCAAGCGTATTCAATCCCTGGACAACAACGCCAGCCCCGAAGGCCTGACCGGGTTTCTGGATATCGAGGTTCAGCCGCTCTTTCGGTAGCCAGATCAGCAGGGGCGCCAAACCTAGAATAAAGTAGACGTGCTGCTTGTTTGGCTGCCACGTGACGAGAAAAAGAGCGGCCGTTCCGATCACGGCCCCCGCCGTGTAGCGCCTGAACGCGACCCAATCGACATCACCGCGCAGCAGCCAGGTTCGCCAGCCATTCGCCGTCATTTGCAGCGCCCCATGGATGATCATTGCCATCGGAACGCTCACCGATGGCAGCGCGATCAGCACACCCATCAGGATCAACCCGCCCGCCATGCCGAAAATTCCCGACAGGAACGCCGTGAAGGAAGAAGCTGCGAGGATGATGATGGCCGCCGCTGTCGTCATCGTTTCCGTGTAGACCTGAAATCGCAGAAGCAGAACGGCCCTGTGCCGAGCTGACCCGCAGATACGCCTTAAACGTTTCTTGAAGATCCATGGCCACTATGCGCCGATGAGTACGCTGGCCGCCACCTCGGTTCCCCTTCGTTCGCGGCGTGCAGTCGTGGGTCGAGGGCTGCGCACTGACGCCAGAAGCAAAGGGCCATGGGTAGGCCTCCGATCGGCAGCCCTCGCGGCACTCGCGCTCTGTTTCGGTGCGGCGACGGCGCTCGGACAGACATCGTCCTACACCGCATCACCCACCGGCGGCACCATCGGGTCCACCACCGCTTGTGGCACAACGGATGCTAATCGCTTCAACAACGCGTTGGAGGTCGATTTCGTGGTCCCAACCTCAATCGCGATCGGCGACGTCGACCTGGGCTTCCAGGCGACGCATACCTACCGAACCGACATCAACATGGCTCTCTTTTCGCCGAGCGGAACGAGGGTTGACCTGTTGAGCGGGAATTTCGGGGCCAACCTCGACAACTATGATGTCCTTTTCGACGACGATACCACGGGACCCGTCGTCGACACGGGCAGCCATGCAAGCGCCGACGACGTTTCTGCACCGTTCTTTGACAATGAAGTCCGATCAGAGGCCGATAGCCTGGCCGATTTCAACAATGAGGACGCGGCCGGCACCTGGACCCTCCGCATGTGCGATGTGTTCGTCGACGAAGATGACGGAACATTCGAGCGGGCAACCCTTTTCATAACGCCTGTTGATCCGACCAACATCGATTTGTCAGTCACCGTCACAGCCAACACAACAACGCCAACCTTTGGCACGTCGGTCGTGCTGACGGTTGAGATCACGAATGGCGGACCCGCATCCGCAAGCGGAATTACGGTCTCTGCACCGCTGCCATCGGGCCTTGTCTATCAGTCAGACACCGCGAGTGGCGCCTATGATCCGGGCACAGCGACCTGGACCGTGGGCAGCCTCGCCGTTGGTGCATCGACCAGCTTCCAGATCACGGCCGATGTGCTGGCAACGGACGGTTATACCACCACCGCCGAGGTCAGCGCGGCAGCAGAGACAGATATTGACTCGACCCCCGGCAACGCCGCGACACAGCCCGGCGAAGATGACACCGGATCCGTCACCTTGACACCCCAATCCGCACCCAGTGGGCCCGCGGGCACTCCTCCGACGCTTTCGTGCCCGGTGGCATTGCGAACCTTTGCCTGGTCAGGCTTTGGATGGACAGCCGGTGACTTGACGGACACAGACACCCAGAATGGTGACACGCTCACGGTCACGGTCACCGATCCAACCAATGATCTCATCCCCTCCGACGGTGCGGCAACGCCCGCTTTCCGCAACACCGTTTCCTATGGCGAGGCGACCAATCCCGGAACGCTCTATTTTCTCACGAACTTCGAAAACACAGCGGAAGAGATCACCACCCAGTTCGACATCGGCGTGCCCGGTCAGGGCGTCGAAAACCTCCAATTGCGGGGCTATGACGTCGATACCGGGACAAATGGCACCACCTTCATCGACAGTTTCACAGTGACAGGAAGCCTCGGCGGCGTCGACGTGCCCATAACCTTGACCAATGGCGAGGCCAACGCGATCGCGTTCAACACCATCTACGGCTTAAGCGGTGTGGGGGATTCAGTGGATGACGCGACCTTGTTCATCACCGCCGAAACGCCGATCGACCGGCTGATTGTCCGGTGGGGCAGTGGCCCGAATGCCCAGGCAAACCCAGCCCAGCAAGGCATCGGTTTCGGTGATCTGACCTACTGCCCACGCCAACTCTCGGCAGAACTCGTCGGCAACAAATCGGTCGCTATGCATGTCCCCGGCGAGCATGCCATCCCCGGAAATGACGTGATCTATACGATCTCGTTCACAAACACGGGCGCTGGCAGCGTCGACAGTGATGCGGTTGAAATCATCGACCCGCTTCCCGCCGACGTCATCTTCTACAACGGCGATGTGGATGATGGCGGCACCGCGACAGACGACGCGGTCCTCTGGATGGATAACGGATCCGGATTGATCATCGATTTCGACGACGATATCGGCTTCGCAAGCACCGCCATGCCCGCACCTGTCGATTTCGACGATTGCACTTACGATCCGGCCGTTGGGTACGATCCCCTCGTTTCGCATATCTGCATCAATCCGACCGGCACCATGCTGGGCGGGGATCCCGATCCCAGCTTTTCCGTCAGCTTCCGGGCCCAGATCCGGTAGCGCTAAGCCATCCCCCTTCCCACACGGCCTCCAGCCCGAGCTTTACCGTAGTCTGAACGAACGCCATTGAATTCGGGCTGCCGCCTTCGCCGGTTCTTATCCCAGAACGTGTAGCCCCAACGATAGAGTATGGGTCGAAGAATTCGGGGCCACCATGAAGATCATACCGATCATGAGTTTCGGTTTGTCGATCGTTCTATGCGTATCTGCAACGGCGATCGCACTCTCTGGGAATGGCGACGCTGAGGCCGTGACAGAGGTACAGATGGTCGAAGCGGCCGTTATCGCACCCGCCATGGCGGAACTGGTGACGGCCGCGGTCGATATCGATGCATCCACCCAGCTTGAGCGGGGAATGCTCACCGTCACCGAATGGCCCGCTGACCGATTGCCGCCCGGCGCCGTCACCAGCCTGTCGCAAATCGCCTTCGGCTCAGACCTCACCCCCTTCACCAACGGCGTCATCGTGCAGGGAGAACCGGTCCTGCAGAGCAAGCTCGTGGTCCATCCGCCCAGAAAGCTCCTCTCTCAAGTGGTGCCGGATGGGATGCGCGCCATTTCAATACCCGTGAGCGACGATACTGCGGTGTCAGGCCTCGTCCTGCCGGGCGATCATGTGGATGTGACAGCGTTCATTCGCACGCCCCGCGAGGGCGACGATATCTACAACGGCCGCGTCATCGTTCGGAACGTGCTTGTCCTGGCGGCAGACCAGACCTTTAGCCAAGTCGTCGAAGGCGCCCTGCCATCGAATACAGTCACGCTTGCGTTGACCCCCCAGAATGCGACCCGCGTCATGGCCGCCTCTCGCAGCCACGAGTTGGGTCTCGCATTGATCGGCCGCGAAGAACTTGACCGTCGCGCAGAAGAGCCCGCGATCGAGCGTCCAAAACTCCGCCGCTCCGTTCGCCAGGTCGCAGCGCCCCGCCGGGCCAAGCCAAAGACCAAGGAGATCACAGTCATCCTCGGTGACCGCGAGACCATCGAGACAGCGCCCGTGGCTGGCGAAGGGGCCTTGAAATGAGCCGTTCCCTCTCTTCGGTCCTCGCGATCGTCCTTTTGGCCGGTCTGCTGCCGCTGTTCTTGGCACCGCCCGCGTCCGCGTGGAAAGTGCTTGAAGCCGAAGTCGGTGCGCCCGTTCTGGCGCTCGAGAAGGGCCGCTCGACCGTCGTGCAAGCGTCGGCACCGTTCTCACTGATCGTGGTGGCCGATCCATTCATCGCCGACACCAAGGTGACGACCGATCAATCCTTCTTTGTGCGCGGCAAGGAGCCTGGCGAGACGACGATCCTGCTCTATGGCGAGGATGGCCGCCTGGTGGAAATCATCGATATGCGGGTCGACATCCCGCTCGATGGCTTGCGGCGGGATCTCATGCGCCTGCTGCCCGGTGAGGATATCGGGGTTTATCCGGTGCACGATGGCGTTTTCCTCGATGGCCGCGTCACCACCGCCGCAGCCGCAGACATGGCTCTGAAGGTTGCCGAGCGCCACGTGCCGAACGGGGTGGCAAACGGCTTGACCATCGAGGAAAGCCAACAGGTGCTGCTGGAAGTCCGCTTTGTCGAAGCCGGCCGGGACGTGGTTCGGGAGATCGGTTTCGGGTTCAATTATGCCGGTAGCGACGGCAGCCTCATGGTCAGTCCGGGCCTGGTATCGGGGCTTGCAGAGAAGGCGCTCGGAACCCTTACCGGGATTGGCGGTGACGGGCTCGATATCAGTCTGCAGGCGCTCGAGTCCCGCGGTGTGCTCCGAACATTGGCAAAGCCAAATCTTGTCGCGCTTTCAGGCGATACGGCCAGCTTCCTCGCCGGTGGAGAAATCCCGATCCCGATCTCTGGCGCAGACGGTCAGATATCGATCGAGTATCGCGCCTTCGGCGTCAGCCTTGATTTCATCCCTACCGTGCTTGGCGATGGGCTTATCAATCTGCGCGTCCGGCCCGAGGTCAGCAATCTGGACAACCGAAATGGTGTTCGAAGCGCAGGCGTTTCGGTTCCGGCCCTTTCTGTGCGGCGCGCCGATACATCAGTCGAGCTGCGCGACGGCGAGGCCTTCGCCATTGCAGGCTTGCTCCAGACAGATTTCTCCGGGGATGCGGTAAACACGCCATGGCTTTCGAAGGTGCCCGTTCTCGGTGCCCTGTTCTCTTCCAAACGCTACCAGAAGAACGAGACCGAGTTGATGATCATCATCACACCGCGCCTTGTGCAGCCTGCACCCACCGTGGACGCGCTCGCAGAGCCTGGCGACCAGATCATTCCTCCAGCCGAGGCGGAGTTCTTTCTCCTCGACCAATACGAAAAAGGGGAGAGCGTGCGATGAGATCGTCCATTTCGAGCTTCGCCATCCTCGCGGCAGCCTCAAGCCTCACCGCATGCAGCCATGCGCCTGAACCGCTTGGCGCGGCGACCGCTGCCAATATCGAACGCCAGACGGTGACACCGCGTGAAGGAGATCCGCCACGCGGCGCCATCGACGGCGGCCAGGGCGGACGGGCGGGCCAGCCCGTAAAAGCCCTGGCAGAACGCCAGCCAGGAGACCGCTCATGACTGCTCGTAAGGGGCCTCTCACCGTTGCTGCTTTCGTCAACGCAGACCGAATGGCCGCTCTCACCAATCTCAGCAATGGTGCGATCCATCGCCTCGACAGCACCCATTGCGATGGCGGCCAGCCCCCGGTTGGTGACGTCATCATCATCGAGAAGGGCTTGCCCGGATCGGATGACCTGCTGGAAGCCTATCTTCGGGAACGGCCCGAGGTGGGCATGCTCCTGGTCGGTGATGGGTTAAGCGCGGTGTCGATCCGGCGCCTGGCTCAATTCTGGGTCTTCGATGTTGCGCCGAGTGATGTCGAAATGCCGGAACTGCTCGACGCAGCCGCGGGCCTTGCGCGCTTCCTGCTGGGAACGCGGGATGACCAGAAAGCCAAGGATGCCGAAGAGGGGGCCGCCTTCTGGGGATTCATCGGAAGTGTCGGCGGGGCCGGCACGACAACACTGGCCATAGAGACGGCCTTTGCGGCCGCGCGCGCGAGCAAGGGCGCCAGAACCGCAATCATTGATCTCAATCTCCAGGCCGGGATGGTCGCCCAGCGCCTTGACGGCGCACCCAAACTGGACCTGGCCGCCTTGATCAAGGATCCCCAGCGGCTCGACGCATCCCTTCTGGAATCGTACACCTGGCGACACCCGGGTGGTGTCGACATCCTCGCCGCGCCGCGCGATCTCCGCCTGGACGAAGCTGCAACCGAAGACGCTGTCCTCTCATTGCTCGACCTTGTCAGCGCCCAGTTCGACCATGTGATCCTTGATCTTCCGCGCCACAGATTGCCGTGGTCTACCGGCGTCTTCAGTGCCTTGGACGAAATCGTAGTCGTCAGTGAGCTGACGGTTCCGAGTCTGCAATTGGCCGCTGACTATTGCCGCGACATAGACCTGCTCCGCGATGGGCAGGCGCCATCCCGGCTCCTCCTGAACCGAATGTACCCAAAGCGCAGCAACCGGCACAATTTCTCGGTCCCCAAGGCGGAAGAAGCGATTGGCCGGAGGATCGACTTCCTCGTTCGTTCCGATTGGGAGACCGCCCGCGTGGCCAGCGATCTGGGCGATCCGATTGTCAGCGTTCGCCAGCGCAGTCCGATCGTGCGCGATATCGAGATTATCGCCGAACGGCTCAACGCGGCCGACGCCGCACAAGGCGGGTATGAGGAGGCGGCCTGATGGGGCGCTTCTCCAGCCTGCGGTCTCAGCGGTCCGCGCCGAAACCAAGCGCAAGCGTCGGCCTCGACCAGGGCGCGGCGACAGGCTCTGCAAATCCGGCCGTCAACGAGGTTACAGCCTCTACCCGCACGAGCATCGCTCCGCCGCCGCCGCCTCCCGCGCCGGCACCAAAGCCAGACCGCACGCTACTCGATGCCAAGATCCGCATCCACACCATGTTGGTCGACGAGCTTGACCTCTCGGTGACCGACACCCTCGACGAAACCCAGCTGCGCGCGCAAGTGGCTGCCATCGTCAGTGAGTTTGTCCGTAGCGAGAACATCGCGCTCACCGCGTCGGAAGCCGCTGATTTCGCCGATGCGGTCTATGATGAGATGGTGGGCCTCGGGCCGATCGAACCGCTGCTCAAGGATGACAGCATCGCCGACATCCTGATCAATGGCGCCGATCAGGTCTACGTGGAGCGGAATGGCGAACTGACCCCGACAGATGTTCGGTTTGCGGACAATGATCACCTCCTGCGTATTGTGAACCGGATTGTCTCGGCGGTGGGTCGGCGGGTCGATGAAAGCTCCCCCCTTGTGGACGCGCGCCTGGCCGACGGGTCCAGGGTGAACGCGGCGATTTCGCCAATCGCGATCGATGGACCGCTCGTTTCCATACGGAAGTTCAAGAAGAACCCACTGACGCTGGACAAGCTGGTCGGCTTCGGGGCAATGCCCGCCTGTGTTGCGGAGTTCCTCGCGGGCGCCGTCAAATGCCGCGCCAGCACGATCATCTCGGGCGGCACGGGCTCGGGCAAAACCACGCTGCTCAATGCCCTGTCAGCGTCGATCAGCGAAAAGGAACGGCTGATCACCATCGAAGACGCCGCCGAGCTTCAACTCATGCAGCCCCATGTCGCGCGGATGGAAACCCGGCCAGCAAACATCGAGGGCCGCGGAGAGATCAGCCAGCGCGAGTTGGTCAAGAACGCCCTCCGTATGCGTCCAGACCGCGTGATCCTTGGCGAAGTCCGGTCCGAAGAGGCCTTCGATATGCTCCAGGCGATGAATACCGGTCACGAAGGATCCATGGCCACCATCCACGCCAACAATCCGCGCGACGCCATCACGCGCCTCGAACAAATGGTCGCCATGGGTGGCCTCAAGATATCCGAACAAGCCATCCGTGGGCAGATTGCTTCAGCGGTAAACTTCATCGTCCAAGCCAACCGCCTCTCCGATGGCTCCCGGCGCGTGACCCACGTGGCGGAAGTTACCGGCATGGAGGGCACGGTCCTGCAGATGCAGGAAGTCTTCAAATTCGAACGCACGGGTACAGATGATAATGGCAAGGTGATCGGCCATTTCGTGGCCAAGGGCGTGCGCCCCAAATTCCTAGACGAGATGAACCGCCGAGGCGTGACGGTCGACAACGAGATCTTCACACCGGACAGGGAACTGGTCTGACCCATGTCCGAGTCGCTTGGTTTCCTCTGGCTTTTCTCCGAACACCCGAACGAGACGTTTGCGTTCGCCACAGGGACGTTCGCGCTGTTGCTTGCGCTTCGGATCTTCTCTGAACTGAAGGAAGTCCTCGATCAGAGACAGCAGATCGACCGCCGCCTCACCCACGGCTTTGTCGAGGGGCTGCTGGCAATGGCGACGATCGATGTCCGCCGCCAGCGGGCGCTGGAAGAGGACGGTCTGTTCAAGCGTCTGTCCCAGTCGCTCAATCGCCTCATCGTGCAGTCGGGCCTGAAATTCCGTCCGGTCCTGTGGACGGCGATCACGGCCGCGCTTGCCGTAGGGATCGGAGGATTGGTCCACTGGCAGCTCCGTCTCATCTGGCTAACGATCCCGGTGGTCATTCTGGTCTCTCTTTTCGGGCCCGTCTTTGTACTGAAATTCTGCGTCACGCGGCGCAGAAAGAAGATCAATAGTCAGTTGATCGACGCGCTTCAGATCATCGTGCGCAGCCTTGAGGCCGGCCATCCGATCTCGGCCTCGCTGCAATTGGTGGCCAAGGAAATGCCCGCACCGCTCGGCCAGGAATTTGTCATGGCCGCCGACGAAATCGCCTATGGCATCTCGTTTACCCAGGGCATCGACAGGATGGCGGCGCGCATCGGCGATGAAGACGTCGATCTCTTCTCTGCAACCGTGAGGCTTCAGGAGCGAACAGGCGGAAACCTCTGCGAGCTTCTCAAGAACAACGTCGCGACCATCAGAGACAGACAGACGCTGAGGCTGCGCGTCGTGGCGGCATCGGCAGAAGGCCGCATGTCGGCAACCATCCTGACAGCAGCGCCCTTTATCGTTGCGGGCGGTATTCACCTCATGGAGCCGGACTTCTACGGCTATGTGATCGACGATCCCAACTTTCGCTACACCATGCTCGGTTTCGGCGTCTGGATGTTCATCGGCAACATGATCATGAAAAAGATGATCGCGTTCGACGTATGATCGAGGCGTTCAACCTCGGAGGCCCCGGAAGCCTGGTGCGGTTGATGTTCGCGTTCAGCCTGCTCGCTGCCCTGCCCGGACTGTTGCTGATCCTGCGCCAGATCGGCCAACGGGAAATCCTGGAACGGCGGCTCGGGGGTGCCCGATCCGGCGCGCTCCTCGGCGGCGGTATCGACACCCGAACCTCATTCATGGATGCGATCAAGGGCTTCATCGCTAATATCGGCCGCCATGCGACCCCCGCGAGCGCCGCCGAACGTTCAGCAATCCAGCAAAAACTCATCCAGGCGGGATACGCCCACCCCGATGCCGTCTCGCTCTACTATGCCGCCCGGGTCATCACGGTCCTTATTCCGGCGCTTGGCCTCTTGATCATCTACGGCATCGTACAGCCCAGTTGGGCCAACACAGGATCCTTCTGGCTCGCCGGACCGATGGCCATCGGCGCCGGCGTTCTCGCGCCCACCATGTATCTCGACCGGAAGGTGGAGGCCCGCAGGAAGGCCTGCTTCAAGGGCCTGCCCGACATGATGGACCTGTTGGTTGCATGCGTCGAAGCGGGGCTCGGCTTGGACGCCGCCGTCCTCAGGGTCGCCGACGAGCTGACCCAGCGCCACCCGATCCTCGCCCGCCACATCAGAACCGTCGGGCTCGAAATGCGCGCCGGCAAGGCCCGCCGTGCCGCCTGGAAAACCTTTGCGGATCGCGTTGGGTTGGAAGATGCGCAAAGCCTGGCGACCATGCTGCGACAGGCCGAAGAGATGGGCACGAGCCTGGGCGACACCCTGCGCGTTCTCTCCAAGGATATGCGCGCCCGCCGCATGCTGAAGGCCGAAGAACAGGCGATGGCCCTCTCCGCGAAATTGACGCTGCCGTTGATCCTGTTCGTGTTCCCGGTTCTCCTGGGTGTGCTGATCCTGCCGGCTGTCTTGCGGCTGCAAGACGTTTTCTGACGTTAAAACCGCCTGGAAAACCCATGGCAGGTGAACGGTCGCCGGTGCCGCAGAAGCCCTGAAAAATGCGGATCCCTGTGTTCCCAAGCACAGCGGCAGCCCGCAGCAGCACCCATGCTCCAGCCGTCAATCTGGAGAGTTCCATGCCCCAAATTCCTGTTCGTCCAACTATCGCCGCCTTGCGGGCCACGGCCGCGTTGTGTCTCGCCGTCGCGCCCCCTGCCCATGCCGGAAAGGAGGGCGCCGTGGAGGTCAATGGCACGCTCGACACCGTCACCGTCGTGGGGTCCAACACCACGCGCGCCTCAGGCGTCCTCTCAGAAGCGAAAACCAATATCGGCTCCATCGACGGCTCGACCATCCGCGGCTCCCTCGACCAGACTGTTGTGGTCGGCCAGAACGTGACCGCAGCGACCAAGCTCCTCACCGACGCCGAAACCCATATTGGCACCGTCATCGACAGCACGATCGACGGGTCCGCACGGCGCACCATCGTGGTGGGATCGAATGTGACGAAAGCCCGGTCGATTGCCGCTGACGCGATCACGAAGATCGGTACCATCGAGGACGCGCGCGTTACGGGCGGTTTCGACCAGACGATCATCGTCGGCGAAGTGGTGACCGACTCCCGGCATATCGGGCGGACGGCCAAAACCTGTATCGGAACCATCAGGGGCCGAACCGTTGGCGGCGGCTCGCGCCGCACGATCGAGGGCCGGGTGGCGGCCAAGTCCAAATCAGGAAAGGTCCTCGGTATCAGTACCGGGTCCGTCGGAGCCCGCAGCAAGACGGTTGAGATCGACGCCGAAGGTTGCTGACAAGATCCGCACTCGGGCAATCGCCGGTCGCACCCCCGTTCCACACCTGGAGCGGGGGTGTTTCCGTTTGGGGGCACACCCCCAGCCAATCCCCACCACCAAGCCGTCCGGAAAAGAAAATTCGAAAAAATGCGTCCCTGTGCCCGCCAGCACAGTCCCCCATGGGGCGGGTGGGTAGGTTGAATGTGTGGACAGGGACTGAAGCCAACACCCAAGCCCCACACCGATCAACAACCAAGAGACCCAACGGAGACCACCATGTTCAAGAAAATCGCCATCGCCGCTTTCGCCGCCGCTTCCATCGCTGGTTCGGCCCTCGCCCAGGAAGACAAGACTGTCGACATCGACGGCGCCGTCACCCAGCTCACCTTCATGAACGGCGCAAACACGGTCGCAGCGCTCGGCCTCGGCGCAGAAGCCAAGTCGAACATCGGCTCCATCGACAATGTCGACATCGACGGCGCAGCCACACAGCTCACCTTCGTGAACGGCACCAACACCGTCGTCGCAGCCGGCCTGATGGCAAGAGCGGAAAACAATATCGGCACGATGAACAACGCCGATGTCAGCGGTGCAGCGACGCAGCTCACCTTCATGAACGGCGCCAATACCGTCACCGCCGCTGGCCTCATCGCCGAAAGCTGCTCCTCCATCGGATCCATCGGCGAAAGCTGCTGAGCACCGACAGGCACCCTCCATACTGGCCCCGCGGACGACCCAGAACCGTCCGCGGGATCTTTCCTTCAACCAATACCAAACCCGACAGAGCGCACCATGACCCAGGACTTTCCTCGCTTCGCCATCACCCTGGCCATCGCCCTTTCCGCTGCGATCTCAGCCGGTAGCGCCTCTGCCGAAATCCGCCCGGGGACAGCCCGCGCACTCTCCGATGCCATCGACGAGAAACGCCAGGAGATCCTCCGCGAGCGCAACCAATCCCGCTTCAACGAGACCACCGACGCAGCGTCCTTCTGCGAAGCCATCATCGAAGGGACCCGCGGCGCCTTCCGCAAGGACATCCTCGAGGCCTGCGCCAAGGTCCATTCAGGCGAGGACGGCCATCAGATCGTCGTCACGCGCGGACCGTCCACCGTCTACGCCATTGGCGGCGGCCGTGTCTGCTCCGTCGTCGGCGAGGTCGGGCGATCCTGCTGAACACCGCCCCATTATCCGAAGCGCTTTTTCCCGCCGCCTGTGCCGGTGAGCACATCCCAAGACCTCCAAATCCGCCACCATCCTTTCAGAACAACAGCCCCACCGGAGACCTTCCATGCCCCGCATCGCCGCCCCCCACTTCGTATCAGGCCTCGCCCTCGCTCTGCTCGCAAGCGGCCCCTTCACCGCGCCCGCCAGCGCCAAGGAATACAACCAGTCCGGCCAGGTTCCTTCGGATGCCCAGGCACTGATCAATCGGATCCAGGCCGACATCGCCCACCGCGGCGCCGATGAGGGCTTCTACGGATCGTTCGAGGATGATTGCGGCTCACTCAATATCGGCGCCAACAGCGACGGTTCCGCACCCGACCAGCAGGTCATCGTCGCCGACAAGATCATCAACATCGGTGGCCGTTGCCGCGTTGTCCGCTCCCAGGGCGGCTTCATGAGAGACGCCGGCACGCCGCCCGAAGACACGCTCATCCCCGATGCGCCGGGCGAGATCCCGTTCGAATAGTCGCCGCCCGCGAAGAAAAGGATGCAATCGCGCCTGGGACTTGGTCTTATGGCTCAAAAGCAAGGACCAAGGCCCAAACGGCTACCGCCAATCGCCTTCCGGGAGGAACAAGACCGATGACGACCCACACACCCCGCCCCGCCCCAAAGCTCACCACCCGCCTCTCGGCGCTCCTGGCATCGGCGGCCATGCTCGCAGGCTGTGCCGCCAGTCCGGATACGGTCTACCGCGCCGCTGAACCCAAGGCCCAACCGGTCGCTGCGAACACGAATTTCTCCGATGCCCTCACCTGCATGGACGACATGCTCTACGCCTACGGCATCCGCGACATCCGGCTGACGACAAACGGCATCCCAGACTCCACCGGCGAGATCCAGGTCGGCACGCGGGACATGTTCATCTCCGCCGTCAGCCGCATGAGCAGCCGTTCGCGCGCCTTCACCTACATCGATTTCGAGGAAGTCACCTCCGGCTTTGGTCCAGCGCCCGACCGGCGCTTCTATGACCGCCAGCAGAGCCTCCTGACCCCCACCTATTACGTCCGCGGCGCCATCACGACCTTCGACGAAAACGTCGTCACCGACACCCAGGGCGGCGGCCTCCGGGTCGGCGGCACGGGCGCCGGCGTGAATTTCGATGCGACCTCCTCCGTTGTCGGGCTCGACATGAATGTGGGCGAGGTGAAAACCGGACTCATCGTGCCCGGCGTGGCCTCCAGCAACCGGATTGCCGTCACCCGGCGAAGCCTTGCCGGCGATGTCAGTTTCGACGTCGAGATCGGCAGCGAGCTTGTCGGCGGATTTGCCCAGGCCGCCCGGTCGAAAAGCGAAGGCATGCACACGGCTGTCCGAACCCTCGTCGAACTCAACACGGTCGAAAGCCTCGGTAAGCTCACCCGCGTCCCCTACTGGCGCTGCCTCGGCCTCGAGCAAGCCACCCCCGCCGCAGAGCGTGAAGCCGGCAAATACTACCGCGCTATGAGCGAGCGGGAGCGGACCGAGTTCGTCCAACGCGCCCTCGCGGGCCAGGATCTCTATACCGGCGCCATAGACGGCACATCGAATGCCGCGCTGCAGGAAGCCATCGGCCAGTACCAGGCGAGCAACAATCTCATCGCCACCGGCCGGATTGACCGCCAGCTCGTCAGCTCCCTCTACGGCCGTGACATGACCCTGGCCGGCCGCGGCAAGCCCATCGAGGGCGCCGGTGCCTCGGTCGACGATGTCATCGCAGAGCGGCTGTTCATCTCCATGACCGACACGCTCGAATTCCCAACCTACAAGGTCGACATGCCCCTGCAGATGCGCGTCCGCCTGAATGCCGATGCGTACCTCTATTGCTACTACCGGGATGGCGCGGGCACCGTGGCGCGGATCTTCCCCAACCGGTTCCAGCCCAATGCCCGGGTCAGCGGCGGCACCCTCGTCAAGATCCCCGATGATGGGGCCGGTTTCCGCATCGTCTTCGAACAGGCGGGCGCGACGGAAAACGTCAAATGCTTCGCCTCCCGCTCGGAAATCGGGGTGGATTTCCCCGAAACCCTGAAGCAGGCCGACCTTACCCCGATCGCCATGGGAGACCTCCGGGTCCTCGAACAGGCCATCCGCGCCGTTGCCCCCGATGATCTCGCCGTCAACACCAGCGAGTTCCTGATCCGCTAGCCCCCTATTCGCACCAAGCCAGCCACCCAACCCGCCACCAAACCGAACCCCGAAAGAAAGGCCAGACCGATGCTCCGTCCCTTCCGCTCCCGCCGCTTGGCCACCTGCCTTTTCGCGCTCCTCGCGACCGGTGGCGGGGCTGGCCTGGCCGCTTTCGCTGGCCCTGAACTCACCGCCGCCGCCGAGCCCGTGAACAGCGACGCCCCCTTCACGGTGACCTGCTGGCAAGAGGGCCGCGAAATCCTCTCCGAAACCAGCCGTGCCGCACTCTCCGCCTTCGATATCCGAAGCGCCCAAAGCATCGGCCTCGGAACCACCCAAGGCGACCGAACCGCCCTCGTCGCCCTCGACGAAACCTTCTGCCGCATCGATTACTCCGAGCAATAGGAGGGCTCCATGCCTTGATCCTCCGCTGTAGTCGCTGCGCTCCCTTTATGCTTTGATCCCCCGCTGGGTTCCCGGGTTGTTGATATCGCTCACGCCAGATCCGCTTCGCGGATGGCTCCGCGGGGGCGGCGCAGTTGCGCCGGCGGCCAGTCGGCCTTGCGACGCTGCGCGTCGGGGCAGGGCGCTGATTGTTGGACGGGAGGGGGGCGGTCTTT